>CAXTAO010000058.1:0-2878 GCA_964242625.1 uncultured Caulobacteraceae bacterium | reverse complement strand
GAGAAGCTCGACAAGGACCGCTTCCGCCGCGACCTGGGCGACGTGATCGAGAGCTACACCGAGGTCGCGCGGCGCCTGGGCATCATGAAGGAGATGCCGCGCGTCATCGAAGGCGGGGCCGCGGCCAACGGAAACAGCGTGCACTGATGCGGGCGACGGTGGTGGTCTTCCTCAAGCCCGGCGTGCTCGACGTGCAGGGCAAGGCGATCGAGGGCGCGCTCCTGGCCATGGACTTCGGCGGCGTGTCCGACGTGCGCGTCGGCCGCATCCTCACGTTCGACGTCGCTGCACCCGACCGCGCCGCGGCCGAGGCGCAGGTGCGCTCCATGTGCGACCGCCTCCTGGCGAACGCGGTGATCGAGACGTACCGGGTGGAGATCGCCTGAAGTGAAGGCCGCCGTCGTCGTCTTTCCTGGCTCCAACTGCGACCGGGACTGTGCGGTGGCCGTGGAGCGGTCGACCGGCGCGGACGTGGAGATGGTCTGGCACGCGGAGACGGCCCTGCCCGAGAGGCTCGACCTCGTCGTCCTGCCCGGCGGCTTCTCCTACGGGGACTACCTGCGCGCGGGGGCCATGGCGGCGCAGTCGCCGGTGGTGCGCGAGGTGGTCGCGGCGGCGCGGCGCGGCGTGCCGGTGCTGGGCGTGTGCAACGGATTCCAGATCCTGTGCGAGGCCGGGCTCCTGCCCGGCGCCCTCCTGCGCAACGCCCGGCTCAAGTACGTCTGCAAGCCCGTGCGGCTCCAAGTGGCCAACGCGGACACGCGCTTCACCACCGCCTTCGGCGAACGGCAGGAGGCGGTCATGCCCGTGGGCAACGGCGAGGGGAACTTCTACGCCGACGTCGCCACGCTCGACCGGCTGGAGGGCGAGAACCGCGTCGCCTTCCGCTACCGCGACAACCCCAACGGTTCGGCGCGCGCCATCGCGGGGATCGTGGACGAAACCGGAGCGGTGATGGGTCTTATGCCCCACCCCGATCGCGCCTTCGAGGCCGAACTCGGCTCCGCCGACGGCGCGCTCGTCTTCCAGAGCGTGCTCGCCGCGGCCTGAGCGCGGTTTGCCGGGGCCGCCCAGCGGCCCTACATGCGCGCGCCATGCCGCCCGCCGCCGACGTCCTAGCCGCCCCGAAGTCCGCCCTCGCCACGGAGGCGGCGCGCCGGCGCACCTTCGCCATCATCTCCCACCCGGATGCGGGCAAGACCACGCTGACCGAGCATCTCCTGCTCGCCGGGGGCGCGATTCGCGCGGCGGGGGCGGTGCGGGCGCGCGGCGAGAACCGGCGCACCCGCTCGGACTGGATGAAGATCGAGCGCGAACGCGGGATCAGCGTGTCCGCCAGCGTGATGACGTTCGACCACGAGGGCCTGCTCTTCAACCTCCTGGACACCCCCGGCCACGAGGACTTCTCGGAGGACACCTACCGCACGCTCACCGCCGCCGACGCCGCGGTGATGGTGCTGGACGCCGCCAAGGGCATCGAGCCGCAGACGCTGAAGCTCTTCGAGGTGTGCCGGCTGCGCGACATCCCCATCGTCACCTTCATCAACAAGATGGACCGCGAAGCTCAGGACCCGTTCGCCCTCCTGGACGAGATCGGGGCCAAGCTCGCGCTCGACCCCGCGCCGCTATACTGGCCGGCGGGGTCGGGGAATCGCTTCCGAGGCATGCTCGACCTGCGCGACGATCGCTTCCACCCGTACGTGCGCGTGGCGGCGGGCGAGGAGGCCGACCCGGACGACCTCAAGCCCGTGGCCTGGCGCTCGAACGCGGTGGCGCGGCTCCTCGACGGGGCGGAGGCCGAGGAGCTGGAGGAGGGGGCCGAACTGGTGCGTGGGGCCTCCAAGCCGTTCGATCTGCAGAGTTTCCGCGAGGGTCACATGACGCCTGTGATCTGGGGCTCGGCGCTGCGCCACTTCGGCGTGGAGGAGCTCCTGGCGACGCTGGGGGCCTTCGCGCCGCCGCCCGAACCGCGCGAAGCGCAGCGTGCGGGGGCCGAGGTGGAGGTTGCGCCGGCCGACCCGGAGGTCACGGGCTTCGTGTTCAAGATCCAGGCGAACATGGACCCCAATCACCGCGACCGCGTCGCCTTCGTGAAGCTCTGCTCCGGCGAGTTCCGGCGCGGCATGAAGCTCAAGGTGCAGAACACCGGCCGCCAGATGAGCGTGCACAACCCCATCCTCTTCCTGGCGAGCGACCGTGAGCTGGCGGAAGAGGCGTTCCCGGGCGACGTGATCGGCATACCCAACCACGGCGTGCTGCGGGTGGGCGACAGCCTGTCGGAGACGGGCGCACTGCGCTACGCGGGCCTGCCGAACTTCGCCCCGGAGATCCTGCAGCGCGTGCGGGTCAAGGACCCGCTCAAGGCCAAGCACCTGTCGCGCGCGCTGGAGGGGCTGGCGGAGGAGGGGGTGACCCAGCTCTTCCGTCCCGAGATCGGCGCCGACTTCATCGTGGGTGCGGTCGGCCCCCTGCAGTTCGAGGTGATGGCCGACCGCCTCAAGACCGAGTTCAACCTCGAGGTCCTGTTCGAGCCCAGCCCCTACGCCGAGGCGCGGTGGGTGTCGGGCGCCGCGGCGGACCTGGAGGACTTCTCGGGCAAGCACCGCGGCGCCATGGCGCGCGACATCGACGCCGCGCCCGTCTTCCTCGCCAAGACGGCGTGGGAGATGAACTACGCCGCCGAGCGCTCCCCCAAGATCGCCTTCTCGAAGGCGAAGGAGCGGGGCTGAGCCCCGCGCCTGTCCGGATCAGCTGTCGGCGGGATTCCAGCGCTCGCCCGCCTCGCGGCGCGGGCGCTGGGGCGCAGCCGCGCCCGCGTCGGGCCCGCGGCGCTCGGGCCGGGCCTGACCGCCGCCGTTGGCGTGCGCGGGCGCCGGGC
>CAXTAO010000057.1:0-3110 GCA_964242625.1 uncultured Caulobacteraceae bacterium | reverse complement strand
GCAAGCTATAGCCCTGTGTTCGACGCGGGCCGCAGGCCTAAGTCGAACTTGTTGGAAGGGACGCCCCGCGTCCCGACCCCTCCGATCAGCCGTCGCGCGCAGGGCGGGTCAAGGGCGAAGCGTCAGCGGAGAGCGAAGCGTCCCTTGATGCGACCGAGCACGGCGGTCCCCTCCGCGCTCACAGAACGGAGCGCCCGCCGCGCCCGCCGCAAGGCGCACACCACCCGCCACTTCTCACGCCACCGTCGGCAGGTACGGCCGCACCCGCTCGACCAGCTCGGCCGGGGGTCGGCGCGGGCGGCCATTGAGATCGATGCAGGCGGCGTGCACGCGCGCCTCGGCCAGGACATCGCTCCCCCGCACGATGCGCTGGCGCGCGTCCAGTCGGGCGCCGTGCAGGTGCTCATAGCTGGTGACCACCACGAGCGCGTCGTCGATCCGCGCGGGGCGGCGGAAGTCGAGCTCGATGCGCTGGATGGTGAAGGCGGCGGGGTCGACGCGGTCGAGGAGGCCGGCGTGCCCCGCCCCGATCAGCCGCAGGAAATCCGAACGCCCGCGCTCCAGATAGCGCACGTAGTTCCCGTGATAGACCACGCCGGTGAAGTCGGTGTCTTCGTAGTAGACGCGCACCGCCAGGTGATGCTCGCGCCCGACGATCCAGCCGGCGGAGGGGTGCTCGGGAAAGGCGGCGCTTTCGACGCCCAGCGCCTGGGCGATCGCCTGTTCCACCGGGTCGTCTGGCATGGCTCAGCCCTCGAAGAGGCCCGGCTGGCTCCGGGGCGGGGCGGGCGGGGCGGGCAGGCCGATATGCGCGTAGGCGGCCGTCGCGGCCATCCGGCCGCGCGGCGTGCGCAAGACGAAGCCCTGCTGCAGCAGGTAGGGCTCTATCACCTCCTCCACCGCGTCGCGCCCCTCCGCCAGGGCCGCGGCCAGGCTCTCGGCCCCGACCGGGCCGCCGCCGTAGAGCTCGATCAGCGCGCGGAGGTATCGGCGGTCGAGCGCGTCCAGCCCCGCCTCGTCCACCTCCAGCCGGGCGAGGCCGCGCGCGGCGGCGGCGCGGTCGATCACGCGCGTCCCGTCAGCATGGGCGAAGTCGCACACGCGGCGCAGGAGCCGCCCCGCCACGCGCGGCGTGCCCCGCCCGCGCCCCGCGATCTCGGCCGCGCCGTCCGGGGCGAGTTCGACGCCCATGCGCCGCGCGGCGTGGTGCAGCACGCGCTCGAGCTCGGCCGGCGTGTAGAACTCGAGCCGCAGCGGAATGCCGAAGCGGTCGCGCAAGGGCGTGGCCAGGAGCCCCGCCCGCGTGGTCGCGCCCACCAGGGTGAAGGGCGCGAGATCGATCCTGACCGACCGCGCCGACGGGCCCTCGCCGATCACGAGGTCCAGCACGTGGTCCTCCATGGCGGGGTAGAGGATCTCCTCCACCGCCGCGGGCAGGCGATGGATCTCGTCGATGAAGAGAACGTCGCGCGCTTCGAGGTTGGTGAGGATGGCCGCGAGGTCGCCCGCCTTGGTGAGGATGGGGCCGGCGGTGGCGCGGAAGTTCACGCCGAGCTCGCGCGCGGTGATCTGCGCCAGGGTCGTCTTGCCGAGGCCGGGGGGCCCCGACAGCAGCACGTGGTCGAGCGCCGCGGCGCGGTCGCGCGCGGCGTCGATGAAGACGCGGAGGTTGGCCTTCACCGGGGCCTGGCCGTGGAACTCCTCCAGGCTGAGGGGGCGCAGCGCCCGGTCGGATGGGTCGGGCGCGCCGGGGGCGACGAGGCGGCTCACAGACGTGCGCGCCTCACCGCGCGCTCTCCTGCAGGGCGGCCTTGATCAGCGCCTCAAGCGCCGCCTCGGCGCCGAGCCGCGCGGCGGCGGCCTCCACGGCTCGGCGCGCGACGGGCTCGGCCAGGCCCAGCCCCATGAGCGCCGCGGTCGCCTCGCCCGCCGCACCGGGCGCGTCGACCGCGGAGGCGGCGGGCTCGGGGTGGGGGCCCGCGGCGGCGAGCCCCGCGCCTAGGGGCTTGCCCCTGAGCTCGGTCACGATCCTGAGCGCGAGCTTGGGGCCGACGCCCGCAGCGCGCGCCACCGCCGCCTTGTCCTCCCGCGCGACGGCCGAGGCCAGTTCGCCCGGCGGCAAGACGTCCAGCACCGCCAGGGCCGCCTTGGGGCCGACCCCCTGGATGGCGGTCAGCGCGCGAAAGGCGGCGCGCTCGTCCCGGCTCGGGAAGCCGTAGAGCGTCACGCCGTCGGCCTCGGTGGTGCGGCTCTCGACCTGGATCGTCACGGGCTCGCCCGGCGCGGGCAGGCGGGCGAGCGTCCGCGCGCCCATGCGCACGAGATAGCCCACCCCGCCCGCCGGGCCGCCGACCTCGACCACACAGGCCTCGCCCTCCACCTCCACCAGCACGCCGCGCAGCCGGGCGATCACGCCGCGCGCCGACCGATGGGCCCACGCAGGTGGGCGTGGGCGATGGCGACCGCCAGCGCGTCGCAGGCGTCGTGACCCGCCGCGAGCTCGCCCATGCCCGGCAGGAGGCGGCGCACCATGAAGCCCACTTGGTCCTTCTCCGCCCGGCCGACGCCGGTGACCGCCTTTTTGACGAGAGTGGTCGCGTACTCCGCCACGGGCAGCCCCGCCTGGGCGGGCGCGAGGAGCGCGCAGGCGCGCGCCTGGCCGAGCTTTAGCGTCGACTGGCCGTTGCCGTTGACGAACACCTCCTCGACCGCCGCCTCGTCGGGCGCGTGCTCGGCCACGAGCGCCACGAGCGCCGCATGGAGGTGCATGAGACGCACCGCGAGCGGCGGGGTTTCCGGCGCGCCGAGCACGCCGCAGCCGACCAGCCGCAGACGCGAGCCCTCGACCTCCACCACGCCCCAGCCGGTGCGGCGCAGTCCCGGGTCGAGGCCCAGGATTCGGAGGGGGCGGCCGGGCGCGTTCGTCATGTGTTCCTGGCGGCAGCCATAGCTGATCCGCAGATGGGGCGCGAGGCGTCGCCTCGCCGCGCGGGGGTGGGCGTGGGGGACGCTCCGTTCTGACGCCAGGTGGGGCCGCCGTGCTCGGTCGCGTCATGGGACGCTTCGCTCTCCGCTGCGCTTCGCCCTTGACCCGCCCTGCGCGCGACGGC
>CAXTAO010000056.1:0-3628 GCA_964242625.1 uncultured Caulobacteraceae bacterium | reverse complement strand
GCGCGGAGCGCGCACCCTTGACGCGACCGAGCACGGCGGCCCTACCCGGCGTCAGAATAGAGCGCGGGAAACACCGCGCGCAGCGCCCGCCGCCGAGCGGACGCCTCACGCACGCTCCCGCCCTCACGCCGCCTCCGTCTCCAGCGCCGGATAGTCGACGTACCCCTCCGGCCCCTGGCTGTACCAGGTCTTCATCTCGCCCTCCGCCAGCGGCGCGCCGCGGCGCAAGCGCTCCACGAGGTCGGGGTTGGCGATGTAGGGGCGGCCGAAGGCGATCGCGTCGGCGCGGCCGTCATCGAGCGCCGCCTGGGCGCGCGCGCCGTCGAAGTCGGAGTTCAGCACGAGCGGGCCGCCGAAAGCCGCCTTGATGGCGGGCGCCACGGGATCGACCGAACCCTTGATGAAGGTGGAATCGGAGCCGCCCTCGCGCAGCTCGAGCCACGACACGCCCACAGCCTTCAGCGCGGCGCCCGCCGCCGCGAAGGTCGTGTGCGGGTCGCTGTCGTCCACGCCCTGGGCGTTGCCGTTCGGCGAAAGCCGCACGCCGGTGCGCTCGCCGCCCACCGCGTCGACCACCGCCTCCGCGACCTCGCGCAGCAGGCGCACGCGGTTCTCCGCCGAGCCGCCGTAGCCGTCGGTGCGGTGGTTGGAGCCGTCGCGCAGGAATTGGTCGATGAGGTAGCCGTTGGCGGCGTGGATCTGCACACCGTCGAAGCCCGCGGCCAGCGCGTTGCGCGCGGCGCCGCGGTAGTCCTCCAGGAGGCGGGGGATCTCGTCCACCTCAAGCGCGCGCGGCTCGCCATAGACCTGCTTGCCGTCGTAGGTGTGCGCCTGGCCGGGCGCGGTCTCGGCGGAGGCGGACACAGGCGCGTCGCCGCCGAGGAAGCTCGGATGCACGAGCCGGCCCATATGCCAGAGCTGGGCGACGATGCGGCCGCCCTTGCGGTGCACGGCCTCGGTCACCGGGCGCCAGGCCTCGACCTGGTCGTCGCGCCACAGGCCGGGCGCGAAGGGCCAGCCCAGCCCCTCCCGGCTGATCCCGGTCGCCTCCGAGATGATCAGGCCCGCATCCGCGCGCTGGGCGTAGTACTCGGCCATCACGGGCGTAGGCGTGTGCTCGCGGGTGGCGCGCGCGCGGGTGAGCGGGGCCATCAGCACACGGTTGGGCGCCTCGATCGCGCCGAGCCGGATGGGGTCGAACAGGGAAGGCATCGGGAGCTCGCTGCAGGCGCGGGGACGAACGCCCGCGGGCGGTGATCTAGGCTCCCCGCCCGCGATCCGCCACCGGGGCAGATGCGGTTTCCCCTGGAGGCGGGCTCAGCTTCGCTGCAAGCGCGAAGGGCGCGGACCTCGCGGCCCGCGCCCTTCACCCACGCCCGTCAGCGCGCTCAGAGCGAGCGCTTGACCTCTTCGAGGGTGAAGCACTCGATCTGGTCGCCTTCCTTGAGGTCCTGGAAGTTCTGGAAGCCCAGGCCGCACTCCATGCCGGAGATCACCTCCGCCACGTCGTCCTTGAAGCGCTTCAAGGTCTGCAGGACCCCCTGCTCCATGATCACCACGTCGTTGCGGATGATGCGGGTGCGGGCGCCGCGGCGCACCACCCCGTCGGTCACGCGACAGCCGGCGATCTTGCCGACCTTGGTGATGTCGAACACCTGCAGGAGCGTCGCCTCGCCGAGCCAGGTCTCGCGCTGGATGGGCGAGAGCAGGCCCGAGAGCACGCCCTTCATGTCGTCCAGGAGGTCGTAGATGATCGCGTAGTAGCGGATCTCTACGCCCTCGCGTTCGGCCAGCTGGCGCGCCTGCGCCGAGGCGCGGACGTTGAAGCCGAGGATCGGGCAGCCCGCGCCCTTGGCCAGCTGCACGTCGCTCTCGGTGATGCCGCCCGCGCCCGACAGGATGATGCGCGCGCGCACCTCCTCGTTGCCGAGGTTCTCCAGCGCGGTGACGATCGCCTCCGCCGAGCCCTGCACGTCCGCCTTCACGATCAGCGGCAGCTCCGAGACCTTCTTGTCCTGAAGCTTGGCCATCATGTCGGCGAGGGAGGCGCCGCCGCCCACGGGGGTGACGCGCTTCTCGCGGCGCAGCCGCTCGCGGTACTCGGTCAGCTCGCGGGCGCGCGCCTCGTCCTCCACCACGGCGAAGGTGTCGCCGGGCGAGGGGGCCTGGTCGAGGCCCAGGATCTCCACCGGAGTGGAGGGCCCGGCCTCCTTGGGCTGCTCGTTGCGCTCGTTGACGAGCGCGCGCACGCGGCCCCAGGCGGAGCCCGCCACCACGATGTCGCCGCGCTTCAGCGTGCCGCGGTCGACGATGACGGTGGCCACCGGACCCCGGCCCTTGTCGAGCTTGGCCTCGATGATGGTGCCCTCGGCCGAGCGGTCGGGGTTGGCGCGCAGGTCCATCACCTCGGCCTGCAAGCTGATCGCCTCCAGGAGGTCGTCGAGCCCGAGCTTCTGCAGGGCCGAGACCTGCACGATCTGCGTCTCGCCGCCCACCGCCTCGCCGATGACCTCGTACTGCAGGAGCTCGTTGACGACCTTGGTGGGGTCCGCCTCCGGCTTGTCGATCTTGTTCACGGCCACGATGATCGGCGCGCCCGCGGCCCTGGCGTGGTTGATCGCCTCGACCGTCTGCGGCTTCACCCCGTCGTCGGCGGCCACCACCAGGATCACGATGTCGCCCACGTTGGCGCCCCGCGCGCGCATGGCGCTGAAGGCGGCGTGACCGGGCGTGTCGAGGAAGGTGATGTGCGCGCCCTCGGGCGTCGCCACCTGGTAGGCCCCGATGTGCTGGGTGATGCCCCCGTGCTCGCCCTTGACCACCTTGGTGGAGCGCAGCGCGTCCAGGAGCGAGGTCTTGCCGTGGTCGACGTGGCCCATGACCGCCACCACCGGCGGGCGCGGCTGGGTGTCGGCCTCCACGTCCTTGTCGGCGATGAAGCCCTGCTCGACGTCGCTCTCCGAGACGCGGCGCACGGTGTGGCCGAACTCGGACGCGATCAGCTCGGCGGTGTCGGCGTCGAGCACGTCGTTGATGGTCATCATCGCGCCCTGGCGCATCATGAACTTGATGATGTCCACGCCGCGCACGGCCATGCGCTGGCCGAGCTCCTGCACGGTGATGGCGTCGGGGATCACCACGTCGCGCACCACGCGGCCCTGGTCGCCCACGCCGCCGCCGCGGCGCTTCTCGCGCTCGCGCTCGCGGGCGCGGCGGACCGAGGCGAGCGAGCGCATGCGGTCGCCGCTCTCGCCGGAGGCCGACTGGATGGTGAGCCGGCCCTCGCGGCGCACGGGCGTGCCCTTGGAGCGCGTCAGCACGCTCTTGGGCGCGCCGGCGCGACGGTCGTCGTCACGGCCGCCGGCGGCGCCGGGGCGCGAGAAGCCCGCGCGCGGCGGGGCCGAGCGGCTGGTCTTGGCCACTTCGGGCGTCGACGGGGCGGACGCCGCACCGCGATAGCCGCCGGGGCCCGTGCCGACCGGGCGCGGGCTCGTGGAGGTGCGCTGGCCGAGGCCGCCGGCGGGGCGCGGAGCCGCCGCCGAATAGCGTACGGTGTCGCCGTCGCGCGACACGCGGGGGGCCGGCGCGGCGGGGCCGCCCGGACGAGGGCCGCGGTCGGCGTAGGGGC
>CAXTAO010000055.1:0-3824 GCA_964242625.1 uncultured Caulobacteraceae bacterium | reverse complement strand
GGGTGTACGAAGCTTGAGAGGATCTGTCCCTAGTACGAGAGGACCGGGATGGACATACCTCTGGTGGACCTGTCGTGGCGCCAGCCGCGCAGCAGGGTAGCTAAGTATGGACGGGATAACCGCTGAAAGCATCTAAGCGGGAAACCCACCTCGAAACAAGGCTTCGCCGAGAGCCGTGGTAGACCACCACGTTGATAGGCCGGGTGTGGAAGCGCTGCGAGGCGTGAAGCTTACCGGTACTAATCGCTCGATCGGCTTGATCGTTATCTCAATCGAACCCATGCGCGGCGACGAAGCCGCCGCAAGTCTCATATCTGCCGGTGTTCTCTCTGCATCCGTCCCGTTGACCTGGTGGTTATACCGGGGGTTCCCCACCCGATCCCATTCCGAACTCGGTCGTTAAGTCCCCCAGGGCCGATGGTACTTCGTCTCAAGGCGCGGGAGAGTAGGTCGCCGCCAGGTCTACCGGACGGATGCAAGTCAACAGACCCTTCACACGATCATAGAGCTTGTCGCGGGGTGGAGCAGCCCGGTAGCTCGTCAGGCTCATAACCTGAAGGTCGTAGGTTCAAATCCTACCCCCGCACCCAAGCCCTACCGAGAAAGCATCACGTCGCGCGCCAGCCTAGCGGTTGAGCGTGCGTCAACGCTTGCGCGCTAGCGTGCCTCCGAACGGAGGCGAAGGCGTGGACCAGATCGCTCGGCATTGGCGCACCGACGCGCGGCGCGGACGCGCCGTTCGCATTGGCGTCCGCGTGTGGGCGGCCGTGGCGGGCGCCCTCACGGCCGCGATCGTCTGCGCGCCGCTGACCGCCTCGGTCCGGGCGCACGCGCCCATCGCGCTGGAAGACGACGGCTTCTACTACGCGCAGGTCGCGCGCACGCTGGCCCGCACGGGCCGTTCGAGCTTCGACGGCTTGAGCCTGACGAACGGCTATCACCCGCTGTGGGTGGCGATCCTGGCCGTGAAGACGCGCCTGTTCGGCGAGGCGACCTGGAGCGTCGTCGCGATCGAGGCCGTGTGCCTGGGCGCGGCGGCGTCGCTGCTGCTCACGAGCTCGCGCGTTCGCGCCTGGGGCCCGCGTCTGCTCTTCACCGCGCTGTTCGCCCACTACGTGGGGGCGATGGCGGGGCTGGGCATGGAGGTCTCGCTCTTCGCCCTGTGCGCGGCGGTGTTCGTGCTCGCGCTCGACGCGGAGCGGCCCGCCGGCTGGAGCGGCGCGCTCCCCCTCGGCGCAGCCGCGGCGGCCTGCATCGCGGCCCGGATCGATGCGGCGGTGTTCGTCCTCCCCGCCGTCGCCCTGAGCGACCGCAGCCGGACGCAGCGAGGGCTGGCGCTGGGCGTCGTCGCGGGCGCGGGCGCGGTCTACGCCGGCGCGAACCTCCTCGTCTTCGGCGCCGCTCTCCCGATCTCCAGCGCCGTGAAGTCGCTGGGAGGCCTGCAGATCAATCACCGCTTCCTGGCGCAGATGCTCGTCGAAGCGCAGGGCTTCGGTCATGGCGGCGGAGGGCGGATGCTCCTGACCCTCATCGGATGCGCCGCCGCGCCCGTCATGGCCCTCGCCGCGCCGCGGGGATCCACCGGTCGCGTGCTGGGCCTGGCGACGGGGATCGGGGGTGTCGCCTTCGCGGCCAAGCTCGCGTTCGGTTCGTCCTGGCAGATCTGGCCCTGGTACAGCTTTCCGCTCGTCTTCGTGCTGGCGACCGCGCTTTTCACCTGGGGGCGTGCGTTCGACGCGGGTGCGCGCGAGCCGGCGCGCAGGGTGACCGCCGCGCTCGGGGCCGTGCTCCTGGCGCTGGTGACGGCGAAGGCGGGGCGTGCGGCCTTGTCCGCACCTGCGCCGACGGGCTTCTATGCGGTCGACAGGCTCGGGGCGGAGCGCTTCGCCTCGATCACGGGCGGCGCGCCAGTGGCGATGGGCGATCGCGCGGGCGCCTTCGCCTGGTTCTACCCCGGTCCGGTGGTGCAGCTCGAAGGGCTGGTCAACGATGCGCGGTGGCTGGCGCTCCTGCGTGCGCGGGCGAACCCTGCGCCCGAGCTCTGCCAGCGCGGCGTCCGCTTCGTCGCCGCCTACACGCCGGCGAAGCTGTCCCCCGCCGCAAGCGGCTGGATCGCCCTTGAACTGATGCGCTCCAGGCTCACGCAATACGCCGCGCCGAGGCTGCCGGTGCTCGTCTCCGACGAGCTCGCGGCCGTGTCGGATCCCACGGCCTTCGACGGCGCCCTGTACAGCGACGGCGACCCGACGCTGCGATTGTTCCGCCTGCGCTGCCCCCTGAGATGACGAAATCAGGTGCGCCACCGAGGGCGCCGTGGCGCGGGCGCCACCTGCGCGCGCGCGCCGAGCGGAGCCGCGCCTACCCCTCTCGCGCCGCCTTGACCACCTTCGGGGCGGCCATCACAACGGAGTGATGGCGGGGGAGAAGCCGAAGTTCTGGGCGCGCGTGCGGCGCGATTTCCGCTTCGTCCGCGGGCTCTCGCGCACGCTCAAACGGGTGCGCTCGATCCGCCCCGACTCGCCCAACCTCGTGTGCGACGATCTGGAGGCGGCGGTCGACCGTTTCCCCGAGCGCACCGCCCTGGCCTTCGAAGGGCGCACGCTCACCTACGCCCAGATGGACGCCCTGGCGAACCGCTACGCCAACTGGGCCAAGGCGCGGGGCGTCATGCGCGGCGACGTGGTCGCGCTCTTCATGCCCAACCGGCTCGAGTACATTCCGATCTGGTACGGCTTGTCGAAGGCGGGGATCGTCACCGCGCTGATCAACAACCAGGTCACGGGCGCGGGCCTCGTGCACTGCCTCGAGATCGCGGGCGCCGCGCACATCATCTGCGACGCGGAGACCGCCCCCGCCTTCGCCGCCGCGCGCTCGGGGCTGAAGCGCGCCGTGACCGAGTGGGTCGTAGGCGGCGGGCTCGAGACCGGCGCGGTGCGCGGCGACCGCGACCTCGACCGTTCGCTGAAGGGCGCCTCGTCGCTCAGGCCCGACCGCGAGACCGCGCGCCAGGACATCACCGCCAAGGACCTGGCGCTCCTGATCTACACGAGCGGCACGACGGGCCTGCCCAAGGCCGCGCGCATCACCCACGTGCGCGCCCAGCTCTACATGCGCGGCTTCGCGGGCTCGACCGAGGCCGGCCCGGACGATCGGGTGTTCAACGCGCTCCCGCTGTACCACTCCACCGGCGGGCTCTGCGGCGCGGGGGCGGCGCTCCTCAACGGCGGCTGCCTCCTGATCCGCCGGCGGTTTTCGGCCAGCCAGTTCTGGGGAGAGGTGGTGGAGGAGGGGGCCACCATGTTCGTCTACATCGGCGAACTGTGCCGCTACCTGGTCAACCAGCCCGAGCGGCCGGAGGAGCGCCAGCACAAGCTGAAGCTCGCCTTCGGCAACGGCCTGCGCGGCGACGTGTGGGAGGTGATGCAGCCTCGCTTCGCCATTCCGCGCGTGCTGGAGTTCTACGGCGCGACGGAAGGCAACGTCTCCTTGCTCAACTTCGACGGCAAGGTCGGGGCGGTGGGCCGCATCCCGCGCTGGCTGAAGCGTCGCTTCAACGTGGGCCTCGTGGCGCACGACGTCGAGACGGGCGAGGTGGTGCGCGACGGGCGCGGGCTGGCGCTTGCCGTGCGGCCGGGCGAGGTGGGCGAGGTGGTCGGCCGTATAGACGCCGCCGACCCGCGTGCGAGCTTCACCGGCTACGCCGATCGCGCCGCGAGCGAGCGCAAGGTGCTGCACGGCGTGGTGGAGCCGGGCGACGCCTGGTTCCGCACCGGCGACCTGATGCGCCAGGACGAGGAGGGCTATTTCTACTTCGTCGACCGCGT
>CAXTAO010000054.1:0-4860 GCA_964242625.1 uncultured Caulobacteraceae bacterium | reverse complement strand
CCCGCCCTGCGCGCGACGGCTGACGCAGGGGCGTCGGGACGCGGGGCGTCCCTTCTTGATAGTTCGACTTAGGCCTGCGGCCCGCGTCGAACGCAGGGCTGATGCCTGCCGGAGCCCGCCATCGGCGGGCGGCGCTCTCTCGAGCCACCGAGCCGCTCGGGCTCGACTGTCGCCCGGCTCCGACCTTCGCAGGCACAGCCCTGTGTTCGACCCGCCGGAGGCGTTGTCGAACAGTAAGAAGGGACGCCCCGCGTCCCGACCCCTCCCATCAGCTGTCGCGCGCAGGGCGGGTCAAGGGCGGAGAGCGAAGCGTCTCTTGACGCGACCGAGCACGATGGCGCTCCGCCCACCGATCGAGCGCCGGACACTCCCGCGCGCAGCGCCCGCCGCAAGGCGGACCCCGACCCCCGACCCCAGGAGACCTCCATGCCGCCCATCCGCGCCTGGTTCGCTGGGCCGCGGCGCGCCGCTGCGCCTCCCGAGGCCAAGGCGACGCGCCCCGCCCTGTTCGCCAGCTTCTCCGAGCCCGGCCGTCCGCGCTGGACGCCGCGCGACCTGTCGGCGCTCGCCCGCGAGGGCTACGCCCGCAATCCGGTGGTGTATCGCTGCGTGCGCATGGTGGCGAAGGCGGCGGCCTCCCTCCCGCTCGCGGTGTTCGATCGCGGCGCCCGCGCCCCCGACCACCCGCTGCAGCGCCTCCTGGACCGCCCCAACGGCGAGGCCGGCGGGGCCGAGCTGATGGAGAGCTGGCTTTCCGCCCTGCAGATCGCAGGCTCGGCCTATCTGGAGGCGGTGGGCGACGACGGTGCGCCGCCTGCCGAGCTCTACCCGTTGCGCCCCGACCGGGTACGCGTCGTTCCCGGCCCCGACGGCTGGCCCGCGGGCTGGACTTATGACGCGGCGGGCGACGGGCGCGGCCGGCCGGTGGCGCCCGCCGCCGACGGCTGGTCGCCGGTCCTGAGCCTCAGGCTCTACAATCCGCTGGACGACCTCTACGGCCAGTCGCCGCTGGAGGCCTGCGCCTTCGCGGTGGACGTGCACAACGCGGGCTCCGCCTGGAACAAGGCGCTGCTGGACAACTCGGCCCGGCCATCCGGCGCGCTCGTCTTCTCCGGAGGGGAGCGGCTCACGCCCGAGCAGTTCGAGCGCCTGAAGGCCGAGCTCGGCGAGGCGCACACCGGCGCGGCGGCGGCGGGCCGGCCGCTCCTCCTGGACGGAGGGCTCGACTGGAAGCCCATGGCGCTGACCCCGGCGGAGATGGACTTCGCCGAGCTAAAGCATGCCGCTGCGCGCGAGATCGCCCTGGCCTTCGGCGTGCCGCCCCAGCTCCTGGGCATCCCGGGCGACGCCACCTACTCCAACTACAAGGAGGCGACCTCCGCCTTCTGGCGCGCCACGGTCGCACCGCTGGCGCAGCGCGCCGCGCGGGCGCTGGAAGGCTGGCTCGCGCCCCGCTTCGATCCCGAGCCCGGCGCCCTGCGCATCGCACCCGACCTCGACGGCGCGCCCGCCTTCGCCGACGACCGCGCCGCGCTGTGGACGCGGCTGGACGCCGCAAGCTTCCTCACCCCGGCCGAGCGCCGCCGCATGGCCGGGCTGGGCGCCGACCCGGACGCGGAGCGCTCGACATGACCGAGCCCGACGTCCGCGCGCCGGAGGCCTCCGCCTCGCCCTGGCGGATGGACCGCCAGGTCTCTCTCGCGGTGATCTTCGCCCTCCTCGTGCAGACGGGCGGCGCCCTTCTGTGGGCGGGCGGCGCGGCCGAGCGCATCGCCGCCATCGAGCGCCGGCTCGACCGGCAGGTGGGCGTCGCCGAGCGGCGGGCGCGGCTGGAGGCGCAGGCCGACGCCACCCGCGCCGACCTCGCGCGCATAGAAGCCCTGCTCGACGCCCGCGCGGAGCCGCGGCGATGACGGGCGCTCTCGCCATCGAAGGCTACGCCTCGCTCTGGTGGAAAAAGGACGGCGGCGACGACGTGGTCGCCCCCGGCGCCTTCGACACCGCCGCCGACGCCGGCCCGCTCGGCGTCAAGATGCTCCACGCCCACGACACGCGCACTCCCGTGGGCGTCTGGGACGAGGTGCGGCCGGACGCGCGCGGCCTCTTCGTGCGCGGCCGCATCCTCGCCGCCTCGCCCACCGGCCGCATGTGCGCAGCGCTCGTGCGCGCGGGCGCGCTGGACGGGCTCTCCATCGGCTTCCGCACGGTCAAGGCGCGGGCCGACCCGGCGGCGGGCGTGCGCGTGCTCACCGCCGTCGACCTCTGGGAGGTGTCGCTCGTGACCTTCCCCCTGCTGCGCGAGGCGCGACTCACTTTTTCCCCCAAAGCAAGGACCTCAACGTGAAAGAGACCAAGCAGGCGGCCCCCTCCGCCGAGACCCGCAGCGCCATGCACGAGGTGATGGCGGCCTTCGAGGCCTTCCGCGCCGCCAACGACGAGCGGATGGACGCGCTGGAGCGCAAGGCGGGAGACCCCCTCCTCGAGGAAAAAGTCGCGCGCATCGACGCCGGCCTCTCCGCCGCCGAGCGCCGGCTGGAGCGCGCCGCGGCCGACGCCCGTCGCCCCGCTCTGGGCGGCCCCGCGGTCGAAGCGCCCGACGAGCGCAAGGCCGCGTTCGACGGCTATCTGAAGACGGGCGCGGCCGGTCCCGACCTCGAGTTGAAGGGCTTGTCCGAGGGGTCGGCCACCGCGGGCGGCTATCTCGCCCCGCCGGCGCTCGAGCGGCAGATCGACCGGCGGTTGATGGCCTCCTCGCCCATGCGCGGGATCGCCACCGTCCGCACGGTCGGCTCGGGCGTCTACTCCAAGCCCGTGTCGTCGACCGGGCTGGTCGCCAGCTGGGCGGCCGAGACCGCCGCGCGCACCGAGACCACGCCGCCCACCCTAGACCTCCTGAGCTTCCCCGCCGCCGACCTCTACGCCGCCCCGGCCGCCACCCAGGCGCTCCTAGACGACGCCCAAATCGACATCGACCAGTGGCTGGCCGATGAGGTGAACGACGCCTTCGCCATCCAGGAGACCGCAGCCTTCGTGAGCGGCGACGGGGTCGCCAAACCCAAGGGCTTCCTGAGCTACACTCAGGTGGCGGACGCCAGCCAGGCCTGGGGCCAGATCGGCTACGTCGCGACGGGCGTCGCCGGCGCTTTCCCGGCCACCGCGCCGGCCGACGTGCTCCTGAGCCTGATCTACGCGCCCAAGAGCCAGTTCCGGCCGAACGGGCGCTTTGTGATGAACCGCCGCACGCTCTCGGCGGTGCGCCGGTTCAAGGACAACAACGGCGACTACATCCTCGCGCCGCCCGCCCAGGCGGGCCAGCCGGCGACCCTGTTCGGCTATCCCATCACCGAGATGGAGCCCATGCCCGACATCGGCTCGGGCGCGTGCGCCATCGCCTTCGGCGACTTCGCCCGCGGCTATCTCGTGGTCGACCGGGCGGGGGTGCGGGTGCTGCGCGACCCGTACTCCTCCAAGCCCTACGTCCTCTTCTATACGCTGAAGCGCGTGGGCGGCGGAGTGCAGAACTACGACGCGATCAAGCTCCTGAAGTTCAGCGCGAGCTGATCAGAACCTGGATCCGACCCGGGCGCGCCGGCCCGTCCGGCGCGCCCCTTCCTCCCCGGCAAATTGAGGCGCCATGACCCTCACCGTCACCGCTCCGCCCGCGGCGGAGCCGGTCTCGCTCGCCGAGGCCAAGGCTCACCTGCGCGTCACCCACGACGCGGAGGACGACCTGATCACCGCGCTCGTCACCGCCGCGCGCGAGCGGGCGGAGGAGGCGACGGGCGTGTGCTTCGCCCCCACGGGCCTGTCGCAGACGGGGCCTGCGCCGGCGGACACCGCCGTGCGCCTGCTGCGCCGCCCGCTCTTGGGCGTGGACGGCGTGTTCGTGGCCGACGGGGCGGGCGGCTGGACGCCGGTCGACACCTCGACCTATCGCGTGGAGCCGGGGCGATCGCCCCCGCGCGTGCGGCTCCTGCTCGCCGCGACGGCGGACGTGCGGATCGACTATCGGGCGGGCTATGCGGACCCTGCCGCCGCCCCCGCCGGACTGCGCCAGGCCGTGCTGCAGATCGTGGCCGACGGCTACGAGCGGCGGGGCGACGGCGATCCCCCCGACGCGAGCGCGGCCGAGAGCTGGCTCGCCCCTTTCCGACTGGGCCGGTTGTGAGCGAGCGGCCGGGGTCGCTGCAGGCCGCGACGGAGACGGAGACCGACGAGGGTGGTCGCACGCGCGTGTGGGCGGAGGTGGCGGTCGTGTGGGTGGAGGTGCGCGCGGGCGCCGGTTCCAGCGACGCTTCGGACGGGCTCAGGCCCGTGCGGGTGGACACCGCGACGGCGGTGGCGCGGGACCACCCGGCGGCGGCGGCCGGTCAACAGCTCGTGCTGGACGGCGAGGCGCCCTGGCGGGTGCTGGCGGTGCGGCGGGGGGAGCCCGCGGCCGGGAGGATGACGCTGGTGATTGATCGGGCGGGGTAGGTCCGCCTGGCGGCGGGCGCTGCGCGCTGGGCCGCCGTGCTCGGGCGCGTCAAGGCGACCTGCTGCGCAGGAGCGGCTTCGCCGCTGCCTTGACCCGCCCTGCGCGCGACGGCTGTTCCGGAGGGGTCGGGGCGCGGGGCGTCCCGTAGTTCAAGTTCGACTTAGGCCTGCGGCCCGCGTCGAACACAGGGCTGGGGCTTGCCAGAGCCCGCCATCGGCGGGCGGCGCTCGCTGAAGCGACCGAGCCGCTCGGGCTCGACGGTCGCCCTAGCCGCTACCCTCACAGGTGCAGCCCTGTGTTCGACCCGCCGGAGGCGTTGTCGAACTACCAAGAAGGGACGCCCCGCGTCCCGACCCCTCCGGTCAGCCGTCGCGCGCAGGGCG
>CAXTAO010000053.1:0-4956 GCA_964242625.1 uncultured Caulobacteraceae bacterium | reverse complement strand
GGCCGGCGCGGAGCGCGCACCCTTGACGCGACCGAGCACGGCGGCCCTACCCGGCTTCAGGACCAAGCTCCCGATCCGCCACCCCCCCCCCCGCTATGACCCCGCTCGCCATGCCCCCACCCCCGCCCACCGCCGCCCTGCGCTCCTTTGGCCGCATCAAGGGGCGGCCGATCAAGCCCAGGCAGGCGGACCTCCTCGAGACGCTCCTGCCCCGCCTCGCCGTCGACCTCGCCGACCCGCTTGCGGGCGCGCCGGCCGAGCGCTGGCTCGAGATCGGCTTCGGCGGGGGCGAGCACATGGCCGAGCAGGCCGCCCGCCGGCCCGACGTCCGCTACTTCGGGGCCGAGCCCTTCCTGAACGGCGCCGCCTCGGCGCTGCGCCACCTCGACGAGCGAAGCCTCTCGAACGTGCGCCTGCACGTGGGGGACGCGCGCGACCTCCTGGCCGCCCTGCCCGACGCCAGCCTCGCGCGAGTGTTCATCCTCTTCCCCGACCCCTGGCCCAAGGCGCGGCACCACAAGCGGCGCCTCGTCAACCCGGCCTTCGCCGCCGAGCTCGCGCGCGGGCTGGCGCCGGGCGGGATCGTGCGCTTCGCCACCGACTGGGCCGACTACGCCGACGAGGCGCTCCTAGCGCTGCGGGGAGAGCCGGGACTGCGCTGGACGGCGGAGCGGGCCGACGATTGGTGCCTGCCCCCCGCCGACCACGTCCTCACCCGCTACGAGGCCAAGCGCCTAGGCGACTGCGCGCCCGTCTTCCTCGACTTCGCGAGGCGTTGAGCGTCGCCGATTACGGCGCGCCCTCGCCCGCCTCCTCCAGCTTAGGATAGCGCTCGGCGTCGTCCTCGGCCTTGAAGCGGTCGATGGAGGCCATGATCAGCGCATGCGCCTCCTCCGTGTCGCCCCAGCCGGAGATGTCGACGCGCTTGCCCTTCTCCAGGTCCTTGTAGTGCTGGAAGAAGTGGCCGATCTGGTCGGTCAGCGTGCGGGGCAGGTCGCGCCAGCTCTTCACGTCGGCGTAGGCGGGGTGGAGCTTGTCGACCGGCACGGCGAGGATCTTTTCGTCGCCGCCCGCCTCGTCGGTCATCTTGAGCACGCCGACGGGACGCGCGCGGATCACCGCGCCCGGCACCACGGGCGTCAGGCTCACCACCATGATGTCCATGGGATCGCCGTCGTCGGCCAGGGTGTGGGGAATGAAGCCGTAGTTGGCCGGGTAGAACATGGCGGTGTGCAGGAAGCGGTCGACGAAGATCGCCCCGCTCTCCTTGTCCATCTCGTATTTCACCGGCGCGCCGCCCTGGGGGATCTCGATCACCGCGTAGACGTCGTGCGGGGGGGCCTTGCCGGTGGGGATCTTCGAGATGTCCATGGGTCTCAATCAGTTGGGACCGCGCCCGGGCGCGGCGACGGGCTTATGGCGCGGAACGGGCGTGGGCGGAAGACGCGCCCCCTTCCGCCCGGGAGCCGGGCGGGCTATATGGCCCTCACATCGTCCGGATGCGTCATCGACGCTTCGAGCGGCGGCCCTCTCCTTCCGGGGATGGGGTCGTCGCTTTTGTTTTAGCCCGAGGGTCCCGAGCCGTGCGCGGCAAGACGCCTGAAGACCGACAGCTCTTGGAACTCCTCGACCCCGTGGCCGAGGCGGGGGGCTACGCCATCGTGCGGCTGCGCCTGACCGGCGGCTCGGCCAAGGGACGTACGCTCCAGATCATGGCCGAGCGCCCGTCCGACGGCGACATGGACATCGACGATTGCGCCAAGCTCAGCCGTGCGATCTCCGAGGTGATGGACGCCGCCGACCCGGTATCCGGCGAGTACCGCCTGGAGGTCTCCTCCCCCGGGATCGACCGTCCGCTGACGCGGCTGCACGATTTCGACACCTACGAGGGGCTGGAGGCGCGGATCGAGCTCGACCGGCTGGCCGAGGGGCGCAAGCGCTTCAAGGGCGCGCTGGCGGGGGTCGACGGCGAGAACGTGGGGATCGACCTCGAGGGCGAGGAGGCGACCGCGCTCGTGCCCTTCGCCTGGATCACCGAGGCCAAGCTGACGCTTTCCGACGCGCTCCTGAAGCGCGGGGCCGAGCAACGCGCCGCGCGTTTGGCCGCCCAGAACGACGACGACGACACGGAAGAAACGCAAGAGGAGGACGCCTGATGGCGACCGGCATCTCCGCCAACCGGCTTGAACTGCTCCAAATCGCCGACGCGGTCGCGCGCGAGAAGTCGATCGAGCGCGAGATCGTGATCGAGGCGATCGAGGAGGCGATGCAGAAGGGGGCCAAGGCCCGCTACGGCGCCGACCACGACATCCGCGCCACCATCGACCCGAAGACGGGCGAGCTGACGCTGAAGCGCTACCTCACCGTGGTCGAGGACGAACCGGACGCGGTGGTCGAACCCGACGGCGAGATCGTATCCGAGCCCGAGCTCGACGAGAACGGCGAGCCGATCGGCAAGCCGCCCGGCCGCATCGGCATCTCCGCCGCCAAGCGCCTCTACAAGGACGCCGAGATCGGCCGCGTGTACGAGGAGGTGCTGCCCGCCTTCGAGTTCGGGCGCGTGCAGACGCAGATGGCGCGCCAGGTCGTCATGCAGAAGGTGCGCGACGCCGAGCGCGAGCGGCAGTTCGAGGAGTTCAAGGACCGCACGGGCGAGATCATCAACGGCGTCGTCAAGCGCGTCGAGTACGGCAACACCATCGTCGACCTGGGCCGCGGCGAGGGCATCATGCGCCGTGACCAGTCGATCCCGCGCGAGGCGTTCAACATCGGCGACCGCATCCGCACCTACATCTACGACGTGCGGCGTGAGAACAAGGGCCCGCAGATCATGCTCAGCCGCGCCCACGGCGGCTTCCTGGCGCGCCTGTTCGCCCAGGAGGTGCCGGAGGTCTACGACGGGGTGATCGAGATCCGCGCGGTGGCGCGCGATCCGGGCAGCCGCGCCAAGATGGCCGTCTTGTCCAACGAGAACTCGATCGACCCGGTGGGCGCGTGCGTGGGCATGCGCGGGTCGCGCGTGCAGGCGGTGGTGGCCGAGCTCGGCGGCGAGAAGATCGACATCATCCAGTGGAACCCGGACGAAGCGACCTTCCTCGTCAACGCCCTGGCGCCGGCCGAAGTCTCCAAGGTCGTGATCGACGAGGAGGACGGGCGCGTGGAGGTGGTGGTGCCCGACGAGCAGCTGTCGCTCGCCATCGGCCGCCGCGGCCAGAACGTGCGCCTCGCCTCCCAGCTGTGCGGCTGGCAGATCGACATCACCACCGACAGCCAGGACTCGGAGCGCCGCCAGCGCGAGTTCGCCGAACGCACCGTCCTGTTCCAAGAGGCGCTGGACGTGGACGAGACCATCGCCCAGCTCCTCGTCACTGAGGGCTTCACCGCGGTGGAGGACGTGGCCTACGTCGACGAGCAGGAGATCGCCGACATCGAGGGCTTCGACGAGGAGACCGCGGCCGAGCTGCAGGCCCGCGCCCGCGAATACCTGGACCGCGAGGCCGCCGAGCAGGATGGCAAGCGCCGCGAGCTGGGGGTGGAGGACGGCGTCCTGGCCATCCGCGGGATCACCCTGCCCATGGCCGTGGCGCTGGGCGAGGCCGGAGTGAAGACCCTGGAGGACGTGGCCGACCTCTCCACCGACGAGCTGCGCGGCGGCTGGGAGATGCGCGGGACCGAGCGCGCCAAGGTGCCTGGCGCGCTGGAGCGTTTCGAGCTCGACCAGGAGACCGCCGAGCGGCTGATTCTGCGCGCCCGCGTCGCGGCCGGCTGGATCGAGGACGACGGCACCGACGTCGAGGAGGAGGAGGTCCAGGCGGATCCGTCCTACGTCGACGAGGTGTTCGGCGGCGGCGGCGGCGGCGGCGCCGAAGGGCGGGGTGCGCCCGAGACGACGGAAGGCGAACCGTCGGCCGACGAGGTTCCGGCGGGCGAGGCGTCAGCGACCGGGGACGAGCCGCAGGCGGGCTGACCGCCGGGCGCGCCATGACCGACGCCGCCTCCGCCCCGTCCGCGCCGCGCACCCACGCGGAGGCCTCGCGGCAGCGCCGCGACGCCGCCTCCGGCGAGGTGATGGAGGAGGCGCGCCTCGTGCGCTTCGTGGCCGATCCCGAGGGCGTGGTGACCCCCGACCTCGGCCGCGCCCTGCCCGGGCGCGGCGTGTGGGTGGCGGCCACCCGCGCGGCGGTGGACCAGGCGGTGAAGCGCGATGCTTTCTCGCGCTCGGCCAAGCGGCGCCTGGTCGTCCCGCCCGATCTGGCCGACCGGGTGGAGGGGGGGCTGCGGCGACGGCTCCTGGCCGGCCTCGGCCTTGCACGCCGGTCGGGCTCGCTTATCTGCGGCTTCGAGAAGACCGCTGCGGCGGTCGAGGCGGGCCGGGCGGCCTGGCTCGTCGAGGCGCGGGACGGCGCGGCCGACGGGCGGCGCAAGATGGCCGCCCACGTGGCGCGATCCCCGCGCCCCCCCGCCGTCTTCGAACAGTTCGATTCGGGGGAACTGGCGATGGCTCTGGGCTTGGAGACTGTGATACACAGCGCCCTCCTTGCAGGGCGTGGCGCCGAGCGCTGGACGACGGAGGTCCGGCGGTGGAACGGCTTCCGCCCGCTTGATCCCTGAGGTCGGGCGTGTGGGGCCTCCGGAGCGGAGCGGGAACGAACCCTCGTTCGCGCTCCTGATCGTTTGAGCAGAAGGACGGCCCGAGCGGGCGTCCAGCATAAGTGAGCGAATGAGCGACACGGGCGACAACAACGGCAGAGGCGGCGGCGAAGGCGGGCGGCGTCCGCTCACCCTGGGCGCGCGCCCAGGCGGCTCCGTTTCTTCCGGCACGGTGAAGCAGAGCTTCAGCCATGGCCGCACCAAGACGGTGGTGGTCGAGACCAAGCGCGCGCGGGGGCCCGGTGCGCCGCCTGCGGGGGCGCCGCGTCCCGCCGCCGCGCCGCCCGCGCGCGACCCCGCTCCCGC
>CAXTAO010000052.1:0-6091 GCA_964242625.1 uncultured Caulobacteraceae bacterium | reverse complement strand
GACCCCGGCCTCCCGGGCGGCGCGCCCGACGCCCCGGCGGGCGCAGACGCCGCGCTCGGCCCCACCGCCGCCTCGACGGCCACGGCCGGGGCGGCGCCTCCCGCCGCCGTCGCCGCCGCGGGCGCGCCCGAGACGGTGGCGAGCCTCGCCGCCTCCATGATCAAGCGGCTCGAGGGCCGCTCGTCGCGCTTCGACGTGGCGCTGAACCCCCACGGCCTCGGCCGGGTGGACGTGCGGCTGGAGATCGGCGCCGACGGCCGCGCGTCCGCCGCCCTGTCGTTCGACCGGCCAGAGGCGGCCGCGCTCCTCGGCGCCCACGCGGGCGAGTTGCGCCAGGCGCTGGCCCAGGCGGGGCTCGACGTCGCCGCCGACGCGCTGAGCTTTACCACCGGCGGCGGGCTGAACTCCGGCGCGGGCGGAAGCTGGACGGGCGCGGGCGGCGCCGACGGCCGCCCCGGCGGCGCGTCGGCGGGCGCGCGCGCCTTCTCCGCCGCCTCGGCGACGCAGGACGCCCCGCCGGACGACTACTCCTCCTCCCGCGCCGCGCGCGGCCTCGACATCCGCATCTGAGGGCGACGCCATGAGCACCACCTCGGGCGTGACCACGCCCCCCACCACCCCGGCCACGCCGGCGACGGGCACGGCCGCCGACATCCAGTCGGGCGTGTCCAGCCTCGCCAGCGGCTACCAGACCTTCCTGACACTCCTCACCACCCAGCTGAAGAACCAGGACCCGACGAGCCCGCTCGACACCAACCAGTTCACCCAGCAGCTCGTGCAGATGACGGGGGTGCAGCAGCAGCTCCTGTCCAACCAGCTCCTCCAGCAGCTGGTGAACAGCTCGGGCTCCGGCCAGGGCGCGGCGAGCGCGGTGGGGCTGATCGGCAAGACCGTGACGGCGAGCTCGGACACGGGCGTCGTCACCAAAGGCGCGGTGAACTGGGGCTACGCCCTGCCCTCGGCCGCCTCCTCCGCCACGCTCAGCGTCAAGAACGCCGCGGGCGTGGTGGTATGGTCGGGCGCGGCCCCCGACCTATCCGCCGGCTCCCACGCCTTCACCTGGAACGGCAAGGACGCGAGCGGCCGCCAGCTGCCCGACGGCGGGACCTACACGCTCTCGGTCGCCGCGTCCGACGCCGCGGGGGCCGCCATCACCGCCACCCCGCAGGTCACGGGCGTGGTCAGCTCCGTCCAGACGCTCGCGGGCCAGACCGTGGTCCAGATCGGCGGATCCACCGCCCCCGTCTCCTCCATCACCTCCGTCAGCGCCGCCGCGTCCTCGTGACCGTCCGCGCCCACCCTTCCGCCTAGGAGCCTCCTCCCATGAGCATCAACAGCGCCATGCTGGCCGGCGTGTCCGGCCTCGTCGCCAATTCGGCGGCCCTGTCGTCGATCTCCGACAACATCGCGAACTCCAACACCGTCGGCTACAAGCGGAGCGAGACCGACTTCGAGGACGTGGTCACCGCGTCCGCCGTGCGCGGCCACTACAATGCGGGGGGCGTGTTGGGCGTCACTCGCCAGCTGATCAGCCAGCAGGGCGACTTCACGCAGACCAACTCGTCCACCGACCTCGCCATCTCGGGCCAGGGCCTGTTCGTCGTGACCTCCAAGGCCGACAACCTGGCCCCCACCGACGAGCGCGACTTCACCCGCGCGGGCTCCTTCACCCCCGACGCCCAGGGCTATCTCAAGAACACCGCCGGCTACTACCTGCAGGGCTGGGTGGCCGACGCCAACGGCAACATCGCCACCGACCCGTCGGACCTCACCAAGCTGCAGTCGATCAACGTGTCGAGCTTCGGCGGCGCGGCCCAGGCGACCACCAAGGTGTCGATCAACGCCAACCTGAACGCAGGCCAGGCGGTGCAGACGCTGCCCGCGCCCTATGCGGTGGGCGACATGGCCGCGGGCACGGTCAAGCCCGACTATTCGCTGCAGATCCCCGTGGCCGACAGCCAGGGCGGCCAGCGCACGGTGCAGGTGAACTTCCTGAAGACGGGCTCCAACACCTGGCAGGCCGAGGTCGTCGCGGTGCCCGCCACCGACGTGAACACCACCAACGGGCTGATCGCCAGCGGCACGGTGGCCTTCACGACCGACGGCAAGCTCGACCCGACCAAGACCACCCTGCCCGCCAGCCTCGTGTTCGGCGCCTCGGGCTCGGGCGCGGCGCTGAAGTGGGCGGACGGGCTGGGCATCTCGGGCCAGTCGATCTCGCTCGACCTCGACCAGGCCCCCGGCGGCCTCAGCCAGGCGTCGTCCAAGAGCGTGGTGCAGTCGATCACCACAAACGGCACCATGTTCGGCAACCTGAGCGGCATCGACATCGACCAGGACGGATATGTCACCGCCGAGTACGACAACGGCGTCACGCGCCAGATCGCCCAGGTCGCGCTCGCCACCTTCCCGAACCCGGACGGGCTGCGCTCGTCGTCGGGCGACGTCTTCAAGGTCTCGCTGGACAGCGGAACCTACAACCTGAAGACCCCAGGATCGGGCGGCGCCGGTACGCTCTCGCCCTCCACGCTGGAGTCCTCGACCGTCGATCTCTCGTCGGAGTTCAGCGGATTGATCGTCACCCAGCGCGCCTACTCGGCGTCCTCCAAGATCATCACCACAGCGGACGAGATGTTGCAGGAACTGATCGACATCAAGCGTTGATGATCTTCTGCAACATTGAGTCGGTAACCAAGCTGAACGGATCGTTCATGGTCACGTGCCGAACTGATACATGAGCACAACGGTCTTTTCACTGTCCGCTTTAAACGCACGTTATCGGCTGTGCGGCATTGTGACGGTCGTACGGGACGAGAGGGCGGGACGGCCATGTTGGCGCAACGGGTGAACAGCAGGGGCGAAGCCTACGTGATCGGGCCCACGGGCACGCCGCTCACCATCGCCGACCTGCCCCCGCCCCAGACCCAGCGCTGGGTGATCCGGCGCAAGGCCGAGGTGGTGGCGGCGGTGCGCGGGGGCCTCCTCACGCAGGAGGAGGCATGCACCCGATATCAGCTCTCCGAGGAGGAGTTTGGGACCTGGCAGGCGTCGATCGACCGCCACGGCATGCCGGGCCTGCGCACCACCCGCATCCAGCAGTACCGCGACTGATCGCGCGGGCAGCCAGGCGAGGCGACGGCCTTAAACGGGCGTTTACCCTGAGCCCGGCTATTTCTGCCTAGCGAGGGCCGCGTCCGGTCCCGCCGGGCGGGTGCGCGTTGGACGGCTTCCTCAAGCAGCTGCAGGGCTTCGGCATAGGCCGCCTCGTCACCCTGGGCGGGGTCGGCGCGGGCGTCGCCGCCGTCCTGGCCGCCATGCTGTTGCACATGGGCGGCGAGCCCCAGGCGCTGCTCTACGCCAACCTCGACCCCAAGGAGGCGAGCGGGGTCACCGCCGCTCTCGACCAGGCCGGGGTGAAGTACGAGCTCAAGGGCGACGGCGCGACCATCACCGTGCCGCGCGACAAGGTGGCCTCCTCGCGCCTCCTCGTGGCGGGCAAGGGGCTCGTGACCTCGGGCTCGGTCGGCTACGAGATCTTCGACAACGCGCCGGCGCTCGGCCAGACCGACTTCGTCCAGCACCTGAACCAGCAGCGCGCGCTGGAGGGCGAGCTCGCCCGCACCATCAATTCCATCCAGGGCGTGTCGGCGGCCAAGGTGCTGCTGAACATGCCCAAGCGGCAGCTGTTCCAGGACGACGCCGACGCCGAGGCCTCCGCCTCAATCATGGTCACCACCGCGGGCCGCAGGCTGGGCGCCGAGCAGGTCAGGGCGGTGCGCAACCTCGTCGCGGGCGCGGTGCCCGGGCTCAAGCCCGAGCGCGTGGCGGTGGCCGACGGCCAGGGCGACCTCCTCGCCGGCGCGGGCCAGGAGGGCGTCGCGGCTCAGACCGGCGAGCGCTCCGAGGCCGAGGCGCGCATACGCCAGACGGTCTTGAACCTCGTCGAGGGGGTGGTCGGCCCCGGCCACGCCCGCGTGCAGGTCTCGGCCGACCTCGACATGAGCCGGGTCACCACCGAGAACGAGAAGTTCGATCCCGACGGCCAGGTGGTGCGCTCCACCCAGACCACCGACGACAAGCAGAACGAGCTCAAGCCCTCTCCCGCGGGCGGCGTGTCGTCGTCGCAGAATATCCCGGGGGCCCAGCCCAACCCGCCGGGCGCGTCCGACAGCTCCAACTCGGCCAAGACCGACGAGACCACGAACTACGAGATTTCCAAGAGCACCACGACCACGGTGCAGGAGCCCGGCCAGCTCAAGAAGCTCTCCGTCTCGGTCGCCGTCGACGGCGTGACCGGGCCGGCGGTCAAGGGCAAGCCCGGCCCCTACACCCCGCGCACGGCGGAGGAGATGAGCCGCATCGAGGCGCTGGTGAAGGGCGCGGTGGGTTTCGACGGCAAGCGCGGCGATCAGGTGACGGTGCTGAACGTCCGCTTCGACCCCGCCGCGGCCGACATGGCGGGGGTGACCAGCGCCTCGCCGCTCGCGGGGGCCGACCTGATGCGCATCGCCGAACTCGTGGTGATGCTGATCGTGGCGACGCTCCTGATCCTGTTCGTCGTGCGGCCGCTCCTCAAGGCGGGGGCGGCGGGCGCGGGCGCGGTGGGCGGCGTGGCGCAGCTGCAGCCCATGGGCGGCGGCGGACTGGCGGGGGCGCTCGGTGGTCCGGGCGGCCAGGCGCTCCTCGCCGGACCGGGCGGGGCGGACCTCGAACAGAAGATCGACATCGCCCGCATCGAGGGCCAGGTGAAGGCGACGTCGGTGAAGAAGGTCGCTGATTTCGTAGGCGCCCATCCCGAGGAGAGCGTCTCGATCCTGCGCAGCTGGCTGCACGAGACCGGGTGATGGCCACACCCGCACGCCGCAAGGCGGTCGAAGACCCCGACCGGCTCACCGGGCCCGAGAAGGCCGCGGTGGTGCTGCTCGCGCTCGGCGAGGACCACCACGACCTGTGGGGCCAGCTCGACGACGAGGAGATCAAGGAGATCAGTCAGGCCATGTCGAACCTCGGCACGGTCGCGGCCTCGGCGGTGGAACGGCTCTTGGTCGAGTTCGTCTCGGGCATGAGCGCCACGGGCGCCTTGATGGGCTCCTTCGAGCAGACCCAACGCCTCCTGGGCTCCTTTTTGCCCAAGGACCGCGTCGACACGCTGATGGAGGAGCTGCGCGGCCCCGCCGGGCGAACCATGTGGGACAAGCTCGGCAACGTGAACGAGGCCGTGCTCGCCAACTACCTCAAGAACGAGTACCCGCAGACGGTCGCGGTGGTGCTCTCCAAGGTGAAGAGCGACCACGCCGCGCGTGTTCTGGCCGCCCTGCCGGAGGACTTCGCGCTGGAGTGCGTGCAGCGGATGCTGCGCATGGAGCCCGTGCAGCGCGACATTCTCGACAAGATCGAGCAGACGCTGCGCAACGAGTTCATGTCGAACCTGGCGCGCACCTCCAAGCGCGACAGCCACGAGCAGATGGCCGACATCTTCAACAGCTTCGACCGCACCACCGAGGCGCGCTTCGTCTCGGCGCTGGAGGAGCGCAACAAGGACTCGGCCGAGCGGATTCGCGCGCTGATGTTCGTGTTCGAGGACCTGGGCAAGCTCGACCCCGGCGGCGTGCAGACGCTGATGCGCATGGTGGACAAGGCCCAGCTCGGGCTGGCGCTGAAGGGCGCTTCCGACGGGCTGCGCGACCTCTTCTTCTCCAACATGAGCGAGCGCGCCGCCAAGATCATGCGCGAGGACATGGCCTCCATGGGCCCGGTGCGGATGAAGGACGTCGACGCCGCCCAGGTCGCCATGTGCACCGCCGCCAAGGACCTGGCCGGCCGGGGCGAGATCGTGCTGGCGGGCTCGGGCTCCGACGACGAGCTGGTCTACTGATGACCACCTCGACACACCCCCTCTTCGCCTTCGACACCGTGTTCGACGGCGACCGGGTGATCGCGCCCGTCCGCGCGAAGACGAGCTTCACCGAGGGCGAGGTGGAGGCCGCGCGCGCCGCGGGCTTCGCCGAGGGCGAGCGCTCGGCGCTGGCCCGCGCCGAGGGGGACGCCGCCCGCGCCCTGCGCGACGCCGCCGCCGCCATCCGCGCGGGGC
>CAXTAO010000051.1:0-6568 GCA_964242625.1 uncultured Caulobacteraceae bacterium | reverse complement strand
AGCTCTCGATCACGTCGCCCAGGTCGCGGCGGAAGCGGTCCTTGTCGAGCTTCTCGTTGGACTGGCTGTCCCACAGCCGGCAGCAGTCGGGGCTGATCTCGTCGGCGAGGATCAGCTGGGAGAACTCCTCGTTGTCCCAAATGCGGCCGAACTCGATCTTGAAATCGACCAGGGTGATGCCGACACCGCCGAACAGGCCGGACAGGAAGTCGTTCACCCTCAGTGTCGTGGCCAGTATGTCGTCGATCTCCTGGGTGGTGGCCCAGTTGAAGGCGGTGATGTGCTCCTCGGTGACCAGCGGGTCACCCAGCTTGTCGTCCTTGTAGTAGAACTCGATGATCGAGCGCGGCAGCGGCTGACCCTCGGGTATGCCGAGCCGGGTGGCGAGCGAGCCCGCGGCGATGTTGCGACACACCACCTCCAGCGGCACGATCTCCACCTCCTTGATCAGCTGCTCGCGCAGATTCAGCCGACGGATGAAGTGATTGGCGACGCCGATCTGGTTCAGCCGCGTCATCACGAACTCGCTGATGCGGTTGTTGATCACGCCCTTGCCCTCCAGCACCGCCTTCTTCTGGGCGTTGAAGGCGGTGGCGTCATCCTTGAAGTACTGGATCAGCGTGCCCGGCTCAGGACCTTCGTAAAGGATTTTGGCCTTGCCTTCGTAGATCTTCTTGCGACGGGTCATGGCGGGGCGAGCACTCCGGCCCCGGTCCTGCACCGCCTCCAACGGGCGGCGGCCGCGCAGAGGGGTCTCGCGCGGCTTCGACTCAGGGGCGAAACCGATATAGGGCGGCGGGAACCTAAAGGAACGCCCGCCCCCGCGCAAACGGGGCGGGCGGGCGCAGCGAAGGAGCCCGCCTTGGACGCCGCCGAGCGCGACCGCATCGTCTCGACGCCCGTGCCCCGCTTCGTGCGCAACGACGGCAAGCCGCGCGACATCGAGGTGCGCAACCGCCCGAAGGACGGCACCGCCGACTTCTACTATCGCATGATGACGCTGCACTGGTGGCAGTTCTCGCTGGGTGCGATCGCGCTCTACGCCGGGATCAACCTCGTTTTCGGCCTGCTCTATTGGCTGGATCCGCACGGGCTGGTGGGCGCGCGGTCGGGATCCTTGTTCGACAGCGTCAACTTCAGCGTGGAGACGCTGGGCACCATCGGCTACGGGGCGATCTCTCCGCGCGGCTGGTGGGCCAACCTCCTCGTCGCGACGGAGGCCTTCCTCAACATCGCGGTGACAGCGCTGGGCACGGGGCTGATCTTCGCGCGCGTGTCGCGGCCCACCGCGCGGGTGATGTTCTCCGAGCGCGCGCTGATCACCGCCATGGATGGGCAGCGCGTGTTCTCCTTCCGCGCCGCCAATCAGCGCGACAACCAGATCCTTGAGGCCGACGTGACGGTGAGCCTGGCCATGTCGCGTATCACCCAGGAGGGGCTGGCCTTTCGCCAGCTCGTCGACCTGCCGCTGGTGCGCCAGCGGCAGCCTCTGTTTGCGCTGACCTGGACGGTGCTGCACGTCATCGACGAGGCGAGCCCGCTCTGGGGCGCGACCGAGGAGAGCCTGCGCGCCGCCCGGGCCGAGCTCATCGTGGTGATGAGCGGCACCGACTCGACGGTCGCCGGCCGCGTGCACGCCCGCCACTCCTACCTGCCCGACGAGATCGCCTGGGACGCGTATTACGAGGACGTGATCTATCCGGAGCCGAACGGGCGCTGGGTGATCGACTACGACCGCTTCCATCGGGTACGCGCCACCCCCGCACCCGCGCCCCGCTCCGAGAGGACTTCGCCATGACCACCTTCGACGACCGCGAGCGCGGCTACGAGGCGCGTTTCGCCCACGACCAGGAGCAAGCCTTCCGCGCCCAGGCCCGGCGCGACAAGCTCCTCGGCCGCTGGATGGGCGAACAGCTGGGTCACAGCGGCGACGACCTGGAGGACTATGTGCTCTCCGTCTGGCGCGCCGACCTCCAGGAGCCGGGCGACGCCGACGTCCTGGCCAAGCTCACAGCCGACGCGCAGGCGGCGGGCCTGTCGCTGAGCGAGGCCGACATCCGCGCCAAGATGGACAGCTGCCTCGGCGAAGCGCAGGCGGAACTCGCCCGGGGCTGAGGCGGGCGCGCCGCCGCGGCCCCTCCGGTGCGGCGTCAGTGGCGGAAGACGCGGATCCCGGTGAAGGCCATGGCCACGCCGCGCGCATCGGCGGCCTCGATCACCTCGGCGTCGCGGATGGAGCCGCCCGGTTGGATCACCGCGCCGGCGCCCGCCTCCACCGCCTCGATCAGCCCGTCGGCGAAGGGGAAAAAGGCCTCGGACGCGCAGGCGCAGCCCGCGAGGTCGAGGCCGAAGTCGCGCGCGCGCAGGGCGGCGATCCGCGCCGAGTCGCGGCGGTTCATCTGCCCCGCGCCGATCCCCAGCGTCTGGCCCGCGCGGGCGTAGACGATGGCGTTGGACTTGACGTGCTTGGCCACGGTGAAGGCGAACAGCATGTCGGCCACTTCCGCGTCGCTGGGCGCGCGGCGGGTCACCAGATTGAGGTCGGCGGCGACGAGCCGGCTCGTGTCGCGCGCCTGCACGAGGAGACCGCCCGCCACCGAGCGCAGCACCTCGCCCGGCGCGCGGGGGTCCGGGAGGGCGCCCGTGACGAGGAGGCGGAGATTCTTCTTGGCCGCGAACACCGCCACCGCCTCGTCCGACGCCTCGGGCGCGATCACGACTTCGGTGAACACCTCGGCGATGGCGCGCGCGGTCTCCCCGTCGAGCGGGCGGTTCAGCGCCACGATCCCGCCGAAGGCCGAGACGGGATCGCACGCCAGCGCGCGCCGGTAGGCCTCGAGCGCGCCCTCGCCCACCGCCACGCCGCACGGGTTGGCGTGCTTGATGATCGCCACAGCGGCGTGGGCGGCGGGGTCGAACTCGGCGACGAGCTCGAAGGCGGCGTCAGTGTCGGCGACGTTGTTGTAGGAAAGCGCCTTGCCCTGCAGCTGGCGCGCGGTCGCCACCCCTGGGCGCGTCTCCGCCGTGCGGTAGAAGCTCGCCGATTGATGGGGGTTCTCGCCGTAACGCATGGCCTGGATGCGCTCGGCGGTCACGACCAGCCGGTCACCGGGCGTAGCCGCAGGCGCCGGCTCCCCCCCGGTCGCTTCCGCGAACCAGGCGGCGATGGCCGCGTCGTAGGCGGCGGTGCGGGCGAAGGCGCGGGCGGCGAGGCGCCGGCGCAGGTCGAGGGAGGTGGCGCCCTCGGCGGCGAGCGCGGCCAAGACCTCGTCCAGCGACGCTTTGTCGACGCACACCGCGACGTGGCCGTGGTTCTTGGCCGCCGAGCGGATCATGGCGGGACCGCCGATGTCGATGTTCTCGACCGCGGTCGCCGCGTCCGCCCCCGCCGCGATCGTCGCCTCGAACGGGTAGAGCGTGACGTAGAGGAGGTCGATCGCGCCGATGCCGTGCTCGGCCATGGCGGCGGCGTGATCGGGGGCGTTGCGCACGCCGAGGAGCCCGCCGTGCACGGCGGGGTGCAACGTCTTCACCCGCCCGTCCATCATCTCGGGGAAGCCGGTGAGCTCGCTGACGTCGCGCACGGGCAGCCCCGCCTCCGCCAGCGCCGCGCGCGTGCCGCCGGTGGAGACCAGCTCCACACCGCGGGCATGCAGGGCGCGCGCCGCCTCCACGAGCCCCGTTTTGTCGCTGACGGACAGGAGCGCGCGGCGCGGGGCGACACGGTCGGGGGCGGGCGGGAAGTCGGGCGCGGTCGGCATGGCGGTGGCGACCTAGCCCGGCCCGACGCGAGCGGCAACGCGCGCTCAGCCCGTCAGCGCCTCCCGCGTGGCGTCGATGGCGAGCGACCGCTCGTGATCTCCGTAGGGCTCCTCCGCGCCCACGCCCCACACGGGGCCGGGCCAGGCCGCGTCGCCCGGCCGTCGCCCGACCACATGGACGTGGAGCTGCGGCGTGACGTTGCCCAGAGCGCCCACGTTGATCTTGGCCACCGGCCAGCCGAGCGCCGCGCCCAGCGCGCGCACCGCCGCCGACGCGCGCGCCACCTCCTCCATCAGCTGCGTTCGCTCGCCGGGCGCGAGCTCCTCAAGCTCGAACAGCCCCACGCGGCGCGGGATGAGCACGAGCCAGGGCCAGCGCGCGTCGTCGTGCAGCCGGACCTGGCACAGCCGGAGGTCCGCGACGAAGTGGGAGCCGGCGAGGAGTCGCGGGTCGAGGGTGAAAGGAGGCATGGCGCGGGCGGGAGCTTCGTTCTGTGAGCGGAGGGTGCCGCCGTGCTCGGTCGCGTCAAGGGACGCTTCGCTCTGCGCTGACGCTGCGCCCTTGACCCGCCCTGCGCGCGACGGCTGACGCGTGGGCGTCGGGACGCGAGGCGTCCCTTCCAACGAGTTCGACAACGCCTCCGGCGGGTCGAACACAGGGCTGTTACTGTGAGGTGGCGGCTGCAGCGACGGTAGAGCTCAAGCGGTTCGCTCGCTTAAGAGAACATCGCCCGCCGATGGCGAGCTCCGGCAGGCTACAGCCCTGTGTTCGACGCGGGCCGCAGGCCAAGTCGAACTTGAACTGAGGGACGCCCCGCGTCCCGACCCCTCCGGTCAGCCGTCGCGCGCAGGGCGGGTCAAGGCTGCGGAGCGCAGCGCAGCACCTGCGCAGCAGGTCGCCTTGACGCGCCCGAGCACGGCGGCACAGCGCGCAGCGCCCGCCGCAAGGCGGACCAACGCCCCGCCATGACAACCCACGCCGCCCCGCCTATCTCCCCGCCATGCCCGACGCACCCCCCGCGGCCGCCGACACGCACGCGCTCGAACATGGCGACCGGCTGACCCCGCTGTGGGACGAGGCCGGCCTCGTCGCCGCCGTCGCCCAGCACGCCGACACCGGCGAGGTGCTCATGCTGGCGTGGATGAACGCCGAAGCGCTGGCGCTGACGCTCGAGACGGGCGAGGCGCACTACTGGAGCCGCTCGAGGGGGCGGCTGTGGCGCAAGGGCGCGACCTCCGGCCAGGTGCAGCGCGTGTCGGAGGTGCGGGTCGACTGCGACCAGGACGCGGTGCTCCTGCGCGTGCGCCCCCAGGGTGACGGCGGCGCCTGCCACACGGGGGCGCGCTCATGCTTCTACCGTGCGGTCGACGCTTCCGGCCGACTGGAACGGCGGCCCTGACCGACGCGCCCGAGGACCCGGCGAACGACGACGCGCTCCGCGCGGCGGCCGGGGCGCCGCTCGCCGTCGTGCTCGGGCCGGACGCCGGCCGGCTGGACAAGGCGCTCGCGTCCTCGCCGGAGGCCGAGGCGGCCCACCTCTCCCGCGAGCGGCTGCGGCGGCTGATAGGGGAGGGACGCGTTCGCCGCGACGGCGTGCCGGTCACCGATCCATCCGCCCGCGCCGCGCGCGGCGTCTACTCGGTGGAGGTGCCGCCGCCCGCGCCGCTCGACCTCGCGGCCCAGGACCTTGGCCTGCACGTGCTGTGGGAGGACGCCGACCTCCTGGTCGTCGACAAGCCCGCCGGCATGGCCGCCCATCCCGGGCCCGGCACCCCGGACGGCACGCTGGTCAACGCCCTCCTGCACCATGTCGGCCCGGGGCTCCTGTCGGTGGGCGGGGTGGAGCGGCCGGGGATCGTGCACCGGCTCGACAAGGACACCTCCGGCGTGATGGTCGCGGCCAAGACGGATCGCGCGCACCAGGGACTTTCCGCCCTGTTCGCGGCGCACGACATCGAGCGCCGCTACCTGGCGCTCACCCGAGGCGCGCCCGACCCCGCGCACGGCGTGATTTCCTCGCGCATCGGCCGCTCACCCCACGACCGCAAGAAGATGGCGGTGGTCCGCAGCGGCGGCCGGGAAGCCATGACGCGCTACCGGGTCGAGCGGACCTTCGGCCCCGTCGCACGCCCGGTCGCGGCTCGCGTCGCCTGCGAGCTGGAGACCGGCCGCACCCACCAGATCCGCGTGCACCTGGCCTCCAAGGGCGCGCCTTGCCTCGGCGACCCGATCTATGGCTCGGGCGCGCCCGCCGCGTCGGTGAAGGCGGCGGTGTCGGCGGCGGGCCTGACGCGCCAGGCTCTGCACGCAGCGCTGCTGGGCTTCGTCCACCCCGTCACGGGCGAGGCGCTCCGCTTCGAGACGCCGCCGCCGGCCGACATGCGCACGCTGGAAACCTATCTGGCGGGTCAGGAATTTTGACCGAGCGGTACAGAAAAGGCCTTAAACGCGACGCAACGAACGGCTATATGGACTGTTGCAGACGCGCACGAGGACGCCGCGCTCCCATCGACCCGACCGCCCTTCCGTAGAGGACGATCCCGCCGAGCGACGCCCCCGAGATCGTCTCTCTATCATGGGGATGCAAGGCGAATGGCCACCAATTCTCTGGCGATGATCTCGCCGGAAGGCGGGTTGTCTCGGTACCTGACCGAAATCCGCAAGTTTCCGATGCTGACCAAGGACGAGGAGTTCATGCTTGCCAAGCGTTGGCGCGAGCACGAGGACCCCGAGGCGGCGCATCGCCTCGTCACCAGCCACCTGCGGCTCGTGGCCAAGATCGCCATGGGCTACCGCGGCTACGGCC
>CAXTAO010000050.1:0-7245 GCA_964242625.1 uncultured Caulobacteraceae bacterium | reverse complement strand
GCGCCCGCGCCGAGCGAGGTGCACGCGCGGCTGGCGCCGGGCGAGCTGGCCGCGGCCCTGCGCGCGCCCGAGCCCGACCGCGCGCTCGCGGCCGCAGCGGGGCGGCGGACGCCGCTCCTCGGCGCCTATAAGGACGCGAGCGTTGACGGGAGCGCGCACCTCATTCGCCTGGAGGGCGTGCGAGGCTCCACCGACCTGACCGTCGACGCCCGCACGGGCGTGGTGGACGCCGTCGTGCAGCGCGCGACCGGGGTGAACGTCATCGAGGAGCTTCACCGCGGGCGGGCGGCCGGGGCCGCCTGGCGCTGGGTGATCGACGTGTCCGCCGTGGTGATCCTCCTTCTCTCGCTGGTCGGCTATGTCCTGTTCTTCTCCCTGCGCTTCCGGCTGAGGACGAGCCTCCTGCTCACCGCGGCGAGCCTCCTGGCGCTCCTGGCCGTGTTCGTGTTCGCCACGCCCTGAGGCGTCGGCCCTCGTAGCTGCGAGCCGTTCGCGTTTTCACTTGCAGCTTCGCCGAGGTTGGCTAAGAACGCTTCGCAAGAGCAACCGAAGCGCCGTTTTTCCGTCATGAGCAGCCGACGCCTCGCCGGGCGCACGTTCCCCTCCGCCCTCGGTGCTACTTTCGCGGTGGGCGCGACGCTCCTGCCCATGGCGGCGTTCGCGGCCGAGCTCCCCGCCGACGCCGCCGCGGCGGCGGACGGCCCCGTGGTCACCGTGACCGGGCACGTATCGCCCGCACCGCTCGAGACGGTCGTGACGACGCCCACCTCCATCACGAAGAGCGTGCAGGACACGCCGCAGATCGTGAACGTGATCCCCCAGGAGCTGATCCAGCAGCAGAAGATCGTCACCCTCGAGCAGGCGCTGCGCGACGCGCCAGGCATCACCGTGGCGATAGGCGAGGGAGGCACGCTGGCGGGCGACCAGTTCAAGATCCGCGGCCAGGACGCCTCCAGCGACATCTATACCGACGGCCTGCGCGACTTCGGCGTCTACACTCGCGACAGCTTCGACTACCAGGAAGTCCAGGTGCTCAAGGGGCCTTCCGGCTCGATGTTCGGCCGGGGCACGACGGGGGGCGCGATCAACACGGTCTCCAAGCAGCCGGTCGCGGGCAAGACCTTCCTCGCGGTGGACGGCACGGCGGGCTCCGGCGACTTCTACCGGGCCACCGTCGACCTGAACCACGCCCTCGACGATACAACCGCGGTGCGCATTAACCTGATGGGCACGCGCTCGGGCGTGACCGACCGCGACGCGGTCAAGAGCGACCGCTACGGCGTGGCGGCGGCGATCGGCTTCGGCCTGGGCACCAACAAGACGTTGGTGATCAACTACCTGCACCAGCAAGACTGGCGCGTGCCCGACTACGGCCTGGTGATCGGCTCGCCCACGGGAGTGGTCCACGCCGAACCCGTCAGCGAGTACGGCGTGCCGCGAAACACTTTCGAGCAGTTCTCGAACGACCGCGATCGCACCCGCGCCGACATTTTGTCGGCCCACGCGCAGTGGGACGTCTCGCCCGCGCTGACCCTCACCAACTACGCGAGGGGCGGCAGCTACGACCGCTATTTCCAGTACACCAGCGTCGACAGCTGCGCGGTGAACCCGCTGACCAAGCAGGATTGCGTCGACAGCTTGATCGACAACAATCCCGCCACCAAACCGCTGATCACCTTCGGCGGGGGCAGCCCATATAGCCAGCGCGCCTGGGGCGTTCAGGACATACTGGCCGGCCACGCCAAGTTCACGGTCGCTGGCTTCACCAACGAGGTTGTGGCGGGGCTGGACTACAACTACCAGCAGAACCGCAAGAGCTTCTACGCCTACACCCTGCCGCCGCTCTCCTCGGGCATCTACCTGCCGGGGACGACGACCCCCGCCCGCAACGCGATCGCGATCGACCTCCTCACCGGCGCGGGCGATCCGCCGCCGGGCTACACCGTGTTCCGGCCCTCCGTCATGCCAGGCGTCAAGTCGACGGGCGTGCCGCTGACCAACATCACCTCCAGCAGCTACATCCTGAGCTCGATGGGCTCGGGCGCCGACTATGCGGGCTTCGTCACCGACCGCTTCTATTTCACCCCGCAGGTCTCGCTGATCGCTGGTGTGCGGTACGAGGATTACAAGGCGGAGTTCCGCAACCTCCTGGTCAACGGCCTCCAACCCGAGTTCCACTCGGACAGCCACCTGACGAGCCCGCGGGCGTCGCTGGTCTACGAGCCGGGGCCGACGCGGACCTTCTACGTCTCATACGCCAAGTCGGCGGCACCGGTGGGGACCGCCATCGTGGGGTCGGCCACGCCGATCTCGGGCGCCACCCAGGCCTTCGCGCCCGACGAGGGGGAGACCTACGAGGCCGGGGCCAAGGTCGCGATCCTGCAGGGACGCTTGGCCTTCGACGGGGCCGTGTTCCACGTCAACAAGGCCAACGCCAAGATGACCGACCCCGTGTCGGGCAATATCGACGCCCAGTCTAGCCAGAAGCAGACCATCCAGGGCGCCGAGCTCGGCGTCCAGGGAAAGATCACGCCCGACTGGAGCGTCAACATCGCCTACACCTATCTCGACACGGAGGTGCGGCAAGACCTCGTATGCGGCACGGTCGCGCCGATCAACTGCGTGAACAATCCGGTGACCACCGGCACGCCCGTGCTGCAGGTGCCCGAGAACTCGGCCTTCGTGTGGTCGAGCTACCGGCTGTCGCGCCTCCTGCGCGGGCTGTCGGTGGCGGGCGGCTTCACCTACCAGGACGGCTTCCACGTGCGCTACACCACGAGCGGGACGGCCCCGAACCTCGTGCTCACTCGTGACGCCTACGTGCCGGCGACCTTCTCGCTGGACGGCGTCATGCAGTACGAGCGTGGGCCGTGGCGGGGCGCGCTCAACTGGTACAACCTCACCGACAGGCTGAACTACGCCCAGAGCTTCGGGAACCGCGCGGCCCCGGCGCAGGGCCGCACCTTCCTCGTGAGCGTCGGGCGCACGTTCTGAGCACGCGCGCGGTGGGCTAGAACGCCGCCATGCTGAACGCCATCGCCGACGTGCTCTCCCCCGACCAGGTGGCGCAGGTGCGCGGCGCGCTCGAGCGCGCGGCGTGGGTCGACGGGCGCATCACCGCGGGCGTCCAGTCGGCGGGGGTCAAGCGCAACCTGCAGATCCGCGAGGACGACCCGGTCTCGCGCGAGCTGCAGGGGATCGTGCTGCAGGCGCTGGGGGTGAACGAGCTCTTCGTCTCCGCCGCCCTGCCGCTGCGGGTCTTCCCGCCGCTCTTCAACCGCTACGACGCGGACGCCGGCCACGCGTTCGGAGCTCACGTCGACAATGCGATCCGCTTCGCGGGCGGCCAGCGCTTCCGCACCGACGTGTCGTGCACCCTCTTCCTGAGCGACCCGGACGCCTACGACGGGGGCGAGCTCGTGATCGAGGACACCTACGGCGAGCAGGCGGTCAAGCTGCCGGCCGGCCACATGATCGTCTACCCGGGCACGAGCCTTCACCGGGTGGAGCCCGTGACCCGCGGCTCGCGCTGGGCGTCGTTCTTCTGGGTGCAGAGCATGGTGGCCGACGACGGTCGCCGCGCGCTTCTGCACGGCCTCGACCGCTCGGTGATCGAGGCGCGCGCCAAGCTCGGCGACCAGGACGCGACGGTGCTGCGCCTCACCGCGACCTACCACAACCTCCTGCGGCAGTGGGCGGAGAGCTGAAGGCGCTTGGCGCGCCCGGCAGGATTCGAACCTGCGACCTCAGGATTCGGAATCCTGCGCTCTATCCAACTGAGCTACGGGCGCGTGGCGACGCGGGGCGTCGGGCGGACCTGTTGGGACACGCCTGCGCGAAAGTCCAGTCCCCGGCGCCCGGAGGAGGTGCGGCCCCGGGTGTCCGTCAGCGGGCGAGCGCCGGCTCCCGGGTGGGGGAGGGCGCGTCCGGGTCGCCGTAGGTCAGCGCCAGGAACACGTCCTCGAGGTCGGGGTCTTCCGTGGTGAGGTCGCGGATCCGCACCCCCGCGGCGCGCACGGAGGCGAGCACGGCCTCTACGCTCGCTCCCTCGCGCTTGAAGGTCACGGCCAGGCGTCCGTCGGGCCGGAGTTTGGCGTCGAAGCCGGGCAGGGCTGGCGCGGCGGCGAACTCGACCTCCGGCGTGATCACCACCGCGCGCGTGTCCACCCGGCGCAGGAGGTCCGCGGTCGGCTCGCTCGCCACCACCCGGCCGTGATTGACGATGGCGATCTGGTCGCAGAGCGCCTGCGCCTCCTCGAGGTAGTGGGTGGTGAGCACGATGGTCACGCCCGCGGCGTTGAGCTCCTGCACATACGCCCAGAGCTGGCGGCGGAGCTCGACGTCCACCCCGGCGGTCGGTTCGTCGAGGATCAAGACGGGCGGGGCGTGCACCATGGCCTTGGCCACCATCAGCCGCCGCTTCATGCCGCCGGAGAGCTGGCGGACGTAGGCGTCGGCCTTGTCGCCGAGCCCGAGCGCGGTGAGGATCTCCATGGTGCGGCGGCGGCCCTTGGGCACGCCGTACATGCCCGCCTGCACCTCCATGCTCTCGCGCGGGGTGAAGAACACGTCGGCGGCCAGCTCCTGGGGCACCACGCCGATCGCCGAGCGGGCGGAGCGGGGGTGCTGGTCGATGTCGAGCCCCCAGACCGACACCTCGCCCTCCGTCTTGGTGACGAGCCCGGCCAGGATGTTGATGAAGGTTGACTTGCCCGCGCCGTTGGGCCCGAGGAGCCCGAACATGGAGCCGCGCGGGATAGCGAGGTCCACGCCGCGCAGCGCCTGCTTGGCCGGGCCGCGCTTGGTGGCCGCGTAGGTCTTGACCAGCCCGCGGGCCTGGATGGCGTAGTCGGGCAGGGCGGCGTCGGGCATGGGCGGGGGGCGATCCGAAGGCGCGCGGGCGGGCGCGGGGCGCGGGCGTTTGACGCTCGCGGCGGGCGCGCCTAGGTAGGCTTCAGCGCCCGTCGCCACAAGCGATCGCGCCCGCTCGCCCTCCCGTCCGCGCACGCAAGGCCCATGCAGCCCGACCCCGTTCCCGTCGACCCCCGCTCGGCGCTGGAACCGCCGGAGGTCGTGACCGTGACCAGCCACCGCGTGTGGTGCGACGGCGGCGTCAGCTCGCTCGGCCATCCGCGCGTCTACATGGAGATGGGCGCCGCGCACTTCGTCGAGTGCCCCTACTGCGACCGGCGTTTCGTGCTTGGGGGCCGCGACCACGGCGAGGACGAGCGGCTCGACCCCGCCGCCAACGAGGGCGCCAACGCCTCGCGCATCTGAGGTCCGCTTGCGCGCGGGCGCGAGGGGCGCCACCACGCACGCCATGCCCTACGACGCGCCCGCGGCCGCCGCGCCGCCCTTCGAACGCCTCGCCCCGCCGCCTCCGGGCAACGAGCCGCGGCACGACTGGACGCGGGCGGACGTGGAGGCTCTGTTCGACCTGCCCTTCGCCGAACTCGTGTTCCGCGCCGCGACCGTGCATCGCGCCCACTTCGATCCGGCCGAGATCCAGCTCTCCCAGCTCCTCTCGATCAAGACGGGCGGGTGTGCCGAGAACTGCGGCTACTGCTCGCAGTCGGCGCACTTCGACACGGGGCTGAAAGCCTCCAAGCTGATAGACGCCGACACCGTCTTGGCCGCCGCCGCGCGCGCGAAGGCCGGCGGGGCGCAGCGCTTCTGCATGGGCGCGGCCTGGCGTGAGTTGAAGGATCGCGACCTCCCGGCGCTCGAAGAGATGATCTCCGGCGTGAAGGCGATGGGGCTCGAGACCTGCGCGACGCTCGGCATGCTGCGCGCCGACCAGGCCCATCGGCTCGCGGATGCGGGGCTCGACTTCTACAATCACAACCTCGACACCGCGCCCGAGGACTACGCGCGCGTGGTCACCACCCGCACCTACGCCGACCGGCTGGAGACGCTGGAGCACGTGCGCGACGCAGGCATGAGCGTGTGCTGCGGCGGCATCGTCGGCATGGGCGAGACGCGCGCGGCCCGCGCCGGGCTGATCCACGCCATGGCGACCCTGCCGGCGCACCCGCAGTCGGCGCCCATCAACGCGCTCGTGCCGATCGAGGGCACGCCGCTCGGCGAGAGCGCCGCGCTCGATCCCTTGGAGTTCGTGCGTACGGTGGCCGTCGCGCGCATCTGCCTGCCGCGTTCGGTGGTGCGGTTGGCGGCGGGGCGCGAGGCGATGAGCCGCGAGACCCAGGCGCTGTGCTTCCTGGCGGGCGCGAACTCCATGTTCGTGGGTGGGCGGCTCCTCACCACCCCGCTCCCCGGCGAGGACGCCGACGCCGACATGCTCCACGCGCTCGGCATGCGGCCGATGGGAACGGGCGCGGCGGCGCCGCTCTAGTCAGGCGAACAGGTCAGGCTGGGCCGCCGGCGCGCCCGGCGGGCGGAACAGGTCGGTGCGCAGCGGCGGCTGCGGCGCGTTCAGCCCGAGCTTTCGGCAGGCGAGATGGAAGCGCGCACGCAGGAGCTCGGCCACGGGCCCCGAGCCCGTCATGCGCGTCTTGAATTGCGAGTCGTTGATCCGCCCGTCGCGGCACTGGCGCACGAGCGACATCACCCGCGCCGCCCGGTCGGGCCGCGCCTCGGCCAGCCACTCCTCGAACAGCCCCGCAATCTCGCGCGGCAGCCGCAGCACGATGAAGTTGGCCCCGACCGCACCCGCGTCTCGCGCGCGCTCCAGTATGGCCTCCAGTTCGTGGTCGTTGAGGCCGGGGATCATGGGCGAGGCCGACACGCTGACGGGCACCCCGGCGTCCGCCAGCACGCGCATGGCCTGGAGCCGCCGCTCGGGCGTGGGTGCGCGGGGCTCCATGTCGCGCGACAGCCGGCGGTCGAGCGTTGTGACCGACACGTGGGCGTGCACGAGGCCGCGCGCCGCCATGCGGCCCAGGATGTCGGCGTCGCGCGCGACGAGCGCGCCTTTGGTGGTGAGGGTGCAGGGGTGGCCGAAGCGCTCCATCACCTCCAGACAGGCGCGGGTGAGGCGGTGGGTGCGCTCGGCCGGCTGGTACACGTCGGTGACGCCGCCGATCTGCAGCGGGCGGCAGCGGTAGCCGGGGCGCGACAGCTCGCGCTCGAGAAGGCGTGGCGCGTCCGGCTTGAAAAAGAGCTTCGACTCGAAGTCGACGCCGGGCGACAGGCCGACATAGGCGTGGTTGGGCCGGGCGTAGCAGTAGATGCAGCCGTGCTCGCAGCCGCGATAGGTGTTGATCGCCTGGTCGAAGCCGAGGTCGG
>CAXTAO010000049.1:0-9889 GCA_964242625.1 uncultured Caulobacteraceae bacterium | reverse complement strand
CCTTGACGCGACCGAGCACGGCGGCCCCCTCCGCGCTCACAGAACAAAGCGCCGAAACAACCGCGCCGCTCAGGCGCCGGGCCCGACACCCTCCGCCGAGAAGCTCCGCCACATGCCCGCGGCGATCACCCGGATGCAGTTCCCGAACGCGGCCAGCACCACGAGGCCGTTCGCCCCCGCGGCTTCGCGCATGGTCTCGCCCCACGGCGCGGGTAGGACGCGGGGCGCGGTGGTGAGCGGCAGGAGCATGAGGTCGGCCAGGATCACCAACGTGCCGACGTTGAACACGTCGGAGAGCCACTGGTCCGGCGGGTTGGGCGCCTTCAGCCGGCGGCGCAGGACGGAGAACACGGTGGCGGCCGCGATCGCCAAGAGGGCGACGGCGTAGTCGAACCCCGAGATGCCGACCACGGCCGAGCGTCAGCCCGCGCGGCGGCGGCCGTACACCCAGGTGGCGAGGAGACCTCCCGCGAGCGACCCCACGATCTCCACCGTCGAGCTGGCGGTCGCCACGGCCACCGGGGCCTCGAGCGCGGCGAGGAGGTGCGAAATCGCCGCCGTGAGCGCCGGCGACAGCATGCCGAGGACCAGGGCGGTGAGGAACACGCCGGCCAGAAACAGCTTCAGGAGATGCGACGCCGAAGCGATCACCGGGGCGGACCTTTCGAAACGACTGAAGGATGTGCGCACGTGCCGTGCGCCTGTCAACGCGCGCCGACGCCCGGCGTCACAACACCCGCGCCCGCGGTGCGCCGCCCTCGCCCAGCATAAGTTCGCTCAGCGCCCAGACGAGGGCGTCGGCGCGGTCGGGGCTGTGCGTGAGCTCGCCGCCGCCCAGCGCCATCAACTCCTCCTCCAGCTGCGGAAAGGCGCCGCAGTGCGTCACCCGTCCCTGCTCGTAGAGCGCGGCCACTGGCTCCGCCCGGGCGCGCTTGCCGAGCCGTGCGTGCACGAGCTTCACCGGCGCGGGCGCGTCGGCCATGGCGAGCACGGTGCGGACCATCTCGCCGCCCTGGTTGGCCTCCGCCACTATGAGCGAGCAGCCGAACTCCTGCGCCAGCTCGGCGGCGCGGCGACCCCAGCCCATCGGGGAAAGCCCGCCCCGGCTGCGGTCGGCCAGCACATAGCCGCGCCCCTCCGCCCGGCCCGCGACCACCAGGCCGCAGGCGTCGCCGGTCGCCGTTGCGGGCGGGTCGACCGCCAGCACCACGCGCTCCAGCCGCGAGGGCGCAGGGCCGCGGCTGCGCGCTAAATCCTCCGCGCGCCACAGCGCCGCGCCCGCGTCCTCCACCACCATGCCTTCCAGCTCCTGCGCCGCGAGCCGCGTGCCGGCGTAGAGGGCGTGGAGCTCGCGCAGGAAGCCCGGCGCGAGGTTGTGGGCGTTCTCCGCCGTCGCCGCGCGGGTGACGGCGAGCCCCGGCTCGGCCAGGAGCCGCCGGAGCGCCGCCGTCGGTCGCGGCGTGGTGGTGAGCACGAGGCGCGGGCGGGCGCCCAGGCGCAAGCCCAGCCTCAGGTTGGCCAGCACAGCCTCCGGGCGGCGCCAGGCGCACAGCTCGTCGGCCCAGGCCGCGTGGAACTGCGGGCCGCGCAGGCTGTCGGCGTCCTCGGCGGAGAAGGCGTGCGCCTCCGCCCCGTTCGGCCAGACCAGCCGCCGGCGCGCGGGCCCGTAGGTCGGGCGCTCGGCCGGGCCGGCCGCCGCGCGCAGTCCGGACGGCCCCTCGATCATCACCTCGCGCACGTCGTGCAAGGTGGGGCCGACGAGGGCGAAGCGCCCGCCGACCAGCGCCTCCGCCCGCAGCCACTCGGCCCCCGCGCGCGTCTTGCCGGCGCCGCGACCGCCGAGGAAGAGCCAGGTCGTCCAGGCGCCCCGCGGCGGCAGTTGCGCGTCATGGGCCCGGTAGGCCCAGTGCGCCCGCAGCCTCTCCTGTTCGCTCGGGCGGGCTTGGAGGAAGCGCGCCTCCGCGTCCGAGGCGCCAAGCCATTCGGGCCAGTCGATAGGCGAGGTCGGGGTCTGGCGCGCGGGCGGGCGCTTCCCCGGCGCTGTCGCCGTCGCCGGCCCCGTCCGCCCAAGACCCTTCAACCGCGTCATCCATTCGAGCCTCGTCCGTGGGTTCGCAGGGCGGTTCGCCGGGCGACGCGGCGGCGGCGATCACCTCGCCCACCCGCGCGTCCAGCGCGAGCACCGCGATCGCCGCACGCGCCAGGCCCCCGGCCGCGCGCGCCACCTTCTCGACGCTGGCGTCCTCCGCCCGGCTGTCGGCGTCGAGCTTGCGCCCGAGCCGTTCGAGCGCCGCCGTCACCGCCCGGAGCGTCTCGACGACGGCCTCCAGAGCGGTCGACGCCGCAGGCGCTTCGGGAGCGGCGGGGTCGGCCGCGGCGGCGTCCACATCTCCGGTCATGGCCTAAAGGTACGCCGGGAGCGGGCGCCGAGGATGGATGTCCGCGCGGAACATCGGGACCCCTTGCGCCGCCTAGGCCCGGGTGCGGCGCCTGCGGGGAGCCGGCCCGCCCTGTCCCCCCAATCGGGGCCGCTGGCGGCTTGAGCGCGGAAGCGCCAGCCGCTAGACACCGGCGCTCGCTCAGGAACGACGGGCCGGGCTGGGTAGCTCAGCTGGTTAGAGCGGAGGATTCATAACCCTCAGGTCGGCGGTTCGAGCCCGCCCCCAGCCACCACCTCGCCCCACTTAGGGGCGCCCATCGTTCCTGAGCGACTACCCCGGGCTGGAGCAGATCGGTCGACCGGCCGTGAAGCTCCACCTCATAGGGATCCTCCCACGCCAGCAGGGTGTCTCGAACACCGGCGCGAGCAACCCCTCAAAGGGCCGATCTACATGCCCGCGGCACGCGCCAGGGCGGACACTGGCTTGGCTCTGGCGAACCGACGTTCGGCGGCCCGCTATCTCGACAGCCGCCCGGGGCCGTGCAGTATCGGCGTCGCCGTGGCGAAGGGCGCGCCTGGTCGGGCGCGTGGCGTTCAGCTCGTTTGGCGACAGCCGGAGGGGTGAATGCTTCGAGGTGCTCAAGCAGTGTTGGCTGCCATTTGCATTGTGGCGGGCGGCGGTGGCGCACGAGCGGCGGCCCAAGCGCCCGGAGGTTCTGCGCCAAGCGGCGCCAGTCAGGACGCCGGCCCCCGCAAGGTCGTGCGCTCCTCGGACGATCTGCCCCGATACACCTACCTGATCACGTCCAGCGCGGCCGACGTCCTGACGTCGAGTCCGGAGCGTTTCGAGGCGGTCGCCGCCCCCGTGGTCGCCGACATCGACCGCACGCTCGCGGCGTACGACCTCCAGGACAAGGCGACGCTGCGCGCCATGCTGAAGGCGAAGCTCGGGGCGGAGATCGCCTCCGGCCGCCAGGACGACGCGGCGCTGGCGACGGTGGCAGCTATCCGCAGCCAGGAGGAGAAGGCGGGACCACGCGTGGAGAGCGGCCTCGTCTATCAGGCCTTCCTGGAAGCCCGCTCGCGGACGCACGACGCGCCAGGGCGCTGCCCGGCCGGGTTCTCGGCCGCCTACGCCCGACATGTCGAGGCGCTCCCGTGGGGCGTCGTCGGCACGCACGTGAAGCTGGAGAAGGGTTTGGGGCAGGTCGCCACGCCCGCCTTCATCACGGGCTTCGTGTCCGACCTCCAGCCCAACCTCGACCGCTCGCATGCGCTTGCCGGAGATGGGGCGTGGAGGCTTCTCGGCGCGCGGGCGGACATGGACGTGGTCGCCGTCTGCCGAGCGCAGATCGTGCCGGTGCTCGCCGCCTACATAGCCAAGCACGACGTCCACAAGCCCGACATCTGGGCCGCCCGCGCAGTCACCTTGCCGAGCGCTGTGGGGCTGACGCCGGTGAAGGTCGGCATCTGGGATTCCGGCTTCGACCGCACGCTCTTCGCAGGCAAGCTCATGACAGACGCTAAGGGCAGGCCCGTGAAGGGGCCGGCCTTCGACGTCGAGGCCCGCCCAGCGACCTACGACCTTCTACCGCTCACGCCCGAGCAGGCGCGCCTCTACCCCTCCGTGGTGGCGGACGAGCAGGGAGTGTCCGACCTGCAGAACGGTGTAGACAGCCCCGCGGCGGAGGCTTTCCGCAAGAAGGTGGCGACCCTCTCGCCGGCGCAGGCGCAGGCCTTCTTCGAGCTGATCTCCGCGATCGGCGCTTACTCGCACGGCACCCACGTCACCGGCATCGCCGCAGCAGGAAACCCTGCGATCCGGCTCACCTCGGCGGTGATGACCTACGACACCAAGCCCGTTCCCACCCCGCCCACCGATGAGCTGCAGGCGCGACTCCGCGACTCTTACGTCACCATCGCCGAGTGGTTCGAGGCGCACGGCGTGCGCGTGGTCAACATGAGCTTCGGCGTTCGCCCATCCGACTACGAAGGGGTTCTGGAGAAGAATGGGATCGGCAAGGACGCCGCCGAACGCAAGATGCTGGCGCGCCACTACTACGAGTACGAGCGCGAGGGGTTCATCACCGCGTTCAAGAGCGCACCGCACGTCCTGTTCGTCGCCGCGGCGATGAACAACGATTCGGACAACGCCTTCGACCAGTCGCTGCCATCCTCGCTCGAAGCTTCCAACCTCGTCACCGTGGGCGCCGTCGACCAGGCGGGCGGGCGCACGGGGTTCACCAGCACCGGCAAGAACGTGCGCATCTACGCCAGCGGCTACAACGTCGAGAGCGTGGTGCCCGGCGGCGCACACGTCCAGGAGAGTGGCACATCCATGGCGGCGCCCCAGGTCTCAAATCTCGCGGCGAAGCTCATCGCGATCCGACCCGACCTCACCCCCGCCCAGACGATCGCGCTGATAGAGCGCAGCTCGGACGCGGGCGACGAGCCGGCGATCCGGCTCATCGATCCAAAGAACGCCGTGGCCGAGCTCGAAAGCCGTCGCGGAGCGCGCACGAGCGCAGCGGCGCGACAGTCGACGCTCCGGAAATGGAGTCTTCGCGTTCACCCATCGAGGGATCGTCGCCCTGGTGATCGCGCCGTGGGACACGCCTACGCTGAGTTGACTGAGCAGTCCGCATTCTCGAAGCGGCGATGGAGCAAGTGTGGCTTCGGCCATGCAATCGATGACAGGCCTGAGCGCCGCCATAGGAAACGCGCCCTCCGCTTAGGCTTGTGCGAAGACGGCGCGCTGACGAGCCGCGCTCGTGTCCTCGATTGCGATCTGGCGAGCCCTGGCGACCTCCGCCGCGCAACCTAGCGCGTGTGCACCCTCGGCTGACGTCGGCTCCGACGGCGTCCGGAAGCTTCAGCTGTCCCGACTGGCGACTCGGGCGGGTCTGGCTCGCTCGGCCATGGCGGCACGGTAGTCTGAGGATCTCTTCAGCCGGGCCATGTAGGCGATGGGTCGGTGGCTTGACCACGGGAGAGAACCGCTCATCAGGCTCCCGCGCTCGCCGCAATGCGCCTTGCAGGTATTCTCGCCATCGCTCCAGACGAGCTTGGCGACGTTGCGTCGGACTACCAGTCGACAAGGGGCCGACCCGGCGAACGTGTCGCTCGCAGGGGCATGGTAGACCAGTGTGGCGCCTTCCACCCGAGCCACCCCGGCCAGTGAACAGGTGTGACCATTGTAGAAGTTCACCGCCAATCGCACGTAGGCGTGACTTGCATCCACTGGCACGATCTCGGCGACGTCGTCCGCCCAGTAGTCGGGACCATCAACCTGCCCGTCGAGGAAATGGTGCGAGTATCGTCCAGCTAAAGCTATCGCGGGGGACGTAGGTGCGGCGCTCGCGGTCGCGAGGAGAACCGACATGAGCATGCCCGACAAAGTCATCGACGCCTCCTTTGATCTGATCGTAGACTAAAGTCCCTGCACGAAATGAGCCGTATCGTTCCGGACGGCAAGCGTGAGCTTTCAGGCACGCGGAACTCCTCTCCGTGCGACAGCGCGTTCGAGGGAGCTACGCCGTGACGGACCTGCGTCGGCACGCTTTCAAAGAGAGCGTAGCACGAGCCTGCCGCGCTGGAGTGTCGCTAGCTCCACGACACAGCGCTAGACGTCAAAGGGCGTCAGGAGAGCACCCTGGCGGGCGGAGACTGGCCGCGCTGAACGCTTCGCCCTCGTCTCCGGGGAGCTGAATCTGCGGTCCATAACCGGCACTTCCAGGCTCCGACGAGGGCCGGACCGAACACCTGACGTCAGCGGAGCGTCCAGCCTGGTTGAAGCTTCGAAGCGCGGCTTCGCTTCAGCGCTGCGCAGGAACAAGCTCGACGAGCGCCACCCCCTGTCTCGGCAGATCGAACGTCGTGAGTGCGCGGCCCGCGCGAACATGGAGCGCCCGTGGCGGCGACGCGGGCGACAGCGTGGAGGCGGCGACCAGCGCGGCGTATTGGGCCTCGTTCGGCGACTGCGGCGCGCCCATCGCGCGCCACGCGGCGTAGGCGTTGGCGTGGTCGCGATCCACCTGCCACCGGTGGAGCATCCGGTCGCCGGTCCCGAGGCCTGAAACCGCGAGCCGGATGTGGGCGTCGGGGCCCGAGACATCGTCGTCGTGGTAGTGCCACACCAGCACCTCCACGCGCCCGTCGGGCTGGCGGGTCGCCAGCGCGCCGATGTCGGGCGCGCCCCGCACCCCCTCGGCCTCGATGCGCGCGAGCGGCAGCTGGTGATCGCTCGTCGCCGCCAGCCGCTGCGGGCCCAACCGGGCGAACAGGCGGAAGACGTTCAGCACCGGCAGGTCGATCCCGTTGGTGGCGAGCTGACGGTAGCCCGCGAAGTAGGGCTGGTCCTCGAAGGTGAAGGCCCAGGTCAGCGCACCCTGCAGGTCGACCCCTCGCGCCGCGGCGAGTTCCCAGACGCGATCGTAGGCCTCGGCGGTGTAGCTCGAATACATCGTTCCGTTACGGTAGCCGTTCTGCGCTCCCGGGCAGGCGGCGCAGCCCTCGGGATCGTTCTCGCCGATGACGACGGGAACGTGCGCCAGAGCCGGGCTGGCGGCCACGACGGCAAAGCCTTGGTCCACGTGCTGAAGCTGGGTGGCTATGCCCATGCGGACATGCCCATCCGCGACCTCGGGCTGGCCCTTGGCATGGAAGGAGACGAAGTCGGTGGGCGCGCCTATGCCGCCTGTGGCGGCGTTGCGGCCTCCGCTCACGTGATCCAGGAACGCCTTCAGGTAGTCGGCATCGGGTCCGGCCACCTCCGCCCCGCCCACCCGCGCGGTGGGCAGCGCACGGCGGATCGCGTCCACCCCCAGGTCATGCAGGCGGAAGAAGGCTTCGCGCGAACCCGTCCAGTAGATCGGCAGGTTGGGCTCGTTCCACACCTCAAACCACCACCGTTCAACCTCGGCTCGGCCGTAGCGCTCGACGTTGTGGCGCGTCCACTGGAACACAGCCTCCGCCCAGCGCGCCTCGTCCTTGGGCGGGAAGGTCCAGCCGCCGGCCAGGGCGTCGGCTCCGAAGCCGGGACGCCAGCGATGCTGGTAGGGCGTTCCCGCGGGCGCGCTCGAGAGCGCCTGCGGCATGAAGCCGATCTGCAGATAGGGGCGCACGCCGCGCGCCAGGTAAGTGTCCACGATGCGATCGACGCCGGTCCAGTCGTAGACGGGGCGGCCTGCGGCGTCCTCGGTGTAGAGGTTGGTGCTGCCCCATTTGAAGGCGGGCGTGCCGTCGCCCGTGGTCATCAGGTTGTGCGCGCGGAAGAACACGTCGCCCGGCCGCAGCGCCCCCAGCTCGCCGACGAGCTTACGGCCGTCCTTCATGGTCGCGTAGTTCGGCTCGTCGGCTCCGAAGAAGCGCCAGATCGGCGGGAGGGTCCCCGCCCCTTGCGCGGCGTCCACCGTCACCTGCACCGGGATCGGGGCGGGGAGCGCCGCCGGCTGTCCTGCCGTTACGAGCATGGGGCTCAGTCCAGGAGGATGCGGCGGACCGCGCCCTCCGGGTCGTTCTCCATCCGCGTGTGCGTGTCGAAAACCATGGTCTCCCGCCGCGCGGTGCTGGTCGGCGCCCACGCCAGACCCGGCTGGCTCGGGTCGCCGGTGCGGGCGAAGGCCGCCCAGGCTCCGGCCATCTTCGCCGCCAGCGCCCGCGCGCCCGGCGTGTCGCCCGTGCCCTGCTCGCAGCGCTTGGTGTTGTCGAAGCAGAAGGCCAGTTCGGAGGTGTGCCAAGCGCCGCCCACGCCGTCGAGCTGGGGAGACTGCCAGCTGAACCAGTATTGGTACACCGGCGCGCCGCCCTGCCGAAGCTTAAGGTCGACCATGCGCTGGACGTTGTTGCGCCCGTTCAGCCCCTTCACGCCGTAAGACAGGGTGCGCACCTGCTTCTCCGGATGCGCCGCCTTCATGGCGGAGACGAGCCGGTCGGCCTTGGCTGCGCCATAGGCGGTGGAGAGCTGAGCGCGCCACTCCGTCTCGGTTGGGTCGAGGTGATACTGCATGCCCTCCTCGCTCACCGAGCCGATCATCACGGGCACTGTGCGGGCGCTGTCGGCCACCGCGTCGTGGAAGGAGCGCAGCGTCACGGTCTGGCCGTCCAGCGTCGGCGACCAGCCCACGCGCGGGCGCGCGCCGGGCGGCGAACCCGGCCCGGCCAGCGGACCACGGGGTGGGTTCATCGCGTCCGCCACGCGATTGCCCGCGGCGAAGAGGGCCGCCCAGTCCATGTGCTGCAGCTTGCCGATCTCACCCGGGCTCACGCCCAGCTCGCGCATGAGCCGGCGCGAGAACTCGCGCGACTGCTCCGCGTCGGGGATGTCGCCGCCGCCGCCCGATTGCACCGCGGCGCGATGCATCAGCCCCGCCGCCGACGGCATGCCGAGGAGGCAGGTGACCTTGGAGCCGCCGCCCGACTGGCCGTAGATCATCACCCGGTCGGGGTCGCCGCCGAACTCGGCGATGTTGTCGCGCACCCAGTGGAGCGCCGCGACGAGATCGGTCATGCCCACGTTGACCGAGCCCGCGTAGGCCTCGCCGCCCACCTCAGATACGTCGAGGAAGCCCAGGGCGTTCAGCCGGTGGTTCACCGAGACCTGCACCACGTCGTGGCGACGCGCCATCTGTGCGCCCTCGTGGGAGGGCAGCTCGTAGGCCGAGCCGAAGCTGAAGCCGCCACCGTGCAGGTAGACCATCACCGGGCGCGCACCGGTGAGCGAGGGCGTCCAGATGTTGAGCTTCAGCATGTCCTCGCTGAGCCAGCCGTCGTCCCAGTCGAACAGGAAGCTCATCTCGGTGGAGGTGAAGTCGTGCAGCGTCTGTGGGCAGTTCGCGCCGTAGGACAGGGTGGCGCGCTCGCCGGTCCAGGGCTGGGGTGGCTTGGCGGGCAGCCAACGGTTCGCGCCGGCGGTGGTCTCGCCGTAGGGCACGCCCTTGAAGGTGTAGACGCCGCCCGCCACGAAGCCGCGCACGCGGCCGTAGCGGGTCCGGGCGACGGCTTCCCGTGGCGTCTGGCAGCCGCCCGGCTCGTCGTGCGCGCCCGTTTTGGTGCTGTCCGATGCACGCGAGACGGCCGGAGCGACCAGGGCGGTCACACCCGTGGCGGCCAGCAGGGTGCGCCGGTGCAGCCCGGAGCCTTCCGCCTCTGTGCTCATGTTTAGCCCTCCCCCGAGCGCTCGTTGCGCTCGAACCAACGCAGCACTCCAAAAGCGGCATATCCGAGCCTCGACGGAGCCGTCGATGGCCAGACCTTCATCGTGCGAGGCTCGTCGGCTCGAACACGGCCGAGCCGCAGGGAGCCCTCAACCATAGCTTGTCCACCGAAGGCTGGGGCTGCGAAGCGAGCAAGCCCATGGCGTCTCGCAGCCGAACGCAAATGGGGCGATCGGCGGTGTGGCGTGGCCGGGGGTAGGGCTGAACAAAGCCCATTGTTAAAGCCAGTAGCTACTTACTGCCATGTAAGCGACCAGAGCAACGAACAGACAGCAGAGGCTGTTGGTGAAGCCGA
>CAXTAO010000048.1:0-10044 GCA_964242625.1 uncultured Caulobacteraceae bacterium | reverse complement strand
GCCCCCGCCCGCGCGGTGCGGCGCGGCGGCGCGGCGGCGCGGCGGGCGGCGTCACGTCGCGCGAGCGCCCGGGCCAACCACCACCCGCAAGGCGCCGAGCTCGTCCTTGGGGGCCGCCGCGGCCGCCGCGCCGCCGGCGCCGACCGTCAGCTCGAGCGTTTCGTACGTATGGCCGCCGTCCTGGCGGGCGGCCTCGACATGGACGAGATAGCGCCCGGGGGCCGCGCGCCCGCCCGCGTCGGTGGAGCCGTCCCATACGGCCGTGTAGCGCCCGGGCGCGCGAGTCGGGCGGGCGATGGCGGCGACGTCGGGCGTGTCGCGGCCGTAGCGCCGCCACCAGACGTAGTTGCTCTCGAGGTAGCGGGGCTTCTGGCCGAGCACCGAAAGCGTCTTGACCAGCCGGTGGTCCGCATCGGTGATCCAGATCACGAGATAGGGCGCATAGTACTTCGGCGCGGCGATCCGGGGCACCTCATAGCTGACGGTCACCGCCTGCCCCTGCGGCCAGGCGAGGGGCGCGGCCGTGCGCAGGAGACGAGGCGCGGGCTCGACCAGGGCGTCCCAGCCGCTAGAGACGTGGGCGCGGCCCCGCGCGTCGTGGAGCCGGGCTTCCACCCCCGGCAGGCTCTCGACGAGCGCCAGCCCATCGGCCGGCGACATGGCGCAGAGCGCGGTGGCCAGGGCGTCGGCGTCGGCGGCGCACGGCGCGGTCACCGCCGCCCGCGCCAGATGCGATGCCGGACCCGCGGCGCCCGGAGTGACGAGATGGGACGTCCGCGCGCCCGCCGCCGCGGCCAAGTCGCGCTCGCCCGCGCCGCTCACCGCGACAGCCGCGCCGCCTGGGGGAAGCCTCAGCACGAGCTCGGGCGCGCACGCGCCGCCCGCCGCCACACCCACGCGCCATGCACCGCCGCCTGGCCCCGAGCCGTCGCAACGCAGGTCTCCGCCGAGGTCGATCAGTATGCCCCGCGCCTGCGGAACCGCGCGCCGCGCCGCCGCGAGCGCGGCGTCGATCACCACGCCCTTGGCCGAGCCGTCCAGGTCGAGCCGCACGCCCGAGGCTGGACGACCGTCCGGTCCGAGCGCGGGGCCGGCCACGGCCGCCGCACGCCAGGCCTGCGCCTCGGCCGCGGCGTCGCCGGCGCGACGCGCCGCGCTCACCGCCCCCAGGCGTGCGTCGTAAGCCCCGCCGGTGAGCTCGCGCCAGCGCTCCGCGGCGTCGACCGCCCGGCGCAGCTCCGGCGCGGAGGCGGCGATCTCGCCCGCGTTGATCCGCGCGAGCTCCGCGTCGGGGCGCCAGGCGCTGAGCACGCGCTCCAACCGATCGATCTCGGCGCGGGCGGCGCCGGCGGCGCGCGCGGCGGCGGCGCGCGCGGCGCCCACCACCACCACGTCCAAGGAGGCGCCGAGCACGTGTTCGGCATGGAAGGTCCGCACGGGCGCCGCCTGCGCCACACCCGACGCCGCGAGCGCTGCGGCGAAGGCGCCGACCAGACGGGATGGGCGCGGGGCGCGGGGGGGCGTCATGGGCGTCGGCTCTCGGGCGAGAGGAGAGGAGCGGAACCCGGGTTGCTAGTGCGAAGGCCTCGCATTAGCAAGGCGTCAGCCCTACCCGGAGACCGCGCCCATGCGCCCCCGCCCGTCCGCGCTCATGGCGCTCACCGTCCTGGCCGGGGCGCCTCCGGCGGCGGCGCACGCGCCCTTCGTGGCCCCCGAGAGCTTCGTCGTGTCGCGCGACTGGGTGACGGTCACCGCCGGCATGCACGAGGAGACGCCGCTCGTCCCCGACTTCGCCATCCGGGCGCCGGGCGACCTCCTGGCGACCGGCCCCGACGGGCGGACTGTCAAGGTGGAAGGCGTCGTCCAGCTCAAGGGGCTGACCGCCGCCGACGTGCCCCTGCCCGCCCCAGGGCTGTACCGCGTCTCGACGGGGAGCCGGGTCGCGCGCGAGACGACCTGGGCGCAGGTGGACGGGGCCTGGCGCCCGATCCGGCCGGCGCGCCCGGGCGGCGGCGGAATGGCCGGCGCCCCGCCGCGTGACGGCCACCTCGCGGCTCCGGGGCGACACGAGGGTGAAGGACCCCCGCCGCTCGACGCCGCGCCCAGCGGAGCGGCCACCCTGCACACCACCGCCTACCTCCGGGCGGACACCTATGTCGTCCGCGGCGGCGCGCCCAAGGCGACGCCTAAGCCGGACGGCGCCGGCCTGGAGCTCGCGCCGACGGCCGATCCCACCGCGATCTACCTGGATACGGCCCTGCCGCTCAGCGTCCTGATCGACGGCCAGCCCGCGCCGGGGATGCAGCTCCTCGTGCGCCGGGCCGACGGCCCCTACGCCGAGCGCAAGACAACCTTCACCGCCGTTAGCGACGCGGGCGGCCGTGCGTCCGTCAAGTTCCCCATGCCGGGGGCCTATGTGATCGAGGCCCAGACCGCACCTTCGGCGCCGGGCGCGCGCCCGGCGGAGCGGACGTATGTTTCGACGCTGACGGTCGAAGTCACCCCCTGAGCCACGACGGCCGCTCCTGACGCTAGGCGGCTCGGCGCCGCACGGGCGGGCGGCGTCTCGCGACATGACGCGACATCACACGACAACGGCTCGCCTCCGGCGCGACCCGCTGTTGCCCTGCGCCGCGAAGGCTCGAAAGGCCCCGTCGACGACGGCGACCGCGGAGGCGAGGGGCTTCCGCGGCGGCGTCACGGGGGACTGTGATCATGAAGTGGGCGGGAATGGCGGCGGCGCTGGGCTTGGCGCTCGCCGGCGCGGCGCAGAGCGCGCACGCGCAGCAGTACATCAACAGCTACCAGTTCACGTCGGCCTACGCCGTGACCGACATCAACATCCTGACCGAGCACGTCGACAGCGGCGACGTCAGCTATTCGTTCAGCGCCGATGTGGGCGACAACACCATCACCAACCCCTTCCCCGAGGACCCCGCCACCCGCACCTTCATGCTGGGCGTCGCGCAGGACCTGCCTGGCGACCCCGACGGGCAGAAGCACCTGGTGCTGTTCACCAACGACAGCTGGGCGGCGAGCGCCGAGCACATCGCGTTCGGCACGCTGTTCCCCAACACCGACGAGGACCAGCTGATCGCCTACCTGCAGGGCTCGGGCGAGGGTCCGGGCGTATTCGGCTTCGCCGACGGCGACGCCGAGGGCGGCCCCAACGGCGACCTGGCCTTCCTGCCGGGCGACAGCTTCACCGAGATCGCCTTCTCCGACGGCCAGATCATCGGCGCGGGCCAGAGCTTCTCCACGCCTGCGCCGACCTCGGCCGCGCCGGAGCCGGGTACCTGGGCGCTGATGGCGCTGGGCGTGGGGCTGGCCGGGCTGGCTATGCGCCGCCGCGTCGGCGCCGCCGCAGCCGCCGCCTGAAGACGCAGCCGTGGCCCGCCCCTCGCAGGGGGCGGGTCACGGCGAGAACCGCTCCGCGTTCCAAGCGTTGCCGACCGCCCGGCGACGTTCGCCGGCGGGGAAGGCTAGATGAGCGACATCCAGGTGGGCGCGCCGGTAGAGGCCCGCGCAGGCGTCCTCGAGACGGAGCGGGTGCGCAAGATGGCGCGCTCGGCCCACGCCTATGTGCGGGGCGCCACCGCCCAGTTCTACGGCTGGCTGGCCGAGCTCGACCCGGCGCACCTGCCGGCGGGGCCGTCCGTGTGGATCTGCGGCGACTGCCATCTCGGCAACCTCGGTCCCCTCGCCGACGGCGACGGCAAGGTGGACATCCAGATCCGCGACCTCGATCAGACGGTGGTCGGCAACCCGGCGCACGACCTGATCCGGCTGGGGCTCTCGCTCGCATCCGCCGCGCGGAGTTCCGACCTGCCGGGCGTGACCACCGCGCGGATGCTGGAGGAGATGGTCGACGGATATCGCGCCGCCCTGCGCGCCCCCGACGAGGAGGGGCTCGTGCCCGAGCCCGGCGTGGTCGCGGCGGTGCGCGACGAGGCGCTGGGCCGGCAATGGCGCGAACTCGCGCGTGAGCGGCTGGAAAGCGTGCGCCCGAAGCTGCCGCTCGGCCGCCGGTTCTGGGCGTTGTCGGACGAGGAGCGCGAGGGCCTGGCGACGCTCTTCACCGACCGGGCGGTGCACGACCACGTTCTGGCGCTGCAGGGCCGCAGCTCCGGCGAGGTGGAGCTGGTGGACGCGGCTTACTGGATGAAGGGCTGCTCTTCGCTCGGCAAGCTGCGCTACGCCGCTCTCTTGGAGGTGCGGGGCAAGCGGCGCACCAAGGTGGCGCTGGTCGACCTCAAAGAAGCGGTGGAGTCCGTCGCGCCCGCCGCGCCCGACGCCGACATGCCGAAGGACCCTGCGGCGCGGGTGGTGACGGGCGCGCGCGCCCTCTCCCCCAACCTCGGCGACCGAATGTTCCCCGCGCACCTGCTCGGCAAGCCGATGGTCTTGCGCGAGCTCCTGCCGCAGGACCTCAAGCTTGAGGTCGACCAGTTCTCGCGCGGCGAGGCGGTGGAGGCGGCGCGCTACCTGGCCTTCGTCGTCGGGCGCGCCCACGCACGTCAGATGGACCTGGACACCCGCCGGAACTGGCGGGCCGAGTTGGCACGGGGACATTCGAACGACCTGGACGCGCCGGGCTGGCTCTGGGAGAGCGTGGCCGGGCTCGCCGCCCGCCACGAGCTCGGCTACCTCGACCACTGCCGCCGCCACGCCCTGCCGCTGGCGGCCTAGACGTCAGAGCGCGGGCTCCCGCAGCAGGGCGGCGTGCACGCGGCGCGCGCAGTCGGCGGCCTGCACGCGGATGTCGGGCACCGAAGTGATCTCCCAGAAGGCCCCGCGCGTCACGGGGCCCACCGCGAACAGGGCGGGATGCGCCTCGCCGGCCGCTCCCATCAGCCGGCCGTGCGCGTCGACCTCGAGCCCCAGCCGGCACGCGTCCGGCCGCACCAGGCCCTGGCGCTGCAGATCGAGAAGGAGGGGGTCGCCCGAGCGTGCCAGATCGCCGTTCGGGCCCGTGCAGTTCACCAGCGCCGCCGCGCGGACACGCTGCGCCGCCCGGGCGCCCTGGGGTCGCCAAGTCACCTCCAGGCCCTCCTCGGCTGAGGAGACGCGCTCCAGCCGTCCCGCGCAGAGGCGCAGCCGCCCTGAAGCGGTGAGGTGGTCGAGGCCCGAAGCCACCTCTGGCGCGAGCCGGTGGCGGTGGACGTCCCACCAGGGTCGCAGGTGCCGGAGGAACCGCCTCCGCTCGGCGAGGCTCCAGCCCCGCCACAGCTCCTGGACGCGCGGGCGCAGGCCGTCGACGACGCGCCGCCAGTCCTCCCGCCGCGCCCGCGCGCGGAGCTCGCGCAGGACGCCCCGCGGCGTGTCGGAGGCGATCGGCGACCAGGGGCTCGCGTCCGGCCCCGCCAGGAGGTGCCGGCGCGGCAGGAGCCCCCGGCGCGAGATGGCGAGGAGCTGCAGGGCGGGCCGTTCGGCGCAGAGCCGCAGCGCCACGTCCACCATGGTCAGCCCGGTGCCCATGAGCACGGCGAGCCCCTCGTCGGGAACCCGCTCCAAGGCGTCGGACCAGGGGTCGGCGACATAGGCGGGCGAGGCCAGCGCGTCGGGCGCCAGCTCGACGGGCGCGTGGGGCGGAAGATTGCCCACCGCCAGCACCACGGCGTCGGCGCGCACCGTGCGCCCCATCGCGAGCCGGAGCGACCAGCCGCCGTCGGCGGGGGCGAGACCGGTCGCGGCGTCCGCGTCGAGCAGGAGCCGCCCCGCCTCCCCCGCCTGGGTCCGGGCGTGGAGCATGGCCTGGAGGTAGGCGCCGTAGCGCGCGCGGCTCACGAAGGCCGACTCCGCGCCCTCGCCTCCTTGCTGCAGCCAGTGGACGAAATGGGACGGGCGGTCGGGCCAGGCGCTCATGTTCGCGGCGCGCACGTTGAGGAGGTGGCCGGCGTTGCGCGGCGCATAGGCGGCGCCGCGCCCCACCCCCGGGCGCGGCTCGACGAGCCGCACGCGGGGACCGTCGGGACGATCCAGTAGGTGCAGGGCGGTCATCAGCCCGCTGAACCCGCCGCCGATGACGGCCACGGTCGGGCGTTCGGAGAGGCGCATGGCGGGGTCGGGGCTCGCGCGTGCGGGAGCGCCCCGTCTAGCCGCGAACGCGTCCGCCGTCGTGATCAAGCCCGCGTGATCTCGACGGCGCGCGGTCGCCGCGCCGCGCCGCCAGCCGCTCGGACAGGTCGCGCACCGTGCGGCTCCCGGTCGTGGTGAAGGCGCACGGCAGGACCGCGTGGACGAGGCAGGCCAGCCCGCCCAGCACCATGCGCCCGCCCACGCCCGCGGCGAAGCGCGCGTGCTCGGTGTAGCCCTCGCCGTGGTTGCGGGGGTGGCGCAGGAAGACGGCGTCGACGATCGACATGCGGTGGGAGCCTCCGACCTGCGGCCACCGTCTCACACCGGCCGGGGAGCGACAGCGAGAAAGGCTGGCCGCCCACCCCAATTCTTCGCGGCTCGACCTGCGTGGGGGAACCATGCCGGCGATTGCGGCCTGCCGGTGGCGATGACGCCCGATCCCGCGCTGGCCGACGATCCGCCGCTCGCCTCCGCCCTGTGCGAACTGGCGGCGGCCGCGCCCGATCACGACCACGACGGGGCCGACCCCACAGCACTCTGCGTCCCCCTGGCGCGCCACGGCCTGTTCGTCGCCGCCCTGCCCGCCGCCGAGGGCGGTCGCGGCTGGGCGACGGATCCCGGCCGCACGGGCGAACTCGTCCGCGCGCTCCTGGGCCTGGGCGCCGCCGACCTCTCCGCCGGACGCATATTCGAGGGGCACCTCAACGCGGTGAAGCTCGTCGGCCGCTATGGCGACCCCGTCCAGGCGGCCGCGCTGGCCGAGGCGGTGCGCGCGGGCGCGGTGTGCGGGGTGTGGAACGCCGAGGGCGCCCAACCCCTCGCGCTCGACGCCGCGCCCGGCGCGAAGGGCGCGGGGCGGCTGACGGGCGGGAAGATCTACTGTTCGGGCATCGGCCTCGTGACCCGCCCCGTGGTCACCGCGCGGGGTCCGGAGGGCGTCCACATGCTCCTGCCCCGGCTGCCGGACCCGCTCCGCGCGGACCTCGGCGGCTGGACGGTGCAGGGCATGCGCGCCACCGCCACGGGCTCGGTCGACCTCACCGGGCTGAAGATCAAGGCGGCGGAGGTGGTGGGCGCGCCGGGCGACTACTATCGCGCGCCGCTGTTCAAGGGCGGGGCGTGGCGGTTCGCGGCGGTTCACGCCGGGGCGGTCGCGCGGCTGGCGGCGCTGGTGCGCGGCGAGCTCCGCGCACGCGGGCGCGACGCCGACCCGCATCAGCTCGCGCGGGCGGGCGCCCTGGCGCTCGCGGCCGAGACGGCGGAGCTGTGGGTCCTCCGCGCCGCCGAGGTCCTGGAAGGCGCGGCGGAGGCCGACGCGCCGGCGGCGGAAGCCTACGCCAACCTCGCGCGCACCGCGGTCGAGCGCGCGGCGATGGAGGCGATCGCGCTCGCCCAGCGTGCGTTGGGGCTGTCCGCCTTGACCCGGCCGAGCCCGGTGGAGCGCATCGCGCGCGACCTCGCCACCTACCTGCGCCAGCCCTTCCCCGACGGCGCGCTGGACGAGGCGGCGCGCTTCACCCTCGCCACCGCGGGCGCCCCGCCCTGGTCGCGCACGCCGGAGGTGGACGGATGAAGACGCCCGGCACCCTGCCCGCCGCCTACTTCGACGCGCTCTACGCCGGCGATCCCGATCCCTGGCGCTTTCGCACGAGCGATTACGAGCGCGACAAGTACGCCGACACGGTGGACGCGCTCGGCGGCCGCGAGTTCGCGCGCGCGGTCGAGGTGGGCTGCGCGATCGGCGAGCTCACCGCCCGTCTGGCCCCCCTCTGCGGCGATCTCCTGGGCGTCGACGTCGCCGAGGCGGCGCTGGCGATCGCGCGCGCGCGCAACGCCGCGACGCCCCACGTCCGCTTCGCGCGCATGGCGCTGCCGGAGGAGGCGCCCGAAGGCTCGTTCGACCTGATCGTGCTGTCCGAGGTGCTCTACTACTTCGGGGAGGACGACCTCGACCGGGTGGTGGCGTGGGCGGAGCGCGCGCTCGCGCCCGGCGGCGTCGTGCTGTTGGTTCACTGGCTGGGCGAGACGCCCGACTACCCCCTGACCGGCGAGCAGGCCGTGGAACGCTTCACCCGGGCGGCGACGCGGCTGACCACGGACTTGAAGCGGCGGCGCGAACGCTATCGGCTGGATCGGCTTCGCCGAGCCTGAGCCGGCGGAGCAGCCGCTCGGCGCGGGCCAGCTCGCGCGGCAGGTCGTCCACCCGCAGCCGGATGCGGCGCAGCCGCGGCGACGCCCGCTCCAGGGCCTGCCAGCCCTCGCCGAAGCGGAGTTGGGTCAGCGCCTGCTCGACGGCGGCTTCCGGCGCACAAAGGCGCCGCGCCCAGCCAGGGTTTGTTGCGCCCTCTTCACGGGCGAGGCGCAGCCGTCGCCGCCAGATCGCGCGACGCGCGGCGGCGAAGGCGGGCTCCAGCGCGTGGTCGCAGGGCGCGCGGTCGGGCCCGACGTGGTCCGCGACGAGGTCGGCCAGCCCGCCCGGCGCGCGGCCCCGCGCGCGCGGCGAGGTCCACACCCGCGCCTGGAGGCAATGGCGCACGGGGATGTCGAACAGGCGCAACCGCTCCACGAAGGCGCGGTCCTCCGCCAGCCCCACCGGCGGCAGGCCGCCCGCGCGCCGGTAGGCGTCGGCGGTCACCGCGAGGTTGGCGCCCCAGGCCCAGAGGTGGTTCGGCCACGGGTTGTAGGTCTCGGGATCGAGGCGGGCGACGAGTTCGGCCTGGGCGGCGGCGTAGTCGGCCTCGCGACGCCGGCCGGGCGAGACGCGGGGCCGCGCGCCCTCCTGCGGGTCGAAGTCGATGGCGCCGGCGACCGCTTCGGCCCCGCCGTCCAGCGCCGCCCACAGCCGCGCGATCCAGTCGGGGCGGGGGCGGCTGTCGGCGTCGGTGGTGCAGATGACCCCGTCGCGCGTGTCGAGGAGGCGGAGCCCCGCCTCCATGGCCCCGCGCCGGGCGGCGCCGGCGTTCGCGTGGGGAGGCTTGAGCTCGGCGCGGATGACCAGGGCGCCCGGGAGCGCGCGCTCGGCGATCTCGGGCGTGCCGTCGCGCGAGTTGTTGCTATAGACGACCACCCGGACCGCCGCCGTGTCGAGGGGCGCCCCGCGAAGGTCGCGCTGGCCGGCCAAGGCGCGCAGGCACGTGCCGATGCGGGCCGCCTCGTCGCGCGCGGGCACGGCGACCACGGTCAGACGAGGCTTCAACGCGCAGGGCTCCCTCAAGCGTGACGCCGCCGGCCCCCCGCAAATGAAGATCGCGGACGCCCGCGCGCAGGTTCCGCTTCCTCCCTCGACGGACCGCTTCGACTGGACTTCCAGGCGCGCCTGGCGTACGCGCTCGCCCTTCGGCGCATCTCCAAACGCGCCCTCCTCCGCCACGACCCCGCTGTCCATATCAGCGGACGAGGGCGGCGAGGCCCCCCGCCGGCGTCTACGCTCGCGGGGGCCGCGGGCGTTTGGGCGATGCGCGGCGAGAGGTGAAGGCATGTTCGACAGCCTCGGCGACCGACTGACAGGCGTCTTCGACCGGCTCACCGGTCGGGGCGTGCTGTCGGCCGCCGACGTGGACGAGGCGCTGCGCGAGGTGCGCTTGGCGCTTCTGGACGCCGACGTGGCCCTGCCTGTCGTCAAGGACTTCATCGCCAAGGCGCGCACCGAAGCGACCGGCGAGGCGGTGATCCGCGCGGTGAAGCCCAGCGAGCAGGTGGTCAAGATCGTCCACGACGGGCTCGTGGACATGCTTGGCGGCGAGGAGCCTACCGGCCTCCAGCTCAACGTTACGCCGCCGAGCGTGATCCTGATGAGCGGGCTTCAGGGCTCGGGCAAGACCACCACCTCGGCCAAGCTCGCGGTGCGGCTCTCCAAAACCGAGCGCCGCAAGGTCCTGATGGCCTCGCTCGACACGCGCCGCCCCGCGGCCATGGAGCAGCTGGCGACGCTCGGCCGCCAGGCGGAAGTCGACACCCTGCCGATCG
>CAXTAO010000047.1:0-10257 GCA_964242625.1 uncultured Caulobacteraceae bacterium | reverse complement strand
TACAGCCCTGTGTTCGACGCGGGCCGCAGGCCTAAGTCGAACTTCAACTACGGGACGCCCCGCGTCCCGACGCCCCTGCGTCAGCCGTCGCGCGCAGGGCGGGTCAAGGGCGAAGCGCAGCGGAGAGCGAAGCGTCCCTTGACGCGACCGAGCACGGCGGCCCTGCGCGAAGCGCCCGCCGTAAGGCGGACATCGACCGTCGCCGCCGCGCTTCGTCTGACCGACTACCCCATCAGCCGGCGGCAGATTTCGTCGAGTTGCTCGAGGCTCAGATACGTCAGCGTCACCCGGCCGCGGCCGTCGCGATCGTCGACCGAGACGGCCATGCCAAGGGTCTCCGACAGGTCACCCTCCAGCGCGCGCAGGTCCGCGGATTTCCCCTGCGTCCCCGGGGTCGGGGCTGCCGTCCGGGCGGGCGCACGTGAGGGCGCCTGCGCTCCGCGCCCCAGCGCCTCGGCCTGGCGCACCGAGAGGCCGCGGGCGACGATCTCCTCCGCTAGCCGGCGGGGATCGGGCGCGCTGGCGATGGCGCGGGCGTGGCCGGAGGAGAGCCGTCCCGCCTGCACGTGCTCGCGCACGGCGGGCGGTAGCATGAGCAGACGCAGCGCGTTGGCCACGTGCGGCCGGCTCTTGCCGACCACCTGCGCCACCCCCGCCTGGGTATGGCCGAAGCGGTCCATCAGCGTCTGGTAGCCCGCCGCCTCCTCGATCGGGTCGAGGTCGGCGCGTTGCACGTTCTCGACGATGGCCATTTCGAGCACCTGGCCGTCCGAGAGCTCGCGCACGAGCACGGGTACGATGTGCAGGCCGGCGCGCTGGGCGGCGCGCCAGCGGCGCTCGCCCGCGACGATCTGGTACTCGCCGGGTGCGCCGGGGGCGGGGCGCACGAGCACGGGCTGGAGCACGCCGTTGGCGCGGATCGAGTCGGTCAGTTCCTCCAGGTCCGCCTCGGCGAAGGAGCGGCGGGGCTGGTCGGGGTTGCGGCGCAGGAGCTCGATTGGCACCTCGCTCGGCCCCCGGTCGTCGAGCGACAGGGGGCGGCCGACGGGGCGGGGTGCGGCGTCGGGGGCGGCTACGGGATCGGCCTCGCCGAGCAGCGCCGAGAGCCCCCGTCCCAGCCCGCGTCGTGAGGTCTCCGCCATGGCGTCCGTCTCTCCTCAGGCCGCGCTGGCGGCGATGGCGCGGGCGCGGGCCCGCTCGCGGCTGATCACCTCGGACGCCAGCCGCACGTACGCCTGGCTCCCCGCGCAGCGCAGGTCGTAGATCAGCGCCGGCTTGCCGAACGAGGGCGCCTCGGAGACGCGCACGTTGCGGGGGATCACCGTATCGTAGACCTTCTCGCCGAAGTGCGCGCGCACGTCGGCCGCCACCTGGTCCGACAGGCTGTTGCGCCGGTCGTACATGGTGAGCACCAGGCCCTGCAGTTCGAGCCTGGGGTTGAGGCTCGCCCGCACGAGCTCGATGGTGCGCATCAGCTGGGAAAGTCCCTCCAGGGCGAAGAACTCGCACTGCAGCGGGGCCAGCACCGCATCCGCCGCCGTCATGGCGTTGACGGTCAGGAGGTTCAGCGAAGGCGGGCAGTCGATCAGCACATAGCCGTAGCCGCCCGTCTGTGGGGCCGGCAGGGCAGCGATGGCGTCGCGTAGCCGGTAGGAGCGCCGGGCCTCGCGCCCAAGCTCGAGCTCCACACCCGACAGGTCCGCATCGCCGGGCGCGAGGTCGAGGCGCGGCACCTCGGTGGCGACCACGGCGTCGGCGAGCGTCGTCCCGCCCGTCAGCACGTCGTAGGTGGTGCGCACGCGTTTTGCGCGGGGCACGCCCAGCCCTGTGGAAGCATTGCCCTGGGGGTCGACGTCGACGAGGAGCACGCGCTCGCCCACCGCCGCCAGCGCGGTGGCGAGGTTGATGGCGGTGGTGGTCTTGCCGACGCCGCCCTTCTGGTTGGCGAGCGCCAGCACGCGGGGGCGGGGGGCGTCAGCCACGGGCGAGCCCCTCTACGCGCACGATCCGGCCGTGGGCGTCGGAGAGGCTGGGGATCAGCTCCGCGCGGAACCGCCAGCGTGCCCGCGCCGCCTCGACCTCCGCCGCGGCCCCGCGCCCCTTGAGGAAGAGCCCGACCGCGCGCCCGCGCAGGAAGGGCCGGGCGAACTCCAGCAGGGTCTCGAGCGGCGCGACCGCGCGGGCGGTGACGGCCTGCACGGGCGGCGGCGTCTGCGCCTCGGCTCGACCGGCGAGCACGCGGGCGGGCAGCGCCAGCTCGTCGACCACCGCCTGCAGGAAGCGGCACCGCTTCCCCAGGCTCTCCACTAGGAGCACCTCAGCCCCCGGCCGGCCCTTGAGCGCGATGGCCAGCACGAGCCCCGGCAGGCCGGCGCCCGCGCCGAGGTCCGCCCAACGCACCGCCTCCGGCGCGAGCCGCAGGAGCTGGGCGCCGTCGAAGGCGTGGCGCGGCCAGAACTCCCGCAGCGCGGAGGGCCCGACGAGGTTCATCCGCCCGCCCCATTCGCCCAGGAGCTCACGGTAACGCGTGAGATCACGCTCCGCTTCCGCGCCCAGGCCGAGCCAGGCCGCGAGCTCGGCGGCGCTGTCCGGCGGGGGCGGGGCGAGGGGATCACGCGGCGCGTCGGACATGCGCCAGGAGGGCGGTGAGGGCGCCGGGCGTCACCCCCTCGATGCGCGCGGCTTGGCCCAACGTGCGCGGTCGCACCCGGGCGAGCTTCTCGCGCGCCTCGGAGGAGAGACCGCCCACGGCGGCGTAGTCGAGCGCGGGATCGAGCTCCAGCGCCTCGTCGCGGCGGAAGGCGGCCACGTCCGCCGCCTGCCGGTCGAGGTAGCCGGCGTAGAGCGCGTCGGCCTCCACCTGCTCGACGACCTCCGCCGGCCAATCGGGCATGTCCGCCCAGACGCCGCGCAGGGCGGCCACGTCGAGGCTAGGCAGGCTCAGGAGCTCGAGCCCGCTGCGACGCTGACCGTCCGTGCGGGTGGGCAGCCCGTGCGCCGCCGCTTGGCTGGGCGTAAGGCTCCGCTCGGCCAGGAGGGCGCGGGCGGCGGCGAGCGTCGCGGCCTTGGCGCGATAGACGGCCAGGCGTTCGGCCCCGACCAGGCCCAAGGCTGCGCCGCGCTCGGTCAGCCGCTGGTCGGCGTTGTCGGCTCTGAGCGTCAGGCGGAACTCGGCGCGACTCGTGAACATGCGGTAGGGCTCGCTCACCCCGCGGGTGACGAGGTCGTCCACCATCACGCCGAGGTAGCCTTCGTCGCGCCCCCACACGATCGGGTCGCTCCCGCCCGCCGCGCGCGCCGCGTTCAGCCCCGCGATCAGCCCCTGCGCCGCCGCCTCCTCGTACCCCGTCGTGCCGTTGATCTGGCCGGCGAGGTAGAGGCCGGGCAGGCGCTTGACCTCCAGCGCGGGCGAAAGCTCGCGGGGATCGACGTAGTCGTACTCTATGGCGTAGCCGTGCCGCAGCACCTCGATCCGCTCCAGGCCTGGCAGGGTGCGCAGGAACCGGTCCTGCGTCGCCGACGAGACTGAGGTCGAGATCCCGTTGGGGTAGACGGTGGGGTCGTCCAGCCCCTCGGGCTCGAGGAACACCTGGTGGCTCGCCTTGTCGGCGAAGCGCACGACCTTGTCTTCGATCGATGGGCAGTAGCGCGGACCTATCCCCTGCGCACGGCCGCCGTAGACGGCCGACTCGCCCAAAGCCTCCTCGATGATCCGGTGCGTCTCCGGTGTGGTCGCGGTGACGCCGCAGGCCACCTGCTCGCGGGTGATGGCGTTGGTGAGGAAGGAGAAGGCGCTCGGGTGGGCGTCGCCCTCTTGCCGGTCGATTGAAGCCCAGTCGATCGTACGCCCGTCGAGGCGCGCCGGCGTGCCGGTCTTCAGCCGGCCCATGTCGAGGCCGAGGCCGTAAAGTCGGCGCGAGAGGCCGATCGCGGGGGCTTCGCCGTGTCGGCCGGCGGGGATGCGCTCGTCGCCGCGCAGGATCACGCCGTCGAGGAAGGTCCCCGTCGTCACCACCACCCGCGGCGCGCGCCAGACCTCACCCGCGGCGTCGACGACCCCCGCGACCCGGCCGCCCTCGACCAGGAGGTCCTCCACCGAGGCCGCGCGAACCTCCAGGCCGGGCTGCTCCCTCAATGCGGCCTGCATCGCCTCGCGGTAGAGGCGGCGGTCGATCTGCGCGCGCGGACCCCGCACCGCGGGACCCTTCGAGCGGTTGAGGAGGCGGAACTGGATGCCGGCCGCGTCCGCCAGCCGGCCCATGAGGCCGTCGAGAGCATCGACCTCGCGCACGAGGTGGCCCTTGCCCAGGCCGCCGATCGCCGGGTTGCACGACATCTCGCCGACGGTGGCGAGGCTATGGGTGAGGAGGAGGGTGCGCGCACCCAGCCGCGCGGAGGCCGCCGCGGCCTCGCACCCTGCGTGACCGCCCCCGATCACGATTACGTCGAAACGGCCGCCGCTCACACCCGCATCCTTCTCCGAGCTGCGGACAGATAGAGGGGCGTGAAGGCGGGGTCGAGGCGCATGGGGACGCATGTTTCACGTGGAACACCGGCACTACCTGGCCGCGTATTCCCCGCCACCGCTACTTGCCGATGCAGAAGGCGGTGAACACCCGCTCGAGCACGGCTTCGACTTCGACCTCCCCGGTGAGCCGGGCCAGCGCGCGCGCCGCCAGCCGCACGCACTCGGCCGCGAGCTCGGGCGCGGGCTCCGCGGCGGCGAGGGCGCGGTCAACCTCAGCGAGCGCGGCGCACAGCGTTTCACGATGACGCGCGCGGGTGACGATCGTGGGCGCATCGCCGCCCGTGCCCGCGACTACGCGCGTCGCCAGCGCCGCCCTAAGTGCCTCCAGCCCTCCGCCTGCAGTCGTCGAGACGGCCAGAGCGTTCGCCGGCGCCCGCTCCACCAGATCGGCCTTGCTGAAGATTAGAACGTCCCCCGGTTCGGGGCCCGGCGCATCGGAGCCCGGGGGATCGTGGGCGGGAGCGTCGGCGGCGGTGAGCCAGAGCCGCAGGTCGGCGGTCTGCGCCCAGGCGCGGGCGCGGCGTACGCCCTCCGCCTCGATCGGGTCGGCGGTCTCCCGCAGCCCCGCGGTGTCGGCCAGGATCACGCGGCGGCCAGCGATCACGAGCGGAACCTCCACCACGTCGCGTGTAGTGCCGGGCAGGGCGGTCACAATGGCGGCTTCGCGGCCGGCGAGCGCATTCAGGAGGCTCGACTTGCCCGCGTTGGGCGCGCCGATCAGCGCGATGCGGAAGCCCTCGCGCACGCGCTCGCCCCGCCGGTCCGAGACCGCGTCGGCCAGCTCGGCTCGCAATCGCAGAAGCGGCGGCGCGGCGCGGGCGGCGACGTCGGCCGGCAGCTCCTCGTCGGGGAAGTCGACCGCGGCGGCGAGCTGAGCCGCCGCCTCGAGAAGCCAGCCGCGCCAGCGCGCCTCGGTGCGCGACGCCGCCCCGCCAAGCTGGTCGAGCGCCTGGCGGCGCTGCGCTTCGGTCTCGGCGTCGACGAGATCGGCGACCGCCTCCGCCTCGGCGAGGTCCAGGCGCCCGTGGGCGAAGGCGCGCCGGGTGAACTCGCCAGGGCCGGCCGGCGAGAGGCCCAGCGCCGCCAACGCGGCCAGTACGCCCTCCACCACCGCCGGGCCGCCGTGGAGGTGCAACTCGGCCGCGTCCTCGCCCGTGTAGCTGGCGGGGCCCGGCGTCCACAGCACGAGCGCGCGGTCCAGGAGGCCGCCGGCGGCGTCTCGCAAAGGCCTCAGCGAGGCGCGGCGCGGTGCGGGCGGAGCGCGTCCGGTCAGCGCCGTCAGCGCCGCCTCCGTCGCGTCGCCCGAGAGCCGCACCACCGCCACCGCGGCGCGCCCGGGGGACGTCGCTAGCGCGAAGACGGTCGGGCTCACGGCGCTCCGCTGAAGGGGCGCGCGCCGCCGCCCGCCGCCGCTGTCATCAGCCGCGAGAACTGCTCCTGCGCCTGGCCGCCCAGCGCCATCCAGTTCTTGAGGAGCGTCTCGGGCTCCAGCATCGTGATGTTGGCGTCCAGCCGGCGGCGCATCTCGGCGGTGAGGTGCTCGTTCAGCCCGCTTACGTCGGGTAGGCCGAGGAAGGCGCGCGCCTCTACGGGGGTGCAGTCGATCTCGAAGGTCACCTTCACGGCGCGGGTCCCACGACAATGTGAGGGGCAGGCGCCCCGCGGGACGGCTAACACCCCGCGCGCTGCAACCCAAGCCGCACGCCACCCTCACCAACGCTCAAGGAGCCCCCATGCAGGGCGAGACCATGACCGTCGCCGGCCGCGACGGCGCGTTCGAGGCGCTGGTGCGCCGGCCCGTCGACCAGGAGCAGGGCGAGGCGCCCCGCCCCGCCGTGATTGTCATCCAGGAGATCTTCGGGGTGAACCACACGGTGGTCGAGGTGTGTGAGGGGCTGGCCGCCAACGGATTCTACGCCGTCGCCCCCGACCTCTTCTGGCGCTTCGAGCCGGGGATCGTGCTGGACGATCGCAAGCCGGACGAGCTCAAGCGCGCTTTCGAGCTGTTCCCCCGCTTCGACGTCGACAAGGGTGTCGAGGACGTGGCGGCGACGGTCGCCGCCGTGCGCGACCTTCCGGGGGTCGACGGCCGGGTAGGGGCGGTGGGTTTCTGCCTCGGCGGCCTCCTGGCCTTCCTGACCGCGACGCGCACCGATGCAGACGCGGTGGTCGGCTACTACGGCGTCGGCATCGACCAGCACCTCGCCGAGCGCGAGCGCATCGCCCACCCGCTCATGCTGCACATCGCCGAGAACGACCAGTTCGTGCCGCCCGACGCCCAAGCGCGCGTCCACGCCGGCCTCGGAGACGACCGCCTCGTCGAGCTGCACAGCTACCCCGGCGTCGACCACGCCTTCGCGCGACGTGCTGGTGACCACTACGACGCGGACGCCGCGCGGTTGGCCGACCAGCGCACCCACGACTTCCTACGGTTGCACCTGGGACCGGACCTGTGAAGGCCGTCCGCATCACGCGCACAGGCGGGCCCGACGCGCTGGAGGTCGTGGACCTGCCGGCGCCCGAGCCGGGACCTGGGCAGGCGCGCGTGCGCCACCACGCGATCGGGCTCAACTTCATCGACACCTACCAGCGCACCGGCCTCTACCCTACGCCGCTGCCGGCGATCCTGGGGCAGGAGGCGGCGGGCGTCGTCGAAGCCGTCGGGCCGGGCGTGGAGGACGTGCGGCCGGGCGACCGGGTGGCGCACACGGGCGTCTTGGGCGCCTACGCCGAGGCGCAGGTCGTCCCCGCCGACCGGCTGATCGCCCTGCCCGACGCCGTGTCGTTCGAGACGGCGGCGGCCGGCCTCCTCAAGGGCCTGACCGCCGAATTCCTGGCGCGCCGGCTGCGGCCGCTCGCGCCCGGCTCCACGGCGCTGGTGCACGCAGCCGCGGGCGGGGTGGGCTCCATCCTCGTGCAGTGGCTGCGGAAGCTAGAAGTGCGGGTCATCGCCGCGGTGGGCTCGGCCGACAAGGCGCAGCGCGCCAGGGCGCTCGGGGCGGAGGCGGCGTTGGTCTACGGCGAGGGCGACCTGCCCGCGCGCGTGCGCGAACTGACGGGCGGGCGCGGGGTGGAGGTGGTGTTCGACTCGGTGGGCCGCGCCACCTTCGACGACAGCCTGAAGAGCCTCGCGCCACGCGGCCTCTTGGCCGCCTACGGCAATGCGTCGGGCCCCGCGCCGGCGGTCGAGCCTCTGGCGCTCGCCCGCCATGGGTCGCTGTTCCTGACCCGGCCGACGCTCAACGACTACATCCGCGAGCGGGGCGAGCTGGAGGTCGCCGCCGCGGCGCTTTGGGAGGAGATCGCTTCGGGCGCGGTGCGGATCGATGTCGGCCAGCGCTTCCCACTCGCCGAGGCGCGCGCCGCGCACGAGGCGCTGGAGGGGCGGCGCACCACGGGCTCCACCCTCCTCCTGCCCTGAGGATCAGCTGGGCGTGGCGGTGGGGCGGGCAACGCGGCCGGCCTTTCCGTCCATGATCGCCCTCTGCTCGGGGGCGAGCTTGGCGTAGAACGCTTTCACCGCCCGGTTGCGCCGCTTCTGCGCGTCCAGCCGGGTCTGCTGGAAGCTGTCGATCAGGTCGACGCGCTCGGGCGTCGTCGGCGGCATGGTCGTCGGCACCACGAAGTCATCCATGGTCAGCGCCGTGTCGCGCACGAAGTCGTTCCACGCGCCCTGCTGCTCGGGGGTGATCTTCAGCGCCGCGTGCATCTGAGGCAGCTTGGCCTTGCGGTCGGCCTGGTAGCGGGCGAACGCCTGGCCGGGGGACAGGCGCACGCGCTGCTGGCCGCCGGCTGCGCCCGGAGCGCCCGTCATGGCGGTCTGGGCGGAAACGGGGCCGGCGAGCACCGCGGCGGCGGTCAGCGTCGTCAGGACGAGGAGGCGGGCGGAGGGCAAGGGCGATCCTTCGTGGCGGTAGGCGGCCAGATTATCCCGACCTGCCCGACCACGATAGCGCGAGCCTGATGAATGTCAGGTGTTCATCGATTGGAAGAAGTCGCCGTTGGTCTTCGACTGGCGCATCTTGTCGAGCAGGAACTCGATCGCGTCCTGCGGCCCCATCGGGTTGAGGATGCGCCGCAGCACGTAGGTCTTCTGCAGGTTGGCGCGATCGGTGATCAGCTCTTCCTTGCGGGTGCCCGACTTGAGGACGTCGATCGCGGGGAAGATGCGCTTGTCGGCGACCTTGCGGTCCAAGACGATCTCGGAGTTGCCGGTGCCCTTGAACTCTTCGAAGATCACCTCGTCCATGCGGCTGCCAGTGTCGATCAGCGCGGTGGCGATGATGGTCAGGGACCCGCCCTCTTCCACGTTGCGCGCCGCGCCGAAGAAGCGCTTGGGCCGCTGCAGGGCGTTGGCGTCTACGCCGCCCGTGAGCACCTTGCCCGACGAGGGCACCGTCGTGTTGTAGGCGCGGCCGAGGCGCGTGACGGAGTCCAGGAGGATCACCACGTCGCGCTTGGCCTCGACCAGGCGCTTGGCCTTCTCGATCACCATCTCGGCGACGGCCACGTGCCGGGTGGCGGGCTCGTCGAAGGTCGACGAGATCACCTCGCCCTTCACCGTGCGCTGCATGTCGGTGACTTCTTCCGGGCGCTCGTCGATCAGGAGCACCATGAGGTAGCAGTCGGGGTGGTTGGTCTCGATCGACTTGGCGATGTTCTGCAGCATCACCGTCTTGCCGACGCGCGGCGGGGCGACGATGAGGCAGCGCTGGCCCTTGCCGATGGGGGCCACGATGTCGATCACCCGGCCGGAGCGGTCCTTCACCGTGGGGTCGGGCAGCTCCATGGACAGGCGAGCGTTGGGATAGAGCGGCGTCAGGTTGTCGAACGCGACCTTGGTGCGCACGTTCTCCGGCATCTCGAAGTTGACGGCCGTCACGCTCGTCAGCGCGAAATAGCGCTCGCCCTCGCGCGGCGCGCGCACCGCGCCCTCGATGCTGTCGCCGGTGCGCAGGGCGAAACGGCGGATCTGCGAGGGCGAAACGTAGATGTCGTCCGGCCCCGGCAGGTAGTTGGCCTCGGGGCTGCGCAGGTAGCCGAAGCCGTCCTGCACCACCTCAAGCGTGCCCGAGCCCGACACCTCCACGCCCTCGTCCGCCAGCTCCTTGAGGATGGCGAACAGGAGCTCCTGCCGGCGCATGGAGTTGGCGTTCTCCAGCTCCAGGCTCTCGGCGAAGGCGACGAGGTCGGCGGAGGTGCGGTCCTTCAGCTCAGCCAGGCTGATGCGCGTCAGTCCCTGCTCAGGGGTGAGCAGCGGCGGCAGGGGCGCGGGGGGCGCCTTGGCGATCGGCTCAGGCGGCAGTTCGGGGGCGACGCGCGGCTTCGCTTGGAGGCTCGGCAGCGTCAGGGTGGTCTCGGACATCGGATGGGGCTCTTGGGGCGGCCGCGTCCGGACTGGCGCCGGACGAGGCGGGCGGCGGAGGGCCGCGAGGAGGAACAGGCGTTCGGTCGTCCGGGCGCCGGATGCGGCGCGGCTGGACGGGCTGGCGAGGAGGCGGGGTCCGGCGCGCCCGCGCCGGCTGCGAAGGGTCACCACAGCTTCCGCGCCGGGTCAAGCGGGGGTGACGTGGTGGATATGGGGCCGAAGAGCGTGGAGCGGGAGTTGTCCGCCTTGCGGCGGGCGCTGCGCGCGATGCCGCCGTGCTCGGTCGCGTCAAGGGACGCCTTCGGCTCTTCGCTGCGCTGCGCCCTTGACCCGCCCTGCGCTCGACGGCTGATCGAAGGGG
>CAXTAO010000046.1:0-10578 GCA_964242625.1 uncultured Caulobacteraceae bacterium | reverse complement strand
TCCCGTAGTTGAAGTTCGACTTAGGCCTGCGGCCCGCGTCGAACACAGGGCTGTAGCCTGCCGGAGCTCGCCATCGGCGGGCGATGTTCTCTTGAGTGACCGAGCCGCTTGGGCTCGACCGTCGCCCCCGCCACTACTCTCACAGTGATAGCCCTGTGTTCGACCCGCCGGAGGCGTTGTCGAACTAGTTGGAGGGACGCCCCGCGTCCCGACGCCCCCGCGTCAGCCGTCGCGCGCAGGGCGGGTCAAGGGCGGAGCGTCAGCGCAGAGCGAAGCGTCCCTTGACGCGACCGAGCACGGCGGCCCCGCCCGGCGTCCGATCAGAGCACCTGACACGCCGCGCGCAGCGCCCGCCGCAAGGCGGACCCGCCGCTCCACCTCGCCCATGCTAAACGCGCCTTAACCCTCCCGTGCGCCAGTGGCGGCTCGGGTGACGGCGCCGCGGACGATGGGCGCGTGGGAGTTCGGCATGGCGAATGCGGCGGCGGCGCGGGGGGCTGACGCGCCGGCCTGGGCGCGGGCGGCGCGCCTCGCGCGCTGGACGTGGCGGACGCGGGCGGTGGCGCGGGCGCGCGGGATCGCGCTGGCGATCGCGGGCGCGTTCGGCGCGCTGGCCTTGGCCAGCTGGCGCGCCGGCGATCCCAGCCTCGACGTCTCCACCGCCGAGCGGACGCGCAACCTCCTCGGACCGGCGGGCGCGAACGCCGCCGACCTCCTCTTGCAGGCGCTCGGGCTGGCGGCCTGGGCGGCGATGCTGCTCCTCGTCGCCTTTGGAGCCGCCCGGGCGCTCGGCGCCGATCCCGATCTCGCGCGCCGCGGGCAGCGCCGCCGCGCGTGGGCCGGCGCGGCGGGCGTGGCGCTCCTGGCCGCCGCCCTCGCCGGCCTGCCGACACCCGGAGCCTGGCCGCTGGGCCGCGGACTGGGCGGGGCGGGTGGCGATGGCCTGCTTTCGCTTCTCGCCGTCCCGCTCCACCTCCTGCACGCGCCCGGAGCGCGCCCGCTCTGCGCGGCGTTGGTGGGGGGTCTGGCGCTTATCGCGCTCGGCTGGGCGTCCGGCGTGCGCGGCGGCGACGTCGCCTCCGCGTTCAGCTGGTCCGCCGCGAAGGCGCGCGACGCCCTGGCCGCACGCGCGGAGGCGGCCGCGTCACGACCGGAGCCCGCGGCCCCCGCCTCGGAGGCGCTGCCCTCCGCCGCCTCTCAGCGCCGCTCCGCCGCCCGCACGCGCCCACCCGAGCCCGCGAGCGACGACACGGCGGCGCGCTTCGCCCCCCCGGTCGACGGGGAGGCCGGACCGGACGCCGACGACCCGCCCTTCGACCTCGCCGACATCCCGCTCGACACGCCTCTGGCCGTCGCCGCGCCCAAGCCCCCGCCCCGGCCTTCGGGTCGCGAGGCGCGCGAGCGCCAGCCCGGCCTGCCGTTGGAGCCCGCCGAGGGCTTCCAGCTGCCCGAGCTCGCCATGCTGGCCAAGCCCAAGCCCCGCCAGGCGAGCTATGACGAGGGGGCCCTGCGCCAGAACGCCCGCATGCTGGAGGGCGTGCTCGCCGAGTTCGGCGTGAAGGGGCAGATCGACCAGATCCGCCCGGGCCCCGTGGTCACGCTCTACGAGCTCGTGCCCGCCCCCGGCGTGAAGAGCTCGCGGGTGATCGCGCTGGCCGACGACATCGCGCGCTCGATGAGCGCGCGCTCGGCGCGGGTGAGCGTGGTCCCTGGCCGCAACGCCATCGGCATCGAGCTGCCCAACCCCCGCCGCGAAACGGTGTACCTGCGCGACCTCCTCGCCTCGGCCGAGTACGAGAAGACCGGCCAGAGCCTACCCATGGCGCTGGGCGAGACGATCGGCGGCGAGCCCTACATCGCCGACCTGGCCAAGATGCCCCACCTGCTGATCGCGGGGACCACCGGCTCCGGCAAGTCGGTGGGGGTCAACGCGATGATCCTGTCGATCCTGTACCGGCTGGGCCCAGACCAGTGCCGCTTCATCATGATCGACCCCAAGATGCTGGAGCTCAGCGTCTACGACGGCATCCCCCACCTCCTGGCGCCGGTGGTCACCGATCCCAAGAAGGCGATCGTGGCCTTGAAGTGGACGGTGAAGGAGATGGAGAACCGCTATCGGTTGATGTCCAAGATCGGCGTGCGCAACGTCTCGGGCTACAACGAGAAGGCGCGCGACGCCCAGGCCAAGAACGAGCGCTTCGCCCGCACGGTGCAGACGGGCTTCGACGACGCGGGCCGCCCGATCTACGAGACCGAGGAGTTCACGCCCGAGCCCATGCCCTTCCTCGTCGTGGTCATCGACGAGGTGGCCGACCTGATGATGGTCGCCGGCAAGGACATCGAGGGCGCGGTGCAGCGGCTGGCGCAGATGGCGCGCGCGGCGGGCATCCACCTGATCATGGCCACGCAGCGCCCGTCGGTGGACGTGATCACCGGCACCATCAAGGCCAACTTCCCGACCCGCATCTCCTTCCAGGTCACCTCAAAGATCGACGCGCGCACCATCCTGGGCGAGCAAGGGGCCGAGCAGCTCCTGGGCCAGGGCGACATGCTCTACATGGCGGGCGGCGGACGCATCACCCGCCTGCACGGCCCCTTCGTGAGCGACGGCGAGGTGGAGACGGTGGCGCGCTTCCTGCGCGACCAGGGCCTACCGCAATACCTCGACGAGGTGACCGCCGCGCCGGACGAGGACGACGACGGCGGCTATGGCGGCGAGGTCGGCGGGGGCGAAGGCGGGGGCGGGAACGAGCTCTACGACCAGGCGGTGGCGGTGGTGACCCGCGACCGCAAGGCGTCGACCTCCTACGTCCAGCGCCGGCTGCAGATCGGCTACAACCGCGCCGCCTCGCTCATCGAGCGCATGGAGAAGGAGGGCGTGGTCGGCCCCGCCAACCACGCCGGCAAGCGTGAGGTCCTGGTGCGCGAGCCGCCGCCGGTGTGAGCGAGAGCTGCGGCTGAGCGGCGCAGCGACGTTCGCCTATGTTGCCGCGCCGCTACGTTCGTGAAAGCGTCCGCCTCCGTCACGAGCGGGGGCGACGATGACGGCGACGGCGAGCCTGGGCGGAGCGGCGGCGAGGCCGCGTCAGCGCGTGTTCTACACCGCCATGGCGCTCCTGATCGCGGCGTACGTGCTCTACGGCTTCGGCCGCAGCTACGCCGCCAGCCTCGCGCCGCCGGGCCTGCCGTTCTGGGTGCACCTGCACGGCCTGGCCTTCGTGAGCTGGATCGCGCTCTTCGTGGCGCAGACCTGGCTCGTGGGGCGCGGCGGTTACGCCCTGCATCGACGGCTGGGCTGGGCGAGCCTGGGCCTGGTCGGGGCGATGATGGTGCTGGGCGTGTCGACCACGCTCCTCTGCGTGCGGCGGGGCGCCGTACCGCCCTTCTTCACGCCGGGGCTGATGCTGGCGCTCGACTTCCTGGGCCTCGCGGGCTTCGGCGCGCTGTACGGCGCGGGCGTGGTGCTGCGCCGCCGGCCGGAGTGGCACAAGCGTCTGATGCTCTGCGCCACCCTCCTCCTGTCGACGCCGGCGCTGGCGCGGATCATCCACCTGGGCCCGCTGGGCAAGGCCGCGCCCTTCGTGCTCCTGGGCGCGCTCCTGGCGCTGACGGCGCTGGGGGCCCTCTACGACCTCCTGACCCGGCGCGCCCCGCACCCGGCCTACGCCTGGGGCGCCGCGGCCATGACCGCTTCCGTTCTCCTGGCGGGCCCGCTGGGCTTCAGCGCGCCCATGCACGCGCTCGTGGCCGCCCTGACCGCCTGACGCGCCCTCGGCTGCGGCCCCGGCGACGGGGCCGCCACGCGGAGAAGCCGACGGGCGCGCCTGGCCGCCCCCCGCGTGAGCCGGAGCGCCACGCCGGAGGCCCCGCCCGGAGCTAAATCCGGACCCTTGACCCCCGGCGTCCCAGCGCGCACCTGCCCCCAAAACCGGCGAGGCGAGGAACGATCATGCGCGTGGGCGTGCCCAAGGAGATCAAGTCCGACGAGTACCGCGTGGGCGTGACGCCCACCGCCGCGCGCGAGTACGCCGACCGCGGCCACGAGGTGATCGTGGAACGCGGCGCGGGCGAGGGCGCGGGCTACGAGGACGCCGACTACGACCGCGCGGGCGCGCGCCTCGTCGACGGCGCGGACGCGGTGTTCCGCGACGCCGAGATGGTCGTCAAGGTGAAGGAGCCCCAGCGCGTCGAGTGGGAGCGGCTGCGGCCCGAGCAGATCCTCTTCACCTATCTCCACCTCGCCCCCGACCCGACACAGACGGAGGGCCTGATCCGGAGCGGCGCGGCGGCGGTGGCCTATGAGACCGTGACCGACGGGCGCGGCGGCCTGCCGCTCCTGGCGCCCATGAGCGAGGTGGCCGGGCGCCTGGCTATCTTCTCGGCGGCCGAAACGCTCCTGAAGCACAACGGCGGCATGGGCCTCCTGCTCTCGGGCGTGCCGGGAGTGAACCCCGCGCGGGTGGCCGTCTTGGGCGGGGGCGTCGTGGGCGCCAACGCCGCGCGCATGGCGGTGGGCCTGGGGGCCGAGGTCGTGGTGCTGGACCGCTCCATCCCCCGCATGCGCGAGCTGGACGATGTGTTCGGCGGGCGGCTGCGCACCCGCTACTCCACCGCCGGCGCGGTGGAGGAGGAGATCCTGCAGGCCGACGTGGTTGTGGGCGCGGTGCTCGTCGCCGGCGCCTCGGCCCCCAAGCTCGTGCGGCGCGAGCACCTGCCGCGCATGCGGAAGGGCTCGGTCCTGGTCGACGTCTCCATCGACCAGGGCGGTTGTTTCGAGACCTCGCGGCCCACGACCCACGCCCAGCCCACCTTCACCGTGGACGGCGTCGTGCACTACTGCGTGGCCAACATGCCGGGCTCGGCCCCGCGCACCTCGTCGGAGGCGCTGGGCAACGCCACCCTGCCCTTCGGCCTGATGCTGGCCGACCACGGGCTGGAGGCGCTGCGGATCAACCCGCACCTCGCCAAGGGGCTGAACGTGCTTGGGGGCGAGCTGACCCACCCCGCGGTCGCCCAGGCGCTGGGCCAAGCAAGCGTCGACCCCTACGGCGTGTGGGCGCAGGCCGCCTGAGGCGACCTAAACGGGGTGCAGGGGCGATAGCGCGCCGCCTGTTGACGGCGACGCCCGCGGCCGCCAGCCTCGGGCCATGCCGGCCCATCTTCAACCGACCGCTCGACGAGCCCGGCCGGCCGGCTGGGGCGCCGCCCTCGCCCTCGCCCTCGCGGCCGTCTTCGCGACGCCGGCGGCGGCCAGGACGCCCAAGGTCGGCGATCCCGCGCCCGACTTCCACGCCACCCTCTACGGCGGGCGCAAGGTCACCCTCGCCGACTTCCGGGGCGAGGTCTTGATCCTCAACTTCTGGGCGACCTGGTGCGGCCCGTGCAAGACGGAGCTACCGCTCCTCGACAGCTACCTGCGCGTGACGCAGTCGCACGGCCTGCACGTGCTCGCGGTGGCGTCGGAGGACTCGGCCGCCCCCTACCAGCTGAAGCCGCTCGCCGCGGCCATGGCCATGCCGATGGTCAGCCACCTGGGCGGTCCCTACGCGGACCTGGGCGGCTATCCGACCAACTACGTCATCGATCGCGCGGGCGTCGTCCGCTACGCAAAGGCAGGCGCCTTCAACCTCGACGCGCTGAACGCTGTGGTGCTCCCCCTCCTCAACGAGCCCCGCCCGGAGCCCACGCCCGCGGGCGTGGCCACTGTCGCCCCGACGCCGTCGTCCTGAGCGTCGGCCGTTGCGGAGCGCCCCCGCGCGGCTCACATGCGCGCGATGACCGCGACGACCACCGCCCCGCCCGCCCTCGCGCCCCGCATGGAGCCGCGCACGCCGGCCCACGCCGCCCCGCTCGCGCCCCTCATCCTGCACGGCGTTAATTGGGAGGGGCTGAAGACGCTCTATCTCAAGGAAGTGCGGCGCTTCTTCAAGGTGGGGTTGCAGACGGTGGGCGCGCCGGTGGTGACCACCCTCCTCTACATGCTGATCTTCGTGGTCGCCGTCGGCAAGGCGCGTCCGCTGGTCGAGGGCGTGAGCTTCGCCGCCTTCGTGGGCCCCGGCCTGATCATGATGGCGATCCTGAACAACAGCTTCGCCAACGCCTCGTCCTCCATCATCCAGGCCAAGATCATGGGCACCGCGCCCGACTTCCTGACGCCGCCGCTCTCGCCCTTCGAGCTGGCCGCGGGCTTCGGCCTGGGCGCCATGACGCGGGGCGTGCTGGTGGGGGTGGTGACCGCGCTGGCGGTGTGGCCGTTCTCGCACTACGGCGTCGTCCACCCGCTCCTGGTGATCTACTTCGCCGCGACCGCCAGCCTCTTGATGGCCATGGTGGGGGTGCTGGCGGGGTTGTGGTCGGAGAAGTTCGACCACCTGGCGACGGTGACCAACTTCGTCATCATGCCGCTCTCCTTCCTGTCCGGCACCTTCTACAGCGTCCACGCCCTGCCCGAGGCGGTGCAGCCGGCGGCGCGGTTCAACCCGTTCTTCTACCTGATCGACGGCTTCCGCGCGGGCTTCACCGGCCATGCGGACGCCTCCGTCGCCTTCGGCGCGACGCTTTCGCTGGCTCTGGCGCTGGGCCTCTCCGCCCTGGTCTGGGAGCTGTTCCGGCGGGGCTGGCGGCTGAAGAGCTGAGCTAGAGCCCCGCTTTCTTGACTTGCGGGCGCCCGCCGAGCAGGACTGCCCGCCTCTGACGTCCCCGCGCCACCGCGCGGGGGCGCCGTCGTTTTGGAGGCCGCCCGCATGGCCGCTCCGGAGGCGAAGCCCGCCGTTCCCGCCGACCACCTGATGGGCGTGTACAACCGCGCCCCGCTCGCGTTCGAGCGCGGCGAGGGCGTGCGCCTCCACTCCACCGACGGTGAAACTTACCTCGACTGCATCGGCGGGATCGCCGTCAACGCGCTCGGCCACGCGCACCCGCGCCTTGTCGAAGCGGTCCGCCGGCAGAGCGAGAAGCTCTGGCACGTCTCCAACGTCTACCGCATTCCCGAACAGGAGGCGCTGGCCAAGGCGCTGACCGAAAGTTCCTTCGCCGACGTGGTCTTCTTCACGAACTCAGGCACGGAGGCGGTGGAATGCGCGCTGAAGACCGCGCGACGCTATCACCACGCCAACGGCCAGCCCGAGCGGATCGACGTGATCGGCTTCGACGGCTCCTTCCACGGCCGGACCTACGCGGCGGTGAACGCGGCGGGGAACTCCAGCTACACCGACGGTTTCGGACCGCGCCTGCCGGGCTACGTCCAGCTCACCTTCGGCGACCACGACGCGCTGAAAGCGGCGATCGCGGCCCCCACCACCGCGGCGGTGATCCTCGAGCCCGTGCAGGGCGAGGGCGGCGCCCGCCATGTGCCGGACGTCTGCCTGCGCGGGCTGCGCCAGCTTTGCACCGAGCACGGCGTGCTCCTGATCTATGACGAGGTGCAGTGCGGGCTGGGCCGCACCGGTCGCCTCTTCGCTCACGAATGGGCGGGCCGGGAGGGCGAGAGCGCTGCTCCCGACATCATGTGCCTGGCCAAGGCGCTCGGCGGCGGCTTCCCCGTCGGCGCCTGCCTCGCCACCGCCGAAGCGGCGCGCGGCATGGGCGTGGGCGCCCACGGCTCGACCTACGGCGGCAACCCGCTCGCCATGGCGGTGGCGCGCGAGGCTTTCGCCATGCTGAGCGACGAGGCCCTCTTGGAGCACGTGCGCGAGACCGCCGGCTGGTTCACCCAGCAGCTCGGCGGGCTGAAGGACCGCTATCCCGAGATCGTGCTGGAGGTGCGCGGGCGCGGCCTCCTAATCGGGCTGAAGCTCGCCACCAACAACCGCGCCTTCATGGCGCTGGCGCGCGACCAGCACCTCCTGGTGGCGGGCGGCGGCGACAACTGCGTGCGCCTCCTCCCGCCGCTGATCATCACCCGCGAGGAGGCGCGCGAGGCGGTGGAGAAGCTGGAGGGGGCCTGCGAGGCCGCCCGCGCCGAGCTGCGCGCGACAGCCGCCGCCGTGGCGCCCGAGGCCGTGCGCGCGTGAGCCCGCGCCACTTCCTCGACCTGTGGCGGCTGGACGCCGCGACGCTGCGCACGATCCTCGATGACGCTGCACGCCGCAAGCGCGCCCGCGCGGGCCGGCCCCAGGGGTGGGTGGACGATGACACGCCGGCGCGCGACCGCGTCCTGGCTATGCTGTTCGAGAAGCACTCCACCCGCACGCGCTTCTCGTTCGACGCCGCCATGCGCCAGCTCGGCGGCCAGGTGATCATCGTCAACGCCACCGAGACGCAGATCGGCCGCGGCGAGCCGGCGGAGGACACCGCGCGCGTGCTCTCGCGCATGGTGGACGCGGTGATGATCCGCGCGATCGACCACGAGGAGCTGGAGCGCTTCGCCCAGGCCGCCACCGTGCCGGTCATCAACGGGCTGACGGACCGGTCGCACCCCTGCCAGATCCTGGCCGACCTCCTGACCTTCGAGGAGGAGCGTGGCTCCGTCTCCGGCCGCACCTTCGCCTGGGTGGGGGACGGCAACAACGTGTGCGCCTCGCTGGTGCATGCGGCCGGCCGCTTCGACTTCCGGCTTCGCATCGCCTGTCCCGCCGACTACCATCCCGACTTGATGGACCTGGCGCGGGGCCAGGTCGGAGACCGCGTCACCATCGGCCACGACGCCCGCGAGGCGGTGGAGGGCTGCGACGCCATCTTCACCGACACCTGGGTCTCCATGGGCGACGTCGACCACGACCAGCGCATGGCCGCGTTCGAGCCCTTCCAGGTCGATGACGCGCTGATGGACGCCGCCGGCCCCGACGCGCTCTTCATGCATTGCCTGCCCGCCCACCGCGGCGAGGAGGTGACCGACGCGGTGATCGACGGCCCGCGCTCGCGCGTGTGGGCCGAGGCGGAGAACCGCGTCCATGCGCAGAAGGCGGTGCTCGCCTGGTGCTTCGCCCAGGGTTGAGGGCCGCGCATGCGGCTGCGTCGCCGGGCCGCAGTCCAGGTTGGCAAGCGTGGCCGTGACGCTCATCCCCCGTTCACCCCTGCGGCGTTAACGTTTCCCCTCGGTTCGCCGCCCTCCGTCGCCATGGGGGTGCCGTCGGCGACGGGCCCCGCGCCCATGGTCAGGGCGCGACCAAGGAACGCCGCGCCATGTCGGACGCCGTCGTCACCGCCCGTCACATCGCCGAGGAGCACGCCGCCGCCCTGGCCGCGCTCACCCCCGCCCAGCGCGCCGCCCTGGAGCGCCTGGCCCAGGCGCGCCGCCTGCGCCACTTCACCGGCCGCGAGACGGAGGAGAGCCTGGAGCTCATGTTCGCCGCCGAGGCCGAGCGGCGCAGCGCCGAGATGGCGGCCCAGGCCCCCGGCGTGGCCGACGCCCGCGCGCGGCTGATGGGGGCGCTGGCTCCCGGGGGCGCGCTCGCCGCCTGACGCGCTCGCCTCTGACGCGCTCGGGGCCACGCGCGCTTGCGCAGGCGAGCGTGCGGCCGCACATGGCGCGCATGCCCGTCGCCACCCTGGAGCTCGCCCGGCGCGCGGCCGCGCCTTCCCCGGCCGCGCCCGCCAACCTGTCGGGCCTGACGCGCGCCGAGCTGCAGGCGGCGCTCGCGGACTCGGGCGTCGTCGCGCCGGACAAGGCGCGGATGCGCGCCAGTCAGCTGTGGCGGTGGATCCACCACTACGGCGCCACCGATTTCGACCGCATGACCGACGTGGGCCGCGAGCTCAAGGCCGCGCTCGCCGACCGGTTCACCCTGGCCCGGCCCGAGGTGGTGGAGCGCCAGATCTCCGGGGACGGGACGCGCAAGTGGCTCCTCCGCTTTGCGCCCGGGATCGAGGCGGAGACCGTCTACATCCCCGACGTGGGGCGGGCGGGGGCGCTCTGCGTGTCGAGCCAGGTGGGCTGCACGCTGAACTGCACCTTCTGCCACACGGGCACCCAGGCGCTGGTGCGCAACCTCTCCGCCGCCGAGATCACCGCCCAGGTCCAGGTGGCGCGCGACGACCTGGAGGAGTGGCCGAGCCCCAAGGAGGAGCGGCGCCTCTCCAACATCGTGTTCATGGGCATGGGCGAGCCGCTCTACAATCTCGACGGCGTGGCCGACGCCATCGACATCATCAGCGACGGCGAGGGCATCGCCATCGGGCGGCGGCGCATCACCGTCTCGACGTCGGGCGTGGTCCCGAAGCTCGAGGCGCTGGGCGAGCGCACAGGGGCCATGCTGGCGATCAGCCTGCACGCCACGGACGACGCCCTGCGCGACGAACTCGTGCCGCTGAACAAGCGCTACCCGATCGCCGAGCTGATCGCGGCGATCAAGCGCTACCCCGGCCTCTCCAACGCGCGGCGCGCGACCTTCGAATACGTCATGCTGAAGGGGGTGAACGACAGCCCGGCCGAGGCGCGGGCGCTCGTGAAGCTCCTGGCCGGCGTGCCCGCCAAGATCAACCTGATCCCGTTCAACGCCTGGCCGGGCGCGCCCTACCAGTGCTCCGACTGGGGGACGATCGAGCGCTTCGCCGCCATCCTGAACCGCGCGGGCTACGCCTCTCCCATCCGCACCCCCCGCGGCCGCGACATCCTCGCCGCCTGCGGCCAGCTGAAGA
>CAXTAO010000045.1:0-11496 GCA_964242625.1 uncultured Caulobacteraceae bacterium | reverse complement strand
AGGTTCCGGGCCACAAGGAGCCCGTATGAGCGCGGATCTCCCCATCGATTGGAACGTCGCTCCGGTCCGGCCACGCAAGGCCCGGCCCGGGCGCGAGGTGATCTATCGGCACACGGTGCTGGTGCGGATGACGCACTGGATTAACGCGCTGGCCATCTTCCTGCTGATCGGCACGGGGCTGAACATCTTCAACGCCCACCCGCAGCTCTACTGGGGCAAGATCGGCAGCGAACTCGACCATGCCGTCGTGTCGATCCACACGCGCCCGGGTTCGGCAGGAAGCACCCGCGGCGAAACGACGGTCGGCCCGCTGAAGCTGGACACCACCGGCGTGCTCGGCTGGTCGCGCGCGAACGGGCAGTGGCAGCAGCGCGCCTGGCCCGCATGGCTGACGGTGCCGAGCTTCACCGACCTGGCGGACGCGCGGCACTGGCACTTCTTCCTGGCCTGGGTGCTGTCGATCAATGGGTTGGTCTACCTCGCGTGGAGTCTGGCCATCCGCCACGTGCAGCGTGACCTCTGGCCCACCCTGGGCGACCTGAAGGCCATCCCGCGCTCGGTGTGGGAGCACGTGCGGCTCAAGCACCCGACGGGCGACGCGGCCAAGCGCTACAACGTGCTGCAACGCCTCGCCTACCTGGGCCTGATCCTGCTGGTCCTGGGCATGGTCGCCACCGGCCTGACCATGTCGCCGGGGTTCGACGCCTTCGCGCCGGGGCTGCTGGAGCTGTTCGGCGGCCGCCAGTCCGCGCGGACGCTGCACTTCGTCTGCGCGTCGCTGATCACGGGCTTCATCGTCGTGCACTTGGCCGAGGTGGTCCTGGCCGGGCCGATCAACGAGGTGCGCTCCATGATCACAGGCCGCTACGCCGTGCCGCCGGACGACCCGAAGCACGCCGGCGCGCTCGGGGAGGATCGCTGAGGTGGCGCTCCTGACGCGGCGCACCGCCCTGCTCGCCGCCGGCGGCGGCCTCGTGACCTCCGGCTGCGACCGGCTGGTGCAGGGCGACAAGCTGAACGCCAGCGCCGGTTTCCAGCACGTGCTCGCGCAGGCGCAGGCCTGGACGCTCGCCAGCCAAAGGTTCCTGCTCTCTGGCGGCGCGATGGCCCCGGAGTACACGCTCGCCGACCTGTCACCGCGCTTCAAGGGCAACGGCACGCTCCACCCCTCGGGCGACGACTACGCGCGCCACGTGGCGACGGGCTTCGCCGACTGGCGGCTTCAGGTCGACGGCCTAGTGGCGCGGCCCCTGTCCCTGTCGGTGGCCGATCTCCGCCGCCTGCCCTCGCGCACCCAGATCACCCGCCACGACTGCGTGGAGGGATGGAGCGCCATCGGCCAGTGGACGGGGACGCCGCTGGGACTTCTTCTCAAGGCGGCCGGCGTTGCGCCCGGCGCGCGTTATGTCGCCTTCTACTGCGCCGACAATCTGCAAGGCGAGCCGGCCAAGGGCGGCCAGCAGGCCCCCGGCCAGTACTACGAGAGCGTGGGCATGGCCGACGCCATCCATCCGCAGACGCTGGTCGCCTACGCCATGAACGGCCGCCCGCTGGAGATCACGCACGGCGCGCCCCTGCGCCTGCGGGTGGAGCGGCAGCTCGGCTACAAGCACGCCAAATACCTTCAGCGCATCGAGGTCCGCTCCACCCTCGCCGGCCTCAACGGCGGCCGCGGCGGGTACTGGGAGGACCGCGGCTACGAGTGGTACGCCGGCATATGACGGCCCCGGCCACCCGAACCTCCTCGCCCGTCCGGAGCCGCGCATGATCCGGCGGCTCCTCCCGGCCGTCGTCCTCGCGTCGCTGGTCGCCGCGCCGGTCCCGGCCCTCGCCGCCGACCCCGCCCACCCGGAGGTGGTGGAGCTGTTCCAGAGCCAGGGCTGCAGCTCGTGCCCGCCGGCCAACGCCAACGTGCTCGCCATCGCCGACCGGCCGGACGTGCTCGCCCTGTCGTTTCAGGTGACCTACTGGGACGGGCTCGGCTGGAAGGACACCTTCGCGCACCCCGCCTTCACGGGCCGCCAGTGGGACTACGCCCACGCCTGGCGCCGCAAGGAGGTCGCCACGCCCGAGGTGGTGGTGAACGGCCGCCGCGACCTGATCGGCTCCGACCCAGGCGAGCTGGAGGGCGCATTGAGGACGGCCGACCGCGGCTCCGCCGGCCCGGCCGTGGCGCTCGCGGGCGGCCGCGCGACGGTCTCCGCCGCCATCGGCGCCCCGGCGGCGGACGTGTGGCTGGTGCGCTTCGATCCGCGCGTGCTGCAGGTGCCTGTCCGCCGCGGCGAGAACGCCGGCCGCACGCTGCCCCACCGGAACGTCGTGCGCGAGCTGGTGCGCCTGGGCGGCTGGAGCGGCCAGGCGGCGAGCTTCGCCCTGCCCGCCCCCACCGACCCCGCCCTGCGCAGCGCCGTCCTGGTCCAGGCGGGCCCGGGCGGCCCCATCCTGGCCGCAGCCCGCGGTTAGCGCAGGCCGCCGCGTCTCGCCGGTGGCCACGCCCCTGGCGCCGCTCCGCGCGCGCGGCTAGCCTCGACCGATGAACGGAGCGCCATCGCGGGCCTGCGTTCCGGGGGTCGGGAGGCGGGGTGGCGACCGTTGCGCGAGGGGATCCGGCGGTGCTCGCCCGCGCGCACGCCCGCCTGCTGCGGGACGCACGCTTCCAGTTCGACTTCCCGACCTGGCGGCCCCCTGCGCCGACCCGCGCGTCAGCTTGGCTGAGGGCCGTCGTGGACGCGCTCGGCGCGGTTCTGCCCTACGTCTTCTGGGCGGCGGTGATCGGCGGATGCGGCTTTCTGGCGTGGATGCTCATCTCCGCCCTCCGCGTCGAGCGTGAGCGCAGGGGGCGACCGGTGGCGCTGGCCGGGACCGGTTTCGCGCTCGCGCCGGGCCGCGCCAAGGCCCTGCTCGAGACGGCCGACCGTCTGGCCAGGGAGGGCCGCTTCGGTGAGGCGGTGCGCGTGCTGCTGCTCCGCACGCTCGATGATCTCGACGCGCGTCGCCCGGGTCTCGCGCCGCCCAGCCTGACCTCGCGCGAGATCACCCGGCTGAAGGCGCTGCCCGCCGAAGCGCGCGCCCGCCTGGCTCGCATCGCGGCGGAGGTCGAGCAGGTGGCGTTCGCCGGACGGGAGACGGACGCGGACGCCTTCCAGGCCTGCCGCAGCGCCTACGTCGGCTTCGCCGAGGCGGTCGCGTGAGCGCCGGACACGAGGCGCGGTCGGGCTCCTATGGATGGCTGATCGCCGTCGGTTGCGCGGCGTTCGTGCTGTTCGCGGCGGCCCTGGCCTTCCAGCCGGAGCTCGACGGCGGACGGGCGCGGGGCGCGGACGCGCTCTCGCGCTCGCCGGTGGGCTACGCGGGTGTCATCCAGCTCCTGCGGGCCGACGGCGCGGACGTGCGCCTGAGCCGCACGCCCGACGCCCGCGCCCGGCTGCCCGGCGACGCGCTGGTGGTGCTCACGCCCGCGCCGGGCGCGCCGATCCGCGACATCGCGGCGGTCGCGAAGCACCGGCGCGTGCTGCTCGTCCCGCCCAAGTGGGTCGCGGCGCCCGACCCCCGTGCGCCCCGGCGGCTGGTGCGCGCCGGCGAGCTGCCGCCGCAGCTGGCGCACGCGGCGGTGCAGGCCGTGGTGGACCAACAGGCGGGCGACGGCGGCGTGGCGATGCGGCCGGAGACGGACGCCCGCTTCCCCACGCTCGCCGAACCGGCGGGGGAGCACGACCTCGGGTTCGACCCCGTGCGCCTGCGGCCGATCCCGCACCTGCGCACCCTGGAGGGCGGCGGGATCCAGGCGGTGCTCGTGGACGGCGACCGGCGCGTCGTGCTGGCGATCGCCCAGGGCTCCGTCGACTACGTGCTCGCCGATCCCGACGTGATCAACAACCAGGGCGTGCGCGACCTCGCCGGCGCCCGCGCGGCGGTCCGCATGCTGGAGGGCCTGGCGGACGGCGGCCCGATCGTGTTCGACCTCACGCTCGCGGGCGCGGCGGCGCCCCCGAGCCTGTTGCGGCTGTTCTTCGAGCCGCCCCTGGCGCCCGCGACCGTCTGCGCCCTGCTGCTCGCCGTCCTGATCGGCCTATCCGCCCGGACCCGGTTCGGCGCGGTGCGGCGGCGTCCACGCGTCTACGCCCTGGGCAAGCGCGCCCTGGCCGACAGCGCGGCCTCGCTCCTTGCCCTGGCGCATCGCGAGCCCCGGCTGGCGGGCCGCTACGCGCAGGTGGTGCGCACGAGCGCGGCGGACGCGATCGGTCTCGCGCACGCCTCGACGGCGCAGGACGCCGTCCTCGACCGGATCGGGCGCGAGCGGGGCGCGGCGAGCTGGACCGAGATCGTCGCGCAGTCGGCCGTCGTGAGGACGCGCGCCGACCTGATTTCCTGGGCGCGCCGCGCCGCCGACTGGAGACGGGAGATGACCCGTGGCTGACACCGACGCCCAAGCCCTGGCGGAGCGGATCCGGGGCGAGGTCGCCAAGGCCGTCGTGGGCCAGAGCGAGATCGTCGACCTGCTCCTCGTCGCGCTTCTGTCGCGCGGGCACGTGCTCCTCGAAGGCCCGCCCGGCGTCGCCAAGACCCTGCTGGTGCGGAGCTTCGCCCGGGCGACCGGCCGCGACTGGGGGCGCATCCAGTTCACGCCGGACCTGACGCCCAGCGACATCCTGGGCGCCAACATCTTCAACTTCCAGACCTCCACCTTCACCCTCACGCGCGGCCCGGTCTTCACCGAGCTGCTGCTGGCGGACGAGGTGAACCGCAGCCCGCCCAAGACGCAGGCCGCGCTGCTGGAGGCGATGCAGGAGCGCACCATCACCCTCGACGGCGAAACGCATCCGCTGGGCGACCGCTTCATGGTGGTGGCTACGGAGAACCCGATCGAGAGCCAGGGCGTCTACCCCCTGCCCGAGGCGCAGCTCGACCGGTTCCTGTTCAAGGCCGTGGTGGGCTACCCGTCGCTGGAGCAGGAGCGCGCGGTGATCGCCTCCCACGGCGTGCGCCCGGGCTCGCCCGACCCGGACGCCTTCGGCGTGGCGCCCGCCTGCACGCCCGAGGAACTCGACGGAGCCATGGCGGCCGTCGCCGCCGTGCGGCTCGCGCCCGAGATCGTGGACTACGTCGCCGCCCTGGTCCGGGCCACGCGGGACGCGCCGGAGGTCGCCACCGGCGCCTCGCCCCGCGCTGGGGCCGTGCTGGCCTCCGCGGCGCGCGCCAGGGCCCTGCTCGACGGCCGCGACTACACGATCCCCGACGACGTGAAGGCGCTGGCCCCGGCGGCCCTGCGCCACCGGATCATCGTCTCGGCCTCGGCGGAGATGGAGGGGCGCACCGCCGAGGAGGCGGTCGCCGCCGTGATCGCCCGCATCGAAGCGCCGCGCTGAGGCCGAGGGTGACGCCCTCGCCCAAGCGCACCGCGAGCCCCACGCCGCGCGCACTCGCTCTGGCCTGCGGAGTCACCGTGCTCGCCGCGGGACTCGGCATGGGGGCGCCGGCGCGATGGCCGCTGGCGTTCATCGGGGCGGTGCTGCTCGCGGGCGCGGTCCTCGCCGACTTCGCCCTGGCGCTGCGCGCGCCCGAGCCGCAGGTGACGGTGATCGCGCCGGCGCAGCTTCGCCAGGGCGAGGAGGCGGAGGTGCGCGTCCGGGCGGAACCCTCCGCCCCCGCGCTCGAAGCGGCCCTGGACGTCGACGCGCGGCTCGCCGTCTCGCCCCGCCGCCGGTCGGCCACGGATGGCGAGGCGCGCTTCCGGCTGCGGGCGGTGACCCGCGGGCTCGCCGCACTCCAGGTGCTGCAGCTGCGGTGGACCGGCCCGCTCGGCCTCGTCTGGCGACAGCTCGACCTGCCCCTCGCGCGCACCCTCCCTGTAGCGCCCGACCTCGCGCCCGCGCGCGCCGCCTCCCGCGCCCTCACCGAGCGTGCGCCGGCGGGCGTCAAGACGGGCATCCGGCTCGGCCAGGGCGGCGAGTTCAGCGCCCTGCGCGATCACGCCGCGGGGGACGACCGGCGCAACATCGACTGGAAGCGCTCCGCCGCCCGCGGCCGGCTCCTGGCCAAGGAGCACCAGCTCGAGCAGAACCACTCCCTGGTGCTGGCGCTCGACACCGGGCGGCAGATGGCGGAACCGCTGGTCACGCGGTCGCGCCTCGACCACGCGCTCTCCGCCGCGCTGGCCCTGGTCTACGCGAGCCTGAGCGTCGGCGACCGGGTGAAGCTCGTCGGCTTCGACGCCAAGGTGCTCGTCGACACGCCCTTCGCCGCCGGGACGGCGCAGTTCAACCGGCTGCAGGCGGCCGCCGCCGGCCTCGAGGCCTCCACCGAGGCGACCAACTACACGCTCGCTCTGCACACGGTCGCCAGCGCGCTCAAGCGGCGCGCGCTGATCGTGGTCTTCACCGAGTTCACCGACACGGTGGGCGCCGAGCTGATGCTCGAGTCGATCTCCCGCCTCGTGCGCCGCCACGCGGTGATGTTCGTCGTGTTCCGCGACGCGGAGCTGGAGTCGATGATCCTCGCGGACCCGGAGCGTCCGGAGGACGTCTCGCGCGCGGTGGTCGCCGCGGGGCTGAAACGCGAGCGCGCCCTGGTGCTGGAGCGGCTGCGGCGGATAGGCGTCCGCGCCGTCGAGACCACGCCCGCGCGCATGGGCGGCGCGATCATCGACGCCTACCTCGACCTCAAGCGCCTGGAGCTCGGATGAGCGCGCCGAAGCTCAAGAGCCGCGCCTTCCGCGAGGGTCGCGAGGCGGAGTGGCTGCGCCTGGAGCGGCTGCTGGAGCGGCTGCGGCGCGGGTCTCCGAACGCCCTGTCCGACGACGACCTGATCGCTCTGCCCGCCCTCTACCGCTCGACGCTTTCGTCGCTGTCCATCGCCCGCGCCGTGTCCCTGGACCGGGCGCTCGTCGACTACCTGGAGAGCCTCTGTACGCGCGCCTACTTCGCCGTCTACGGCGTGCGCACGCGACCGCTGGAGCAGGTCGTCCGCTTCTTCGCGCACGACTGGCCCGCCGAGGTGCGGCGGCTGTGGCGCGAGACGCTGGCCGCGGCCGCCCTGACGGCGCTCGGCGTGCTGGCGGGCTTCCTGCTCGTGCGCGGCGATCCCGACTGGTTCGGCGCCTTCGTCGACGCGCGCCTGGCGGCCGGACGCGGTCCCGAGGCCGGCGCGGGCGCGTTGAGGGCTTCCCTGTACGGCGGGGGGCGGAGCCCGCTGGCGATCCTGGCCACCTTCCTCTTCACTCACAACGCGCAGGTGGCGATCTACGCCTTCGCGCTCGGCTTCCTGTTCTGCGTGCCGACGGCGGTGCTGGTGGTGGCCAACGGGGCGACGCTGGGCGCGTTCTTCGCCGTGTACGACGGCCAGGGGCTCGCGCCGCAGTTCGGCGGATGGGTGCTGATCCACGGCACGACCGAGCTCTTCGCCATCGTGCTCGCGGCGGCCGCGGGCTTCCGCCTGGGCGCGATCCTCGCGTGGCCCGGCGACCGCACGCGCGGCGACGCCCTGGCGCAGGAGGGGCGGCGCGCGGTGAAGGTGCTGGCGGGCGTCCTCGTCATGCTCACCGCCGCGGCGCTGCTGGAAGGCTTCGCGCGCCAACTCGTCACCAACGATGCGGCCCGCTACGCCGTGGCGGCGACGGCGGCCGTGCTCTGGGGCGCGTACTTCTACGGCCCAGCCTTGAGACGCAGGCGCATCCCGCGATGAGCGGGGAGGCCGCGCCGCCGTTCGAAGCCGCCGCCCACCTGCAGCGGTCATTGGTGACGCCGGAGGGCGTCGACCTGCGCCTGACGCTCGCGTCCGTGGGCCAGCGCCTCTCCGCCTTCCTCATCGACGCGGGCGTGCTCCTGGCCGCGATGATCGTGGCCACGCTGGCGGCGCTGTCCGCGGGCGCGGGCCTCGCGCGCAGCGCCGGTCTGAGGAGCGCGGAGCCGGTGGCGGTGATCTGGCTCCTGGGCTTCTTCCTTCTGCGCAACGGGTACTTCCTGGGCTTCGAGATGTCGGCCCGCGCCGCTTCGCCCGGCAAGCGCCTGCTCGGCCTGCGCGTCGCGTCGCGGGACGGGGCGCGGCTGACCGCCGACGCGGTGTTCGCGCGCAACGCCCTGCGCGAGGTCGAGCTGTTCCTGCCGCTGGGGTTCCTGTTCGCGGGCGGGGCGGCGCCCCTGGCCTCGCTGGCGGGCCTGGGCTGGGCGGCGGGGCTGCTGCTGCTGCCGCTGCTCCACCCCGACCACCAGCGCGCGGGCGACCTGATCGCCGGCACCTGGGTGGTGCGCGAGCCGCGTCGCCCCCTGCGCCGCGACGTCGCCGGCGCGGGCGAGGCGCTCGCCGAACGCTTCGCCTTCACGCCGGCGCAGCTCGACGAGTACGGCGAGCGAGAGCTCCAGGCGCTGGAGGAGGTGCTGCGGCGCGGCCATCCGCAGACGGTGCACGAGGTCGCGGCGCGCATCCGGCGCAAGATCGCGTGGTCGCCCGGAGAGGACGAACGCGACCTCGACTTCCTCGACGCCTTCTACGCCGCCCAGCGGCGCAAGCTGGAGGGCGACCTGCTGTTCGGCCGCAGACGCCGCCACAAGGCGGATCGTCCCGCCGGGCCTCAGTCGAACAGGGCCGCCAGCTCGGACGGTCCCGCCCCCTCCCGGGACCGGCGGAGCTCGACGTAGAGGGCCGCCGGCGCCGCGCTCGTCAAGACCATCGCCAGGGAGCCCACCACCGCGTTGACCGCGAGCACGACCGCTCCGGCCGGCGTGAGCGCTCCGCCCGCGACCGCTCCGGCGAGCACCAGCGGCGACCCGGCTCCGGCGACGACCAGGGCGGCCAGCGCCGCGCCCAAGCCGCTCAGGATCGCGCCCAGGACGAAGGTCACGACCATGACGATCAGGACGGCCCAGCGGTGTCCGCGCGTCAGCTCGGCCGCTCGGCCGAAGGCGCCGAACACGCCGCGGCGCTCGGCCACCGCGACCGCGCCCGCGGGCGCCCAGAGCGCGATGACGAACAGCCCCGGCCCGACCAGGAACACGAGCCCGAACACGGCCGCCAAGCCGAACAGCAGCCCGATGGCGACCAGCGCGGGCGCCGTCGTCAGCCCCGCGCGCAGGCAGGGAGCGAAGTGCGGCTTCGCCCGGTTGAGGTGGTCGAATACGCCCTTGGCCACCGCGCCCTGCAGCAGGGCCGCGCCGGCCAGGCTCACCACGGGCTTGAGGAAGAGGCCCGCGACGAAGAGCCCGGAGGCGCCCGTCGCCGGACCGGGCGTCGGCCGGAACACCAGTTGGGCGACGAGGTTGGGGGCCGCCGTGAGCGCCAGGGCCAGCGCGGTGAACACCGCGGAGTTGGCGAACACGGCGTCGAAGGTCGCCTGCAGCGCATCCTCCATGCGGAAGCGGCTGGACGGAGCGGCGGGCGCGAAGGACATGGCGACGTCGAATCCCTATCCTGCGCCGCTGAATGCTGCCGCAGGATCAGCATGCGACGGTGACCAAACCCTTGTCGGCGAACGAACACCGCTTGTGAGACGCGGCTCTCCTCCGTAGACGCCTGCGGTCGGCGACGCGCCGACGTGCTCAGGCGTCAGCCGTGCGAGAGGCTGACCATGCTCCAGATCGACGGCCTCGTGTTCAACGCCTGGGGGCGGCGCTTCTTCGACGGCGCGTCCGTCACCGTGCCGCCGGGGGCCAAGGTCGGGCTGGCGGGCCGCAACGGCGTCGGCAAGTCCACCCTGTTCAAGCTGATCCTGGGTGAGCTGCAGCTCGACGGCGGCTCCATCGAGCTGCCCCGCGCCGCACGCATCGCGGCGGTGGCGCAGGAGCACCCGGCCACGCCCGTCAGCCTGATCGAGACCATCCTGGAAGCCGACGTCGAGCGCGCGCGCCTCATGGCCGAGCTCGAGACCGCCGAGCCCGAGCGCATGGGCGACATCTGGACCCGGCTGATCGAGATCGACGCCGACCGCGCCCCGGCCCGCGCCGCCGAGATTCTGGCGGGCCTGGGTTTCTCCACCCCCGACCTCGACCGCGCCATGGCCGAGTTCTCCGGCGGCTGGCGCATGCGCGTGGCGCTGGCCGCCGCCCTGTTCGCCGAGCCCGACCTGCTGCTGCTGGACGAGCCGACCAACTACCTCGACCTGGAAGGCGCCATGTGGCTCGAGGCGCGGCTCAAGAAGTACCCGCACACCGCCCTGATCATCAGCCACGACCGCGAACTGCTGAACAGCTCCGTCGACCACATCCTGCACTTCCGCGCGGGCAAGCTGGAGCTCTACACGGGCGGCTACGACGACTTCGAACGCATGCTGGCGGAGAAGACGCGGCTGCAGGCGGCCACCCGCGTCAAGCAGGAAGCGGAGCGCGAGCATCTGCAGAGCTTCATCGACCGGTTCAAGGCCAAGGCCAGCAAGGCCGCGCAGGCGCAGAGCCGCGTCAAGCGCTTGGCCAAGCTCGCCCCCATCGCCGAGATCGCCTCCGAGCGCGTCGCGCCCTTCCTCCTGCCCTCCCCCGCGCGGCCGCTGGCCCCGCCGCTGCTCAGCCTGGAGGATGCGGCGGTGGGCTACGGCGGCGAGCCGGTGCTGCACGGGCTGAACCTGCGCATGGACGTGGACGACCGCATCGGCCTGCTGGGCGTCAACGGCGCGGGCAAGTCCACCTTCGCCAAGATGGCGGCAGGCGCCCTGCCCATCGCCTCCGGCCACATGCACCGCGAGGCGCGCATCAAGGTGGGTTGGTTCCACCAGCACCAGATCGAGGCCATGGACCCGGCGGACACGCCGCTCGACATCATCCGCCGCGCCCTCAAGGAGGCCAGCGAGAACTCCCGCCGTTCGCGCCTGGCGCAGTGGGGCATCGGCTTCGACAAGCAGGAGACCACCGTCGCCGACCTCTCCGGCGGCGAGCGGGCGCGGCTGCTGCTGAACCTCGTCGCGCTGGAGGCCCCGCACCTGCTGATTCTCGACGAGCCGACCAACCACCTCGACATCGACAGCCGCCGCGCCCTGCTCGACGCGCTGAACGACTACGAGGGCGCGGTGATCCTGATCACCCACGACCGCTCGTTGATGGAGCTGGTGGCTGACCGCCTATGGCTGGCGGCCGACGGCGGGGTGCGGCCGTTCGACGGCGACATGGACGACTACGCCGGCTTCGTCCTCGACCGGGCGCGACAGGGCTCACGCCCGACGCAGCTGGGCAAGAAGCAGAAGCGCCGGATGTCCAACGCTTCGGGCTGAGCCGACAGGATGCAGAGTGCGCGCGATCGCCAGAGCCGATGGCGCCGCTCACCGCTTCACCCTCAGGCTCGGCTGAGCGTAGGCCGCGCCCCATCAGGAGCGAGGGGCCTCACCACCTGCGGCCTGAGCCGTCGTAGCCGACCACGACGAGAAGCTTACGGCGATGTTGGGTTGCGGATGTGATGGAGCCGCTCTGAAAGCAGAAGGGCGGTGAACCTTTCGGCCCACCGCCCCAAAGCCTTGGAGAGTGAAGGCGCTTAGAAGCGCGCCTTCAGGGCCACGAAGTAGCGGCGGCCGATCAGGTCGTA
>CAXTAO010000044.1:0-11974 GCA_964242625.1 uncultured Caulobacteraceae bacterium | reverse complement strand
CGGCGAGGGCGCCCGGCGGCGCGCGGTCCACGCGCTCGGCCCCGCCCGGGCCCGCGACCTCGCCCGGCTGGCCCAGGCGGCGGGGGTGGACGGCGAGGGCTGGGCGGCGGTGGAGCGCACGGCGGGCGAGTGGACGCCCCCCGTCTTCGCCGTGTCGGGCGACGACGTGCTGGCGGCGGGCGCGGCGCCGGGGCCGGAGGTCGGACGCGCGTTGCAGACCCTGCGCGCGTGGTGGGCGGACCAGGATTTCGCGCCCGACCGTCCGGCCCTCCTGGCGCGGCTGGCCGCCCTCCTCGCCGGCTAGCTAGCGCCGGCTGCCCGGTCCGCGGCGGCCGCGCCCGGCCGCGCGGGGGTCGTAGGCCCCGGGCACCGAGTCCAGCACCATGCCGGTGGAGCGCTGCACGAGGTAGGCGTCGCGCCCGTCGCCCAGCCAGTCGTAACCGTTAGGCGCGCCGCGCAGGTGGTAGCGGCCCGGGTCGGGCACGCGCGCGCCGCGATAGTCCTGCGGCACGATCTGTCCTCGCCGGTAGGCCTGGGCGGGCCGGGGCGGCGCGGCGTAGCCCCCGCCTGGGTAGCCTAAGCCGCCGCCGCCGAAGCCGTAACGGCCGGGACGGGGCGCGTCGCCGCCGTACCCGCCCCGCCGCGCGCCGCGCTCGTCGCTGAATCCGCCGTACCCGCCGTACCCGCCGTACCCGCGCGGGGGAGCGTAGCCGCCCGGTCCGCCACGGGCTCGCCCGCCGCCGCCGTTGGCCCCGCGGGGGCCGCCCCAGCCGCCCATGGACGCGCCACCCTCGCGGCGCGCGCCGCCCCAGCCCTCGCGCCGCCCCTGGGCGGAGGCCGCCGACAAGGGCGCCGCGGCCACGACCACGGCGGCGACAAGCGCCAGAGCCGCGCGGAGGGGCGCCATCTCAGCGCGGGGGCGGGGGGCCGCCGGGGGCGTCGTCGTCATACCCGTCCGGCGCGTCGCCGCCCGCGTCGCGGTCGTCGTAGCCGCCCGGACCATAGGCGCGCGCGCCGTTCTGGCCGTCGCCAGAGGGCTCGCCGTAACCGGGGCGCTGGTCATAGCCGGAAGGCGCGTCGCCGTAGCCGGAGGGCGCGCCGTCGGAGGGCGCGTCGCCATCGGAGGGCGCGTCGTAGCGTTGGCCGTCCCACTGGGGATCGACCGCCGGGGCGGAGCCGTCGTCGAACACGCCATAGGCCACGTCCGCCACATCGCCCGTGTCCACGTCCACCAGAACGGCGTCGGGGCCGTAGCGCACCCAGCGGTACTCAGGTGAGGGCGGCGGCGCCAGATAGAAGTCGGCGTAGTCGTTCAGCCAGTACCCGCCGTAGAGGAAGACGGACGGAAAGCGCTCGCCGCGTCGCCAGGCGCGGTAGCCGAAACCGCGCGGATAGCGGAACGGCGTGGCGCGGAAGCGGGCGTAGCTGCGGCCCTGGTAGCGCCACTGACCCCCGCCCGTGCGCAGCCCGGCCCCGCCGCGGCGGTCGGACTCGCCGCCGCCGTAGATCGCGTGCGGCGGGCGGATGTAGCCGGGCGCGTTCGACGGGCGGACGAAGCCGGGGGTGTTCGGCGCGCGGCCGGGCGCATAGCCGCCCGACCGGTCGTAGCCGCGCCCGCGGTCGAGGACGCCACGGTCGCCGTTGAAGTCGCCTCGCCCGTCGGAGGCCTGCCGGTCGCGGTCGAAACGCGCGCCGCCCCCCGTGCGGTCGCCGTCGAACGGCCGGCCGTTGAAGCCGCCGCCGAAGTTCGGGCGAGCGCCGCGCGCGGCGCCGTCGCCCTGGCCCGGCGCGAAGGCGCGCTCGCCACCGGCCGCGGACGCGCCCGGGCCGCGCTGGGCGGGCACGCCGCCGGGGTAGGCGCGCTCATAGGCGCGGTAGCCGCCGTATCCGCCGGGCGCGGGCCGGGCGGAGGGGGCGGGGCGTGCCGGCGCGGCGCGCGGCGCGGGGGCGGCGGAGGGCGCGCGGCGGTCCGCGTCCTGCGCGACGGCGACGCCGGCGGTGGAGGCGGCGATCGCGGCGCCGAGGGCGAGGAGGCGAGGGCGGCGGGTCATGGCGGTGGTCATCGCGCCCCGCCCCTGAACTCGCGCTGAACGGATGGGGGCGCTAGAGCCTCGCGGTCCGCGCAGGAGGGCCTCATGGCCGAGCCGATCGAACTCCACTACTGGCCGACGCCCAACGGGTGGAAGGTCTCTATCGCGCTGGAGGAGATGGGGCTGCCGTATGCGCTGCACCCCGTCGACATCGGTCGCGGCGAGCAGTTCCGCCCGGAGTTCCTCGCGCTCAGCCCCAACAACCGCATGCCCGCCATCGTCGACCCCGATGGGCCCGACGGCGCGCCGATCAGCGTGTTCGAGTCCGGGGCCATCCTGCGCTATCTCGCCAACAAGACGGGCCGCTTCGGCGGCGAGGGCGCGCGCGGCCGCGTCGAGGTCGACGAGTGGCTGTTCTGGCAGGTCGGGGGGCTGGGCCCCATGGCCGGCCAGGCGCACCACTTTCGCCAGTACGCCCCCGCCCTCGCGCCCGACGCGCGCACCACCGCCTATGGCGCGATCCGCTACACCAACGAGGTGCATCGGCTGTACGGCGTGATGGACACGCGGCTGGAGGGCCGCGACTTCCTCGCCGGCGAGTATTCGATCGCCGACATGGCGGCCTGGCCATGGGTCATCCCGCACGCCATGCAGGGCGTCGACCTCGGCGAGTTCCCGGCGCTGAAGGCCTGGTTCGAGCGGGTCGGCTCGCGCGAGGCGGTGCGACGCGGCCGGGCGCTGGGCGAGGAGCTCCGCCGGCCGGTGCAGCGCGCAGGGGCCGCCGCGGCCGACGAGCGGTCGGTGCTGTTCGGCCAGCGCGCCCGGCGGTGACGGGCGGGCGCGATCGTTATTTCCCGTTATGGCGGCCGAGCTGAACCGCTAGCGAGACGAAACGGCCCGAGCGCCTAGACAGCGGCCCTCTTCAGGGAGGGAGCCGATGGGCGACCTGATCTTCCTCGCGCTCGGCGCGGGGCTCTTCGTGTTGATGGGCGGCTACATCGCCGCCCTGCGCCGGGGCTGATCCATGCTTATCGGGCTCCTCTACGGCGCGGCGTCGATAGGCGTCGCCATCTACATGCTCGTCGCCCTGTTGCGGCCCGAGAAGTTCTGAGCGCATCGCCATGAGCATCCAGGGCTGGGCGGAGATCGCCATCACCATCGGCCTGTCGGTCGCGCTCGCGTGGCCGCTCGGCAGCTACCTCGCCGCAGTCTTCACCGGCGGCCGCACCTGGCTCGACCCCGTGCTTCGGCCGGTCGAGCGTTTGTTCTACGGCGCGGCGGGCGTCGACGCCGGGAAGAGCCAGACGTGGGTCGGCTACACCGGCGCGCTTCTCGCCTTCAATGCGGCGGGCTTCTTCCTGCTCTACGTCATCCTGCGGGCGCAGGGCGTCTTGCCGCTCAACCCCCTGCACTTCGCGGGGATGAGCCCGCACCTGGCGTTCAACACCGCCATCAGCTTCGTCACCAACACCAACTGGCAGAGCTACGCGGGCGAGTCGACGCTCTCCAATGGCGCGCAGATGGCCGGGCTCACCGTGCAGAACTTCGCGTCCGCGGCGACGGGGATCGCGGTGGTCGGCGCGCTCGCCCGCGCCTTCGCCGCCCACCGGAGCGACGGGCTGGGCAACTTCTGGCGCGACCTCCTGCGGGTGACGCTTTACATCCTCCTGCCCTTCTCGGTGGTGATGGCGGTGGCGCTGATCGCCCAGGGCGTGCCGCAGACCTTCGCCCAGCACGTGGACGCCACGACGCTCGAAGGCGCCAAGCAGGCGCTGGCGGTGGGACCCGTCGCCAGCCAGGAGGCGATCAAGCAGATCGGCACCAATGGCGGCGGCTTCTACAACGCCAACTCCGCCCACCCATTCGAGAACCCGACGCCGCTGACGAACTTCATCGCCATGATCGCGATGAACTGCCTGGGTTTTGCCTGCGTGGTCGCCTTCGGCATCGTCGCCGGGGCCCGCAAGGAGGCCCGCGCGCTCGTCGCCGCCATGGTGATCCTCTTGTCGGCGGCGGCGGCGGCCATCTACGTGGCCGAGACCCAGCCCGTACCCGCCCTCCAGCACGCGCTGCACGTCAGCCCCATGCCGAACCTGGAGGGCAAGGAGGTGCGCTTCGGCGCGGCGGCCACCGCCGTCTTCGCCGCCATGACCACCGGCGCCTCCTGCGGCGCGGTCAACGGCATGCACGAGAGCTTCACGCCGCTGGGCGGGGGCGTGGCGCTGTTCCTGATCCAGCTGGGCGAGATCCTGCCCGGCGGGGTGGGCTCGGGCCTCTACGGCATCGTGGTGATGGCGCTGTTCAGCGTGTTCATCGCCGGGCTGATGGTGGGCCGCACGCCCGAGTACCTGGGCAAGAAGGTGGAGGCGCGCGAGGTCAAGTTCGCGCTCCTGGCGGTCCTGATCCTGCCGCTCCTGATCCTGGGCTTCACCGCCACCGCCGCGGTGCTCCCCGTGGCGCTCAAGGGCCTGGCCGCCTCGGCGGGCACGCCGCACGCGCTGACCGAGCTCCTCTACGCCTACTCGTCGGCGGCAGGGAACAACGGCTCGGCCTTCGCGGGGCTGACCGCCAACGCGCCCTGGTGGGATACGACGCTGGGAATCACCATGGCGCTCGGCCGCTTCGCCTACCTCGTGCCGGTGATGGCGATCGCGGGCGCCCTGGCCGCAAAGCCCAAGCTCAAGCCTACTGCAGGGACGCTCCCCACCGACACGAGCCTCTTCGTGGGCCTCCTCGTGGGCGTGATCCTGATCCTGGGCGGGCTGCAGTTCTTCCCGGCGCTCGCGCTGGGCCCGATCGTCGAGCACTTCCAGATGCTCGCCGCGCTTCACCACTGACCCTCAAGTAGAACGGACAGAACCAGATGGCTTCCGCTGTCTCCGCCGAGGGCGCGCAGGGCGCGCTCATCGGGCGGGCGCTGGGCGACGCCTTCGCCAAGCTCGATCCCCGCAAGCTCGCCGGCAATCCGGTGATCCTGGCGACGGAGGTGGTGGCCGTGCTCGCCACCGTCTCCACGGTCTCGGCCTTCGTGACCCACCAGGCCCCGGGCTTCGCCTTGCAGATCGCGCTGTGGCTGTGGGCGACCGTGCTCTTCGCCAACTTCGCCGAGAGCGTGGCGGAGGGGCGGGGCAAGGCCGCGGCCGACGCGCTGCGCGCCTCGCGCCAGGACACCAAGGCCAAGCTGATCGTCGACCCGTCGAGCGGGCTGACCGTGCCCACGCCCGCGAGCCAGCTCGCGGTGGGGCAGCTCATCCTGGTCGAGGCGGGAGACATGGTGCCCGCCGACGGCGAGATCGTGGAGGGCGTGGCCTCGGTCAACGAGGCCGCCATCACCGGCGAGAGCGCGCCGGTGATCCGCGAGTCGGGCGGCGACCGCTCGGCGGTGACCGGCGGCACGACCGTCGTGTCCGACTGGATCAAGGTCAGGGTGACCGCGGCGCAGGGCTCCTCCTTCCTCGACCGCATGATCGCCATGGTCGAGGGCGCCGACCGCCGGAAGACGCCCAACGAGATCGCCCTGGCGGTGCTGCTCGCCGGGCTGACGCTGATCTTCGAGATCGCGGTGGTCTCGCTCCTCGGGCTCGGCAAGTTCTCGGGCGTATCGCTCGATCCACTGGTCTTGGGCGCGCTGTTCATCTGTCTGATCCCGACGACGATCGGCGGCCTCCTGTCGGCGGTGGGCATCGCCGGCATGGACCGGCTCCTCAAGTTCAACGTCCTGGCCACCTCCGGCCGGGCGGTGGAGGCGGCGGGCGACTGCGACACCCTCCTCCTCGACAAGACGGGCACCATCACCTTCGGCAATCGCATGGCGACCGAGGTGGTCGCGCCCGCTGGCTTGGCGCCCGACGCCGCGCTCCGCGCCGCCATGATGGCGAGCCTCGCCGACGAGACGCCCGAAGGCCGCTCCATCGTCGACCTGGCGCGCGAGGGCGGGATCACCGCCGACCTGCCGGCCGACGCCCGGCCCATCCCTTTCAGCGCCACCACGCGCCAGTCGGGGCTGGAGATCGGCGCCCAGTCGTGGCGCAAGGGCGCGGTCGACGCGGTCCTGAAGTCGCTGGGGCTGGAGCGCTCCGGCCTGGCGCCCGAGCTCGCCCAGGCGGTGGATCGTATCGCACGGGCGGGCGGCACGCCGCTCCTCGTCACCGAGGGCGGCCGGGTGGCCGGCGTGATCCATCTGAAGGACGTGGTGAAGCCCAACGTGAAGGAGCGCTTCGCGGACCTGCGCCGCATGGGCATCCGCACGGTGATGATCACCGGCGACAACCCCGTCACCGCGGCCGCCATCGCCTCGGAAGCCGGAGTGGACGACTTCCTGTCGGAGGCCACGCCCGAGGACAAGCTCCGCCTGATCCGCGAGGAGCAGGGCAAGGGCCGCCTCGTCGCCATGTGCGGCGACGGCGCCAACGACGCCCCCGCGCTCGCCCAGGCCGACGTCGGCGTGGCCATGCAGACGGGCGCCCAGGCGGCGCGCGAGGCCAGCAACATGGTCGACCTCGACAGCGATCCCACCAAGGTCATCGAGATCGTCGAGACCGGCAAGCAGCTCCTGATCACCCGGGGCGCGCTCACGACCTTCTCCATCGCCAATGACGTGGCCAAGTACTTCGCCATCATCCCGGCGATCTTCGTGGTCGCCTTGCCGGCGCTGGGCGCGCTGAACGTGATGCGGCTGTCGAGCCCGCAGAGCGCTATCCTCTCGGCGGTGATCTTCAACGCGCTGGTCATCGTGGCGTTGATCCCGCTCGCGCTGCGCGGGGTGAAGTACCAGGCGGTCGGAGCGGGCAAGCTCCTGTCCCGCAACCTCCTGGTCTACGGCCTGGGGGGCGTGGTCGCCCCCTTCATCGGCATCAAGGCGATCGACCTGATCGTCTCCACCCTGCACCTCGCCTGAGGCCCCGCGCATGTCCGGCTACCTCGCCCACCTCCGCCCTGCGGTCGTCATGATCGCGGGCTTCACCCTCCTCACCGGCGTCGCCTATCCGCTGGCCATCACGGGCATCGCCCAGCTCATGCCCGGCCCGGCCCACGGCTCGCTCCTGCGCGACGGCGCGGGGAAGGTGCAGGGGTCGGCGCTGATCGCCCAGGGCTTCAGTCGCCCGGAGTACCTGCACCCGCGCCCCTCGGCGGCGGGGAACGGCTACGATCCCACGAGTTCCGGCGGCTCGAACTACGGCCCGATGGACCCCAAGCTCGCCGACCGGATCAAGGGCGACACGGCCGCCATCGCCAAGTCCGCGCCGGGGGCCGCCATACCCGCGGATGCGGTGACCGCCTCGGGCTCGGGCCTCGACCCCGAGATCTCGCCCGCCAACGCCGCCCTGCAGGCCCCGCGCATCGCCGAGGCCCGCCACCTGCCCGTGAGCGCCGTGCAGCAGGTGATCGACGGCCAGACCCACGGCGCCACGCTGGGCTTCCTGGGCGAACCGCGCGTCAACGTCCTCCTCGTCAACCGCGCGCTGGACGCGCGGGCCGACACATCCTCCAAGTGAGCTCCATGTCGCGCTTCTTCCTCGTCCTCGCGGCCGGCGCCGCCGTGCTGGCGCTCTCCGCCCCCTTCGCGGCGCGCGCGCAGGACGCTCCGGCCCCGGCCGCCCCTGCTTCCGCTGCGACGGGCGGGGCCGCCCCGGCCGACGCGGGCCCGTCGGCGATCTGCACCGACCGGCCGACGAAGGTGTTCTCCACCTGCGCGGTCGACACCGGCCACCTCCAGCTGGAGACCGACCTCTTCAATGGGTCGTTCCTGCGCGTGGGCGGAGTGACCACCGATACCTATCTCGCCACCAACCCGACGCTGAAGTACGGCCTCTTCAAGAACGTCGACGTCGAGGTGAACATCGCGCCCTACGAGGTGGTGCGCACCCACGACAAGTTCGGCAACGAGAGCTCGCTGGGCGGGGTGGGCGATCTTTACCTGCGCGCGAAGTGGGCGGCGTTCTCGTCGTCCGACGGCAAGTTCGCGTTGAGCGTCATCCCCTACGTCAAGCTCCCGACCGCGCGCGACGGGATCGGCAACGGCGGGGTGGAGGGCGGATCGGCGGTGGCGCTCAGCTACAAGCTCACCGACAAGCTGACCCTGGCCGCCTCGCCCGAGCTCGACGCCTACCAGGACGGGGCAGGCGACGGCCGCCACCTCAACCACATCGAGGTGGTCAACCTCGGCTACAGCCTGCCGCACAACGTCACGGTGTACGGCGAGCTCTGGGGCGACTGGAACTACGACCCGGACGGGACCACCCGGCAGTACTCCGCCGACGTCGCCGCCGCCTGGGTGCTGCACAACACCCTACAGCTCGACGCCGGCTTGAACTTCGGCCTCAACCGAGAGACCCCTGGCGTGCAGGCCTATTTCGGCGTGTCCCAGAAGTTCTGACGCCAGCGCAGGGGGCCCGACCTGGCCGAACCGCCCCGCCCCGACCCCGACGCGCTCCTGAGCCACGCGCAGCGGGAGGGGCGCGGACGGCTGCGCGTCTACCTCGGCATGGCGCCCGGGGTGGGCAAGACCTTCGAGATGCTCACCGCCGCCCGACGCCGGGCGGCGGAGGGCGGGGAGGTCCTGGTCGGCCTCATCGAGACGCACGGCCGCCCGGACACCGAGGCCCTGCTCGAGGGGCTGGAGGTGCTGCCGCGCGCGCCCTTCGAGCACCGCGGCCGGCTCCTGATGGAGTTCGATCTCGACGCCGGCCTCCAGCGCCGCCCGCCGCTGATGCTGGTCGACGAGTACGCCCACTCCAACGCGCCGGGCGCGCGCCATCCCAAGCGTTGGCAGGACGTGGCCGAGCTCCTGGCCGCGGGCGTCGACGTGTGGACCACCCTCAACGTCCAGCACCTGGAGAGCCTGGTCGACGTCGTGTGGCGCATCACGGGCGTGCGCGTGCGCGAGACCGTGCCCGACCAGGCGCTGACCGACGCCGACCAGATCCGCCTGGTGGACGTCACGCCCGAGGAGCTGCGTGCGCGGCTCGAGGCCGGCGCGGTGTACGTGCCGGAGACGGCGCGGCTGGCGGGCGACCGCTTCTTCAAAATCGAGAACCTCACCGCCCTGCGTGAGCTTGCGCTCCGGCGCGCCGCCCAGACGGTCGACGACCAGCTCTCCGCCGCCATGAAGCGCGGTGGGATCGAGGGGCCGTGGGCGGCGGGCGAGCGCATCCTCGTGCTCGTCGGCGGCGACGCCATGGCCCCCGCGCTCGTACGCGCGGGGCGCAGGCTCTCCGAGGGCATGATGGACGCGCCCTGGACGGTGGCGACCGTCGAACTCACCACACGCGCGGCGCCGCCGCCGGAGCGGGGCCGCCGCGTGGCCGAGGCGCTGAAGCTCGCCGAGCAGCTGGGGGCGGCCACCCTCGTGCTCACCGGCGACGACCTGCCGGGCGCCGTGCTGGACTACGCCGGCCGCAACAACGTCACCCAGATCGTGCTCGGCAAGACCGGCGGCGGTCGGTGGCGCCGCCTCCTCGGCCGCGACCTCGCCCAGGCGCTCCTCGACCGCTCCGTGGGCGCGGCGCTCCACTTCGTGACGGAGACCGCGCCCGGGCCCGCCGCCCCGGTGGCGCCCCGCCGCGCGCCCGCCTTGCGCGACCGGTGGACGGGCTACGCGACCGCCGCGGGGTCGCTCGCCGCCGCCACCGGGCTCGCGACCGTTGTCGAGCCCCGCACCAACAGCGCCGACGTGATCTACCTCGCGGCGGTGGTCTCCACCGGCCTGTTCGCGGGGCTGCGTCCGGCGCTCCTCGCCGCGGCGGTGGCGAGCGGGGTGTACGACTTCCTGTTCCTCGACCCGCGCTTCACCTTCTCCATCCAGCGGCCGACCGACCTCCTGACCTTCGCCATCTTCTTCGCCGCCGCCGCGCTGACCGGCTGGACGGCGGGGCGCGTGCGCGACCAGGGGCGCCTCGCGGTGCGGCGCGCCTCGGCCGTGGCCGCGCTCCTGGCCGCCAGCCGCCGGCTCTCGGGCGCGGCGACGGGGGCGGAGGCCGCCCAGGTGCTGGCCGAGCAGGCGGCGGCGGTCTCCGGCGGCGAAGCGCTCGTGCTCCTGCCCAAGGACGGCGAGGTCGCCCCCGCCGCCGGCGCTCCGCGCCTCCATGCCCTGACCACCGCCGAGGCCGCCGCCGCGCGCTGGGCGTGGGAGCGGGGCGAGCCCGCGGGCGCCGACACCGGCACCCTGCCGCAGATCGGCTGGACCTTCCGCCCCTTGGTCGGCGTGCGCGGCCCGGCGGGCGTGGCGGGCTACGAGGCCGCGCGAGACCGCACGCCGGAGGACGAGCGCCTCCTCCTGGCCATGCTGGAGCAGGGGGCCGTCGCGCTGGAGCGCTCCGACCTCGCGGCCGGCCAGGCGCTCACCGAGGCCGGGCGGCGCTCGGACCAGTTGCGCGGCGCGCTCCTGAACTCGATCAGCCACGACCTGCGCACCCCTCTGGCGACGGTGATGGGCTCGGCCTCGACCCTGATCGAGCTCGGGTCCGAGCTGCCGGCCGAGACGCGCGACGACCTCCTTCTCTCCATCCGCGAGGAGGCCGACCGGCTGAACCGCTACGTCGGCAACCTCCTCGACATGACGCGGCTGGAGGGGGCGGCGCTGACGCCCCGGCGCGAGCACGTCGACGTGAGGGAGGTGCTGGCCGCCGCGCTGGCCCGCGTGCGCCGCCGCCTCGACGGGCGGCGCGTCGCCGAGGAGTATCCGGCCGACCTGCCGCTGGTGGAGGTCGACCCCGCTCTCCTGGAACAGGCGGTGGTCAACATCCTGGAGAACGCCGCCGCCTACAGCCCGGCCGACACCGCCGTGGAGGTGGCGGCCTACGAGGACCGCGCCAACGTGGTGATCTCCATCGAGGACGAGGGCCGCGGCATCCCCCCCGCCGAACTCGCGCGGGTGTTCGACCGCTTCCGCCGCATTGAGGAGCCGAGCGATCGCGGGCGCGGCGACCCGGCCAAGGGCGTGGGGCTGGGCTTGTCGATCTCCAAAGGCTTCGTGGAGGCCATGGGCGGGCGCATCGCGGCGGCGAGCCCCATCCACCCGGACGGCGCAGGCGGGCTGCGCGGCACCCGCGTGCTCATCAGCCTGCCCAAGCCCAGCGCCGCAGGCGTCGCCGCCGCCGCCGCCGCGGTGGGAGGCTGAGCGCGGTGGAGACGCACCCCCGCGTGCTCGTGGTCGACGACGAGCCGCAGATCCACCGCTTCATCGGCCCGGCGCTCAGGGCCGCGGGCTACGAGCCCGTGCGCGCCGACACGGGGGCGGAAGGCCTGCGCGAGCTGGCGCTGCGTCCGCCCGACGCGATGGTGCTCGACCTCGGCCTCCCCGACCAGGACGGCAAGGCGGTGCTCGAACAGGCGCGCGCCTTCTACGCGGGGCCGATCCTGATCCTGTCGGCGCGCGAGCACGGGCTGGAGAAGATCACCGCGCTGGACCTGGGCGCCGACGACTACATCCAGAAGCCCTTCGACGTCGGCGAATTCCTGGCGCGGCTGCGGGCGGCGATCCGCAACAAGGTCGGCCGCCAGGGGGCTCAGGCGGTCGTGCGCGCGGGCGAGCTCGAGATCGACCTCCTGCGCCATCAGGTGTCCCGCGGGGGCGAGCGGGTGCGGCTGACGGTGCGCGAGTACAAGCTCTTCGCCCAGCTGGTGGAGGGGGCGGGGCGCGTGGTGACCCACCGCCAGCTCGCCCAGGCGGTGTGGGGCGCGGCCCAGGCCGACAACGTGCAATACCTGCGCGTGCTCGTTCAGCACCTACGCCAGAAGATCGAGCCCGAGCCCTCCGCGCCCAGGCACGTGCTGAATGAGTCGGGCGTGGGCTACCGCTTCGAGGCCTGACGGTCGCTCGATCTCACCTACTTCGTGGGGAGTACGGCTGAAGGCCCGGGAGAGGGCGCATTGTTCTGTGAGCGCGGAGGGGGCCGCCGTGCTCGGTCGCGTCAAGGGACGCTTCGCTCTCCGCTGCGCTTCGC
>CAXTAO010000043.1:0-12737 GCA_964242625.1 uncultured Caulobacteraceae bacterium | reverse complement strand
CCCACTGCTGCCTCCCGTAGGAGTCTGGGCCGTGTCTCAGTCCCAGTGTGGCTGGTCATCCTCTCAGACCAGCTACTGATCGTCGCCTTGGTAGGCCATTACCCCACCAACTAGCTAATCAGACGCGGGCCGCTCCAATGGCGATAAATCTTTCCCCCGAAGGGCACATCCGGTATTAGCTCAAGTTTCCCTGAGTTGTTCCGAACCAAAGGGCACGTTCCCACGTGTTACTCACCCGTCCGCCACTAACCCCGAAGGGTCCGTTCGACTTGCATGTGTTAAGCCTGCCGCCAGCGTTCGCTCTGAGCCAGGATCAAACTCTCAGGTTGAGTTGACCGCTAACCTAAGCACGACCGGCCGAAGCCGGTCTGGCGTAGTTATGCGTGTATCTTGACGAGTTCCCAATCACATAGGGCCGCGGCGAACCACGACCCCATATTCATGGTGTCTTCAAGAGACCGCAATCAGTCAGCGTATCGATGATGACCCGTGAGGTCATCGCCAGAACGCCGCCGCCTGCGTATCTCTTTCCCAATCAACGATGTCAAAGACCCGACCGGTTCGACCCGGCCCCGCCGTTTAGCGCCCGGAGGCGGCGTCTCGATGAGCAGCTATCTAGCAGCCCAACTTTCCGTGTCAAGCGGTTCTTTTCAGAACCACTCGGCCGTTTTGCGCCCGGCCGGCGGTGGAAGGCTTCTAAGCGAAGGCCTCCCGGGAAGTCAACCAGTTCCCGTAAGAACCAGCCGGTAGTTTTATGCCAGACCTTGGCAGCGAAACCTTGCCCTGATCTTCAGGGCTTGGCTTCTGACTTCGCCCTCTGCTTGAGAGACCGAAACCACCACTTAGCGCCCGGCCGGCGAGGAGGGGCGATCTACTGATCGGCCCGACCCCTGTCAACCGCCCTCAAAAGGCGCTGCCCCTGCCCCTGAGGACGAGACAACCTCGCGCACGGGCTGCCAGAGCATGCCCCGCCACCAGCGCGCGAATCAGTTGAAGGTCGCAAACCTAGCTTCGGCGGGCGCAGAGATCAAGGGCTATCCGCCCTCATCCGCACGCCCGTCGGACCCGGTCCGGCGAGGGGCGGCATATAGGCCCCTGGGTCATGGGTGGCAAGCGTCCGTCTCCGGACGGCTTTCCTCGCCAAATCTCCAGCCGGCGAAGGTCGCTATCCCGCGGAGATGTAGGCCTTGAGCCCCTGCGCCTCGGCCTCGGTCTCCTCGATCTTCACCTTCACGAGGTCCCCGATCGAGACGAGGCCCACCAGCCGCTCGCCCTCGCACACGGGAAGATGGCGGAAACGGCGGTCAGTCATACGGGCGAGAAGCGCGTCCACGGTCTCCCCCGGCTCGGCGAAGACGACCGCGTCGGTCATGCCCTCGCGCACGGGGCGCCCGAGCGCCTCGGCCCCCGCGGCGACCAGGCGCACCACGTCGCGCTCCGAGACGATGCCCAGCACGGGCCCCGCGCCTTCCCGCACGACGAGCGCGCCCACGCGCCGCGCGCTCATCAGCGCGCAAGCCTCCCCCAAGGTCGTTTCGGGGCCGACGGTGAACACCATGTCGCCCTTGGTTCTCAGAATCTGCGCGATCAACATAGCGGCCTCCCTGCCGGTCGGACGCGACGTTGGCCGTCGTCGCCCGACCGGAGCGTCCGCCCGCGCGAGGCGCGAATCAACCTCGGCGAAGCGAGGTCGGCAGAACGACGGGGATGAGGAGGAGGCCCGCCGCATAGCCCGCGAGGTGCGCCTCCCAGGCGATCGACGCGCCGGCGACCCCCCGCCCGAGCGCGGTCGCGCCCAAGAGGACGTTTCCGAGCGTCCAGGCCATCGCCATGGCGAGCACGCGCCGGTCGTCGAGCGGGAGAAGACCGCGTCGACCGGGGACGAGCCGCGAGGCGGCCCCGATCAGACCAGAGACGGCGCCGGATGCGCCGACCACCAGGGTCGACCCGTGCGGGTGGACGAGAACGAAGCCCAGGCCGGACAGCACGCCGCTGGCGAGGTAGAAGGCCAGGAAAGCCAAGGCTCCCCGCATCCGCACGCCCAGCGCCTGCGCCACGGGCGCGCCGAAAGCCAGGGCGGAGAGCGCGTTCAACCCGGCGTGCAGCCAGCTCCCGTGGACCAGGAGCACGGTGACGAGCCCGGAAAGTCGCCCGTGCGCCACATCGGCGGGCCTCAAGCCCCAGCGCTCGGCCACGCGGTCGACGCCGAGGACGGTCTGTCCCAGGAACAGCAGCGGCATGGAGGCGGCCAGCGCCGCCGCCGTCCACGGCGCGTTGAAGGCGGGCTCGCGCCCCCTCCCCCGCCCGGCCGGCCGTTCCGCGCGCACCATCCCCGTGTCTCCTCCTGCGGCCGCGAGCCAGCGCCGCTCGGCGTTTGAGGTTGGTTAAGGAGCCTCATGGTTGATGGCCAGCGGTCGCCGCGGACCGTCCTGCGCGTGACAGGCGGACGCACGCAGGAGGACGCGCCTTGTCGACATTGCCGCGCCGCCTCGCCCCGCTCGCGGGCCTCGCCTTCCTTCTCGCGCCGGCGGCTTTCGCCCAGAGCTCGGGATCGGGCTCGCAGTTCAACGCGGGCTATGGCTGGAGCTCGGGCCAGATGGCCAATCCGGTCAACGTGTCGCGCACCTACGACAGCAGCGGCAACCACGTGATCGTGGATGGAGTGACGCAGACCGGCTCGGACCAGAGCGTCTTCTACTCCCGCCAGACCGCGGGCGCGGGCGACAGCTATTCGGGCGCGGGCGCGCTCGGCGGCACGGCGATCGGCAACAACCTCGTCGTGTCGGTGCAGGGCTCCAACAACACCGTGGTGGTGAACTCCACCCAGACCAACAACGCGCCGGTCACCGCGACGACCGTGCTGAACGGACAGGTCAACCTCGATGGCGGCAATGGGAACTGAGCGCGCCACGCGTGGGCGGGCGCTGCGCATCACCGCCCTCGTCTCGTCGGCGGCGGTGGCGATGGCGGGCTGCGTGAGCCCGGTGGCGGGGCCCGACGGCCTCTACGCCCATCCGATCGGCAACGCGCCGGCGACGCCCAACGCCACCCCCTATTCGCCCGCGCTCGTGTGCCTGGCGGCCTATGCGCACCAGTACGGCGTGCGCGCGCCGCGGATCGCGGTGGGCCGCATCGCCGACTACACCGGCAAGGCCGAGGACAACGGCGGCCGCGAGGTGACGCAGGGCGCCTCCTTGATGGCCATCAGCGCGCTGGCCAAGGCGGGCGTGCCCATGGTCGAGCGCTACGACACGAGCGTGTCGGAGCTCGAACTCAAGTACGCCAACAACAAGCTGATCTCCGACGCGCCGGACGCCCAGCCTGCCGTCCCCGGCGCGCCGCCGAGCGCGCCCGCGCCCTACCGCCGGATCGTGGCGGGCCAGGTCCCGGGGTCGGACTTCTACCTCGTGGGCGGCATCACCGAACTGAACTACAACATCCGCTCGTCGGGCTTCGACGGCCAGGGCGGCAAGGTCGACGCCACCAAGGGTTCGGGTGAACTCACCGGTAAGCTCTACGTGATGAACGTGGCCATGGACCTGCGGTTGGTCGAGACCAAGACGCTGGAGGTGGTGGACGTCGTCTCCTACCAGAAGCAGATCGTCGGCCGGCAGGTGGGTCTGGGCTTCTTCAAGTTCTTCGGATCGGACGTGGTCAACGTGTCGGCCGGCGAAGGCGGGCTGGAGCCCGTGCAGCTGGCCGTGCGTTCGCTGATCGAGCGCGGCGTGACCGAGATGGTCGCCAACCTGTACGGCGCGCCCGGCCCCTCCGCCTGCATGGGGGCCGACCCCCTGGGCGACCCCACGACGAGCGTCACCGGCGGTTTCACCCCCGCCTACGACAACCTGGACCTCAACAACGGCAGGACGCGCGATGATCCGCACCGCTGGAACGCGCACGGGGCGGACGCTGCGGCCCTGCACGGCCGCTACTAGCCTCCTCCTCCTTGCGCTCGCCGCCGCCTCCGGCGCCTGGGCGCAGGACGGCGGGAGCTCGGTCCTGAACGGCCAGGTGACCCTGGGCGACGTCATGTCGACCCAGAGCCTCCACGTGGAAAGCGCCGACGAGGGCGCGAACGGCCAGGCCGTCGCCATCGGCAACACCGCGACCGCCATCGGCCAGGACGGCCCGCTCGCCTTCACCTCCACCCAGCGCTACGGCGCGGGCGCGCTCGCGGCCAACTCGTCGGTGGTGACCGACGGGGGCGCGGGCCCGCTCCTCAACAACGTGGCGTCGGCCACCGGCAACACGGCGACGGCGGGCACCTGCTGCGGGGCGACCACGGGGACCACCAGCCAGACCGTGGACCCGGGCGCGACCGTCTACGCCCAAACCTTCTCCCAGACCGGCGCGCTTTCCGCCCAGGCCTCGGCCGACGCCACCGCCATCGGCAATACCCAAGGGTGGGAGGCCGCCAACGGGTCGGTCGCCGTCACCTCCGTCCAGGCGCAGGGCGGGCGCGTGCAGGCCGACAACGGCGTTAGCCTCAAGGGCGGCACGAGCGGGCTAGGCGGCTACTCGGCCACCGCGGTCTCCAACGACGTGACGGTGGCCGCCACCGCCTCGCCGGTCAGCCTCACCGCGCGGCAGACGGTCACGGGCGACCTCACCCGCGCGGCGGTGGACGCCTCCCAGCTTGGCGGCGACACCGTCGCGGCCCAGGCGACCGCCACGGGGAACAACCTCTCGGTCGCGACCGACGGGGGGGCGGCGGCGGTCAACGACGTCCAGGCGAACGCGGGCGCGGTGCAGGCGCAGTCGGACCTCGCGGTCGACAGCTGGAACACCGCCTCGTCGGTCGCCTACGGCGTGGGTAACTCGGCGATCCTGACCAACCAAGGCCCGGCGACCTCCATGACGAACGACCAGACCAACACGGGCGCGGTGACCGTCGGCGCGAGCTTCGACGGGCGCACGGGGGGTGACGCCACCCTCGCCGCCACCGCGGTCGGAAATGCGGTCTCGGCCTACGCCTGCGCCACCTGCAACGGCGGGGTGGAGGCGACCAACCGCCAGACCTCCTCCGGCCCCGTGCGCGCGACCGCCACCCTGACCGGCGGCGCGATCGGCTCGGTGACGAGCGCGGCCAGCGCCATCGGCAACACCGCGACCTTCCAGGTGCAGTCCTCCAGCCACTGACGCCGCCGCGGCGACACGTCGCGGGGCGGCGCCAAGGCTCCAGCGCGCACTCTGGCGCCATGCGGGTGCTGATCCACGGCTGCGGCTACACGGGGGAGGCGTGGCTGCGTCGGCTCGTGGCCGAAGGGGTGGAGGTCTGCGCCACCAGCCGCACGCCGGCACGTCGCGCCGCCCTGGCCCGGCTGGGCGCCCACGCACTCGACCCCAACGACGGGGGAGCGCTGACGCTGGCGGCCGCCGGCGCGGACGGCGTGCTGGTCTCCGCGCCGCCCGACGTTCACGGCTGCCCGGGGCTGCGGGCCATGGCGAGCGTCCTCGCCGCTGCGTCGCCGCGGTGGATCGGCTATCTGTCGACCACCGGCGTCTACGGCGACCGGGGCGGGCGCTGGGTCGACGAGCGCTCTCCGCTCCAGGCGCGGACGCCCGAGGCCGCGCGACGGGTGGCGGCGGAGGCGGGATGGCGCGCGCTGGCAGAGACGCACGGCCTCCCGCTTGTCGTGTTCCGCCTGCCCGGCATCTACGGCCCCGGCCGCTCGCCGCTCGACCGGGTGCGCGAGGGGCGGGCCCAGCGGCTCGACAAGCCCGGCCAGGTGTTCAGCCGCATCCACGTCGACGACCTGGCCGCCGCGCTCGGCCTGTCGCTGCGGCGGCCCGGAGCGGGCGCGCTGTTCAACCTGTGCGACGACGAGCCCGCCGCGGCCGAGGCCGTCACCGCCTGCGCTGCACACCTCCTGGGGCGCCCCGTGCCGCCGCTGCGCCCGTTCGAGGCGGCGGCGCTCCCGCCCGCGGCGCTGCGGTTCTGGGGGGAGTCGAAGCGCGTCTCCAACGCCCGCGCCAAGGCGGCGCTGGGCTGGCGGCCCGCCTACCCGACCTACGCCGAGGGGCTGGCGGCCGTGCTCACGGCGGAGGCGGCGTCGCAGAGCTCCTCGGCCGCCTGAAGGAGGCGCGCGAGGTTGGCGGGGCGCGACAGCCGGTGGTCGCCGTCGCGCACGAGGGTGAGGACCACGTCCGGCCCCGGCAGGCTTTGCGCGAAGGCCAGCGCATGCGTCCACGGCACGACCGCATCGGCCCCGCCCTGCAGGATGCGCACGGGTGCTGTGATCGGCGCGGGGCCGGGCAGGAGCGACCAGCGCCGCCCGTCCTCCAAGAAGGTGCTCGTGTAGCGCTCGCCCTCGGCGGCGTCGGTGAAGGCGCCGTCGCGCGCCAGCGCCTCGTGCTGGGCGGGCGTCATCGCCGCCTCGACCAGCTTGTCGCTGTAGTCGATCGCCGGCGCGACCAGCACCAGCCCGGCCGTGCGAGTAGGCCGGGCCGAGGCGACCAGCGAAGCGATCCACGCCCCCATGGACGAGCCGACGATCACGAGCGGCCCCTCCGTCAGCGCGTCCACCGCCGCCAGGGCGTCGGCGCGCCAACGGCCGATGGTCCCGTCCTCGAACCGGCCGGAGGAGGCGCCGTGGCCGAAGTAGTCGAAGCGGAGCAGGGCCCGGCCCGTGTCCGCACACCAGCCGTCGAGCGCCGAGGCCTTGGTCGCGGTCATGTCCGAACGCGTGCCGCCGCACCAGACGAGCGTCGGGCCGCGCCCCTGGCGCCTGCGCCAGGCGATCTCGTGGCCGTCGTCCCGGGCGAGGCGGCCAGTCTCTTCGCTCATGGCGCCTCAGTCATGCCCGCCCGTGTGGGCGGGGGTGCGCGAGGCGATCCAGTCCATCAGCGCCAGGAACACGCCGGAGACCACGAAGGTCAGGTGGATGCCCACCATCCAGCCCAGCCGCGCATGGTCGACCGGCGCGGGCGAGTGGCCGCCCTCCCCCACCTCCGACAGGGGCAAAAAGGCGCGCAGGAGGGCTATGGCGCTGATCGCCACGATCGATGCGATCAGCTTCATCTTGAGCCCGGAGAAGTCGACCGCCCCCATCCACTCCGGCCGGTCCTCGTCGGCAGCGGTGTCGATGCGCGAGACGAAGTTCTCGTAGCCGGAGAAGATCACGATCAGGAGGAGGTTGCCGGTCAGCGACAGGTCGATCAGCGACAGCGCCAAGAGGATCACGCCTTCGGCGTTGAGCCCGCCCAGGTGCGACACCTCCGTCCACAGCTCCTTGCAGAACACGAAGAGCACCGCCGCCAGCGCGACCACCATGCCGACATAGAAGGGCGCGAGCAGCCAGCGCGCGGCGAAGAGGCCGCGCTCAAGCAGGAGCTCGGCGGCGGGCTTGCGACGGGGAGGCGGGGGCGAGGGGGGGCGGGATGTGGGCGGGGCGGTCATGCGGGGCGGGAGCGTGGACTTGCGCCTTCTACCCCGCCCTGGGGGCGCTTGTCGCTGGAGGCGAGGGCACGCGGACGTGGGCGCGCGAGCGATGGGAGGGGCGGCCGGGGCGGCGGCCGGAGGTGAGTGATTACGACACCCCTCCGCTCATCCCCGCGGATGCGGGGATCCAGACTATCCGCAGGCGCTGCTGCCAGGGTGTTTCAGCGCTTGATCGGCGAGCGGAGCGCCATCGTGCTCGGTCGCGTCAAGGCGACCTGCGTGCCGCAGGAGCGGCTGCGCCGCTGCCTTGACCCGCCCTGCGCGCGACGGCTGACGGGAGGGGTCGGGACGCGGGGCGTCCCTTCCTTCTAGTTCGACAACGCCTCCGGCGGGTCGAACACAGGGCTTCACCTGTAGGGGGGTAGGATACGGCGACGGTCGGACCGAGGCGGCGCGGTAGCGCCCGAGAACGCCGCCCGCCGATGGCGGGCTCACCCAAGCGTCAGCCCTGTGTTCGACGCGGGCCGCAGGCCTAAGTCGAATGTTGGAAGGGACGCCCCGCGTCCCGACACCCCCGCGTCAGCCGTCGCGCGCAGGGCGGGTCAAGGGCGAAGCGGCAGCGGAGAGCGAAGCGTCCCTTGACGCGCCCGAGCACGGCGGCCCCACCCGGCGTCAGAACAAAGCGCCGCCACCGCCCCCCCTAGCCCCGCAGCCGCGCCCCCGCCTTCGTCGCCGCGGCGACCACCTTGGCGCTCAGCGCCTCGATCTCCGCATCGGTGAGCGTGGCGGCGCGCGGCTGCACCTCCACCTCCACCGCCAGCGACTTCTCGCCCTCCGCCACGCCCGGCCCGCGGTACACGTCAAACACCCGCGCCGCTGCGATCAGCGCCTTGTCGGCTCCGGCGACCGCGCGCACGAGGTCGGCGGCGGGAAGCGCCTCCGGCGCCGAGAAGGCGAAGTCGCGCCTGAGCGGCATCAGGGGCGAGAGGTCGGGCGCGGCGCGTGTCTTGCCGGCGCCCGGCTTGCGGCGCGGCTCGGGCACGGCCTCAAGCCTCAGCTCGAAGGCGTACACTGGCCCCTCCACGTCCAGCGCTTTCAGCACGCGCGGGTGCAGGGCGCCGAACTCGGCGACCACCGCCTTGGGCCCGAGCTGCAGCCGCGCCGACTGGCCGGGCCGCCACCACGCGCTGGCGCTCCCCTGCGCGACTTGCAGGGCGGGGGCGCCGAGCCGCTCCAGGAGCGCGAGGAGGTCGCCCTTCAACGCGAACAGCGGGTCCTCCGCCTCGCCCCGCCAGCGCCGCGGCGGACGGGGCGCCAGCACCGCGGCGACGGCGGTCCACTGGTCCTCCGGCCGATCTCCGGTGAAGGCGGGGCCGATCTCGAACAGGGCGCAGTCGGGGAAGCCGCGCGCGGCGTTGCGGCCGCACGCCTCGACGAGCCCGGGGAGCGCGCTCGGCCGCATGCAGTCGAGCTCGGACGCGATCGGGTTGGCGAGCCGCAAGGCGGGCGCGCCGCCGCCGAACAGCTCGGCGGCGGCCACGCTCGTGAACGACCAGCCCACAGTCTCGCGATAGCCGAGCGACGCCAGTGCGCGCCGCGCGGTCCGCACCCGGCTCTGCCGCACGCTCAAGACGCCCTGGGGCGTCCGCGGCGGGATGGGCAGGGGCGTGGACGGCAGGGCCGCGAAGCCCTCGATCCGCGCCACCTCCTCCACGAGGTCGGCCGGCCCGTCGATGTCGCGCCGCCAGGAGGGCGGGGTCGTCCGCACCGCCGGCGGCTGGGCGTCCCAGCTTTCGAAGCCCAGCCGCGCCAGTATGTCGAGCACGCGCTCGCGCGGCAGGTCGAGGCCAGCGAGGCGGCGCACTTCCCCAGGGTCGAACAGCACGTCGGCCACGAGCGGCGGGGGCGCCCCCGCGACCACCACGTCCGACGGCTCGCCGCCGCAGATCTCGAGGATCAAGGCGGTGGCCAGCTCCAGCCCCGGCAGGACGAAGCCCGGGTCGACGCCGCGGGCGAAGCGGTACTGGGCGTCCGAGCCGATCCCCAGCCGCCGGCCCGTCTCGGCCGTGCGCACGGGGTCGAACCAGGCGGCTTCCAGGAAGACCTCGGTCGTCGCCTCGTCGCAGCCGGTCGACTCGCCGCCCATGACGCCGCCGATGTCGATCGGCCGCTCGCCGCCTGCGTCGGCGATCACGCAGGTGGACGGGTCGAGATCGTAGCGGCGGCCGTCGAGCGCGATGAGGTGCTCGTCGCCATGTTCGCCGTGGCGGCCCTCGCGCACCACGAGCGTGGCGCCGACGAGCTTGCCCGCATCGTAGGCGTGGAGCGGCCGGCAGCGGTCGATGGTCAGGAAGTTGGTGACGTCGACCACAGCATTGATCGGGCGCAGGCCGACGGAGCGCAGCCGCTGCTGCAGCCAGCCGGGCGAGGGACCATTGGCTACGCCGCGGATCAGCCGCCCCGCGAAATAGGTGCAGGCGTCGGGCGCCTGCAGCTCCACCGCGACCGGGCACGGGAAGCGGCCCGCGACAGGTGCGGGCTCGACCGTGCGCAGCGCGCCCCCCCCCGCGGCGGCGAGGTCGCGCGCTATGCCCGCCACCCCCAGCCAGTCCGGGCGATTGGGGGTGACCTCGAAGTCGATCACGGGCTCGAGCGCGAAGGCCTCCGCCGCGGGCGCGCCGACCGCGAACTGGTCGGGAAGCTCGACGATGCCGTCCGCCTCGGTGGAGACCTCCAGCTCGCGCCCCGAGCAGAGCATGCCGTCGGAGACGACGCCGCGCACCGGCTTCTGCTGGAGCGTGATCCCGGAGCCCGGCACATAGGCGCCGATCGGCGCGTAGATCGTGGTGAGCCCCGCCCGCGCGTTGGGCGCGCCGCACACGATCTCCTTGAGCCCGTCGCGCGTCTCCACCTGGCAGACGCGCAGCCGGTCGGCGTTGGGATGCGGCTGGGCGTCGAGGATGCGCGCCACCGAGAAGCTCGCGAGCTTCACGCCGGGATCGTCGACGTGCTCGACCTCGAGCCCCGCCGCGGTCATCGCCTCGGCGATCGCGTGCACGGTCGCGTCGGTGTCGAGGTGCTCGCGCAGCCAGGAGAGGGTGAACTTCATCGGGGAGGGGCCGCGCCGTCGAGCTTGGAGAGGGCGGTGGCGTAGGCGGCGGCGGCGCGGGCGTCCAGCGCGTCGGCCGTCTGGGCGGACAGGTCGAAGCGCATCAGGTGCATCGTCCCGCCCGCGCGGTAGGCGTGCGGCCGCACCTCGCCCGTCTGGAAGCCCTGGTGCAAGAAGAACGGAGCGACGCGCGGCGAGGTGTCGACCACGGCCCAGGAGGTGGCGGGCGTCTCGCGCGCGATCATCGCCAGACGCGCCCACAGGAGCCAGCCGCCCACGCCGCGGCCGTGCACGCGCGGGTGCGCCATGCCCCAGGTGAGAAGCGCCTGGTCGTAGTAGTCCCACACCTCATAGCCGCCGAAGGCGACGGGAGCGTCGTTGAGTAGAACCACGAAGGCGGGACCGTCGAGCTCATCCAAGCTGTCCTCCAGCCAGCCCCGCTCCCCCGCGCCGAAGAAGTCGGGGACGTTGGCGTCGAAGATCGACAGCACCGCCGCCCGGTCTGCGTCGGCGTAGGGCCGCAGCGCAAGCCGACTCACCGGCCCCCGTTCCCGCCCGAACCCCCGTCGCGCAGGCCGAACCAGGCCCCAGCGAGGAGGAGCAGCCCCACCCCGGTCGCCACGGGCGCCGACACCGCGCGCATCAACTGCAGCGCGGTCAGGATCAGGAGCGCGCCGATCACCGCCAGCCACACCACCTGCTTCAGGAGCTTGCGGTCCACCGCCGACGCCCTCCTCCGCTCAGCTCAGGCCCGCGGTGGGGCTGGGCGCCTGGAAGGGCGAGAAGCCGTAGTGGGCCAGCCAGCGGGTGTCGGCGGCGAACATGTCGCGCAGGTCGGGCATGCCGTACTTCAGCATGGCGAGGCGATCGATCCCGAAGCCGAAGGCGAAGCCCTGCCACTCGGCCGGGTCGACGCCGCAGGCCTGGAGAACGCGCGGATGCACCATGCCGCAGCCCACCACCTCCAGCCAGTCGGAGCCCTGGCCGATGCGGATCTCGCCGCCCGAACGGTCGCAGCCGATGTCCATCTCCGCCGAGGGCTCGGTGAAGGGGAAGTGGTGCGGGCGGAAACGCGCGGTGATGGCGTCGCTCTCGAAAAAGCGGCGCACGAATTCGGTCAGCGTCCACTTGAGGTGGCCCATGTGGATGTCGCGGTCGATCACGAGCCCTTCAAGCTGGTGGAACATGGGGGTGTGGGTCGCGTCCGAATCCTTGCGGTAGGTCCGGCCGGGAGCGACGATGCGGTAGGGCGGCGGTCCCGCCATCATGGTGCGGATCTGCACGGGGCTCGTATGGGTGCGCAGCACGCGGCGCTCGCCGCTCTCGTCTGGCTGCAGGAAGAAGGTGTCGTGCATCTCGCGCGCGGGGTGCTTGGGCGGGAAGTTCAGCGCCGTGAAGTTGTGCCAGTCGTCCTCGATGTCGGGCCCCTCCGCGACGCGAAAGCCCAGGTCGGCGAAGATGGCGACCATCTCCTCCATCACCTGCAGGGTCGGGTGCACCGAGCCGGTCCGCCGGGGCGGGGCGGGCAGCGATAGGTCCACCGCCTCGCGCGCCAGTTCGGCGTCGAGCGCGGCGGCCTCCAGCGCGGCGCGGCGGTCGGCCACCGCGGCCTGCACCCGGTCGCGCAGGCCGTTGACGAGGGGGCCCTGCACGCGCCGCTCTTCGGGCGACAGCGCGCCCATGCCCTTGAGGAGCGCCGAGACCGAGCCTTGCTTGCCGAGCGCGCCCACCCGCACCGCGTCGAGCGCGGCTAGGTCGGGCGCGGCCGCGACGTCGCGCAGGAGGTCGGCTTCGAGGGCGGCGAGGTCGGCGGTCATGGCGCAGCGGGTGTAGCGCGGGGAGCGGCGGGCCGGGAAGGCGTGTCTGGGGTTGGGGTGGGGCGACTTCCGCGGGCGATGGGTGCGGGCGTGTCCGGCGACTTTTTCTGACGCCGGGTGGCGCCGCCGTGCTCGGTCGCGTCGAGGGACGCTTCGCTCTCCGCCCTTGACCCGCCCTGCGCGCGACGGCTGACGCAGGGGCGTCGGGACGCGGGGCGTCCTTTTCTACAAGTTCGACAACGCCTCTGGCGGGTCGAACACAGGGCTTCACCTGTGAGGGTGGCTGCGGCACCAACCGTCTAGCCCGAGCGGCTCGGTCGCTCCCGAGAGCGCCGCCCGCCGATGACGGGCTCTGGCAAGCTACAGCCCTGTGTTCGACGCGGGCCGCAGGCCTAAGTCGAACTTGAACTACGGGACGCCCCGCGTCCCG
>CAXTAO010000042.1:0-12753 GCA_964242625.1 uncultured Caulobacteraceae bacterium | reverse complement strand
GCGCAGGACGTCGCGGGCGCGCCGCTCGCCCCGCTCGAGGACGTGTCCGGCGGCGGCTGGCGCGCCTCCCTGGGGCTCGCGCCCGGGCTCTGGCCGCCGGTCGACCCCGCCCGCGCCCGGCGCGCCTTCCGCCTGCGCGCCGAGCGCGGGACGTTCCGGCTCAAGTTCGCCGGGCTGGGCGCCGAGGGCGCGGCAAAGCTCGACCGCGCCCGCGCGCTCGCGGCCGCAGGCTTCTCGCCGGAGCCGCGCGCCCTGGGACACGGCTTCCTGGTCGAGCCCTGGCTGGACGGCGCGCGCCCCCTAGCCGACACGCCCGCCGACCGAGCCGTCGCCGCCGCGCGCGTGGGCGACTATCTCGCCTTCCGCGCCCGCGCCTTCCCCGCCGAGCCCTGGGCGGGCGCCGCGTCGCCCGAGCTGTTCGACATGGCGCGCGCCAACGCGGGGGAGGCGCTGGGCCAAGCGGCCGCCGCCCGGCTCGACCCCTGGCGCGCGCGCCTCCCCAACCTCGCGCGCGGCTCGCGCCGGGTGTGGACGGACGCGCGCCTGCACCTGTGGGAATGGCTGCGGCTCCCCGACGGGCGGGTGCTCAAAACGGACGCGCTGGACCACGCCCGCGCCCACGACATCGTCGGCTGCCAGGACGTCGCCTGGGACGTCGCCGGCGCGCAGGTCGAACTCGGCCTCGACGCCTCGGCGACCGCCGCGCTCGCCGCCCGGTTGGGCGTCCCCGCGCCTCGGCTGGTGTTTCACCGCCTCGCCTACCTCGCCTTCCAGCTCGGCTTGTGGACGCAGGCGGCTGCGGGCCAAACGGGCGACGACGGGCGGCGCGCGGGAGCGCTGGCCGCGCGCTACGCCGATAAGCTCGGGCGTTCGCTCAGCGCCTGACCGCCGAGGCCGTGGGCGTCGCGGGCCGGGGACGCGGGCGAAGTGCGCGCCGGCCGCCGTCGACCGCGTCGAGCCGGCTTTCGAGTATGCCGAACTCGAACGGCGTGAGGTTGGAGTTGTGGCGCGCGCGCATCCGGGTCTCCAGCGCGCGGATGCGGGTGAGTTCGCGGCCGGCGCGGGCGGGCAGGCGCCGGCGGTCCACGGCGTCCTGGATCGCGTCCTCGCGGTCGTGCAGCCGGTCGAGGCGATACGGCGCCGCCACGGCGGGAGCCGCCGCCGCGAAGCTGGCCAGGGCTAAGGCCGCCAGGACGAGGCGCAGGGAGGCGGGACGCGGCATTTCGACTCCTCGGCGACGGCTGACGGCAACGCTGGTCCGGCGGCGGGCGATCCCTGGCTTGACGCCGCGCCTGCGGACGCGTGCGATCAGCCTCCCACCGGGAGTCGCCATGATCCGTCCGTCCGCCCGCCGTCTCGGCGCGGCCCTTCTCGTCAGCCTGGCGTACGGAGCGAGCGCCCGCGCCGCGCCGCCGGCCGCCCCGGAACGATCCATCGCCGAGCTGCAGGCCGACATGACCGCGGGGCGGGCCAGCGCGGAACGCCTCACCCGCCAGTTCCTCGACCGCATCCGGCGGCTGGACGTCTCCGGCCCCGCCCTGCACAGCATCATCGCGGTCAATCCCGACGCGCTCGCCCAGGCCCGCGCGCTGGACGCCGAGCGCCGCGCCGGCCACGTGCGCGGCCCGCTTCACGGCGTGCCCGTGCTCATCAAGGACAACGTCGAGACGGCCGACCGCATGGCCACGACCGCCGGCTCGCTCGCGCTGGCGGGCAACGTCACCGGGCGCGACGCGACAGTCATCGCCCGGCTGCGGGCGGCGGGGGCGGTGATCCTCGGCAAGACGAACCTCTCGGAGTGGGCCAACATCCGCTCGGCGCGCTCCATCTCCGGCTGGTCGGCGGTGGGCGGCCTCGTCAAGAACCCCTACGCGCTCGACCGCAACGCCTGCGGCTCCTCTTCCGGCACGGGGGCGGCGGTCGCAGCCGACCTCGCGGCGGCGGGGGTCGGCACCGAGACGGACGGCTCGGTCACCTGCCCGTCGGCGATCAACGGGCTGGTGGGGCTGAAGCCGACAGTCGGCCTCGTCAGCCGCACCCACATCGTGCCGATCAGCCACAGCCAGGACACCGCCGGACCCATGGCGCGCTCGGTGGCCGACGCCGCCGCGCTCCTGACCGTGATGGCCGGCTCCGACCCCGCCGATCCGGTGACGGGCGACGCCGACCGACACCGCACCGACTACGTCGCCGCGCTGCGCGGCGCGAGCCTGCGCGGCAAGCGGCTGGGCGTGCTGCGCTACGCCGCCGACGCCTCGCCGCCCGAACAGGCGCTGTTCGAAGAGGCGCTCTCCACCCTGCGCGCCCAGGGCGCCGAGATCGTCGACATCGCCGACTACCGGCCGCCGGGCTCCTTGGGCGACGACGAGTTCAAGGTGCTGATGACCGAGCTGAAGGCCGACCTCAACGCCTATCTGGCGACCACGAGCCCCGCCCACGTCAGCACCCGCTCGCTGGCCGACGTGATCAGCTTCAACAGCGCGACGCCGCGCGAGCTGGCGCTGTTCGGCCAGGATGAGTTCACCACCGCCCAGGCGACCGCAGGCCTGTCCGATCCCACCTACCTCAAGGCGCGCGCGGCCTCCCTGCGCGCGGCGGGGGAAGACGGGATCGACAAGCTCATGACGCAGCATAGGCTCGACGCGCTGATCGCCCCCACCACCGGCCCTTCCTGGAAATCGGACGCGGTGGACGGCGACCACGTGGAGGGCGAGGGCGCGACCTCCCTGGCCGCGGTGGCCGGATATCCGCACCTGACCGTGCCCATGGGCTATGTGCGCGGCCTGCCCGTCGGGCTTTCGTTCATCTCGGGCGCCTGGCGCGAGGCCGAGCTCCTGCAGCTCGGCTACGCCTACGAGGCGGCGTCGCGCCTGCGTCGCCCCCCGACCTTCCCGCCCTCGCTGGAGACCTCGGCCGAGGTGGCGCCGCTCCTCGCGCCTGTGGGCGCGGCGGCCGGCCGGTGATCGGCGGGGCGACCGTCGGGCCGGGCCAGCTCCAGCAGGGGCGCATCTACGCGGGCGGGCTGATGGGCTCACGGCCCTCCACACCCGTGCGCGCCGACGCGCTCGAGGCCGCCGCCCGCGCCGCCATGACGCCCGAGGCGTTCGGCTATCTGGAGAGCGCGGGCGCGGGCGCGACCGCACGCGCCAACCGCGAGGCGCTCGACGCCCTGCGGCTCCACCCACGCATGCTGCGCGACGTGGGGGCGCGATCGCTGGAGGTCGAACTCCTCGGCCGCACCCTCCCCGCCCCCGTGCTCCTGGCCCCCATCGGCGTACAGTCGCTGTGCCATTCGGAGGGCGACCTCGCCACAGCCCGCGCCGCCGCCGCCCGCGGCCTACCCATGGTGTTCTCCAACCAGGCCTCGGTCGACATGGAGACCTGCGCGGCGGCCATGGGCGACGCCCCGCGCTGGTTCCAGCTCTACTGGACGCGCTCGGACGAACTGGCCCGCTCGCTCGTGCAGCGGGCCGAGCGCTGCGGCTGCGAGGCGATCGTGGTGACGCTGGACACCACCATGCTGGGCTGGCGGCCGCACGACCTCGACCACGGCTTCCTGCCCTTCCTCCAAGGCCAGGGCCTCGCCCAGTACACCTCCGACCCCGTGTTCCGCAGCCTGCTGGAGCGCCCGCCGGAGGAGGACGTCCTAGCCGCCGCGCGCCTGTTCAGCGCGCTCTACTCCGACCCCACGCTGTCGTGGGAGAAGCTCCGCCGCATCCGCGAGTGGACGGCGCTGCCCGTGGTGCTGAAGGGGATCCAGCACCCGGCCGACGCGGCGCGCGCCGCCGACGAGGGCTGGGATGGGATCGTGGTCTCCAACCACGGCGGCCGGCAGGTGGACGGCGCGGTCGGCTCGGCGGCGGTCTTGGGCGCGTGCGTGGAGGCGGCGGCGGACCGCCTGCCCGTGCTGTTCGACAGCGGCGTGCGCGGCGGGGCGGACGTGCTCAAGGCCCTGGCGCTGGGCGCGCGCGCCGTGCTCCTCGGCCGCCCCTACCTGTGGGGGCTGGCGGTGGGGGGCGAGGCGGGCGCCGGCGCGGTGCTCGACCACCTGGTCGCCGAACTCGACCTCACCCTCGGCCTGTGCGGCCTCGCCGATGTGCGGGAGGCGGGGCGCGACCTCCTGGCCTGAGGCGCGCCCTTCTCCGCCTCACCGCCCGAGGTTGTCGGTGCGGCGGATGAAGTCGGCCACGTTGTCGTGCAGCGCCTTCAGCGAGTCCTCGTGGGCGTAGACCATATGTCCCGACGGGTAGTACTTGTATTCGATGTTGCCCTGCAGCTCGGTCGGGATCGGCATGTGGTGCATCTCGTACCAGCCCTCGTAATAGGGCGTGGCGAGGTCGAAGTAGCCGCCGTTGACCATGACCTTCAGGAGCGGGTTCTGCTTCATGGAGACGGCGAGGTCGGGCATCACATTGAACGCCCCCGGCACCGGGAAGGGCGCGCCCGGCGGCTGGTGCTGGAAGTTCCAGTCCTTGTAGACCTCAGCCTCTGGCTTGTAGGCGCGGCCGTCGCCGTAACCCAGCGTCTTGCGCGCGTAGTCGTTGAACGCCGCCACGTAGGCCGAGGAGATCGCCGACGACTGCGGATCGTAGTCCGCCTCCTTGCCCAGGGGATCGATGGTCGGCCCGGCGAAGCGCGTGTCGAGCCGGCCGACGGTGATGTCGTTCGCGCCGCGCAGCTGCTGCTGGAACATGCCGACGTTGATGCGCAGGTCGGCCTTCAGCACATAGGCGACCGGCAGGCCGATGTAGCCCGCGAGCTTCTGCGCCACCGCCTGGCGGCGCGCCCCGTTGAGCTCCGAGCCCTGTTGTAGCGCCGAGGCGTACTCGCCGCCCGCGAAGCGCTCCACCTCCTTCAAGTAGGCGGGGAGGTCGGCCGGGCGGTTGGGCCCGAGGCGGTTGTGGTACCAGGCCGTCGCCGCGAAGGTCGGCAGGGTGACGACATAGGCCTGGTCGACGCCCGGGTTCACCTGCGGATAGTCGGCCGCCAGATCGTAGTTCAGGATCTGCGAGAGCAGGATCACCCCGTTCAGATCGATGTCGTTGCCCTGCTGCAGGAGGTTGGTCAGCATGGCCGAGCGCGGCGTGCCGTAGCTCTCGCCGAACAGGTACTTGGGGCTGTTCCAGCGGCCGTAGCGGTTGAGGAAGCCCAGCACGAACTGGCTAAAAGCGTAGGCGTCGGGGTCGACGCCGTAGAAGCTCTTCTCCTTGTCGCGCCCGGCGATGCGCGAGAAGCCCGTGCCCGGGGCGTCCACGAACACGAGGTCGGAGACGTCCAACAGGCTGTAGGCGTTGTCGACCACGCGGTAGGGCGCGGCGGGCGTGTGGCTGTCGTCGCGCGTCACCACCCGGCGCGGGCCGAACGCGCCCATGTGCAGCCACACCGTCGAGGAGCCGGGGCCGCCGTTGTAGAGGAAGGTGATCGGCCGGTCGGCCGACGGCGCGCCCTTGGCGAAATAGGCGACGTAGAACATCGAGGCCTCGGCCTGGGGGTTCGACTTGTCGCCGAGGTCCTTGTCGGAGCCGCCGCCCGGCTTGTCGGCGTCGGCGGCGGCGCGCTTCTCGCGCTGGGCGGCGTCGTCCCAGCCCTTGGGATGCACCACGATCGTGCCGGCCAGCGCGCGGTAGTCGACGCGGCGGCCCTCGACGGCGATCGACCCCTCGCTCTCGCGCTGGTCGGGCTGGAACAGCACGCCCTGGTCAGGCGACGACGTCGAGGAGCCCGTGGGCTTGTCCGCGCGGTCGGGGCGCGTGGGCGAGGGCGAGGAGCCCTGGGCGAAGCTCACGCCCGCCGACAGAGCCAGCAGGCAAGTGGCGGCGACGAGCCGGCGCGCGATCATGGGGGCGTGGTCCTCTGCGGGCGGCCGAACCGCCGGGTTCAACGGCCGAGCTTAGCGCCTCGCCGCGCGCGCGCCAGGGCGCCCAAGCGTCGCCGCGAGGTGCAGGGCGCCGCCCATGGCCGCGAGGTCGAGTGCGTAGAGATAGCGGTAGTCGCAGGCGACGCCGATGGCCGCATAGCTCGCCGCGTACAGCCCGGCCGCGAGGAGAAGGCCCGCCACCGCGAGGTCGCCCGGTCGTCGCCGCAGGAGGAGCCACCCCCCCTCCCCCGCCGCGAGCAGGAGGTAGAAGAGGTGGGCGTACACGGGCGTGGCGTGGAAAGCCGCAGCGTAACGCGCGAGCGCCCCGTCGCGCGACGTCCACCGCGGTGTAAGGCCCAGGCTGCGCAGCTGCTCGGGGTCGCCGCCCACGCCCACGAAGTCGCTGTGGCAGGCGAGGAGGTCGGGGGTCGAGAGGATCTCCCGCGCCACCGCGGCCCGGTGGCGCAGCCACAGGTCGGGGCGGCGCTCGATGAGTTCGCGCCATTGCGCGGCGACCGCGCCGGGCGGGGCGGCGTCCAGCGCCGCGGACAGCGGGGCGTCGGCCAGGAGCGCGTCGTTGCGACGGGGCGTGTACCCGGTCGCCGCCGCGCGCCTCAGCTCCCCCGCGAGGCGCGGCGGCGCGCGGTCGAGCGGCAGGCGGGGGTCGCGCGCGAGCGCCCCCACGAGGTCGTAAGCGCGGAGCTGGACGAGCTGGGCGCCCAGGCCGTCGTCCACCGAGCGCGCGGCCAGCGCCGCGCCGACCAGCACCGCTACCCCCGCGCACGTCGCCAGCCAGCCCCCCGCAACGAGCGCGGCGCGCCCGGTTCGGGCGCCTCCCGCCCGCGCCTCCCCCGCGACCGCCAGCGCGGCGACCAGCGGCGCGACCGCCCCGCTCTGGCGAACCAGGGCCGCGCCGGCGAGGAGGACGGCGGAGGCGACGACGGCGAGCGCCCGCGGCGCGGGTCGCAGCCGGGGCGCCGCTGACAGCGCCGCGAACCCCGCGACGAGCGCGTCGGCGAAGAGCACGTCCTTCCACGCCACGAGCTGCCAGACGAGCATCAGCGGCGACAGCACGAGGAGGACCGCCGCGACGAGCATGGCGGGTCCCGGCCGGGGCGCCGGGGCGACCAGGAGCGCCAGCGCGCCGAAGCCCAGCGCCGCCTGCGCCGCGGTGTAGAGCCCCGCCCCCGGCCGGATCCGGTCGGCGGCCCCCATCAGCGCGGCCATCAGCGGGGGATGCCAGGTGTGGAAGCGACCGGCCCGCCCGTCCGCGAGCTGGGCGACCGAGTCGTAGGACAGGTGGCCGGGCCAGCCGAGCGCGACGCAGAGCGCCCAGCCGCCCGCCAGGACCAGGAGCGTCGCCGCCCGCCACGACGGCCGGAACGGGGCCTTCACTCCGCCGGCGTCTGGCGCAGGGTCACCGCGCCCGTGCGCTTGAGCTTGCCCCAGCCGTGGCCCACGCCGCCCGCCGCGCGCAGGAGCGAGCGCCACACCACCACGTACATCAGCTGGCGATAGACGAAGCGCTGGGTGGGCAGGAGCCACAGCTCGCGCGGATCCTCGCGATCAAAGGCGTAGGCCACCGCCCCCGCCGCCACCTCCAGCGCCAGGAAGGCGACGTAGATCGCCAGCACGAGCCAGAGCATGGGGTCGGGGGCGAGCTGGGTGTCGGCGTGCTGCAGCGAGTCGAGCCAGGCCCCCAGCCGCGCCACCGCCGCCACCACGATCTGCGCGTCCACGAAGGGCGCCAGGATCTGCGCCACGAACTGGAACAGCCACAGCGTCGGCAGGGCGAGCCCGCCGAACCAGCCGTAGCGCCCGACCGCGCCGCGGTGCTTCCACAGGCACTGCAGGGTGCCGAAGGTCCAGCGGAAGCGCTGGCGCATGAGGCCGCCGAGCGTGTCGGGGGCTTCGGTGTAGGCGCGCGCCTCGCGCTCGTTGACGATCACCCAGCCCGCGCGCCTGAGCCGCCACGTGAGGTCCATGTCCTCCGCCAGCGTGTCGGAGCGGTAGCCGCCGACCGCGCGCAGGGCCTCGGCGCGGTAGGCCCCGATGGCCCCTGGCACCACGGTGATGGCGTTGAGCCGCGACAGCGCGCGCCGGTCGACGTTCTGGGAGGTGACGTACTCCAGCGACTGCCAGCGGGTGACGAGGTTGCGCCGGTTGCCGACCTTGACGTTGCCCGCCGCGGCCCCGATCGCCGCGTCGGCGAACCAGCGCATGAGGAGCGACAGCGCCTCGGGGTCGAGCTGGGTGTCGGCGTCCACCCCCACCACCACCGGGGCCTCGGCCAGCGAGAGCGCGAGGTTGAGCGCGGAGGCCTTGCCGCCGTTGGGCTTGCGCGCGAGGCGCACGCGCGGATCCGCCCCGAACTCGCGCGCGACGACCTCGCCCGTGCCGTCGTTCGAGCCGTCGTCCACCACCACCACGCGCACGTCGACCGCGCGGCTGGCCAAGACGCTCGCGATCGTGCGCGCGATCACCGGGGCCTCGTTGTAGGCCGCCACCAAGACGTCCACGCGCGGGCGCTCCAGCGGCGGCGGGCGCGGACGCGCGGGGCGGGCCGCGAGGCCGATCATCAGGGCGATGCGGGCGAGGCCCAGGCCGACCGCGCCGACGAAGCCCCAGAACAGGACCGCCGCGCCGATCCGGCGAGCGGTGAAGACGAAGCTGTCGAGCCCCGCCACCGCCCGGTCCCCCGGGGGCAGCTTGGGCATGGTCTGGTCGCGCCCGCGGTTCTCGAGCCCCCCGATGGTCGAGAAGCGGTAGCCCCGCGCCTTGAGCGCGCGGATCATCGGCTCGAGCGAGGCGAGCGTGGCCGAGCGATCGCCGCCGCCGTCGTGCAACAGCACGGCCTGGCCGTAGTCGAGGTGGCCGAGCACGTCGGCGTCGATGTCGGCCCCGGTCAGCCGGCGGCGGCCGCCGGTCGGCGTGCGCCGCCAGATGTCCCAGTCGTTGGGGTCGATGGTCTCGCCGGCGGTGACGTAGCCCTGCTCGTAGGCGACCGCGATCGGCATGATCTCGCCGTAGCTCTGCGGCTCCGAGTCGGCGTTGTAGGGCGGGCGGAACAGCACCACCGAGCGGCCCAGGACCGCCTCGAATGCGCGCTGGGTGGCCGAGAGCTCCAGGCGCACCCGCTCTTCGCCAACGTGCGCCATGTTGGGATGGGTGAAGGAGTGGGAGCCGATCTCGTGACCGTCGGCATAGACGCGCCGCACGAGGTCGGGATGATCGGCCACCTGCTGGCCGATCATGAAGAAGGTGGCGGGCACGTGCTCGCGCTTGAGCACGGCCAGCACCTTGGGCGTCCATGTCGGGTCGGGCCCGTCGTCGAAGGTCAGGGCGACCGTCTTCTCCGGCGCGCCCGAGCGCTCCACGAGCCAGCCGGAGGGATAGGCGGTGTAGTTCTCGTCGGTGATCAGCCCCGTCGCCCTGTCGACGTCGTAGCCGCGCGCGCCCGGCTGGGGGCGGCGCAGCACGCGCAGGAGCTCGCCGTCGCCGATGAAATCGACCTCCTGGGGCACGCGGACCGCGTGGAGGTCGGGCGTGGGCGGGGCGTGGCGGCCGATCACCGACCAGACCGACGGGTCCTCCATGCCGAGCGCCCACAAGGCGGCGCCGCGGATGCCCCGCGCGCGGCCGAGCGTCAGCGCGTTCTGCGCGGTGGCGGCGTCAAGGAACCAGACCTCGTGCAGGCGCCCGGCGTCGTCGCGATAGTTGAAGGTGGGCTCGAGCGCGGTGGGATCGAAGTCGATCGCGTCCTCGGGCCGGTCGCCGGCGCGGTAGCGCGCCGCCAGCGCCACCGCCTGCTGGTTGGTGAGCGAGTCGGCGGTCTTCTCGGGGATGTTCCAATCGTAGCCGTAGGAGCCGACGCCCAGGACGAGCTTCTGAGCGCCGATGGCGGCGGAGAAGCGGTCGATCACGCGCTCGGTGTAGCCGGCCGACGCCACGGGCCCGGGCGCGCCCGAGTTCTCGTGCTCGTCGTAGGCCATCACCACCGCGTAGTCGCACGGCCCCGCCAGCGCGCGCGCAGCCTCGGACGAGAGGCTCGTCTCCAGCGTGATGGAGAGCTCGCGTCCCTGCGCGTGCAGGACCTTGGCCAGGCGCGCCAGCCACGGCGACAGCTGCCGGGCGTCGGCGTCCTCCAGGAGCTCGAAGTCGACCTGCAGCCCGGCGTAGCCGTGGCTTCCTACGAAGGCGGCGAGCTGGTCGGCCACGGCCTGGGCGGCTGCGGGGTCGGTCAGCATGCGGCGCAGGCGCTCGCGGTCGAACTGGCCGCCCTGGGCGTTGCTGACCAGCGGGATCACCCGCACGCCCTCCGCCTTGGCGATGGCCAGGAGGTCGCGCGTCGAGCCCTGCCGGTCGGGCCGCCAGAAGCTGTCGTCGAGCCCGCGTCCGTCGGGGGTGAGCTGGAGCCAGGCGGCGTAGACGTGAGTGAGGTCGCCGGCGTGGGCGCGGAACGAGGCCAGCCCCTCCCGCCGCCACGGTGCGAAATAGCCGCCGCGTACCTGGGCGGCGTCGAGCGCGGGCGCGATCGGCCGTGAGGGCCGGCGCTGGCCGGCGGCGATCTGGGCGAACAGCGCGCGCCGCGCGGCGGCGAGCCGCTTGGCCGAGTGGTGCGGCAGGGGCGGTTGGCGCGACACGCTCGGCCCGAACACCGACAGGTGCGGCGAGGCCGCCACGCTCAGGGCGAACAGGCCGAGGAGCCCCAGCGCCAGCGCCGCCACGACGCCCGACGCCACGCGCAGGCCGGTCGCGCGCCGGCCCGTGCGGTCCAGGAAGATCGGCTTGGTCTCGGGCGCCATGGTCCGGGGATGCGTCGCCGTGGGGAGTCGCGGCCTCAAGCCTCATGTAACCGGCGCGGCGCGGCGGCGACATGGCGCCCGTCCGTCGCACGGACGTTTCGGGGCGGTGACACGGCGACGCGCCTTCGGGGCGGCTCCTTCCGCACACGCCGCCTCCAACCCGCGGGACGATCCGCAAGAAGGAGCCGCCTCTAGGGCGGTCGGCGGCTCAGTCCAGCTCCAGGCCGCGCACCACGACGGGGGCGATTGGCCGGCCCGTGATGTCCACCACCTCCGCCAGCCGCAGCCGAGCGCCCGGAAGCTCGGCCGAGACGCGCACCGTCAGGGTGCGGCCCGTGGGATCCAGCGCGGGGCCCCGGTCGAAGGCGGCGCGTTGGCCCGCGCGCTCGCGGGCGCGCTCGATCGCGCCCACCCCTTCAACCGCCCCGCCCATCACCGCGAGCGCGAGCGGACCCGCGGTGCGCGACTCGAAGGCGTTGTCGCCCGCCGAAACCGTCGCCTCCGGCGCGATAACGGCGAACACCGCCGGCGCCAGGCCGGGCAGGAGCGCCAGCTCGCCCACCGTGCGAAACGGACCCAGTCCCGTGACGTCGGGCTGGTCGGAGTCCTTGGAGGGCGGTCGGGCGTTGCGCCGCTCCATGAAGGCGGCGGTCAGCGTTTCGGCCTGGGCGGCGTCCGCCCCGGCGAGCTGGAACATGGCGCGCGCCTGGGGCGGGGTGACGGCGTTGAGCGGGATTTTCCCGCGCTCGTCCTCGACGGTGACGAGAAGCTCGGCTCCGTCGAACTGCAGCTGGTGGGGCGTGGCGTCGAGCGTCCACGGCTCGACTGAGTCGCCGGTCAGGTGGTCGAGCGCCATCGCCACCCCCGCCTCCGCCGCGAGCTCCAGCCGGTCGCGTACGCGCGACGCCTCCGCTGAACGCGCGCCCGAGCCGGAGGTGCGCGCCGCCTGCACCGCCATCAGCGACACGCAGGCCGCCACGAAAACCGCCGCCAGGACCGCCGACCCGCGCTCGGCCTCCCCGCGAGGCCTCGGCCCGGCGCGGCTCACGGCAGGGCGCTCACGGGCGACCTCAAGGCGAACGGCCTTCGGGCAGGAGCCCGCGCAGGCTCTGCAGCTTGTCGCGCAGCTCGTCGGTGATCGCGCGCGCGTCCTGCGTGTTGCGCACGACGGTCGGCTGCATCAGCACGATCAGCTCGGTGCGCGCGTCGGTGTTCTCCAGGTTGCCGAAGAGCGCGGCGCCGAGGATGGGGATGCGCGACAGGAACGGCAGCCCGCCCTTGGCGCGCTCGCGGCTGTCGCGGATCAAGCCCCCCAGCGCCACCAGCTCGCCGTCGTGCACCGCCACCGAGGTCGCCACCCGCCGCGTGGAGAAGGTGGGCGAGTCGATCGACGAGGTGGAGGCGGCGGGCACCACGTCCGACACCTCCTGGGCGAGGTCCAGGAGCACCGCGCCCGAGCTGTTCACCCGGGGCGTCACCTTCAGGATGATGCCGGTGTCGCGGTACTCCACCGAGTTCACTATCGGCGAGTTCGACCCGATCACGCTCGTGGCCGAGCCGGTGAGGATGGGCACCTGGTTGCCCACCTCAATGGACGCGGTCTGGTTGTTCAGCACCATGAGCTTGGGCGCCGAGACCACCCGGATGCTGGTGAGGTTCTCCAGCGCGTTCAGCGCGGCGGTCACCGACTTGGCGGCGTAGAGCGCGCTGAAGCCGGGCAGCTCGGCTATGGGTGTCTGGCTGGTGAGGCTGTCGGTCAGCCCGGCGGTGAGCCCGCGATTGCTGTACAGCCCCTGCACGCCGAAGCGCAGCTGATCGCTCAGCGTCACCTCGACGATGGCGGCCTGGATCATCACCTGGGTGGGCGCCACGTCCAGCTTGCGCAGCGCGTCCTCCACCACCGCGTAGTCGCGGGGCGTGGCGTAGACCACGATGGCGTTGTTGAACTCGTCGCTGGTGATGCGGGCGTGGAAGTCGGGCGTCTGCACGTCCACGCTGACGGGCGCGCCGCTCCCGCCGCCGCCGCCCGCGCCGCCCGCGGCCGCGGCCAAGGAGGCGCCGCCCAGGCCGCCCCCGCCGCCCGCCATCCCC
>CAXTAO010000041.1:0-13179 GCA_964242625.1 uncultured Caulobacteraceae bacterium | reverse complement strand
GTTCGACCCGCCGGAGGCGTTGTCGAACTTGAGGCGGGACGCCCCGCGTCCCGACCCCTCCGGTCAGCCGTCGCGCGCAGGCCGGGTCAAGGGCGAAGCGTCAGCGGAGAGCCGCAGGCGTCCCTTGACGCGACCGAGCACGACGGCCCCCTCCACGCGCGCAGAACAAAGCGTCGGATCCTCCATCACCCCGACCCGCCAGAGCACGGTCGCCCCCAACCGCGCGCACCGCCCAGCCCACAAACCCGTGCCGCGCGGCGCGCAATCGCGCTAACACCGCGCGGCCATGCTGATCCACGACACGCTCCAGCGCCGGAAGGTCGCGTTCCATCCGCGCGAGGGCGCGTCGACCGTCACCCTCTACGTCTGCGGGCCGACGGTGTATGGCCCGGCGCACATCGGCAACGCGCGCCCGGCGGTGGTTTTCGACGTCCTGGCGCGGGTGCTGCGCCACGCCTTCTCCGACCACGAGCTGGTCTACGCCCGCAACCTCACCGACGTGGACGACAAGATCATCGCCGCCGCCGAGGCCGAAGGCGTCGAGCCCCGCGCGGTGACCGACCGCTACACCGCCCTCTACCACGCCGACATGGCGGCGCTGGGCGTCGAGCGCCCGCAGGTGGAGCCCCGCGCCACCGCCTACATCACCGAGATGCAGGACCAGATCGCGCGGCTCGTGCGCGCGGGCGCGGCCTATCCGGCGGAAGGGCACGTCCTGTTCCGCGTGGGCGCCTACCCAGCCTACGGCGCGCTCTCCGGCCGCTCGCTGGACGAGATGATCGCGGGCGCGCGGGTGGAGGTGGCGAGCTACAAGGAGGACCCCGCCGACTTCGTCCTGTGGAAGCCCTCCAAGCCCGGCGAGCCGTCGTGGCCCTCGCCCTGGGGGCCGGGGCGGCCGGGCTGGCACATCGAGTGCTCGGCCATGATCGAGACCGTGCTGGGCCTGCCCGTCGACATCCACGCGGGCGGCCACGACCTGATCTTCCCGCACCACGAGAACGAGATCGCGCAGGGGGTGTGCGCGATCGGCGCCGACGATCCCACCGCCTTCGCGCGCCACTGGATGCACAACGGCTTCCTGACACTGGACGCCGAGAAGATGAGCAAGAGCCTCGGCAACACGCTCCTGGTGCACGACCTCCTGGAGAGCACGCCCGGCGAGGTGGTGCGCTGGGCGCTCCTATCCGCGCATTACCGCGCGCCGCTGGACTGGAACGATGAACTCCTGACGCAGAGCCGCGCGGCGCTCGACCGGCTCTACGGCGTCTTGCAGGACGCAGGGCGGCTGATCGGAGACGCGCCCGCGCCCGCCGACGTCGACGCCGAGGTGGACGCGTTTCTCGACGCCGCGCTCGCCGACGACCTCAACTCACCCCAGGCGATCAGCCTCCTGTTCGCGGCGGGCGATCGGCTGCGCGCAGCGGTGACCAAGCGCGACGGCGTAGAGGCGTCGCGGGTGCGTGCGGCGCTGGTCGGGGCCGGCGCGCTCATGGGCGTGCTTGGGGGCGACCCGGACGCCTGGTTCCGTGGCGGGGCGGACGACGCCTTTGCGGCCGAGGTCGAGGCGCTGATCGCCGAGCGCGCCCGCGCCCGCGCCGCCAAGGATTGGGCCGCCGCCGACCGCATCCGCGGCGAGCTCGCCGCCAGAAATGTCGAGGTGCTGGACGGCGCGGGCGGGGCGGCGAGCTGGCGGCTCAAGGCGGGCTGACCACCCAGGGCTTGACGCGGCGGCCCGGCGCACGCCACCGCTCGCCCACCGGGCGAGTCACACTGTGGCCCCCTTCGTCTGGTCGGAACGCCCTCCGCCGCCGCTCCCGAGTTCCATGCCGCCCGACGCCGCCAGCCCCGAGAGCTTCAGCCTCGTCGCCGCCTTCGTGCGCGCCGACATCGTAGTCAAGCTCGTGATGATCGGCCTGGCGCTGGCGTCGCTGTGGTCGTGGACGGTGATCCTCGACAAGGCGGCGCGCATGGCGGGCTACAGCCGCCGCGCGGACGCCTTCGAGGACGAGATCGCCACCGGCCGCCCGCTGGAGGAGATCGCCGCCGCGCAAGGGGAGACGCGCCACGCCCTTCCCCGCATGCTGGTCGCGGCCGTGCGGGAGTTCCGCGACACGCGCCGCCCGCCCACCGGCCTGACGGAAGGCCAGTCGGCGCTCCTGATCGCGCGGGTCGACCGGGCGGTGGACTCCGTGATCGCGGCCGAACAACGCCGGGTTGAGGACGGGCTGGGCGCGCTGGCCATCGTGGCCACCGCCTCGCCCTTCGTGGGGCTGTTCGGTACGGTGTGGGGCATCATGCACGCCTTCCAGGCCATCGCCGGCCAGAAGTCGACCAACCTGACGGTGGTGGCCCCCGCCATCGCCGAGGCGCTGTTCGCCACCGCCATCGGCCTCGTCGCCGCCATCCCCGCCTACATCGCCTACAACGCCTTCTCGACCGCGGCCTCCAAGTACGCCGGGCGCCTCGAGGCGTTCGGCGACGAGGTCTCGGCCGCCATCGCGCGGCGCGTGTCGGCGGGCTGAGGCGCGGGCTGTGGCGCTCTCCGTCCACGACGCGCTCGCCACCGGGCGACGGGCGGGGCGCCGTCGCGGTCGGCGGCGCGGCGCGCTGTCGGAGATCAACGTCACGCCGCTCGTCGACGTGATGCTGGTGCTCCTGATCATTTTCATGGTCTCGGCGCCGCTGCTCAACGTCGGCGTGCCGGTGGACCTGCCCAAGACCGACGCCTCCGCCACGCCCGAGGAGGAAAAACCCGTCGCCGTCACCATCGCCGCCGACGGCGCCCTGCACCTGCAGGAGACGGAGACCACGCTGGACGGCCTCGTCCCCGCCCTGCGCGCCTTGCCGGCCGCCACGCCCGACAAGCCCGTGTTCGTCCGCGCCGACGGTCGCGCGCCCTATGAGGTGGTGGCCCGCGTGATGGCGCGGCTGTCGACCTCGGGCTTCACCAAGCTCAACCTCTTGACCGACACGGCGACCGCCGCGCCTGCGCGTCGCGGGCGCGGCTGAGGCGATGGCGCGCACCCGGCGGCAGGGGCGCGCGCCCGCGCTGGGCGGCTCGGTGGCGCTCCATGCGGGGGTGCTGCTCGCGGGCTGGCTCCTCCTGCGCCACGCGGTTCCACCCTTGCAGCTCGCGCCCGAGCCGGTCGCTGTGACGGTGGTCTCCTCCGCGCCGCCGGGCCTCGCCTCGCCGGCCGTCGAGGCGCCCGAGCCTGCGCCCGCACAATCGCCCGAGCCGGCCGCCGAGCCCGCGCCGCCGGCGGAGGTGGAGTCACCCGCCCCGCCCAAGCCGTCGCCGCCCCCGCCCGCGCCCGCGCCCGCCGCCAGGGCGCAGCCCCCTCCGACGCCCAGGCCCGCTCCCGTCCCGAAGCCGACGCCGAAGCCCGCGCCCCTCCCGAAGTCTGAGCCGAAACCCGCGCCCAAGCCCGTCGCCAAGGCTCCGCCCAAGCCCGACCTGAACCTCGACGCCCTGGCGAGCTCGCTGCCGAAGACGAAGGCCAGGCCGCAGCGGGATCTCGACTTGTCGGCGCTCGCCTCCTCGCTGCCGTCGGCCAGGCCGTCGCACAAGGCGGGGGCGGGGGCGCTCGATCTTGCGGCCCTGGCCGACAGCCTGCCCGCGGGCTCACGCCGCGCCGCGGGCGCCAAGGGGGCGGCCCGGCCCGAGACGGCGCGCGAGGCCCGCACGACCGCCGGGTCCGCCCCGGCCAGCATGACGGCCAACCAACTCGGCGCCATCAGCGACGGCCTGAACCGTCACTTCAACAAGAACTGGTGCGTTCTGGACGGCGCGAAGACGATCGCGGTAAGCGTTCGGATGCAGCTCGACGCTCAGGGAGGGCTCGCCTCGACGCCTGAAGTGGTGAGCGCGACGGGACAGGCCTCGCCTCAGCTGCTGCAGGTGGTGGGAGAGCGCGCCATCACCGCCGCCCGGCTCGCCGCACCGTTCCCGGGGATCAACAAGCCGTTGGACGTACGCATCAGATTGACGGGAAAGGTGCTCTGCAATGGCTAGCCGGAGGCGATGGGCCGTCCTTGCCGCCGCAGCAGGGCTGGGCGTCCTGGCAGCGGGGGGCGCGCGCGCCCAGACCGAGGTGGAAATCACCCAGGGCCAGCTGCAGCCCCTGCCCATCGCCATCCCGCCGCTCGGCGGCACGGACGCGCGCACGGGCGAGCTCGGCGGGCGGGTGGCGGAGGTGGTGGCGGACGACCTGGAGCGCTCGGGCTTCTTCCGCGCGACGCCCGCATCGTCCTTCCCCAACTCGCCGATCTCGGCCTCCGTCTCGCCCGACTTCGCCGCTTGGCGGCCCACGGGGGCGCAGGACCTCGTCACCGGCCAGGTCTCCACCGACGCCGACGGGCGGCTGCGCGCGGGCTTCCGGCTGTGGGACCTGGCGTCCGGCCGCCAGCTGGACGCGGTGGAGTTCACCTCCACCGCCGACAACTACCGTCGGGTAGGCCACAAGATCGCCGACGTGATCTACAAGCGGCTGACCGGCGAGGACGGCTATTTCGACACCCGCATCGCCTTTGTGGCCGAGAGCGGGCCGGGGCGTCGCGTCAAGCGGCTGGCCATCATGGACCAGGACGGGGCCAACCCGCAGTTCCTGACCTCCGGCGACCAGCAGGTGCTCTCACCGCGCTTCAGCCAGCACGGCCAGGAGCTGGCCTACATGTCGCTCCGGGCCGACAGCGCGCGCGTCTACCTCTACAACCTCGAGACGGGGCGGCGGGAGGTGGCGGGGGAGTTCTCGGGCATGGTGTTCGCGCCGCGCTTCTCGCCGGACGGCGACAAGGTGGTGTTCTCCGTCGAGAAAAACGGCAACAGCGACATCTACGTGCTCGACCTCCGGTCGCACGCGTCCCAGCGACTGACCACCGATCCGTCCATCGACACCTCGCCGTCGTTCTCGCCAGACGGGTCGAAGATCGTGTTCAACTCCGACCGCGGCGGCAGCCCCCAGCTGTACGTGATGAGCGCGGACGGCTCGAACCAGCACCGCATCAGCTTCGGCCACGGCCGCTTCACCGCGCCGGTGTGGAGCCCCAAGGGCGACCTGATCGCCTTCGTGCGCCAGGAGGGCTCGACCTTCCACATCGGGATCATGGACTCCGCGGGTCACGGCCTGCGCGACCTCACCGGCTCCCCACTCGACGAGGCGCCCGCCTGGGCGCCCAACGGGCGGGTGATCCTGTTCACCCGGGGGATCGACTCGCCGCGCCTGTGGTTGACGGATGTGTCAGGACGTGTGGTCAAGCCCGCGCCCTACACCGCCGCGGCGAGCGATCCCGCCTGGTCGCCGCTCCTCAAGTGAACCGCCTACCCTCCCGTCTGAACGACCCCAAGGAGCTCCCCATGGCGACCTCGCCCCGAACCCCCGCCTCCCCTTGGCGCACGCTGGCGCTGGCCGGCGCGGCCGCAGCGCTGGTGGCCGCCTGCTCGCACAAGCCGCCCCCCCTGGCCGAGCCCATGGGCGGCGGCGGCCCGCCCCCGCCCCCGCCGGCCCCGGCCTATCGCGCCCCCGGCGCCGTCGGCGCGGGATCCTACGGCTCGGCGCGGCCGGGCTCGGAGCAGGACTTCGTGCAGAGCGCGGGCGACCGCGTCTACTTCGCCTACGACCAGTACACGCTGACCCCGGAGGCGCGCGCCATCCTCGACAGCCAGGCGCGCTGGCTCAGCCGCTATCCCGCCGTCACCGTGCGGGTGGAAGGCAGCGCCGACGAGCGGGGCACCCGCGAGTACAACTTCGCCCTGGCCGGCCGCCGCGCCGCCACCGTGAAGGACTACCTCGCCGGCCAGGGCGTCGCGGCCACGCGCCTCGCCACCATCTCCTACGGAAAGGAGCGCCCGCTCGACACCTCCGGCTCGGAGGAGGGGCTGGCCAAGAACCGCAACGCCCACACCGCCATCACCGGCGGCGCGTCCTAGCCGAAGCCGAACCCCGGCCGTCGCGCGACGGCCGGGGTTCGGCTCCCGTTCACGATCCTCCAGAGAGCCTCCCCGCCGACATGACCGGCCGACACCCCCGCCTCTCCGCCCGCCTCCTCGCCGCCGGCGCGCTGGCCCTCGTCCTCGCCGCGCCGGCCCACGCGCAGGACGACCGGCGGCTGCGCGACCTGGAGCGGCAGGTGCGCGAGCTGCGCGCCATCGTCTTCCAGGGGCGCGACACGGGCCAGCCGGTGATCGTCAAGCCGGAAGGGCCCGACCCACAGGTCACCGCGCTGCAGGCGCGCGCCGACCAGCAGGACGGGCAGATCCGCGACCTCACCGGCCGGCTCGAGGTCGTGGGTCACGACCTCGACGAGGCGCGCCGCGCCAACGACCAGATGAAGGCCGACGACGCCGCGCAACGGCAGACGCTGGCCGACCGCGTCGCCAGGCTGGAGGGCGAACTCGCCGCCGTTTCCGCGCCGCCCGCGGCGGCTGCACTCCCGCCCGCGGTGGGCGACGCCGGCCCGCCGGTGGCTTCCTCCGCGGCCCCGCCCTCGCGCGGCGCAGCGCTGACCGCCCAGGTGCAGGCGCAGGATGCGGGCGTGCTGGGCGGCGGCGCGCCGCCCCCGGCCGCGAGCGCCGCAGCGCCCGACAGCTTCGAGGGGGCGTTCGCCGCCTACAAGGCGGGGGACTACGCCGCCGCGGCGGGCGGCTTCCAGGCCTATGTCGCCACGCACCCGACCGGCGCACGCGCGGCTGAGGCGCGCTACTACGCCGGCCAGTCGCTCTATGCGCGGGGAACCTACCCTGACGCGGCGCGCGCCTACGCCGAGGCGCTGCGCGGCTGGCCCAAGGCTGCCTGGGCCCCGGATGCGACGGTGAAGCTCGCCCAGGCGCTGGTGCAACTCGGCCGCGGCCCCTCCGCCTGCCAGGCGCTTGCCGAGTATGGCCGCCGCTACGCCGCCTCCGCTCCCGCCGCGGTGAAGGTGCGCGCCTCGGCCACGCGCCAGCGCGCCCAATGCTCGACGGCCGGCTGACGCGCGCAGCGACCCCTGCGGCGGACCGCGTCCCCGCCGCCGCGTTTGCAGAACTCGACCGGCGGCTTGTGCGCGACCCCCGCGCAGCACCGCTGGTGGTCGGCTTGTCCGGCGGGAGCGACAGCCTGGCGCTCCTGCGTCTCGTGACCGAATGGGCGCGGGCCTGCGGCCGGCCGGTTGCGGCCGTCACCGTGGACCACGGGCTCTCGCTCCAGGCCCGCGACTGGAGCCGCTTCGCCCACGCCGCCGCCGAACGCGCCGGCGCGTCGTGGCGGGAGCGCGCCTGGGAGGGCCCCAAGCCCGCGACGGGGCTGCCCGCGGCCGCCCGCCGTGCGCGCCACACGCTCCTGGCGGAGGCCGCGCGCGAGCTGGGCTCGCCGGTCGTGCTCCTCGGCCACACCGCCGACGACCTGGCGGAGGGCGAGGCGATGCGGGCGAGGGATGCGCCGGGCCTGGGACGCCTTCGGTCGTGGGGACCCTCGCCGGTCTGGCCGGAGGGGCGGGGCGTCTTCCTGGTGCGCCCGCTCCTGCGATTGAGCCGCCCGCGCCTGCGCGAGTGGCTCGTTCTGGAGGGCGAAGGCGGCTGGGTGGAGGACCCCGCCAACGCCGACCCGCGCTTTGCCCGCGCCCGCGCCCGCGCGGCCGGCATCGGCGCGCTGTGCGTCGGCGTCCCAGGCGTCCGCCCCGCCGCGGCCTCGCCCGAACTGCGGCGCCTGGCGGTGCGGGCCGAGGTCGACGCGAAAGGTCGGATCGCGGTGGAGCGGAGCGGGCTGCGCGAGGCGAGGCCGGAGGTGGCGCAGGCCTTCGTCTCCGTCGCATGCACCTGCGCGGGCGGCGGCGAGCGCCCGCCTCGCGGACCCGCCGTCGCCTCCTTGCGGCAGGACCTCTGCGGCGAGGCGGCGGTGAAGCGCACCCTGGCGGGCGCGGAGGTGCGAGCCGACCCTCGGCGGGTGGTGTTCGCGCGCGAGGCCGGCCGCGGCGTCGGCGAGGGCGCGGAGCACGTCCACCCGCGCATGCTCGCCGCCTGCGGGGCGTTCCGGCGCGAGGCGGACCTTCGCTAGAACCAGCCGCGGAGCTTGAACCAGACCATCGGCAGGACGGCGCTCCCCACGATGAGGCAGAGCGCGTAGGGGTAGCCCAAATGCCAGTTGAGCTCAGGCATCTCCTTGAAGTTCATCCCGTAGATCGACGCGATGAGGGTGGGGGGCACGCCGACCACCGACACCACGGTCAGGACCTTGATGACGTCGTTCTGGTCGATGTTGATGAACCCCAGCACCGCGTCGAGCAAAAAGGCGACCTTGCCCTGAAGCGTTTCGCTATAGCCGGTGAGCGACTTGATGTCTTCGAGCCCCGCGTGCAGGCGCCGGCGCAGGTCGCGGTCGGCGTGGCGGGCCGTCTCGTCGCTGACGTAGCTCAGGATGCGCCCAGTGGTCAGGAGCGAGGAACGCATCTTGGAAAGCTCGTCGCCCGCGCGCCCGACGTCCAAGAGCACGCCGCGCATCTCGTCGGAAGCGGCGTTGCGCCGCTTGGGGCGGGCCCGGCGGAAGACGAGCTGCGACAGCCGCTCCAACTCGGCGCCCGTGCCCTCCAGGATGTCCGCCTTGCGGTCGATCACCTCCTCGAGGACGGCAGTGAAGGCGTCGAGCGGGGACGAGGGCGGGTGCTCGTGGAGGCGCCGCTCGGCGTTCTCGAACGCCTTCATGCGCTCGAACCGCACGGTGACGAGGTGGTTGGGGGTGATGATGAACCCCACCGGCGTCAGCTGCGGGTCGTGGTCGACCGCGTGCAGCAGGGCGGCGGAGAGGTAGGTCGCCTCGCCTTCCACATAGTGGCGGCTCGAGCTCTCGATCTCGCTCAGCGCCTCGCGATCGGGCAGGCGCAGGCCGCACACGCGCTCCGCCTTCTCGCGCGCCGCGTCGTCGGGGTTGAGGAGGTCGATCCACACCTGGCCGGCGTGCGGATCGTCGGGGACGGTGGGCGTCGGCCGCGGCCGGAGCTGGAACATGAGGGGGCGGCGCTCGCTGGCGGGAAAGGGCTCGTCTAGCGCGGCGCGATTGCCGACGCGTGACGCCCTACGTACATCCCGTTCATGGCGAAGGCGAAGATCTGCGGGCTCTCCACCCCCGAAGCGGTGGAGGCGGCGGTCGCGGGCGGGGCGGGCTGGGTCGGCTTCGTCACCTTCCCCAAGAGCCCCCGCCACCTCGCGCCGGAGGCCGCCGCGCGCCTGGCGCCCGCCGCCAGGGCGCGCGGGGTGGAGGTGGTCAGCGTGCTCGTCGACCCCGACGACGCCCTCCTGGACGCGGTGGCGCGGACGCTTCGGCCGGACTGGATCCAGCTGCACGGGGCGGAGCCGCCGGAGCGCGCCGCGGCGGCGCGGGCGCGCACGGGCGCGCGCGTGATCAAGGCGCTGCCCGTCTCGGAGCCCGCCGACCTGCGCGCGGCGGACGCCTACACAGGCGCGGCCGACGCCTTGATGTTCGACGCGCGGCCACCCTCGGGAGCCGACCGGCCGGGCGGGGTGGGCGCGCGCTTCGACTGGGCGATCCTGCGAGACGCCCCGACGGCGCGTGAAGCCTTCCTCGCCGGCGGGCTCGACCCCTGGAACGTGAGCGAGGCGCTGGCCGCCTCTGGCGTGGAGCGGGTGGACGTCTCCTCTGGCGTGGAGCGCGGCGCGGGTGTTAAGGACCGCGCCCTGATCCAGGCCTTCCTGGAGGCGGTGCGCCGCGCCTGACCTCGCCGGAGGCGCATTCCCCGCCGCTCCCTCGCCGTGAACGCCGCCGCCAAGCCCAACACCTGGACCGCCTACCCCGACGCCCAGGGCCGCTTCGGCGACTTCGGCGGGCGGTACGTGGCCGAGACGCTGATGCCGCTCGTGCTCGAGTTGGACCGAGCCTACGCCGAGGCCAAGGTCGACCCCGAGTTCCAGGCGGAGGTGGCGCGCTTCAACACCCACTACAGCGGCCGGCCGAGCCCGATCTACCTGGCCGAGCGCCTCACCGAGCACTTCGGCGGCGCGCGCATCTGGTTCAAACGCGACGAGCTGAACCACACGGGCTCGCACAAGATCAACAACACCGTCGGCCAGATCCTCCTCGCCCGCCGCATGGGCAAGACGCGGATCATCGCGGAGACCGGCGCCGGCCAGCACGGCGTGGCCACCGCCACCGTCTGCGCCCGCTTCGGTCTGCCGTGCGTCGTCTACATGGGCGCCACCGACGTCGACCGTCAGCAGCCCAACGTGTTTCGCATGAAGCTCCTGGGCGCGGAGGTTCGGCCCGTCACGGCGGGCACGGGCACGCTGAAGGACGCCATGAACGAGGCCATGCGCGACTGGGTCTCCAACGTCGGCGACACCTACTACCTGATCGGCACCGCCGCGGGGCCGCACCCCTACCCGGCCATGGTGCGCGACTTCCAGAGCGTGATCGGCCGGGAGGCGCGCGCCCAGATGCTCGAGGCCGAGGGCCGCCTGCCCGACGCGGCGGTGGCCTGCATCGGCGGCGGCTCCAACGCCATCGGCCTCTTCCACCCCTTCCTCGACGACGAGGGCGTGCGACTGATCGGCGTGGAGGCGGCGGGCCACGGCCTCGCCACCGACAAGCACGCCGCCTCGATGACGGGCGGACGCCCGGGCGTCTTGCACGGCAACCGCACCTACCTCCTGCAGGACGCCGACGGCCAGATCACCGACGCGCACTCGATCTCGGCCGGGCTCGACTACCCCGGCGTCGGCCCCGAGCACGCCTGGCTGAAGGACACGGGCCGCGCCGAGTACCGCTCCGCCACCGATGCGGAGGCGCTGGACGCCTTCCAGCTCTGCGCGCGGCTGGAGGGCATCCTCCCCGCGCTCGAGCCCGCCCATGCGCTCGCCCGCATCGGCGAGATCGCGCGGGAGGTGGGCGAGGGCGGCGCGATCGTGATGAATCTCTGCGGCCGCGGCGACAAGGACATCTTCGCCATCGCCGACCATCTAGATGCTCGCCTGCAGGGTCCCGCCGCCGTCGAGCCCCACGCGTGAACCGGCTCCAGGCGCGCTTCGCCGAGCTCGCGCGCGAGGGCCGCGCCGCCTTCGTGGCCTATGTCATGGCGGGCGATCCCGACCGGGCGCGCTCGCAGGCGATCCTGGACGGCCTGCCCGCCGCCGGGGCCGACATCGTGGAGCTGGGGTTCCCCTTCAGCGACCCCATGGCGGAAGGCGTGCCCATCCAGCGCGCCGCCCAGCGCTCCCTCGCCGCCTTCACCACCCTGCGCTCGACGCTGGAGATGGTGCGCGCCTTCCGGGCGCGGGACGAGGCCACCCCCGTCGTGCTGATGGGCTACCTCAACCCGCTCTTGGCCTACGGGCTCGCCGCCTTCGCGCGCGACGCGGCGGGCGCCGGGGTGGACGGGCTGATCGTGGTCGACTGCCCGCCGGAGGAGGCCGACCCGCTGCACGACGTGCTGGAGCCCGTGGACGTCAGCCTGATCCGCCTCACCGCTCCGACCACCGACGACGCGCGGCTGCGGGTCGTCGCGCAACGCTCCTCCGGCTTCGTCTACTACGTGTCGGTCGCCGGCGTGACCGGGACCAAGGAGGCCGACGCCGAGGCGGTCGCCCCCGCCGTCGCCCGGGTGCGCGCGGCGACGGGGCTGCCGGTCGCGGTGGGCTTCGGCATCCGGACGCCCGAGCGCGCCGCCGCCGTGGCGCGGGTGGCCGACGCCGCGGTGGTCGGCTCGGCGCTGGTGGACGAGATCGCGCGCGCCGAAGCGGAGGGGGGAGACGCGATCGCCGCCGTGCTGGCCAGGGCGGGCGAGCTCGCCGCGGCGGTGCGCGGCGCGCGCGGGCGCGCGGAGGCGGCGGCGTGAGCGACCCCGCCGCCACGCCCCCCACCGAAGACTCGGCCGACCGCGGCCAGCCCGCGCGCCGCCCGGGCTGGCTCAGCCGCTTCGCGCCAGGCGTGCGGGCGCGCCGCCGTCAGGGCGACTCGCCCGAAAACCTGTGGATCAAGGATCCCGACAGCGGAGAGATGCTGTTCCGCGCCGACCTGGAGGCGGCCCAGTGGGTGACGCCGTCGGGCCGGCACCTGCGGATCGGCCCCGCCGTGCGCTTCCGCCATACCTTCGACGACGGCCGCTTCGAGGCCCTGCCCACCCCCGCGGTGGTCGAGGACCCGCTCGGCTTCTCCGACGGCAAGCCCTATCCCGAGCGGCTCCTCGCCGCGCGCGAGGCGACGGGCGCGCCCGACGCCATGGCGATCGGCGTCGGCGCGATCGGCGGCCGGCCGGCGGTGGTGCTCGTGCAGGACTTCGCGTTCATGGGCGGCTCGCTCGGGATGGCGGCGGGGGAGGGCTTCATCGCCGCCGCCCGCGCCGCGGTGGAGCGCGAGGCGCCGCTGGTGGCCTTCACCGCCGCGGGTGGGGCACGCATGCAGGAGGGCGCGCTGTCGCTGATGCAGATGGCCCGCACGACCCTGGCCATCCAGGAGCTCAAGGCCGAGCGCCTGCCCTACGTCGTGGTGCTGACCGACCCGACCACGGGCGGCGTCACCGCCTCCTACGCCATGCTGGGCGACGTGCACCTGGCCGAGCCGGGCGCGCTGATCGGCTTCGCCGGCCCCCGCGTGATCGAGCAGACCATCCGCGAAAAGCTGCCCGCGGGCTTCCAGCGCGCGGAGTACCTTCGCGACAAGGGAATGATCGACGAGGTGACGCCGCGGCGGGAGCTGCCGGCGGTGCTGGCGCGGGCGCTGGGGGTGCTGATGGACGCGCGGGGGATGGGCGGGTAGGCACCTGCCGGTTGTGGGCGGAGGTGTCCGCCTTCGGTGGGCGCTGCGCACGTGCGGCCGCGTTATGGCGCTTTGTTCTGTGAGCGCGGAGGGGCCGCCGTGCTCGGTCGCGTCAAGGGACGCTTCGCTCTCCGCTGCGCTTCGCCCTTGACCCGCCCTGCGCGCGACGGCTGACGCATGGGCGTCGGGACGCGGGGCGTCCCTCCTTAGTTCGACAACGCCTCCGGCGGGTCGAACACAGGGCTTCACCTGTGAGGGTGGAGGTCGCAGCGACCGTTGAGCCCGAGCGGCTTGGTTGCTCCAGAGAGAGCCGCCCGCCGATGGCGGGCTGTGGCAAGCACCAGCCCTGTGTTCGACGCGGGCCGCAGGCCTAAGTCGAACTTCAACTACGGGACGCCCCGCGTCCCGACCCCTCCGAAACAGCCGTCGCGCGCAGGGCGGGTCA
>CAXTAO010000040.1:0-13349 GCA_964242625.1 uncultured Caulobacteraceae bacterium | reverse complement strand
GCTGCGCCGCCTCGAAGGGCGACAGCTGCGAGGCCGAGACGCCGAACAGCACGCGAGAGAGGATCTCGTCCTGCGGCAGCACCGGCACCGAGGAGAGCGTGATCTCCGGCCGTGCGGCGGTGCCGTGGATCAGGACGGTCGCGTCCAGCGCCGGGTCGTCGCGCACGGCCTTGAGGTCGAGGCGGATGTCCTCGGGCTTCGTGGCGAGCCGCACCACGCCGTTCTCGTCGAGGTCGAAGCGCTTGCCCGAGAAGTCGTAGGAGCCGCGCACGATGCGCGCCGTGCCCGTGAGCTGGGGCGCGGCGGTGGTGCCGCCCACGTGGGCGTCGAGGCTGAGTTCGGCGTCCACGCCCTTGCCCCGAACGAACACGCCGCGGGGCGCGCGGATCGCCACGTCCAGCCCGACGAGACCCGCCGTCGCGGGTCGGGGCGCCCGGGCGGCGGCGCCGGGTCGCACCGGCAGGTTGATCTCGACCACGTCCATGGGGACGACGCCCGTCGGCGTGGGCGTCTTGGTGGTGATGTCGGCGCGGTCGATGGTGAGCCGGCCCACGACGCGCGCCCGCCCCTGGGCGTCGCGGACCACCGTCACCGGGCCGCTGGCCGTCGCCCGGCCGAGGTCGTTGTCGATCAGCTGGAAGCGCGTCAGCGCGATCTGGAATGAGGACGCGCCGTCGGTCGCCAAGCTCACCACGCCCTGCCCGGACAGCGAGCCCGTGCGGCCGTCGACCGCCGAGAAGCGGTTCACCGTGACGCGGTCGCGGCCGACCTCGGCCTGGGCGTCGAGCTTGTCGAGCGTCAGTCCCGTCGCGGCGTCGACGAAGCGCCCGCCGGAGATGGCCACCGTCCCCGTCGGCTTGGGGGCGTTGAGCGTGCCCGCCAGCTGGCCCCGCGCGGTCACCCGGCCGGACAGCGAGCGGTCGCCGCCGGCCAGGAGGTCCCACAGCGGCTTGAGTTCGCCGTCGGCGGAGAACGCGCCCCCAATAGGGCGTGTGCGGTCCACCGCGATGCGGAAGGGGTCGGCGGTCGCCTCGGCCGGCAGGTCGGCCCGCGCCTCGGCCCGCAGGCCCTGGGCGTTGGAGGCCTGCGCCTGCAGGCCGATGCGTCCGCCCGCGAGGGTGGCGTGCAACGCCCCGTTCAGCGCGAGGGTGGCGGGAGCGTCGCGGCTGCGCGCGTCGGCGAGCTGGGCGTCGAGCCGGCCGGAGAGCTGCGCGCCGCGGCCGTCGAGCACCGCCCGCGCGTTCAACACGCCGACGTAGTCGTCGACCACCGAGGCGATCGAGACCCCCGCAGCCTGAGCCTCGCCGTGCAGCGCGCCCTCCGCCGTCTGTCGGCCGTCGATCGAGACACGGCCGCCGGCCGCCGCGAGCCTCAGGCTGACGCCTCGGCCGTCCGGCCCGAAGCGCAGGTGCGCGGGTTCGAGCGTGCGGTACTCGGCGCCGCGCAGGCGGCCCGCCCCCGACAGGGTGAGTTCACGCGCAGCCGCCGCGCCGCGGCCGGTTTCGGACAGCACGCCCGCGCCTGCGAAGCTCGCCTCCACCGGCTGATCGGCGGCGAACGTGAGGCGCAGCGGCAGTCGGTCGAGCGGTCCCGTAGCGGCGAGCTGGAGCGTCTTTACGCGCGTGGTCTGCCCCGGCATGGAGAGGTCCGCGCCCTGAAGCTGCAGGTCGGCCATGGCGCTCGCGCCCGGGCGCGCGGATATCCGCGCGTGGCCGGCCAGCCGTCCCGAGCTCAGAAAGGCGCCCGGTCCCGCCGCGAACTGCAGGTCGGCGGCCGAGGGCTCCCCGTCGCGCAGGGCGAGCGAACCGGCGAGGCGCACGCCGCCCGCCTCCGCCGCGAGCTCGTTCAGGTCGAGGCCGCGTGGCACGAAGCGGAAGCGCGTGTGCGCTCGGGCCGGGCCCTGCGTCGACGGCCCGGTGAGCGTCGCCTCGCCCGCCAGTTCGTCGCCGGCTTTGGCGAAGGCGAGCTGGAGGTGCGCGGGCGCGATCACCAGCTTGCCGAAGTCTAGGGAATTGAGCTCGGCCTGCAGGTCCGCGCGGGGGGCGGAGGCCGTGCCCGTGATCCGTCCCGCGCCGTGCGCCTGTCCCGCCACCTCGACGGGACCGGCGGCGAAGGGGCCCTCCGCCCGCCAGTCGAGGCCGAAGTCGAGCGTGCTCCCACGACCCAAAACGCCGTGGGCGCTCGCCTGCGCCTTGGCGCCCGTCAGCTCGGCGCGGCTTACCTGGAACGCCCCGTCGAGGAACACCGCCTGGCCGACGAGACGGGGCGTCGGGCCGAGGAGCCGGTCCAGCTCCGGCACACCGAAGGCGGACCCGTCTCCGCGCCCAGTGGCGGTGAAGCGCAGGGCGCGCTCGCCGCGCGCCTGGTCCATCGTCCAGTCGGCTTGCAGCGCGCCGTGGGCGCCCGGGTGGACGCCCGCGAGGCTGAGCACCCTCAGCGCGCCCTTGAAGCCCAGGCCACCGAGGATACCCTTCGCGCCGGTGCCGTCGAGCCGCAGGTTGGCGCCCACGAGGTGCAGTTCGCGCACGAGCCAGCGGTTGTCGGCGAGGAGGCCGCCCTCCGTCCGTACCGTGGGGCGCGCGCCCAGGAGCGGCAGGAGCGGACCCGTCCCGCCCCCGCCCGTGCCCGCCAGCGCCGCCGACCAGCTCCACTCCCGACGGGCGTGGGAGAGCTCGGCCGGGCCCTCGGCGTGGGCCAGGAGGTAGTCGTTCTGGCGGAACCGGTCGCCCGCGAGCGTCCCCTTGAAGCTGAAGCGATCCGCCCCGCCGACGAGCACGCCCCGCGCGCGGGTCGGGCCGAGGTCGACCTCCTTCAGCCAGTCGCCGAAGCGATCCACCGCTACGTCGAGCCGCAGGCCGGAGGTCGTGCGCGCCTTGACGTCGACGGGCCCCGCGGCCGTCGCGCGGGCGGCGTCGCCCACTGCGCTCGCCTCCAGGTCGAACAGGCCGTCGGGCCGACGCCGACCGCCCACCTGCAGCCGCACCTGCGGGCCGACGCGCTGGGCGAACCATTGGGTGAGGCGCGAGGCGGAGAGCTTCACCTGGGCGTCGAGTCGGCCGCCTTCCGGCGTCCAGCGGCCCTCGGCGCTCGCCGGCTGAGCGTCGCCGGAGCGCGCGTCGAAGTGAAACGTTCCGCCCGCGTCGTCGCCGTCGGCGTGGGCCTCGACGGTGAAGCGCCGGTCGCTGGGCAAGCCGATCGCGCCGGCCAGCGCCCCGCCGCGCCCCTCCACCGCCGCGCCGTCGAGGTGCAGCTTGCGGTCTCCGAAGACGAAGGCGAGCCGCACGCCGTCGCCCGCATGCAGCCGGCTGTCGGCGCGGATGCGGCCCGTCGCCCGGCCCGCGCGCGAGTAGTCGAAGCGCCCGGCCACGCTCCAGTCGCCCGGCACGTTGGAGAGCGCCGGGCGCGTCTCGATGCGACCGGCCAGGTCGTCGACGGCGATGGAGACGGGGCCCTCGCTCGGCGGGCGCTTGGGCCGCGCCTCGACCTCCGGCCGGCGCAGCACGACGAGGTCCCCCGCCCGCAGTCGGTCGGCGTGCACGCGGCGGTTCAGAAGCTCGAGCGGCCGCCAGGCGAGTTCGAGGTCGCGCGCCTCCAGCCACACGCCGCGACGGTCGACGATGCGGAGGCCGCGCACGCCGAAGCGGGTGAAGACGTCGCCGGTCAGCCCGTCTACGCGCAGCCGACCGACGGGCCCGAGGCTCAGGCCGTCCACCAACCGCACGATCAACGCGCGCCCGGGGTTGGTCGCCGCGCCGAAGCGCGCCGCCGCGAGAACGGCGACCATGAGCAGGAGCGCCGTGGCCACGCCGACGGCCACGCGACGCCCGACGCGCTCTGATGGGCGCGGCTTCGGAGCCGGCGCTTCGCCTCCCGTCTGGACGGCGGCGTCGGTCAAAAGCTTTGGCCTATGGAGAGGTAGATCTGGAACGGCTGCTGGCTGGAGGCTTGCGGACGCTGCAGCGGGATGGCGAAGTCGGCGCGCACGGGCGCGAAGCCCAGGCTGTACCGCGCGCCGATCCCCACCGCCGTCTCGAACCGGCTGAGGGTGGGCGCGGCGCCGTCGCCCACCGAGCCGCCGTCGATGAAGACCACCGCGCCGATGGGCGAGGTACCGAAGCGGTGGCGCCACTCGATCGAGGTCTCGACCAGCGACAGCCCGCCGCGCGGCGTGCCGTCGGGATAGAACGGGCCCACGCCCTGGTACTCGTAGCCCCGCACCGAGCCGCCGCCGCCGGCGAAGAAGCGGTCCTGCGCCGGCACGCCGGGATCGACGCGCACGCCCGAGGGCGGCGGCGCATTAACCGTCACGCTGCCCGCGCCGACGATGGAGCCGACGCGCCCCCGCACGGCGATCACGTCGTTGGCGGCCGCCCCCAGGCCGAGGTACCCCGACGCCTGGGCCACCATGCGCGCATAGATGCGGTCCTCGTCGCCGGTCAGGAAGGTGGGCACGACCCGCAGGTCGGCCTTGTAGCCGCGGTGGGGATCGAGCGCGTTGTCGGTGCGGTCGAACGAAAAGGCCCCGATCAGGCGCAGGGCGACGAGGTTGAGGCCGCCCAGTTCCTTGTCCTTGACGCGGCTGTCGGTCAGCGACACGCCGCGCGTCAGGAACGACGTCGTGCCGAACCGCTGGGTAAGGTCGACGCCGACCACCGCGCCCGTTTCGTCATAGGCGTCGGTCACCGTGTGGAAGGCGTACAGGCTGGGGGTCAGCGTCTGCCCCGGCGTCAGAAAGTGCGGCAGCGCGAGCTCGCCGCCGACGCGGCTGTCCAGCTCGGCCAAGCGAGCCTCCAGCGTCAGGGTGTCGCCCCGCCGCAGCTGGTTATAGCGATGGTAGAAGACGTCGAAGTCGGCGCCTTCGCTGGTCGAATAGCCGGCGGAAAGGTCGAAGGCGCGGCTGCGACGGTCGGCCAGACTCACCACCACCGGCCGCAGGCCGTCGGAGGTGGTGTCCGAAACCGGGCTGAGCGCGACGGCGACAGTGTCGTAGGCCTGGGTGTCGGTGAGGCGTCGCTCGAGTTCGGCCACCTCGCCCGGGCGATAGGTCGCACCGGAACGCCATGGGCGGAGCCCGCGCACCCACGCGAGGTCGGTGCGCCCCGTGCTGGAGATCTTCAGCCCGTCTAACCGGACGCGTGCGCCCGCGGCGATCACGTAGGTGGGGGCCATGCCGTGCGTGGCGTGATCGACCACCACCTTGCGGGGGCGCGCGACCGCGTCGGCGTATCCGTGCTCGGCGAGCGCGGCGACCGCGCGACCCTCCGCCGAGATCACCTCCGCCGCGAGCGCCGGGGCCCCGGGCGCGAGCGCCAGGGCGGCGGCGGCCGCGGCCTGCGCCTCGGCGTCGGGCGCGGCGCCCTCGTAGGTGATGGCGGCGGCCTCCAGCGTCGTCCGCGGACCGGCCGCGACGGTGATCACCGCGCGCGGCTTGCCGTCCGCCGGCGCTTCGGGGGTCACCACCGCGTCGTAGTACCCTTCCGAGCGCAGGAGGGCTGTAGCGCTCTCCGCGGCGTCCTGCGCGCGCCGGCGCGCTTCGAGCCGGGTGTCGGGCGGGCGGCGTTCGTCGCCCACGGCGCGCACCAGGGCGGCGGCCAGCCCCCTGTCCGTGACGCCGCGCACCTCGGCCTTGCGGACGGCCGCCATGGCGGATGGGGCGAGCGCGGCCGCCATCGCGGCGGCGGAGCAGGCGGCGGCGAGGCGTCGTCGTCCCAAACCCAGATCCACGCGGCGTGGGCGTCGGCCCGCACGCGCCTTGTCCGCCCCGCGCGCGGTGTAGCCGCAGCCCCCGCCCGTGTCACCCGACGGTCCGGGCGTGCGGCGTTCAGCCCGCCGCGACGTCGGGGAAGACCCGGCCGGCCCGCAGCTGCAAGAACACCTCCGCGCCCGCGACGGGCGGGTCGGCCGGATCGACGGGGGTCGCCTCCCACGTCCCCCCCACGCCGTCGCGGCACTCGAGCCTCGGCCCCGCGGCGTCGGCCAGCACGCGCAGCACGCGCGCGGACAGGCCCGGCGCGCCCGACGGCGCGGCCTTGAGGTCCGACGGACGCACGAAGGCCGTCGCCGGCCCTTCAGCCAGCCCGGGAGCGGGCAGCTGCGCCTCCGCCCGCCGGAACAGGCCGCCGCGCACCTCCCCCGCCATGCGGTTGGCCTCGCCGACGAAGCCCGCCACAAAGGCGCTGGCGGGCTCGGCCAGCGCCTCGCCGGGGGTCGCCACCTGCTCGATGCGTCCGCGGTTCAGGATGGCCACGCGATCCGCCAGCTCCAGCGCCTCCGCCTGGTCGTGGGTGACGAACACCGTGGTCAACCCGGTGCGGTCGTGCAGCCGCCGCAGCTCGCGCCGGAGCGCCTTGCGCACGCTCGCGTCCAGCGCGCCGAAGGGCTCGTCCAGGAGCAGCATGCGCGGCTCCACCGCCAGTGCGCGCGCGAGCGCCACGCGTTGGCGCTGCCCGCCCGAGAGCTGGCTCGGACGGCGCCCACCCAGGCCCTCGAGCTCGACGAGCTTCAGGAGGTCGGCGACACGCCGGTCGCGTTCGACGCGGGAGGGACGCTCGCCCCTACGCCTCACGTCCAGCCCGAAGCTGATGTTGCGGGCCACCGTCATGTGCCGGAAGAGGGCGTATTGCTGAAACACGAAGCCCACACGCCGCGCCGCGGCCGAGGCGTCCGTCACGTCCTCGCCGTCGAAATGCACCCGGCCCTCGTCCGGCGCCTCCAGCCCCGCCAGGACCCTGAGGAGCGTCGTCTTGCCCGATCCTGAGGGGCCGAGGAGCGCGACGAGCTCGCCCGGGCGCACCTCCAGCGATACGCCGTCGAGCGCGGCGAAGCGGCCGAAACGCTTGCTCACCTCCCGCACCGAAACCGCCACAGGCGTTTGGCGCCCGCTCACGCGGCGGTCTCGTCGCGTCGCATCAGCTCCAGCCCCGTCTTGATCGCCAGGGTGACCAGCGCCAGCAGGCAGAGGAGCGCCGCCGTCGCGAACGCCCCGGTGAAGTCGTACTCGTTGTAGAGCACCTCCACGTGCAGCGGCAGGGTGTTGGTGCGCCCGCGGATATGGCCCGACACCACCGACACAGCGCCGAACTCGCCCATGGCGCGCGCGTTGCAGAGAAGCACGCCGTAGAGCAGCCCCCAGCGCACGTTGGGCAGGGTCACCCGCCAGAAGGTCTGCAATCCGCCCGCGCCGAGGCTCGCGGCCGCCTCCTCCTCATCCGACCCCTGCGCCTCCATCACCGGGATCAGCTCGCGCGCGACATAGGGGAAGGTCACGAACAGGGTCGCCAGCACGATGCCGGGGACCGCGAAGATGACCTTGACGCCGTGCGCCTCGAGCCACGGCCCGAGCCAGCCCTGCAGTCCGAACACGAGCACGTAGATGAGGCCGGCCACGACGGGCGACACCGCGAAGGGCAGGTCGATCAGGCTGACCAGGAGGCCGCGGCCGGGGAAACGGTGCTTGGTGACCGCCCAGCTGGCGCACAGGCCGAAAACGACGTTGGCCGGCACCGTCAAGGCGGCGACGAGGAGGGTCAGTCGTGCGGCGGCCAGCGCGTCGGGTTCCGTAACCGCCGCCCAGAACGGGCCGACCCCCTTCGCGAAGGCGCCTGCGAAGACCTGCGCGAGCGGCAGGATCAGGAAGATGGCGAGATAGGTCAGCACCACGCCCGCGCCGACAGCCTTGAGCCAGGCGGGATCGTCCGTCGAGGTCGGCCTCCGCGCGCTCACCGCGAAGCCTCCCGCGCCCAGCCCTGGACGCCGTTGACCAGGAGCAGGAGCGCCAGCGAGCCCACCAGCATCACAAGCGCGATCGCCGCCGCGCCCGCGTAGTCGAATTGCTCCAGCTGGACGGTGATCAGGAGCGGCGCGATTTCCGAGCGGTAGGGCATGTTGCCGGCGATAAAGATCACCGAGCCGTACTCCCCCACCCCGCGGGCGAAGGCCAGCGTCGCGCCCGTGAGCCAGGCCGGCAGGAGGCTCGGCAGGACCACCCGCCCCAGCACCTGTAGCCGCCCGGCGCCGAGGCTCGCGGCCGCCTCCTCGACGTCGAGGGTGAGGTCGCGCAGCACGGGCTCGACGGAGCGCACCACGAAGGGCAGGCCGATGAAGACGAGCGCTATGCCCACGCCCACCGGCGTATAGGCCGCCTGCACTCCGGCGTGCGCCAGCACCGACCCAATCCAGCCGTTGCGGCTCCAGAGCGCGGCGAGCGAAACGCCCGCCACCGCGGTCGGCAGGGCGAACGGCAGATCGATCAGGGCGTCCAGCCACCGCCGGCCCGGCAACCGCCAGCGCACGAGCGCCCAGGCGGCAAGCAGGCCGAACACCGCGTTGATCGCCGCCGCCGCCAGGGCCGCGCCGAACGAAAGTGCGTAAGCGTGGAGCGCGCGCGCGCTGAACGCCTTGGCGGCAAACTCGGCGGGGCTGATGGACAGCGCCCGCAGCGCCAGCGCCGACAGGGGCGCGAGCACCACCAGCGACAGCACCGCGACCGTGACGCCCAAGGTCGGCGCAAGCCCCGGCGTGGCCGTGCGGCGACGCGCCCAGCGAAGGCGCAGACGCGGCGAGGCCGCCAGAAGGGCGGGTTGGGTCAGGACAGCCTCCGGCGTCGCCGGGGGCGATCCGGCCGGGCGAGCACGCCCGTTCGGCCCCTGGTGGTCAACCCGGAAACTCTGACGATGGGCCCAGCAGCCCTGCACCTCGGTCGGGCGTTGCGCGCCGTACGCCCGCCGAGCTAGAGCCCGGGTCCGTTCCGCGCCCAGGGCCCCGCATGAACCGCGCCGACACTCGCCTGGCCGAACTCGGCATTACCCTGCCAGAGCCCATCGCGCCCGTGGCCAACTACGTGCCGTACGTGATCGCGCACGGGCTTTTGTACGTGTCCGGCCAGATCTCGTTAAATGCGAACGGCGGCGTGAAGGGCGTGGTCGGCGAGGACGTCGACCTCGCGCGGGCGCAGGCCGCCGCGCGCCTCTGCGGCGTCAACCTCCTCGCGCAGATCCGCGCGGCGTGCGGCGGCGACTTCGCGCGGGTGAGCCGCATCGTGCGGCTGGGCGGCTTCGTCCAGGCGGGGCCGACCTTCTTCGACATCCCGCAGGTGATGAACGGCTGCTCGGACCTGATGGTCGAGGTGTTCGGCGATGCGGGGCGCCATGCGCGCTCGGCGGTCGGCGTCTACCGCCTGCCCCTCAACGTGGCGGTCGAAGTCGATGCGGTGGTGGAGCTGGCGTGACCGCCACAGGGCGGACCGCATGAGCGTCAAGCCGGCGGTCAGCCTCGTCCCGGAGATCGCGGGCGTCGGCCGCGACGCGTGGGACGCTTGCGCCGGAGCGGCAGATTACGCCGGCAATCCGTTCATATCGTACGACTTCCTGAGCGCGCTGGAGGAGAGCGGCTGCGTCGGCGGTCGCACGGGCTGGACGCCCACCCACCTCACCGTCGAGGACGACGCCGGCGCTGTGGCCGGCGTCATGCCGCTCTACCTGAAGAGCCACAGCCAGGGCGAGTACGTCTTCGACCATGCCTGGGCGCGCGCCTACCAGCAGGCGGGCGGCGCCTACTACCCCAAGCTGCAGTGCGCCGCCCCCTTCTCGCCGGTGACCGGGCCGCGGCTCCTCGTGCGGCCGGGCCCCGATCGCGGGGCGGCGTTCGACGTGCTGGCGCGAGGTGCTGTGGCCGTGTGCGAGCGCATGGACGCCTCATCGCTCCACGTCACCTTCGTGGAGGAGGCGCAATGGCGGCGGCTCGGCGAGGCCGGCTACCTCCTGCGCCAGGACCAGCAGTACCACTGGGAGAACGCGGGCTACGCGTCGTTCGACGACTTCCTGGCCGCCCTGTCCTCCAACCGCCGCAAGACGATCCGGCGCGAGCGTCGCGACGCGCATGCGGGCCTCGAGATCGTGGCGCTGACCGGCGGCGATCTCCAGGAAGAGCACTGGGACGCCTTCTTCGGCTTCTACATGGACACAGGCTCGCGCAAGTGGGGCCGCCCTTATCTCAACCGGCGGTTCTTCTCGCTCCTGTCCGAGCGCATGGCCGACCGCGTGCTTCTGATCATGGCGCGCCGCGGCGGGCGCTGGATCGCGGGTGCGCTCAACCTGATGGGCGACGACACGCTCTACGGCCGCAACTGGGGCGCGGTGGAGGATGTGCCATTCCTCCACTTCGAGCTCTGCTACTATCAGGCGATAGAGCAGGCGATCGTGCGCGGCCTGCGGCGGGTGGAGGCGGGCGCCCAGGGCGAGCACAAGATCGCGCGGGGCTACCTGCCCTCCCCCGTCTACTCCGCCCACTGGATCGCCGACCCACGGCTGCGCGAGCCTGTGGCGCGCTTCCTCGACAGCGAACGCGAGGCCGTGCAGCAAGAGATGGACCAACTAGCGGCCGAGTACTCCCCGTTCCGCCAGGGCGATTGACGACGCGGGCGCGCACGCAGTGTAACTGGGCGCGAAGCCGTCGCCGCGGCGTTTGGAGAGGACGTCCTTGACCGACGCCGCGCCCGCGACCCGTCCCGCCCTGCCGGGCCTGCGCTCGGGAATAGCGGTGATCGCCGTCATCCTCGGCGGCTTCGCGCTCTGGGCGATGCGCGAGATCCTGACGCCGCTCGTGCTCGCGATCTTCCTGCTTCTGATGATCGACGGCATGACGCGGTGGATCGAGGCGCGACTGCCCGCCTTGCCCCGTTGGGCGGCGCTGACGGCCGCGGTCGTCTCCATCGTCGCGGTTTTCGCCCTGGCCATCGCCTTGGTGGCGGTCAACGGCGGCCAGTTCGCCGGGCAGAGCCGGTCCTACCACGACCGGCTGGACGCGCTCCTCAAGCAGGGCGCGCAGGCCGTCGGCGTGCAGACGCCGCCCACGCTCGACGACCTCTTCGACGAGATCAACCCCGCCACCTATGTCGGCAAGATCGCCGGCGGCTTGCGCAAGGGTGGAGAGGTCGCCGTCTTCACGTTGATCTACCTCGGTTTCCTCCTCGCCTCGCGCCGGGGCTTCACCGCCAAGCGCAGCGCGCTCTTCGCCGAGGAGGGCTCTGCGCGCGAGGCTGCGCGCGTGTTCGAGCGCATCCGCCGGGGCGTCGAGAGCTACATCTGGGTGCAGACGGTGGTCGGGCTACTGATCGCGGGAGTCTCCGCCGCCATGATGGCCGCGGTAGGATTGTCCCATATCCTATTTTGGTCGTTCATAATTTTCCTGGCCAACTACATTCCCGCGATCGGGGCCGCCATCGGCGTGCTCCTGCCGCCGCTGTTCGGCCTGGTCGAGCTCGACGGTGTATGGCGCGTGGTCGTGCTGGTGGCGGGGCTGGAGGCCACGCACTTCATCGTCAGCCACGTTGTGCAGCCCCGGATGCAGGGGAAGAGCCTGAACCTCGACCCGATCGTGATCCTTCTCGCGCTGACGTTCTGGGGCCTGCTCTGGGGAGTGACGGGGGCGTTCCTCTCCACCCCGCTCACCGTCGTGATGATGGCGGTCCTGGCCGAGTTCCGCGGCACGCGGCCGATCGCGGTCCTGCTTTCGAGCGACGGCAAACCCTATGCCGAAGAGCCCAACGCCGGGGAGCGCCGAGCCGCATGAGCCTCGACGGCGACTACGACCCTCAGAACGTCTTCGCCCGCGTGCTGCGGGGCGAGCTTCCCGCGGCGAAGGTGTTCGAAAATGCGGAGGTGTTGGCCTTCATGGACGTGTTCCCCCAGGCGCGAGGGCACGTGCTGGTGATCAGCAAGGGCTCGCGCGCCCGCAACCTCCTAGACGTCGATCCCGAGCACCTGACCGCGCTGGCGCTCGCGGTCCAGCGCGTGGCGAAGGGCGTGCACGCGGCGCTCCGGCCCGACGGCATCGTAGTCACTCAGTTCAACGGGGCGGAGGCCGGCCAGACCGTGTTCCACCTGCACGTCCACATCATCCCGCGTTACGCGGGGGAGCCGCTGGGGCGGCACGGGTCGGGCGGCCCGGCCGACCCGGATGAACTCGCGGCGATAGCCCGCAGCATCGCCGACGCGATCGGCTGAGCGGAGGCGATCCGGGGACCGCCTCCGCCCAGCTCAGACAAGAACGGGCTCGCCGCCGTCCCCTGCCCCGGCCGAGAGATCGGTGTCGGGATGCACCTCGATCTCGCCGGGCCGGGTCTCGCCGGAGAGGCTCTCGATGTCGAAGCCGATCTTGCCGTCCTCAAGCTTGACCTTGACGTGGCCACCGCCCGCCAGCCGGCCGAACAGGATCTCATCGGCCAAGGGCTTCTTGACGTTCTCCTGGATCACCCGCGCCAGCGGGCGCGCGCCGTAGAGCTCGTCATAGCCGTTCTTGGCCAGCCAGTCGGACGCCTCGTCGGTGATCTCGATCGTGACGTTGCGGTCGGCGAGCTGCGCCTCGAGCTGGATGACGAACTTCTGCACCACGTGACGGATGGTCTCGGGGGCCAGCGCCTTAAAGGTCACGATCGCATCCAGTCGGTTGCGGAACTCGGGCGTAAACAGCCGCTGGATCGCCGCCTCGTCAGCATCCCCGACACGGCCCCGGCCGAAGCCGATGCCGTTCTTGTTGTTGTCGGAAGCACCCGCGTTGGTGGTCATGATCAAGACCACGTTGCGGAAGTCAACCTTCTTGCCATTCGAGTCGGTCAGCGTGCCGTGGTCCATCACCTGCAGGAGGATGTTGAACACGTCCTGGTGGGCCTTCTCGATCTCGTCGAGCAGGACGACGGCGTGCTTGTGCTGGTCGACCGCGTCGGTCAGCTGGCCGCCCTGGTCGTGGCCGACGTAGCCCGGGGGCGCGCCGATCAGCCGCGAGACGGTGTGGCGCTCCATGTACTCGCTCATGTCGAAGCGCAGCAGCTGGATGCCGAGGGTGGAGGCCAACTGGCGCGCCACCTCGGTCTTGCCGACGCCCGTGGGCCCCGAGAACAGGTAGGAGCCGATCGGCTTCTGCCCCTCGCGCAGGCCCGCGCGGCTGAGCTTCATCGCCGCCGAGAGCGCGTGGATCGCCTCGTCCTGCCCGTAGACCGCGCGCTTGAGGTCTTCCTCGAGGTTCTTCAGCTGCTCGGTGTCGGAAGCCGAGACCGACTTGGCCGGGATGCGCGCCATCTTGGCGACCACCGCTTCGATCTCCGGCTGGTCGATGGTCTGCTTGCGATCACCCTCAGCCAGCAGCATCTGGCTGGCGCCCGCCTCGTCAATCACGTCGATCGCCTTGTCGGGCAGCTTGCGGTCGGTGATGTACTTGGCCGACAGCTCGACGGCGGTCTTGATCGCCGCGTCGGTGTACTTGAGGTGGTGGAAGTCCTCGTAGTAAGTCTTCAGCCCCTTGAGGATCTCGATGGTGTCGTCGAGCGTCGGCTCGTTGACGTCGATCTTCTGGAA
>CAXTAO010000039.1:0-13700 GCA_964242625.1 uncultured Caulobacteraceae bacterium | reverse complement strand
ACACCTTCGACAGCGCGAAGAACACCGGGATCGGCACCAGCGCCGGCAGGCAGCCGGCCAGCGGGTTCACCTTGCGCTCCTTGTACAGCGCCATGGTGGCCTGCTGCTGCTTGGGCGCATCGTCCGGGAAGCGCGCCTTGATGGCGTTCACCTCGGGCAGCAGCTTGCGCATCTCGGCCTGGCTGGCGAAGGAGCGGTTGTAGAGCGGGAAGGTCAGGATCACTCGAACCACCGTCAGCATCAGGATCGCGATCCCGATCGAGCCGGTCCAGCCCTGGAAGGTGGTCAGGAGCGCGAAGATGGGCCGCGTCAGGAACCACAACCGGCCCCAGTCGATGGCGTCGGAGAACTTGGGCAGACCGAGCGCCTTCTCGTAGGCGGTCAGCGTCGCCGCCTCCTTGGCGCCGGCGAACAGGCGGCGCTCCTCGACGGTCCTGGCGCCCGGCGCGAGCTCGCGCACCGGGCCGACGAAGTTGGCCTCGTACACGTCCACGTCGCCCACGGGCGTATCGCGGTAGTTGGCGCGCACCGCCTCGCTCTGGGCGGGGATCACGGCCGCCAGCCAGTACTTGTCGGTCAGGCCGAACCAGCCGCCGGTCGCGCCGACCTGGACGGGCGGCTTCTCCTTCATCTGCTTGAAGTCGGCGAGCTGGAGCACGCCGCCGGCCACCCCGATCGCGCCCTCGAAGATGCCGACGGTCGGCTGCGGCCGGCCCTGTCGCTGCACGCTGGCGTAGGGGGCCAGCTTCACGGGCGCCGCGCCGTGGTTCTCCACCGTGTCGGCGACGGTGAACATATAGCGGTCGTCCACCGCGACCGTGCGCGTGAAGAGAAGGCCCGCGCCGTTGTCGAAGGTGAGCGTCACCGGCTTGCCGGGGGCCAGCACGTCGCCCGCGGTCTTGGTCCACAGGGTCGCGCCGGTCGGCAGGCCGGGCGCGCCCGACCAGCCGAAGTCGGCGAAGTAGGCCTGCTTGGCGCCCTCGGGCCGGAACAGCTCCACCGGGCCGGACTTCGGGTCCGCGGTCGCCGTATGGCGCGTGATGTAGAGGTCGTCGATCCGCGCGCCGCGCAGCGAGACCGAGCCCGTGAGCGAGGGCGTGCGCACGGGCAGCCGCGGGCTCTGCGCGACCGCGGCCTCGCGGCTGATCAGCACGGGCGCGCCGGGCGGCGCGAGCTGGGGCGAGTTCGACTGCGCCGCCACCGACGTCTGGCGCGCGCGCTCGGCGGCGCGACGCTTGTCGGCGGGCCCGAGGATGAGAAGCTGGTAGGCCAGCAGCACCGCCATCGCGATCACCGCGAAGGCGATCGTGTTGCGCGAGGACTCTTTATCCATGGGACGGTTTCGGACCGGAGGAGCGGGGGCGCCTGTCGCGGGGCGGCGGGCGGCGCGTGTCGCCGCCGGCCTCCAGCGCCTGGAGGGCTTGTCGCACGTCGTCTAGCAGCCGCTCCCAGGGGCGGGAAGGCGTGCCCGCTCGCGCCACGAACACGTAGGCGCGACCGACTTGGCCGTGAAGGGGCAGGAGCGCGCGGGCCGCCTCGCGCAACCGGCGCTTGGCGCGGTTGCGGACCACGGCGCCGCCGATCTTGCGCGTGGCGGTGAAGCCGACCGCCAAAGCGTCGGGCGGCGTGGGCGCCTGCGCCTCGCGGGACTGCACGACCACAGCGCCGCGGGCGGCGCTGATCCCGGCGGCCACATGCAGAAACTCCGCCCGCTTCAGCAGCCGGCGGAGCTTGGGAGGCTCAGGCTTCGCGGGAGCGCCCGCCCCCGCGGGGGCGGGCGCGTCCGACACGATCAGGCCGACAGGCGCTTGCGGCCCTTGGCGCGGCGGCGCTGGATGACCTTCTGGCCGTTCTTGGTGGCCATGCGCGCGCGGTAGCCGTGGCGGCGCTTGCGCACCAAACGACTCGGCTGATAGGTCCGCTTCACGGGTGGCTCCGGGGTCTACTCGAGGTGGTCTGGAAAAGAGCGCGCGTGGATAGGCGAAGCGGGTCGGGGCGTCAACCGCAGGAGGGCGTCGACGGGGCCCGGCCGAGCCGTGCACGCGCCCTCCTTGCGGGCGTCTTCCTCCTTATCCTGCTCCTGGCGTCATTGGCCATCCTGCTGAGCGGAGCCTGGCGCCACCTTTCGCTGGAGGAGCTGCGCGAGCGACGCCACGCGCTCACCGCCTACGTGCACGCGCACCCGGTGCTGTCCGTCGAGATCTACATGGCCGCCTACGCCGTGCTGGTCGCCCTCTCCATTCCGGGCGCGCTCCTGATGAGCCTGTCGGGCGGCTACTTCTTCGGTGTTTGGGAGGGCGCGGCGGCGGCCGTCGCGGGCGCCTCGACGGGTGCGGTGGCCATGTTCCTGGTGGCGCGCACCGCCGTGGGCGACGCCATCGCGCGTCACCTGGAGCAGCGCGAGGGCGTGCTCTCCCGCCTGCAGGCGGGAGCGCGCGAGCACACCCTGTCGACGCTCCTGGCGCTGCGGCTGATGCCGGCCGTGCCGTTCGCGCTGGTGAACCTGCTGGCGGGCGTGGTGAGGATGAAGCTCGGCCCCTACGTGCTGGCGACCGTGGTCGGGATCACGCCTTCGACGCTGATCTACACCTGGACGGGCCAGGGCCTCCACGCCGTATTCAAGAAGACCGGCGCGGTGGACCTGCACGCCCTGGTGCGGCCGGAGGTCTACGGCCCGGTGGTCGCGCTCGCGCTCCTCGCCTCGGCGCCGCTCCTGTGGCGGCTGCACCTGGCGCGCCGGGGCGCGCCGGCGCCGACGCCGGGGCGCGCCTGAAGCCGCCGTGGCGCGCCTCCCCGCCTGGGTCGGGCGACTGAAGCCGCCGGTCGGGCTCTCCGCCCGGCTGCTGGGCCTCACCATCGCCTTCGTCATGGCGGCCGCGCTGTTGATCATCGCGCCGTCGCTGGCGCGGTTCGAGGAGGGCTGGCTGACCGACCGCGTCCGCTTGGCGGAAGTGGCCTCCCTCGCCGTGGAGGCGTCGCCCGCAGGTGCGGTGCCCGAGCGGCTGGCGGGTGAGCTCCTCGCGGGCGCGGGCGTGATCAGCGTGTCCGTCCAGTCCGGCGGCGTGCGCCGGCTGCTGCTGACCGCGCCGCGCACCATCCGCACGCCCGAGCTGGTGGACCTGCGCCGGCCCGACCCCGCCGCCCGCGCGCTTGCGCCGTTCGAGACGCTGACCGCTGACGGGGCGCACGGAGGCCGCACCCTGCGCGTGGTGGCCCAGCCGCGCTTCCGTTCCGGCGACTTCGTGGAGATCGTCGTTCCCGAGGCCCCGCTCAAGCGCGAGCTGGCGGGCTACCTGGTCCGTCTGCTGGCGGTGGCGCTGGTCCTGGCGGCTCTCGCGGGGCTCGTCGTCTACCTGTCGCTCAACGCGCTCCTGGTCGCGCCCATGCAGCGGATCACCGCCTCCATGGAGCGGTTCCGCGCCCGCCCGGAGGACCCCGCCGCGCGGATCACCTCCAGCGGCCGTCGCGACGAGATCGGCCGCGCCGAGGCGGAGCTCGCACGCATGCAGGAGGACCTCCTGGCAGCGCTCCAGTCCAAGGGGCGGTTGGCGGCGCTGGGCGAGGCGGTGGCCAAGATCAACCACGACCTGCGCAACATGCTCACCAGCGCGCGCATGGCGTCCGACCGCCTGGCCGGCCCCCTCGCCGAGCTCGGCGACCCCCGCGTGGCGCACTCCCTTCCGCGGCTGGAGCGCGCCCTCGACCGCGCCGCCCGCCTGGCGGAAGACGTGCTCACCTATGGCCGCTCGGAAGAGCCGCCGCCGCAGATCCGGCCCGTGGCGCTCGAGACGGCCGCGCGCGAGGCGGCGGAGGACGCGGGGCTCAAGCCCGACGGCGTGCGCCTGGAGCTCGACGCCTCCGCCCGGGTGTCGGTCAGCGCCGACGCCGACCAGCTCGACCGCATGCTCGTCAATCTGTTCCGCAACGCCCGGCAGGCGATCGAGGGCGCGGGCCGGACCGAAGGCGTGGTCGGCCTCGCTGCGGCGCGCGAGGGCGGCCGCGCCCTCGTCGACGTGTCGGACGACGGGCCGGGCGTGGCCGAGCGCGTGCGCCCGCGACTGTTCCAGCCGTTCGGCGGCGCCGCGTCCCCGGGCGGCTCCGGCCTGGGGTTGGCGGTGTCGCGCGACCTCGCTCGCGGCCACGGCGGCGAGCTGGAGCTCCTGCGCACCGGGCCGGAGGGCAGCACCTTCCGCCTCACCCTCCCGAGCATCTGAGCGCGCGGCGCCGCCGGCCTCAGTACCCCCGCGCCACACCCTCGCGCCGCGGGTCGGCCGCGCCGACGTAGCCCGCCGGCGTCTTGACGATCGCGTGCAGGCCCGACGCTTCGCCCTGGTCGGTGCGCACGGTGAGCCCGGCCGCACGCAGCGCCGCGGCCACGCGCTCGGGCGCGCCCGCCTCCAGCGACACCACGTCGCCGCGCGCCACGAGGTTCGGCAGGGCCACCGCCGCCTGCATGGGCATGCGCCAGTCCACGAAGCCCACGATCGCCTTCACGACATAAGCGATGATCGAGTTGCCGCCGGGCGAGCCCAACGCCGCCACGAAGCGTCCCTCACGGTCCAGGATGATCACCGGGCTCATGGACGAGCGCGGCCGCTTGCCGGCCGCCGGCGCATTGGCGGAGGCGCCGCCCTTGCCGCCCCAGGAGAAGTCGGTGAGCTGGTTGTTCAGGAAGAAGCCGTGCGTCATGCGGCCGGAGCCGAACACGCTCTCCACCGTGGTGGTCATGGTGAGCACGTTCCCGAACGCGTCGGCGATCACGAAGTGCGTGGTGCCGCCGGGCTCGGCCGTGCGGTCCGGCCCCGCCCCCGGCGCGCCGGGGGGCGAGCCCGCCTGCACCTTGGCCCCCCTCAGCGACGCCACGGCCCGCGCCCGCGCATCAAGATAGACGGGGTCGGTCATCCCCGCCACGGGCACGGAGACGAAGGCCGGGTCGCCCACGTAGCGGTCCCGGTCGGCGTAGCCGAGCCGGCTCGCCTGCGCGAACTCCACCCAGGCCTGCGGATCGTCGGGGCCGCGCGACGCGATGTCCGTCCGCTCCAGAAGCCCGAGGATCTCCAGCACGCCCACCCCGCCCGCCGGCGGCGGGACGGAGCACACGCGGTACGCCCGGTACGGCCGGCACAGCACCTCGCGCTCGACCGGTCGGTAGCCGGCGAGATCGGCGGTCGTGAGCGAGCCTGCCAACCCCTCGCGCGTCTTGGCCACGAGGTCGCGCGCGATCGGCCCCGTAAGCAGCCCCGCCGGACCCTGCGCCGCGATCCGGCGCAGGCTGTCCGCATAGGCCGGGTTCCTCAGCACGTCGCCCTGCCTCACGCGCGCGCCGTCCGGCTTGGTGAGATAGGCGGAGGCGTCTGCGGTCTGCGCCTGGGGGAAGGGGCCGCTCGCCGCTTCGCCGAGCCGGCCGCCCACGACGAAGCCGCCGGTGGCCAGCCGCTCGCCCTCGTCGAACAGCGAGGCCCACGGCCGGCGGCCATGCTCGCGTTGCGCCTGCGCCAGCATGGCGATCGCGCCCGGGGCGCCCGTCGAGCGCCCGGACAGCACCGCCTGCGCGAAGCCCAGGTCGCGTCCGTCCGGCCCCTTGAACAGGTCGGCGGTGGCCGCGGCGGGGGCCGTCTCGCGCCCGTCGAAGGCCGTCATCCGCCCGGTTCGCCCGTCCCGCCAAAGCATGAAGGCGCCGCCGCCCAGGCCGGAGCTCTGCGGCTCGACCAGCCCCAGCACCGCCTGCACCGCCACCGCGGCGTCCGCCGCCGTCCCCCCCGCCCGCAACACGGCCAGCCCGGCGTCCACCGCCCGCGGATCGGCCGCGGCCACCATCGCGTTCGACGCCGCCGATGACGTCGCCGTCCCGACCGCCTGCGCCTGCGCGCTCCCGCCCGCCGTCACCAGCGCTAGGGCGAGGGCTGGAGCGGCGAACCGACTGCGAGGACGGATCATGGTCGAGGCGCTCCGGGGGGAAGGCCCTTGCATAGCGTGCCGCCCGCCTCGCTCCCAAGCGCTTGCACGCCTCCCACCCCTGCGCTATCCCCGCCGCTCGCCGCCCGGCGGCGCGCGCCCGTAGCTCAGCTGGATAGAGCATCAGACTACGAATCTGAGGGTCGGACGTTCGAATCGTTCCGGGCGCGCCAGTTCTCCAACCCCACTGGATAGCTTGACCGTTGCCGCGGAGGTTGGCGGGGACTGCTTTGCGATCCGCTGGACAGTCGGTCTCGACGCGTGCGCGATGAGGTGCGGGGCATGGCGTCCGTCTCTGGTCGCGAGCCCGAGCGGCTATGTTCCAAGCGGCGGACGGGCCCGCGAAGCTCGGTGCGGATACCGCTCGAAGGTCGCGTCCCGGAGCTAAGCCGGGGGTTACGGCACGGCCGCTCAGCGCCAGATGAACATCGCCGCGGCCGCCAGGGCCATGACGCCCGTCGCCGCCCAGCCGAAGAGCTGCAGGGCGGGGCCGTTGCGGAACTCGCCCATCTGCGCCCTTCGCGAGGCGACGACCATCATCGCCGCCATGATCGGCACGGCCGCGACTCCGTTGATCACCGCGCTCCAGAACAGCGCCTTGATCGGGTCGAGCGGTGACCAGTCGATGGCGATGCCCATCAGCGTCGCGGCGGCGATCACGCCGTAGAAGCCGGACGCCTCGCGCGGCGTGTGCTCCAGGCCGCACTTCCAGCCGCAGGTCTCTCCCACGGCGAAGGCCGCCGAACCGGCCAGCACCGGGACGGCGAGCAGGCCGGTGCCGATGATGCCCAGACTGAACAGCAGGAAGGCGAACCGCCCCGCGATGGGCTGCAGAGCCCGCGCCGCGTCGGCCGCGGTCGCCACGTCGGTCTTGCCGGCGGCGTGCAGGGTCGCGGCCGCACTGATCATCACCGCGAGCGCCACGACGTTGGACACCGCCATGCCGAAGAAGGTGTCCAGGCGCATGCGGGCGAACTCGCGCTTCGCCTGGCGCGGCGCATTCACCAGCGGCTTCTCGGAGGGATGCTCGACCATGCCCTCCACCTCCTGCGCGCTCTGCCAGAAGAAGAGGTACGGGCTGATCGTGGTGCCGAACACGGCGACGACGGTCGTGATGGCGGCCGCGACCGGGACACGGTCCGGCCAGACCAGCGACCGCACGGCCAGCGGCCAGTCGACCCTGACCACGAACAGGAGCGCGACGTAGCTGAGGAGCACGAGCGTGAGCCATTTCAAGATGCTCGCGTATCGCCGGTACGGCACGAACATCTGCAGCAGCAGCGACACCACCGCGAAGACGATGGTGAACAGGTGGTCGCCCCATCCGAGCACGAGCTTGGCGGCCGCGCCCATCGCCGCGATGTCCGCGCCGATGTTGATCGTGTTCGCGATGAAGAGCAGCGCCACGAGGCCGATCACCAGCCACCGCGGCATGACCGCGGCCATGTTCTTGGCCAGCCCGCACCCGGTGACCCGGCCGATATGCGCGCTGATCAGCTGGATCGCGCTCATCAGCGGGTAGGTCAGCACCATGGTCCAGAGCAGCCCGAAGCCGAACTGGGCGCCCGCCTGGCTGTAGGTGGCGATCCCGCTCGGATCGTCGTCGGCCGCGCCGGTGATCAGGCCTGGACCGAGCTGGCGGAAGAGGGCGACCGAGCGGAGCCTGCGAGGCATGTGGACCATGACCGACTCGCCGCTCGTTGCTCCGCCCGGTTATGTCCGCTTTCCAAAGCCGAGCCAACGGCGGCTGTCTGACGGAGGTCCCGCCCCGCCGGAGGAACCGCGCGGGTCCTGGGACCTTCCGATCTGGAGGCGCTCCGCTTCAGCGGAGCGTTCATGCCCATCATCCTCGTGCCTCGACTGCTCCTGCAGCTGCTCTCCTTGGCGCTCCTCGCCTGCGGAGCCTGGCTCCTTTGGACCTGGTGGGAGGGGTACGACCTTCTCGACGCCTCCGGCCATGTCGTCGACCACGTCCATGGCCCGGCATGGCGGTTGTGGACCGGCCTCGGCCTCCTCCTCTGGAGCTTCGGCGGCGGACGGCTGATCGTGCTGGCGATGATCAAGGGCGGTCACTCGCCCATGACGGCCCGCACGGCGTCCCATGAGGTCAGGGCGCCGGACGGGTCGAAGCTGCATGTGGAGACGTCGGGACTGTCCACCGGGCCGACGATCATCCTGACCCACGGGTGGGGTCTGAACTCGACGGCTTGGGGAGACGCAAAGCAGAAGCTGGGTTCCCGCTTCCGCGTCGTCGCCTGGGACCTCCCAGGTCTGGGCCGGTCGGGGGGACCGTCCGATGGCGTCTACAGCATCGACCGTTTCGCACAGGCGCTCGGCGCCGTCGTCGAAGCGTCAGGTCCGGGCCCGGTCCTCCTCGTCGGTCACAGCATCGGCGGCATGACCACGCAGACCTTCTGGCGCAGCGCCTCCGGGGAGGCGCAAGCTCGGGTGGCCGGCGTCGTGCTGATCGACACCACACATGAGGATCCCACGCGGACCATGTGGTTGAGCGGTCTCTGGCGCGCGCTGAAGGCGCCGCTTATCGAGCCGATCATGCACCTGACGATCTGGCTGTCGCCCCTGGCGTGGCTCTCGAGCTGGCAGGGCTACCTCGGAGGGTCGAGCCAGATCGCCATGCGCTTGATCGGCTTCGGCAGGTTCGCCACGCGCAGCCAGGTTGACCTGACGGCGCGACTGTCGGCCGAGGGCTCGCCCGCGGTGCAGGCGAAGGGGAACCTCGCCATGCTGCGCTGGCGCGTGACGGACGCGCTGCCGGCGATGTCGGTTCCCACCTTGGTGCTCTCGGGATCCCGCGACATCGTCACCCTGCCCAGCGCGAGCCGCACCATCGTGGATGCGGCGCCCGACGCACGCCTGCTCGAGATGGAAGGCTGCGGCCACATGGGCTTCATGGAAGCGCACGACCGGTACAACTCGGAGATCGAAGCTTTCGCCATAGCCGTCCTGAAGCCGGCCGCTCTGTCGGCCTGAGACGGCTCGCTTCCTCGATGGCGCCGGCCGGCGGCTTCTTCGACGATGAACTTGCGGGTCGGCCGGCCCGCTATCGGCGATGATGCGTTGATGCTTCAGACATTCGGTCAAGCGGCGACGGCCGCCGGCCCACGAGCAAGGATCCTGCGATGACCGATCAGGCGCTCTCCACCCTGCCGCGTGAAGCCAAGGGCCCGCTCGCGCCGCCGCCGGTGCTCGGCGGACCGGTGCAGGTGGTGGCCGACGCCGTCGCCGCGTGGCCCGGAGTGGAGGCCACGACGCACTGGCGTCTCGGCGACCAGACCCGCGTCGACGGAATCGACTTCTATGTCGGGCCGCACGAACTCGGACACATCCATCTCGACGGCGCGATCCATCTCGCCACCAATTCGCAGCTCGGGGCGGAGATGGTCGCCGAGGGCCTCGGGAAGCCGTTCCCGTGGGCGAGGGGGTGGACGATGGCGAGCATCAGTCGACTGGGGTCCGACGCTGCGGTGGCGCTCTTCCGGCGCAACTACGATCGCTTGCGGACAACCACGCCGTAATGGTGCCCATCGCCCTCTGAACGCGCGGCGCCTCCGCACTTTGCGGGATTGTAAGTCGTCGAGGGCGCCAGCAGGGGCTATCGGGCGGGCGTGACCGCCCGCCTCGCCCAGCTGATCTCCTTCGCCGTCCTGGTCTGGGGCGCCGCCTTCGGGGCGCAGGCGGACCCCTACCAGGTCCCCCGGACCAGCTTCGGCGCGCCGGACCTGGAGGGGATCTGGACCAACCAGACGGCGACCCCGCTCGAGCGCTCGCCCGCGTACAAGGGCTTGGTCGCGACGGACGCGGAGATGCAGGCGCGTCGCCTGCGCCGCGCCGCCGCTCCTGCATCCGCTCCTCAGGCGTCCACCCCCAAGTCGGCCGGTCCGGCGGCCGCTGCGGACGGGGACGTCGGCCAGGAGCAGAGCGAGTTCGGCGACGCCGATGCAGGCCTGATGCTGATCGACGGCCGACGGCGCACGTCGGTGATCACCGACCCGGCGGACGGCCGGCTGCCCTACACCGTCGAGGGGCGACGACTAGCGACAGCCGCCGCCGCGCCCGACGCCCACGGCTTCGACGGTCCCGAGGACCGCTCGGCGTCGGAGCGTTGCCTGGCGGCCCCGAACGGGCAGTCCGGGCCGCCCATGCTGAGCGGACCCGACGACGCCAACTTTCAGATCGTCGAGACGCGCGACAGGGTCGGCGTGCTGTCGGAGATGATCCACGACATGCGCATCGTGCGCCTGGGCGGGACGCACCCGGCCGCGCGGACGCATCCGCTGATGGGCGACGCGATCGGGCGATGGGACGGCGACACCCTGGTGATCGAGACCGTCGACCAGAGCCCGCTGACCACCGCGCGCGACGTCGGCGGCGCGGTGTTCTGGCTGTCGCCGGACGCCAAGGTCGTCGAGCGGCTGCGCCGGATATCGCCGAAGGAGATCCTGTACGACTTCACCGTCGAGGACCCCCGTATCTACACCCGCCCGTGGAGCGGCCAGATGGTGCTCCGCCGCATCGACAAGCCGATCTACGAGTACGCCTGTCACGAGGGGAACTACGCCCTGGCGAACGTGCTCTCGGGCGCGCGGGCGAAGGACGCCGCCGCGCCCGGGCCCGGACAGCCGCACTAGCCCGCGATGCGCGGGCGTCGGGGCTCGCGTGCAGACGCCTCTCTCAGAACGGCTCGCGGCAGTCTTGCAACTCACTCTCAAAGACAATCGCAGGACATCTCCACGCTGATCCTTGGTCGGGCGACGACCAAGCAGTCCGGGAGGGCCTCCGACGCCAAGGCGTAAGAGGAGCTGTCGACTTTCTCCACCGAAGCGTTACTCTCGTCTGCAACCGGCGGGCCGCTGCGGCGCTGAGGAGCCGGAAGCACAGGGAACGAGCATGACGGATCCAGTGAAGCCGGCGTCCCGGCGATCGATCGTGATCGGGGCCGCGGCGGTCGCGGCTCTCCCCCTCGTGGCGCCGACGGCGGCCAGCGCGGGCGTGGTCACGCAGGCGAACGCCAAGTATCAGCCGGTTCCCAAGGGCCCGGCCCACTGCGCCATCTGCAACTACTTCATCCCCGCCGCCAAGCCCGGCGCGAACGGGGCCTGCAAGCAGGTGGCGGGCAGCATCTCGCCCAACGGCTGGTGCCAGTTCTACGCCAAGAAGGCCGGCGCGAAGTAGACCGCCGACCGAGGCGCCCCCGCGCCCTGCGGGCCGCTTCGACCTTTGGAAATCGGAGAGCCCGGCGCGGGACGGCGCCGGGCTCTCTTCCGTATCAGGCCGCCGCGACCTGCCGGCTGAGCGCGCACATGGACCAGAGCTCCGAGAGGGCGTGGACCAGGTGGTCGACGTCCGCGTCGGAGTGGACGGGGGAGGGCGTGATGCGTAGCCGCTCGGTCCCCCGCGGCACGGTCGGGTAGTTGATCGGCTGGATGTAGATCCCGTAGTCGTCCAGCAGCCAGTCGCTGATCCGCTTGCACTTCACCGGGTCGCCGACCATCACCGGGATGATGTGGCTGTCGTTCTCCATGCACGGGATGCCTGCGGCGGCGAGCCGCCGGCGGACGGATGCGACGCGATTGCGGTGACGCGCCCGCTCCCATCCGCTCTCCTTCAGGTGGCGGATGCTGGCCAGGGCGCCCGCGGCGAGCGCGGGGGCGAGGGCGGTGGAGAAGATGAAGCCCGAGGCGAAGCTGCGGATGAAGTCGCACAGGGCCGCCGAGCCGGCCACATATCCCCCCATCACGCCGAACGCCTTGGCTAGGGTGCCTTCGATCACGGTGATGCGGTGCATCAACCCCTCGCGCTCGGCCACGCCGCCGCCGCGCGGGCCGTAAAGGCCGACGCCGTGCACCTCGTCGAGATAGGTCAGCGCGTTGAACTCGTCGGCCGCGTCGCACAGGGCCGCGAGCGGCGCGATGTCGCCGTCCATCGAATACACCGACTCGAAGGCGATCAGCTTCGGCCGCGCCGGGTCGGCGGCGGCGAGCTTGCGGCGCAGGTCGTCCACGTCGTTGTGCGCGAAGATCACGCGCTCGGCCTGGCTGTGGCGGATGCCCTCGATCATGGAGGCGTGGTTCGCCTCGTCTGAGAACACGATGCAGCCCGGCAGCCGCGCGGCCAAGGTCGAGAGCGCGGCCATGTTGGACATGTAGCCCGAGGTGAAGGTGAGCGCCGCCTCCTTGCCATGCAGGTCGGCCAGCTCCTGCTCCAGCAGGATGTGGTGGTGGTTGGTGCCGGAGATGTTGCGCGTGCCGCCCGCGCCCGCCCCGCAGCGGTCCAGCGCCTCGTGCATGGCGGCGAGCACCGCGGGATGCTGGCCCATGCCGAGGTAGTCGTTGGAGCACCAGACGGTGACGTCCTGCGTCGCGCCGTCCCTGTGCCGCACCGCGGCGGGGAAGGCGCCCGCCGTGCGCTCCAGGTCGGCGAACACCCGGTAGCGGCCCTCGTCGCGCAGGCTCTGGAGTTCGTCTTGGAAGAACTGCTCGTAGTTCATGGTCGCGGTCCTCGCGTCGGCTTCGGCGCGTCAGTTCGGGGTTTTCAGGGCGTCGGCGGTGATGGGCGGATGGCCCGTCGTCGGGGAGCGTTCTGTGGCGGGCAGCGCCCAGCGCCACAGGGCGGCGTCGGGCAGCGGCAGCGCCATGAAGGCGTGCTCGAGGGCGGCGAGCGCGAGGAGCGCCGCCACCAGCGCACCGCCCGTCGCCGTGAAGGGCGTGGCGTCCGCGTCCAGCGCCGTCGCAGCCGCCACCGCCGCGCCCAGGCCCAGCGTCGCGAGCGACACGGGATAGAGCGCGCTCACCGGCCCCTTGCGCAGGTAGGTCGCCAGGTGACGCAGGTGCGCTGGGAAAAGCTCGACGCTGAAATTGGGCGCGCCCAGGAACAGATTGAACTTTGAGCTCAGCCGCGCGGCGAACAGCACCACCATCGTCAAGCCGCCGACGGGGTTGGGCGAAGTCAGGGTGAGCGCTGCCACGACCGCCGTGGTGGCGGCGAGCGCCAGCTCGTGGTGCATCAGCGTCGCCGCAGCGGCGCGGAACCGACGCCACCCGTGCGCGCCCGGCGGGCACGGCGCGTGCGAGGGGCCGGTCACCACGCCGGTCAGGAAGCTCAGCTCGTGCCATCCCCACACCGCCAGGGCGGCGGTGAAGGCGGCCACGGCGCCGGAGGGCGTCGCGACGCTCCGCGTGGCCAGCAGGACCCCCGTCCCGAGCGCCGCAACCCCGGTCGCACCCGCCATGACGCCGCGCCGGGCGGCGGCCGGGCGACGGCTCAGCCACAGCACAGCTCCCGTGCTGGCCCACCACAGGGCGAGCGCGAACAGCAGGGCGGCGGCGGGCGCGGCGCTCACGGCCTCACCAGGTGGGCTCGAGGCGCGCCGACGCCGGCGGCGTGGATCGCACCGACGGCGTCAGGAACAGCTTCAGGAAGACGCCGCCGGCCGCCAGCAGCAGGCCCGCGCGTCTGACGCCGCCGCCGATCCCGCCGCGCGCCTTCGCGTCGTCCATCGCCGCGGCCACGTCGCCCATGCGCGCGAAGTCACGGCGCACGCCGGGCGCGTCCGTGTCGATCATCAGCGGGAACACCTGGCGCGAGATGTCCGAGCAGCAGCGGAACACGGCGTAGTCGTATTCCGTGGGATCGACGCCCAGTGCGGCGTGGAACGCCGGCCGCGCATGGTCGCGCACGTACATGGTCAGATAGACCGCCAGCAGGAAGAACTTGATCCACAGCTT
>CAXTAO010000038.1:0-15156 GCA_964242625.1 uncultured Caulobacteraceae bacterium | reverse complement strand
TTGCCAAGGTTGGGGTCGGGCGTTCGAATCGCCTCGCCCGCTCCAAGTTCGGTCGATCCCGCGCCGCCCCGGCGACCGACCGTGGGTCGGCCCCGGGCGCGGAGCCGCCCGCGTCAGCCCGGCTCGTACACCCGCACATAGTCGACCAGCATGGTCGCCGGCGGTGCGTGGGGGCCGTTCCCGAACAGGCTGAGCAACAGGTACATGGGCACGACCTGGCCGGGCGACCGCGGGATACGCTGGATGACCCCGCCGTCGCGCGACACGACAAAGGCGTCGCGCGTCGCGGCCAGCCCGTAGGTGTGCCACTGCATGGATTTGCCCTCGGGGCGGGGCGACCAATACGACTTCCACTTGTGCTGGATGTCGTGGCGTGAACCGGGCCATTGGTGGATCGTCGAGTGGTCGCCCTGGTCGCTCGGACCGTACTGCTCGACGAGGTCGAACTCCGTATGGCCTCCGGTCGGGTCCCCGCGTCCGTTCTCGACCGACAGGAACCAGACGCCGTCGTGCGTTCCGCCGACCTGCGGCCCCCGCATGCGCACCTCGGCATAGAACTCCGGGCCGAAGGTCCTGACGGTCTCGATGTCCGCCTCGGTCATCTTTCCCTGGGCGTTGCGGTAGGTCGCCATGGTCAGCACGCCGTTGGAGGTGCTGTAGGCGCGCCGGTCCGATGCGCTCACGTAGTTCTCGCCGGGCAGCAGGATGGCGTGGCGGAAGTTCCACCAAGGCGTAGAAGGCGGGCGGTTGCCCCGGCCGTTGCCGATGCCAGCGGTCGAGTCGAACTCGTCGTCGAATACGAGCCGGTACCCCTCCGGGCCCGTTGCGGCGCGCGGCGTCGGCGCCGGCGGCGGCTGATATCCGCCGCCCTGGCCTTCCCCCATGTCCTGCAGGTCGGCGCACCCCACCAGGAGGCTCAGCCCGAGCAGGGGCGCCAGCGTCCGCGCCCTCGCCGCTCCGAGCCGCCCGATCCGATGATCCCAGATGTGCATGACGCGTCCTCCCTGGCTTGGCCGCTACGAACAGATCAAGGCGAGATGAGGCCGGACGACCTCACGTCCGGCGTCACCCGTCCTCGTGGGTGTCCTTGATGCGCTCCAGCACGCGGCGGGGGTCGGCGGGCTGGGCCATCTCCTCGGCCTCGGGGTCGGGGCGGCTGGGCAGGCCCGGATAGTCGCGCCGCTGCTCCTCCAGGAGCTGGATCACCTTGGCGACCTTCTGCTCGGTCAGGGAGGCGAGCTGGAGCGTGAGCTGGGAGCGGTGGCGGTTGGCCTCCTCCTCGCGTTGCTGGGTGGCGAGGATCATCAGGGTGGTGAGAAGCGCCACTACCGTGGCCAGGAGCTCCAGGAGCGCGAAGGGCGGAGCGTCGAAGGCGCGAACGCCCAGCCGCCCGGCGAACCCGTTCACCCCGATCCACAGCACCAGCACGAGGAGCACGGAGAAGAGCGCCAAGGGTCGCCCGAGCTCGCACGTGATCCGCACCACCGCCCGGCGCAGGGGCGACACGCTGCGCTGGTGTTCGGCGTGGAGCTCCGCCAGGCGTTGGACCGTCTCTTCGACGTGGTCGCGCTCGCTCACCGCCATCATCGAGCCAACGCCGGCCAGGGTTCCCGGTTGCCGTCGGCGGTGGGCCGTCCGCCTTGCGCGGTCGGGGGGCGCGGGCGATATCCCTCGCGATGCCTGCAGCCCCCGCCGTCGTCGACGCCGCCGCCGCGCCAAAGCGGCTGCACATCAAGACCTACGGTTGCCAGATGAACGTCTACGACAGCGAGCGCATGGCCGACGTGCTGCGCCCGCTGGGCTACGCCATGGCCGCCTCCGCGGAGGACGCCGACCTCGTGGTGCTCAACACCTGTCACATCCGCGAGCGCGCGGCGGAGAAGGTGTACTCCGAGCTCGGCCGGCTGAAGGAGATCCGCGCCGAGCGGATGGAGAGTGGGGCTGCGCGCTCCACCATCGTGGTCGCCGGCTGCACCGCCCAGGCGGAAGGCGCCGAGATCATGACGCGTCAGCCCGCCGTCGACCTCGTGGTCGGGCCGCAGAGCTACCACCAGCTCCCCGAGCTGATCGCCCGCGTCGCCCGCGCGCGCGGGGAGCGCCTCGCGGCCGACTTCGCCCCCGATGCCAAGTTCGACGCCCTGCCGGCCGAGCGCCACGTCTCGGGGGTCACCGCCTTCCTCACCGTGCAGGAGGGCTGCGACAAGTTCTGCAGCTTCTGCGTGGTGCCCTACACGCGGGGGGCCGAGTGGTCGCGCCCAGCCGCGACGGTCCTCGCCGAGGCGCGCTCTCTGGCGCGGCAGGGGGTGCGCGAGGTCACCCTCCTCGGCCAGAACGTCAACGCCTATGCGGGCGAGGGGCCGGACGGGGCGCCGTGGAGCCTCGCGCGCCTGATCCGCGCCACAGCCGAGATCGACGGGCTGGACCGCATCCGCTTCACCACGAGCCATCCGGGCGACATGGCGGACGACCTCCTGGGCGCCTTCGCCGAGGTTCCCGCGCTCATGCCCTACCTGCACCTGCCCGTGCAGTCGGGCTCCGACCGCGTGCTGCGCGCTATGAACCGGCGCCATACCGCCGCCGACTACCTGCGCCTGATCGAGCGGCTGCGCGCGGCGCGCCCCGACCTCGCGCTCTCCGGCGACTTCATCGTGGGCTTCCCGGGCGAGACGGAGGCGGAGTTCGCCGACACCCTCCAGCTCGCAGAGGCGGTGGGCTACGCCGGCGCCTTCACCTTCAAGTATTCGCGCCGGCCCGGCACTCCCGCCGCCGCCCTGCCCCGCCAGGTCGACGAGGCGGTCAAGACCGAGCGCCTCGCGCGCCTCAACGCCCTGATCGACCGCGACCGCAAGCGCTTCGACCTCCTCCAGCTCGGGCGCACCCTGCCCGTCTTGTGGGAGAAGCCCGGCCGCCGTCCGGGCCAGCTGATCGGGCGCTCGCCTTACTTGCAGGCGGTGTGGGCCGAGGCGCCCGCCTCCCTCGTCGGCGCGATCACCCCCGTGAAGATGGTGGAGGCGAGCGCCAACAGCCTGGGCGGCCGTGTGGTCGGCCCCGTCCCGGCACTCGCGGACTCGGCGGCGTGAGCCCGCGCGCGGCGGAGGAGTTCCTGCCCTACGACGACGCGGTGGTGCGGGCGGTGGCCGGCCCGCAGAGCCGCCACGCCGCCCTCCTGGAGGATGCCTTCCGCGTACTGGTGGAGACGCCGGGCGGCGGGGTGCGCCTGCGTGGCGAGACCCCCGCGCGGGGCGCCGCGCGGCGGGCGGTGGACGCCATCGCCCGGCGGGTGGAGGCCGGGGCCGAGGTCGGCGAGAGCGACGTGCGCGCGGCCATCACCGGGGCGCGCCACGGCGACGCCGCGCCCGCCGCCCGCCCGCCGGGGAACGGCGCGCCGGTGGCGCTCCCCGCCGGCCGCCGCGGCTCCACCGCCCCCAAGACCGCCGCCCAGGCGCGCTATCTGGAGGAGCTCGCCGCCAACGAGCTGGTCTTCGGCGTGGGGCCGGCCGGCACCGGCAAGACCTTCCTGGCCGTCGCCTGGGGCGCGGGGCTCCTCCTACGCGGCGAGGTCGACAGGCTCGTGGTGACCCGCCCGGCGGTGGAGGCGGGCGAGCGGCTGGGCTTCCTGCCCGGCGACCTCACCGAGAAGGTCGACCCCTACATGGCCCCGATCTGGGAGGCGCTGAACGACCTCCTCGGGCCCGAGGCGGTGCGCCGACGGCGAGAACGCGGCGAGATCGAGGTGGCGCCCATCGCCTTCATGCGTGGCCGCACGCTCAACAACGCTTTTGTCATCGTGGACGAGGCGCAAAACACCTCGCGCCTGCAGATGAAGATGGTGCTGACCCGCCTCGGCGACAGCTCGCGGATGGCGGTGACCGGCGATCCCGGCCAGGTGGACCTGCCGCGCGCGTCCGACTCGGGGCTGGCCCACGCCGTACGCCTGCTAGAGGGCGTCAAGGGCGTGGGCGTCAGCCGCTTCGAGGCCACCGACGTGGTGCGCCACCCGCTGGTCGAGCGCATCGTGCGCGCCTACGACAAGGATGCGGAGGGCCGGGTGTGACCGTGGACGTCGACGTCCAGGCGCGCGCCTGGCTGGCGCTCCTGCCCGACGTCGAGGCGCTCGCGCAGCGCGCGGCCGAAGCCGCGCTCGACGGGTCGACCGGCGCGCGGGGTGTGGCCATCCTCCTGGCCGACGACGGCGAGCTGCAGGAGCTGAACCGGCGCTACCGGGGCAAGGACGCGCCCACCAACGTCCTGTCCTTCCCCGCCGCGCCGTCGGCCGCGCCTCACCTCGGCGATCTGGCGCTGGCCTGGGGCGTGTGCGCGCGGGAGGCCCAGGCGCAGGGCAAGCCGCTCGCCGATCATCTCCAGCATCTGGTGGTGCACGGCGTGCTGCACCTGCTAGGCTTCGACCACGAGGCCGAGGACGAGGCCGAGACGATGGAAGCGCTGGAGCGCGTGGTGCTGGCCCGCCTGGGCGTGGACGATCCCTACCGCGTCTCCGCGGCGGGGAGCTGACGCGGCCGTGTCCGATCCCGAGGGCCGAAGTCCCTCCTCCGCCGAGCCCCGCCGTCGCCGCCGCGCGCCGGGCTGGCGCGGCGCGCTGATCCGCTGGCTGGACGTCGAGGCCGCGCCCGCCGAAGCCGTGCCGACCGCCGAGGGCTCCACCGCGCACGAGGGGGTCGCGCCGGTCGACATCGTCGACCAAGCCGAAGCCTTCGCCACCCTGCGCGTCGCCGACGTGATGACGCCCCGCGCCGACGTGGTGGCGCTTGAGGTGTCGGCGCCGCTGGACGAGGTGGTGCGGCGCTTCGTGGAGGTCGAGCTCACCCGCCTGCCGATCTACCGCGAGACGCTCGACGACCCCTTGGGCGTGGTCCACGTCAAGGACGTGATGCGCCTCCTGGCCCCGCCCGAGGCGGGGGGCGCCGCCGCGCCGCCCTGGCGCGAGCCCGTGCTCGACCGGCTGAAGCGGCCGGCGCTCTACATCCCCGCCTCCATGCGCACCGCCGACCTCCTGCTGCGCATGCGCGCCGCGCGCATCCACATGGCGCTCGTGATCGACGAGTTCGGCGGCGTCGACGGTCTCGTCACCATGGAGGACCTGGTCGAGGCGGTGGTGGGCGAGATCGACGACGAGCACGACGAGGCCAGCGCGCCGGAGATCACCGCGCGCCCCGGCGGCCTCTACGACGTGGACGCCCGCGCGCCGCTCGATCAGCTGGAGGACCTCCTGAAGGTCGAACTCGTCGACGAGGACGAGGACGAGGACGGCGCCGCCGAGACGGTGGGGGGGCTCGTGGCCGCCCTCGCCGGCCGCGTCCCCCAGCGCGGCGAGGTGATCGTGCATCCCGCCGCGCGGCTGGAATTCGAGGTGCTCGACGCCGATCCCCGCCGCCTGAGGCGCCTGCGCGTAAGGCCCGCGCCGGAAGTCGCGGTGGGCGAGCCCGGCGCCGCCTCCGACGCCGCTCCGCCTGCGGACGACCGCACGACGTGAGCGCGGCGGCGGCGGCGGTCTCCTCCGGCGAGGCTGGACGGGAAGGTGCCGGGGGCTGGGCGGTGCGCTGGCCGGGGCTCGGCCTCTGCCTGCCCGCCGGGGCGCTCGCCGGGCTGGCGCACCCGCCGTGGAGCCTCCTTCCCGGCCTCCTGGGGTTTGCGGCGGGGCTGGCGCTCTTAGTGCGCCGCGCGCCCGGGCGACCCCTGCGGTCGGGGTTCGCGCGCGGCTGGCTTCTGGGCGCGGGTTATCTGGGCGTCTGCACCTCCTGGATCGGCGAGCCCTTCCTGATCGACGCGGCCGCGCACGGCTGGCAGGCCCCCTTCGCGCTGACGCTCACGCCGGGGCTGATCGCGCTCCTCTGGGGGCTGGGAGGCTGGGGCTTCGCCCGCCTTGCGCCGCAAGGGCTCTTCGCGCGCGTGCTGGCCTTCGCCAGCCTGTTCGCCGGGTGCGAATGGCTGCGCGGCCACGTGCTGACGGGCTTCCCCTGGGACCTGCCGGGCGAGGCGTGGCGCGCGGGATCGGCCCCGAGCCAGGCGGCCGCCTTCGTGGGGGCCTACGGCCTGAGCTGGATCACCCTGGCGCTGGCCTCGGCGCCCGCCGCCCTGCTCGGCCGGGAGAGCGTGCGCAGGCGCGCCCTGCCCTGCGCCGCCGCCGCCGCCGGGCTCCTCGTCCTGTACGGCGCGGGCGGCGTGCGGCTCGCCGCCCATCCGATGGCGCGGGAGGCGACGGGGCCGCGCGTGCGCATCGTGCAGCCCGACCTGCCGGAGCCCGCGGCGGTGGACGAGGCGCTCGTCGAGCGCACCGTCAACCGCTACGTCGAGTTGACCGGGGCGCCCGGCCCGCGGCCCGACATCGTGGTCTGGCCCGAGGGCGCCGTGCCCGCCGCCTTCGAAAGCTGGCTCGCGCCAGGCTCGCCTATGGGACGGGCCGTGTCGCGCGCGCTCGCGCCGGGCCAGGTCCTCCTGACCGGCGGCGTGCGGATGGAGCCCCGGCCCGACGGGGGCTGGACCGCCTTCAACAGCCTGCTCGCGCTACGGGCCGACGGCGGCGCGCTTCGCGCCCTCGCGCTCTACGACAAGCACCACCTCGTGCCCTTCGGCGAATACATGCCGTTCGCCGCCCTCCTGGAGCCGCTCGGCCTGCGCAAGCTGGTCAGCAACCCGGACGACTTCGAGGCGGGGCCGAAGCCACGGCCGCTCGCCCTGCCGGCGCTGGGGGCGTGGGGCCGCCTCCAGCCGCTGATCTGCTACGAGGCGCTGTTCCCCTCCATCGCCGAAGGTGCGCCGCGCGCCGCATGGCTCGTCAACATCAGCGACGACGCCTGGTTCGGGCGGCGGCAGGGACCGTGGCAGCACCTCAACCTCGCGAGCTATCGCGCGATCGAGGAGGGCCTGCCCATGGTGCGCTCCACACCCACGGGCGTGTCGGCGCTGGTGGATCCGCTGGGGCGGGTCGTGCGCGTCGGCGGTGCGCCCCTAAGCCTCGCCCCCTCGCGCGCGGGCGTGATCGACGGCCGCTTGCCCACCCCGCTGGCCCCTACCCTGTTCACGCGGTGGCGGGACGCGGCCTTTTGGGTCATGGTGGTGGTGGGGCTGGCGCCGTCGCTAAATGAACGTCGTCGTTTCAGGGGTTGGAAAGCGTCCGCATATATTTCAGAGTCGCAATAAGCCTTTGCGAGAGGGCGGCGGCGAAGGGCACGCACCATGCCGACAGACACCGACCTCGACCGAGGACCCAATCCGGTCGACGTGCATGTGGGTCAGCGCATTCGCGCTCGTCGCAAGGCGCTCGGCGTCAGCCAGGAGAGGCTGGCGGGCGAACTGGGCCTCACCTTCCAGCAGGTTCAGAAGTACGAGCGCGGCGCCAACCGGGTGAGCGCCTCCAAGCTGTGGGAAATCGCGCGCGCCCTGGGGTCTGACCTGTCGTCGTTCTTCGAGGGGCTGAACCCGACGACCGGCGTGGCCGAACCGTCGACGCCCTTCACCCACGACGTGGACCCCGCCCCGACGCCGGAGGGCAAGGAGCTGGCGCTACTCATGCCGCGGCTGGACCGGCCGCGGCGGCGCATGCTGGTCGAACTGGCCCGCACCCTGGCCGGAGACGTGAGCGCCGAGGCCGAGGAGCGCGTCGCCTAGCCGTCGAGCGCCGCGCCGAGCGCGGCCTGCTCGCGGCCGATACGATGGAGCCGCGCCCAGGTGAAGTAGCCGCTGTCGTGGCCGTCGTCGAAGGCCAGGCGCACGGCGTAGCGACCCACGGCGACGACGTCGGTCATCGCCACCTCGGCGGAGACCCCCTTGAGCGGCTCGAAGTCGGGCCCGCCGTGGCCGCGGTCGGCGGCGCTGGGCGTCATGGCGCGGAGCAGCCGCGCCGGCAGGGTGAACCGCCGCCCGTCGTCGAAGCTGACCTCGAGCTCGCGCCGAACGCGCCGCAGCCGGAGTTCGACGGGCCAGGGTTCGGAGGAGCTCACCCTGCCGCGGCTTCAGCGCGGGCGTCCTCGCCGGGCGCGGCGTCGGGCGCTTCGAGACGGCGCGCCTCCTCCGGCAGCATGACCGGCACGCCGTCGCGGATGGGGTAGGCGAGGCCCGCCTCGCGGCTGACCAGCTCGCCACGCGCCACGTCGTGCTCCAAGGGGGCGTGGGTGACCGGGCAGACCAGGATCTGCAGCAGGCGGGGATCGAAGGCGAAGGAGGGAGCGTCGGGCATGGGCGGCCTTACTGCAGGGACGGTGCGTCTTCGTCGTCGTCGTCGTCGGATGCGGCGTCGATGTGCAGGAGCGCGATCAGCGCCTCGCGCCGGGCGGCGAGGTCCACCGCCTCCAGGAGCGCCTGCTTCTCCGCGGGCTTGAACGGCAGCGCCATGCTGAGACTGTTGAGGAGCGCCTCCTCGGGCGCGGTCTCCGCCGCCTCCCAGTCGACGCCCAGGCCGCGACGGTCGAGATAGCTGCGCAGCGCCTCGATCAGCGGGCCGCGCGGGGCGGCGTCGGCCGTCGCGTCGTCGGGCGCATGGAGGTCGGCCTCGAACGGCGCGAAGTCGGCCCGCGTCTGGCGATAGGGCGAGGGCGCGGAGAGCTCGGCCCCCACGCGGAAGCGGCACACCCCCGTGAGGGTGATCAGATAGCGCCCATCGCCCGTCTCGGCGAAGGAGGTCAGCCGGCCGACGCAGCCGACCCTGGCCAGGGCCGGGCGCTCGCGATCGCCGCCGCTGCGCGTCTGCACCATGCCGATCAGCCGGTCGCCCGCCATGGCGTCGTCGATCATGTTGAGATAGCGCGGCTCGAAGATGTTGAGCGGCAGCTGACCCCGGGGCAGGAGCAGGCAGCCGTCCAGCGGGAACACGCTGACCACCGCCGGCAAATCGCTCGCGTGGAGATAGCTGGCGGCCACCGCGTCCACCGCGTCAGGCGAACAGGAGGGACGACAGCCGCCTGCGCCCCGACTTCGCCACCTCAGACGTCGGGCCCGCCGCCTCGAACACCGTCAGCAGCTGGCGTCGCGCCGCGTCGTCGTTCCACGCCCGGTCGCGCCGCATGAGTTCGAGGAGCTCGTCGGCGGCGCCCTGCAAGTCGCCGCGGACGGACAGGGCGGCGGCGAGATCGAAGCGCGCCTGGTGGTCGTTGGGGTCGGCCTCCAGCCGGGCGCGCAGCGGCGCGTCCTCCGCGGCGGGTCCGCTCTGCAGGGCGAGCTGGGCGCGCACGGCGGCGAGCTCGGGATCGCTCGCGCCCTCGGGGGCCATGGCGGCGATCTCCCGCGCCCGCTCCGGGTCGCCCAGGACGAGGTAGCAGCGCGCGAGGCCCGCCAAGGCGCGCACGTTCGCCGGCTCGATCTGCAAGGCCTGGGCGTAGGCCTGGGCGGCGGCGGGGGCGTCGCCCTCGGCCAGGACCTCGCCCGCGATCTCCAGGATCTCGTCGAGGCTGGGCGCCCCGTCGGCCCCGTCCTGGCCGGGCACGCCGGAGGAAGCGACCAGCTCGTCGATGAACGCCTTTACCTGACTTTCAGGCAGGGCCCCCGTGAAGCCCTGAAACGCCTTGCCGCCGTCGATCACGAACACGGCGGGAATCGACTGCACGCGGAATTGCTGGGCGATGGCGGGGTTCTCGTCGATGTTGACCTTGGCCAGGCGCACCGCGCTCTTGGCCGCGGTCACCGCCTTCTCGAGCGCGGGGCCGAGCTGGCGGCAGGGACCGCACCAGGGCGCCCAGAAGTCGATCACCACCGGCCGGCTGCGGCTCTCCTCGACCACGTCGGCCATAAAGGACGCGTCCGTCACATCGAGGATGTCGGCCGAGCCCGCCGAGCCCGTCGCCGCGCCGCCCAAGGCGCCGCCGGAAGCCCCGCCGGGAGCGGGCTTGTCCTGCGGCTTCAGTCCGAACAGGGCCATGGGGCGCCTCCCTTGTCGTCCGCGCCAACATGGTCGCCCCAAGGCCCGGCTTCAATCGTGCGCGGGCGCCAGCCGGTCGAAGGCGACGGAGATCGGCTCGCGGCCGAGCGCGCGGAGGAAGCGGCGGAAGCCCTCGCGGCTGACCGCGGTGGTGGCGTCATTGGCCAGCGGATGAAAGTTGACCGGGTCCGCCTCCAGGAGCGCCGCGTCGGCGACGAAGGTCACCCGCCGCTCGGGGTCGTTCAGGAGGGCGAAGGCGGTGACCGACCCGGGCGTCACGCCCAGCGCCGCCTCCAGCCGCTCGGGCGAGCCGAACGACAGCCGCGCCGAGCCGATCGCGGCAGGCAGCGCCATGAGGTCGATCGCGGCGTCCTGCAACGCGCTGACGAGCCACAGCCGACCCTTCGCGTCCTTCAGGAACAGGTTCTTGGTGTGGCCGCCGGGAAGGCGCGCCTTGATCTCGCGCCCTTCGCCCACGCGGAAGACGGGCGGGTGCTCCAGCGTGCGGTGGTCCACGCCGTGGGCGTCGAGAAAGGCGAACAGCTCGGCGCGGCTGGCGGGCACGCGAGAAAGGGAGCCGTGCGGCGGCGGCTGGTCAAGCCTTCAGCAAAGCGTCACACCGCGCGGCTAAGCCGCCTCGATGCGCGGCGGGAGGGCCCACATGAAGGCGACCCGGCGCCTCGCGGCGGCGCTCTGGCTGAGCGCGCTCCTGCCGATCGTCGCGCGGGCGCAGGCGACGGACGCGACGAACGACGCGCCCGGGCCTCCCGCGGCGCCGCAACGCTGGGCGATCCACGCACAGGCGACCGACATCTTCCAGTACCACCCCGCCTTCGCCTCGGCGTTCCAAGGTCCGCAGAGCTTCGACCACGGCAACCACACCGGCAACACCTTCGACGCTACGCTGTACCTCGGCGCGCGTCTCCTGCCGGGGTTGGAGCTGTGGGTGAACCCGGAGATGAACCAGGGCATCGCGCCCAACAACACGCTGGGGATCGCCGGCTACATCAATGGCGACGGCGCCAAGGTCGGCAAGGCGCACCCTTACACCCGCATCCAGCGCGTGTTCGTGCGCGAGACCGTCGACCTGGGCGGCGAGGTCGAGCGAGTCGATCCCGACCAGAACGTGCTGGGCGGGTCCCGCGCCCACGACCGGCTGGTGTTCACCGTCGGCAAGTACAACGCCACCGACATCTTCGACACGAATGCCTACGCGCACGACCCCCGCGGCGACTTCCTCAACTGGTCGCTGATCGTCGCGGGCTCGTTCGACTACGCCGCGGACGCCTGGGGCTACTCCTACGGCGCGACGGCGGAGTGGTACGCCGGGCCCTGGCAGGCGCGGCTGGGGCTGTTCGACCTGTCGGACGTGCCCAACAGCCCACACCTGACCGAGGATCTGTCGCAGTTCCAGACGATCGCCGAGCTGGAGCACGACCACACCTTCGCCGGCCGCAAAGGCGCGGTGCGGGCGACGCTGTTCGTCAGCCGCGGGAACATGGCCGACTACCGCGAGGCGATCGCCGACGGCGCGACGCGGGGCTCGCCCCCCGACCCCGCACGGGTGCGCCGCTACCGCTCGCGCCCGGGCGGCTCGCTCAACCTCGAGCAGGAGGTAGCGGCGGGCGTCGGCGTGTTCGCGCGCGCGGGTTGGGACGACGGGACGCTGGAGAGCTACGAATACACCGACATCGACCGCTCGCTCTCGGCCGGGGTGTCGGTCGCGGGCGCGCGCTGGGGCCGCAAGCGCGACGTGCTGGGGCTCGCCGGCGTGGTCAACGACATCTCGGCCGAGCACGCCGACTACCTGGACGCAGGGGGCCTGGGCATCCTGATCGGCGACGGCCGGCTGCCGCACAAGTCGAGCGAGCGCATCTTCGAGGGCTACTACAAGGCCGCGCTCGCGGGTGGGGTGGAGCTGACCTTCGACGCCCAAGTGGTCGGGAACCCCGCCTACAACGCCGACCGGGGGCCGGCGACGGTGCTGGGCCTGCGCCTGCACGCCCAGCGCTAAGGCCGTCGCTCAGGCGATGAGGTCGCCGATCGGCGCGGCGTGCGGGGCGCGGCGGAGACGCCGCGCGAGGCCAGGCGCCGCCACCGCCGCGAGCTGGGCCGCGAACAGGCAGTCCAGGGCCAGGAGGTAGCGCCAGCGGTCGAGGCCGGACACCTGCGTCACCTGCAGGGCGACGTGGGCGCCGAGCTGCAGGAGGCCCGCCCCGCACACCACCGCGAGCCAGGCGCGCGGGCGCACCGCCAGCGCCACCGCCGACGCGGTGACCACCAGCGCGTCGCCGACGAGGTTGCCGTAGCTCCAGTCCTCCGCCGGTAGGAGCAGCACGAGGAGGGTCGACAGCCAGCTCGCCGTGAGCAGGAGGGCGAAGGCGCGCTCCGTCGGCCGGGTCCACGCGACGGCGATCGCCGCCCCGCAGCCCAGGCCGAAGAGCGCGGTGATCACGCCAGCTCCGCCGACACCGCCGCCGCGAGGCGCTGCGAGGGCTTGGGGCCCGGATCGACCCCGCCGCTGTTGGCGCCGATGAAGCCGGCGAGGGCGGGCGCGCCCCGCGCCGTGGCGAGAGCGGACGCGAGGTGGGCGTGGAGCCGGTCGGCCGCCCGCTCCGCCACGGGATCGCCGGCCACGGCGGCGTGCAGGTCGCGCAGGCAGGCGTGGATATGGCTCAGGTGGCGTGACACCCGCGCGGACGAGAGCGGGCGGGCGACGACCTCGACGGGTTGGGGGCTGTTCCGCATGGCGGGCTCCTCCTGAAGTTCGACGCCGGTTCTACTCTTCGGAGCGCGTTTGACAAGTGTCGTGAATGAAACATCGGTTAACGCGACGACAACCATAGCTACAGTTATGATTAATGATCAGTTAACTCAATCAACGTCTTGCGGCGAAGCTGTCGATTGCATGCGACGTTCCGCCTCCCCCGCCCGGCGCAGAGCGCGCCGCTCGCACGCGATCACATAAGGCGTTCCTTATGCGTCATTGCCCGGTCGGGGGCGGAGGGCTATGACGCGCGCCAGCGCCCTCCAGGAGTCCCCGCGTGGCCGACCATATCGTCAAGGATCTGTCGCTCGCGCCGTGGGGCGACAAGGAGATCGCCATCGCCGAGACGGAGATGCCGGGCCTGATGGCGGTGCGCGCCGAGTTCGGCCCGCAGCAGCCGCTCAAGGGCGCGCGCATCGCCGGCTCGCTCCACATGACGATCCAGACGGCCGTGCTGATCCAGACGCTGGAGGCGCTGGGCGCCGAGGTGCGCTGGGCCTCATGCAACATCTTCTCGACCCAGGACCACGCCGCCGCCGCCATCGCCGCCGCCGGGACGCCCGTGTTCGCGGTCAAGGGCGAGACGCTGGATGAGTACTGGGAGTACGCGCACAAGATCTTCGAGTGGGCTGACGGCGGCTACCCCAACCTGATCCTCGACGACGGCGGCGACGCCACCCTGCTCTGCGTGCTGGGCCCCAAGGCCGAGCGCGACGCCTCGGTGCTGGACGACCCGAAAAACGAGGAGGAGGAGGCGCTCTACGGCGTGATGAAGCGCTACCTCAAGGAGAAGCCGGGCTTCTACTCGGCGATCCGCGACGCCATCCGCGGCGTCAGCGAGGAGACCACGACGGGGGTGCACCGTCTCTATCAGATGGCGCAGCGCGGCGAGCTGCCCTTTGCCGCCATCAACGTCAACGACAGCGTCACCAAGTCAAAGTTCGACAACCTCTACGGCTGTCGCGAGAGCCTGGTCGACGCCATCCGCCGCGGCACCGACGTCATGCTGTCGGGCAAGGTGGCGGTGGTCTGCGGCTACGGCGACGTGGGCAAGGGCTCGGCCGCCTCGCTGCGCAACGGTGGCGCGCGCGTGATCGTGACCGAGGTCGACCCGATCTGCGCGCTGCAGGCGGCGATGGAGGGCTACGAGGTCCGCACGCTCGAGCAGGCGCAGGGCCACGCCGACATCTTCGTCACCGCCACCGGCAACACCGACGTGATCACCGTCGACAACATGCGCGCGATGAAGAACAACGCCATCGTCTGCAACATCGGCCACTTCGACAGCGAGATTCAGATCGGCGCGCTGCGCAACTTCAAGTGGGACGAGATCAAGCCGCAGGTGCACCACGTCGAGTTCCCAGACGGCAAGAAGATCATCGTGCTGTCGGAAGGGCGTCTCGTGAACCTCGGCAACGCCACGGGCCACCCGAGCTTTGTGATGAGTGCGAGCTTCACCAACCAGACGCTGGCGCAGCTCGAGCTGTGGACCAACGGCGGCCGTTACGAGAACAAGGTCTACACCCTGCCCAAGCACTTGGACGAGAAGGTCGCCATGCTCCACCTGGAGAAGCTGGGCGCCCAGCTCACCCGGCTGAAGCCCGAGCAGGCCGATTACATCAGCGTGCCGGTCGAGGGGCCCTTCAAGCCCGAGCACTACCGCTACTGAGGCGCGGCGGGCGGCGGGCGGGCGGGCGCGCCACCTTCCCCCGCGCTTGGCGGAACGGCGGGCCGTCTCTAGGGTTCGCCCGCACGACGCCGCAGGAGGAGCTCGCCCGCATGGCCATGACGCTGGAGGACGCCGAGCGCGTGTTCGGCCGCTCGCACGGGCGCCTGAGGCACCGCGACGTCGAGCTGCGGCCCGCGCGGCGCGACGGCCTGGCCGCCCTCCCGCCCTGGGCGCCGGTGGCGGCGGCGGCGGCGGTGGGGCTCTTGTCCGGCGCGCTCCTGCTCGGCGGCCGGCGGCTGGCGCATCAGGCGTCGCACACGCTCCCGGGGGACTGGCTCGAGCGCTTGGCGGCCGAGCGGCGCTTCACCCAGGCGCTGCTCGACGCCGGGGCCGACACCCACGACGACGAGCCTCAGCGCCGCGGGCTGATCCTCGCGCGCACGGCCTATCTCCTCCTGCGCCAGGCGCTGCAGAAGGAGGGGGCGATCTACCCCGCCCTGCGCTCCCAGGGAAACGGCGGGGCCGCCCAGACGCTCGCAGCCGACCAGTTCGACATCAAGACGGCGCTCTACGAGTTGTGGGAGGGCGACCGCTCGGACCCGCGCTGGGGCAAGGCTTGGCGTGCGCTGCGCAAACTCGTCGACGCCCTGCAGACGGCCGAGGAGAAGGTGCTTCCCGAGTTTCACGCCCGGCTGACGCCCCGGGCGAACGCTCGGCTGGGCCGTGCGATGAACCGCGAGGGCGACCGGCTGGCGTGAGGGGACGTGTTCGGGCGCTCTGTTCCGACGCCGGGTGGTGCCGCCGTGCTCGGTCGCGTCAAGGGTGCGCGCTCCGCGCCGGCCTTCGGCCGCC
>CAXTAO010000037.1:0-16796 GCA_964242625.1 uncultured Caulobacteraceae bacterium | reverse complement strand
GTATCGCGCGCTCGCCGCCGCGAACCCAGCGTTGAAGCGGCCGACGAGGCGGTCGCGCAGGGCGGGGGTGGCGGCTTCCACCTGCAGCAGGCGCTGCATGGGCGCGCGCCAGCGGTCGTCCGTCGGGCCGGCGCAGCGGCGGTGCAGGGCGTGGGCGCGGCCCAGCGCCTCGGCGAGATCGCCCAGCCGCGCCTGGGCGTCGGGCGTGCGCACGCCCGCGAGCGCGGGTGGAGGCGCGGGCGGGGGGGCGGCGATCACGTGCGGCGCTCGCCGGGCAAGCCGAAGCCGTCCCGCCGCGCCACGGCGGCTTCGATGATCCTCACCGTCTCGGACCAGAGTCCGAGACGCGGGACGTCAGTACACGGAAGGAACGCCGCCTCGAGCGCGTCGTCGCCGGCCCGCGGCTCGCCCGCCCGCCAGAGCGCCAGGTAATCGACGAGCACGTAGTGGCGCCCCGGGCCGCCTTGATGATCGGGGAAGAGCCCATCGACCACGTCGAGCAGCCCGGCGAGTTCCGCCTCCACCCCCGTCTCCTCGCGCAGCTCCCGTAGCGCCGCGTCGGCGGCACGCTCGCCGGGCTCGATGCGGCCGCCCGGCAGGCTCCACGCGCCCTCGAGCGGCGGGCAACCGCGCCGGATCAGCAGCACCTCGCGCCCGCGCAGGCACACGACGCCCACCGCGGGTTGCGGCGCGAGCCAGGTCACGCGACCGGGGCCGGCCGCGGCTTCAGCCCTCGCCGCCATCCTCGCCGTCGGGCAGGCCGATGATGTGGAAGCCTGCGTCCACGTGCACGACCTCGCCCGTGGTGGATCTTCCAAGGTCGGACAGGAGCCACAGCGCGCAGCCCGCCACACCCTCCGGCGCGGTGTCCGCCTTGAGCGCGGACCAGGCGCGGCCCTGGGCGATCATGGAACGGCCGCCGGAGATGCCGGCGAGGCTCAGGGTGCGTATGGCGCCGGCCGAGATGGCGTTGACCCGCACGCCCTTGGGCCCGAGGTCGCGCGCGATGTAGCGGGTGGCCGCCTCCAGGGCCGCCTTGGCCACGCCCATGACGTTGTAGTTCGGGATCGTCCGCTCCGAGCCCAGGTACGTCAGCGTCAGCATGGACCCGCCCTCTCCCATCAGGGGCGCCGCCAGCCGCGCCGCCTCCACCCACGACCAGGCGGAGATCTCCATCGACTGGAGGAAGTTCGCCTTGGTGGTGTTCTCAACGAACGACCCCTTGAGCTCGTTCTTGTCGGAGAAGGCGATGGCGTGGACCAGGAAGTCGAGCCGGCCGTTGAAGGCGGCGCCGACGCTGTCGAAGGCGGCGCGCATGGAAGCCTCGTCGGTGACCTCGGCCGGGACGAAGGTCTGGACGCCCAACGCCTCGCCGAGCGGCCGCACGCGCCGCTCCATGGCGGGCAGATAGGTCCAGGCCATCTCCGCCCCCTGGGCGGCGAGCTGGGCGGCGATGGCGTAGGCGATCGAGTTCTTGTTGGCCACGCCCATGACGACGCCACGTCGGCCGCGCATGAGGTCGCCGCGAGGCAGGGCGGGGTCGAGATCGTCGGCCATGGGGTCCTCGGGCGATGGTCGCGCCGAGGTCTAGCGCGGAGCGCCGCGCCCGCGCCAGCCGAGGCTGTCAGCCCTCGGGCCAGAGGTCGGCGGCCTCGCCCTTGCGGTTCAGCATGCGCGCGGCGCGCTTGACCACCTGCAGGAGGCGCTGGGTGCGCCCGTCCGGGTCATCGGCGAGGCGGGCGCGGGCGAGCCCCTCCAGCATGAAGCGCGCGAGGTCGCGGCTCGCCTGCAGACGCGGATTAGCGCCGCCCTGCACGAGGCCGAACATGCCCTCCCCCACCTGGGCGCGGTCGAAGGCGTCGCGCGCCGGGGCGATCAGGGCGGCAAGCTCGGCGTCGGTGCGCGACGCGTGCTCCAGCTCGGCGAAGGCGGTGAAGGCCGGCTGCGACAGGAGCCGCCAATAGCTGTCGATCGCGTGGTCGGTGCGGTCCGCGCCGTGCGGGGCGCCGCGCACCGCCTCCTCGAACAGGCGCGCGCGCTCGCGCTGCAGCCGGTCGACGACCGCGCCCACGAGGCCCGCCCGGTCGGGGAAGTGGTAGAGCATGGCCCCGCGCGTCAGCCCCGCCGCCTCGGCGATGGCGGGGTTGGGGGCCGCGGCGTACCCCCGCTCGACGAAGAGCCTCACCGCCGTGTCGACGATGTGCGCACGGGTGCGGCGCGACTTGGGGCTGTCGCCGGCCAGCCGCGGACGGACGGCGGCGGCCGTGGGTTCGACGGGCTCGGGCATGGGTTCGAGGGCGCGGGCGGCGAAGGACGACATGGCGACTCCAGTTTAACAGATAGTCGCGCCGCACCGCAGCAAAAGGGCGGCCAGCGCGCATGTCGCCTCCCCGGCGTGCGACGGAGGCGCTATGCGGAAGCGATGAGCGCCCCCCGCCACGCCGGCCTCGCCTGATGCGCGTGCTCCTGGCCACCGACGCGTGGGAGCCGCAGGTCAACGGCGTGGTGCGCACGCTGGCGCGGACCGCCGCCGAGATGCGCGCCATGGGTCACGAGGTCGCGATCGTTTCGCCCGACCAGTTCAAGACGCTGCCGCTGCCGACCTATCCGGAGATCCGGCTGGCGACCAACGCCTACGAGCCCATGCAGGAGCGCTTCAAGGCGTTCGAGCCCGAGGCCATCCACATCGCCACCGAAGGGCCGGTCGGTCTGGCCGCGCGGCGCCTCTGCCTGGAGTGGGGGCTGCCCTTCACCACGAGCTACCACACGCGCTTTCCCGAGTACGTGTCGGCGCGCTTCCCCGCGCCCCTGGCCGCCGGCTACGCCTACATGCGCTGGTTCCACCGGCCTTCGGGGCGGGTGATGGTCGCCACCCCGACCATGCGCGACGAGCTGGAGCGGAGGGGCTTCCGCAATCTTTCGCCGTGGACGCGCGGGGTGGACACCGACCTCTTCCACCCACGCCGCCCCGACGAGCCCGACCTCTTCGCCGACCTGCCGCGCCCGGTGTTCCTGAACGTCGGGCGGGTGGCGGTGGAGAAGAACATCGAGAGCTTCCTCGCGATCGACCTGCCGGGCTCGAAGGTCGTGGTCGGCGATGGGCCGCAGCGGGAGGAGCTCATGGCGCGCTTCCCCGCCGTGCGCTTCGCCGGGGCGCGCTTCGGGGCGGACCTGGCGGCGCACTTCGCCAGCGCCGACGTGTTCGTCTTCCCCTCGCTGACCGACACCTTCGGCCTGGTGATCCTGGAGGCCATGGCCACGGGCGCGCCGGTGGCGGCCTATCCGGCCCCGGGCCCCATCGACCTGATCCCGGGCACCGGCGCAGGGGTGGTGGACAACGACCTGCGCGCCGCCTGCCTCGCCTGCCTGGAGCTCGACCGCGCGCACGTGCGCCGCTTCGCCGAGCGCTTCAGCTGGCGCGCCTCCGCCGAGGAGTTCGTCAGGAACCTCCAGCCGCATCCCGAACCCGAGAAGCGGCGCTTCTGGCGGCGGCTGCGGCGGCTCGCCCGCCTGCGCCGCCGCACGCGCGCGGCGGCCTGACGACCCACATACGGAAAGGCCCGCGGGGATCGCTCCCCGCGGGCCTCGACGCGCGTGCGTGACGCCGTGATCAGTAGTCGAGCTGGGCGCGCAGCTGGAACACGTTCACGTTGGCGTCGGCCTGGCTGAGGATCGAGGGGCCGGCCGGCGCCGTCGCGGTCGCCGCCACCGCCGGCACGTTGAACTGGCGGTTGTCGACCTTGCCGTAGGTGTAGTTGGCCATGAAGCGGACGTAGCTGATCGGGTACCAGTTCAGGCCCACCGTCACGCCGTTCCAGTGGCCGGCGGTGGCCAGGCCCGCCGTGGGCACCGCCGCGTTGGCCAAGCCCACCTGCGACGCCAGCGACGAGACGGTGTTGCGCTTCATGTCGGTGAAGTCGACGAAGTCGTAGCGCGCCGCCAGCTGGAAGGCGCCCATGCCGCCCTTGTCGACGGGGTTCAGCACCTTCACCCGGCCGAACTGGCCGTTGGGGTTGTAGTTCTTCATCTCGCCGGTGGGGAACCAGGAGGCCTGGACGTAGCCGGTCGGGATGGTGAAGTCGTCGCCGCCGAGCGCCGCCGAGCGGCCGGTGCTGAGACGGCTCACGAAAATGGCCGCGGCCTCGCCCTGCACCTCGAAGCTGCGATGCTCGAACATGCCCTCGGCGCCGATGGTAACGTCGCTGTCGCCGACCGCGCCCGTGTTGAGGAGCTGGGTGGCGCCCGTGGTCTCGCTGTTGAAGTTGGTGTCGGGCTTGGCCGAGTAGTTGAAGCCCGTCTCGCCGCCGCGCGAGCGGTAGCGGACCCAGGCGCCCAGGTGGCTCTTGGTGTCGGCGGTCAGGATCGGCGAGTAGGTGGCGCGGAAGGTGCCGCCGAGGCGCTCGTTGGCCGAGTTGGAGTTGTAGGCGCCGGCGGTCACGTCCGTCGAGTTGATCGACGCGCCCTGCAGGGCCGCCCAGATCGAGTAGTTCGGGCCGGTCATCACCGACTCGATCGCAACGACGTAGTCGATCTGCGTGGTGTCCTGGAACACGCCGCGGTCGAGGAAATCGGTGAAGCGCTGGGAGGTGATGTTTTCCAAACCCGCCGCCTTTTGGTTGCCGAACAGGATGGAGGTGGTCTTGGTGGCCTTGTACTCGATGACCGCGTCGTCCCAGGTCGGGTTGGCGCCGTTGGCCCATCCGCCCTCGAGCTTGTAGGCGAACTTGGGCGTGATCTGGCCCTCGACGCCGAGGTAGAGCTGGCGGCCGCGGAAGTTGCGCGAGTGGTAGTCGGCTACGCGGCCGGCTCCGCCCTCGCGGTCCACGTCCTCGCTCACCGCGTCCACCAGCAGGCGGCCGCGCACCTTGAACATGTCGCCCTGGTCGTCGGTGGCGCGGGTGGCGCCGTCGAACTTGAACGAGGGGCCAGCGGCGGCGCCCTGTGTGCCAGCCTGGTTGACCGGGCCCGTGCCGCCCGACTGGGCGAGGGCGCCGAGCGTGACATTGGTCACCACCGGGCCCTGGCTGACCTGGGCCTGCAGCGCATTGACCTGCTGCTGCAGCGCCTGGATCTGCTGCTGCAGGGTCGCGGCGTCCTGGGCGTGGGCGCCCCCCGCCATTACGACCGCCATGGCGCTCACGGCGGCCCCCGCCACCAGATGCGTCTTCATCGCTCAAGTTCCCCGATCAGCCCGGCGCGCCTCGAACGCGCCTTATCGCGGCCCGCTTAGCGCCGCTGTGTGACGGTTCGGCGAAGGCTTGGCGCGCCAGAAATCGCGGACGCGGCCGTGAGGTTATGGCGCAACACTTTCCGGGCGGGCTCAGATCAGCCGGCTGCGCAGGGTCTGGCTGAGGAGGTCGATGGCGCTCACCGCCGCCACGATCACCAGCACGATGGCGGCGGTGCGCCCGTACTGGAAGGCGTTGAGGCTGTCGAACAGCACCTGGCCGATCCCGCCGGCGCCGATCAGGCCCAAGACCGTCGCCGAGCGCGCATTCGACTCGAAGCGGTAGAGCGCATAGCTCGTCCACAGCGGCGCGACCTGCGGGAGCACGCCCCAGGTCAGTTCCTGCAGCCCCGCCGCGCCCGTGGCGCGCACCCCCTCCACCGGGCGCGGGTCGATCGCCTCCACCGCCTCGGAGAACAGCTTGCCGAGGACGCCGCCGGTGTTCACCGCCAGCGCCAGCACGCCCGCGAACGGCCCGAGACCCACCGCTACGAGGAAGATCGTGCCCACCACCAGGTCGGGCACCGCGCGCAGGAGGTCCAGGAGCCGCCGCACCGGCTGCTGCACCCAGGGCGGCGCGACGTTCCTGGCCGCCATCAGGCCCAGGGGCGCGGCGATCAGGATCGCGAGCGCTGTGCCCCACAGCGCGATCTGCAGCGTCAGCCACATCTGGGCGACGTAGGTGCGCCACATGGCGAAGTCGGGGTGGAGGAAGCTCGACCCCAGCGCGCGCATGTTCCCGCTGTTGGAGAGAAGGAGCGGGAACCGCCGCAACTCGACCGGCCCCACGCTCAGGAGGAGCAGCACGACGACGAGCGTCCACACCCCCGCGTCGGTGGCGCGCGCGCGCCACGGGCGCACCGGCGGCGGCGGGACGGCGGCCTCGGCCATGGCCACGGCGGAGGTCAGAAGGCGGGCTGGGCCGCACGCATGTCGCGCACGGGCTGGAGGTAGCCGTCGTCGGCGGCGTGGAAGGCGGTGTAGTGCAGCGCGCGCATCACCCCGCGCTGGCGCTCGGCCTCCACCCCGGAGCCCTGGCCGTAGTGGAGGAAGAAGTCGGCCATCTTCCGCTTGGTGTCGTCCGGCAGGTCACGCCGGTAGACGATGGCGCTTTCCGGCAGCGGCGGGCTCGTCCACACCACCCTGAGCTTCCTGAAGGCGTCCTGGGCGGCCTTGTCGCCCACCCGCGCGAAGTCGAGCCCCACCGAGTTGTTGGTGGAGGCGTCGAGGAGGCCGTTGGCCACCGCGAACAGGTTGGCCTGATGGCTGCCCGTGCGCACCGTCTTGAAGCAGGTCTCGGGCGCGATATGGCGCGGCCCGAACAGGTAGGTCATGGGCGCCAGCGTGCCGGAGGTCGACTTCACGTCGCCCATGCCGAAGGTGAGCGTCTTGCCGCACGCCAACACGCGATCCAGCGTCACCCCCGAACCCGCGCGGGTGATGACCACCGACTCGTAGGTGTCGTGGCCCTGCAGGTCGACCGTGCGGGCGAAGACCTCCGCGTTCGCGCGCTCCGTCGCCTCCAGCGCGGGCTCGGCCGAGAACCAGCCTGCCTGCACCTGATTGGCGCGCATGCCCTCCACGAGCGAGGTGTAGGTTGGCGAGAAGCGCGCCGTCACCTTCATTCCGATCGCCCGGCCGAGGTCGGCGAGGAGCGGGGCCCAGAGCGGGCCGAAGTTCGCCTGGTCCTCCGCCGAGAGGATGGAGAACACGAGCTCGCCCTGGGCGCCGGCCTGCCCGCCGCCGCCGGGGCGACCGCACGAGGCCATGAGCAAGGCGCAGGCGCCGAGGGCCCAAGCGCGAGAGGCGGCGGCGCGACGGGTCATGGGAGCACTCCGGACGGGGCGGCGGGCGACGGGGCGGCGGGGGGCGGGAGAGGGTCGGCGAGGGCGGCGTCGGCTACAGGCGCGCCGGCGTTGGGCACGATGGGAGCAGGCGACGCGAGGGCGAGCGACACGGGGGCGGGCGGGGCCGCGTCGTCGAACTCGGCTCCGTAGAGCTCGACAAGGAGCGCACGGGTCAGCCCCGCCGTCGGCCCGTCGTACATGATCCGCCCCGCCTTGAGCGCCACCGCGCGCGGGCAGTAGCGCACCGCGTGCTCGACGTGGTGCAGGGTGACGATCACCGACAGCCCGTCCTGCCGGTTCAGCTCGCTCAGCGCCTCCATCACCCGGCGCGCGCTCACCGGGTCGAGGCTCGCCACCGGCTCGTCGGCGAGTATGGCCGAGGCGCCCTGGACGAGGCAGCGCGCGATCGCGCCGCGCTGCTGCTGGCCGCCGGACAGCGTCGCTGCGCGCTGGCCGGCGTAGTCGGCCACTCCCATGCGGTGCAGCGCCGCCATAGCCGCGGCCTTGCCCTCCGCCGGCCACAGGCCGAGGAGGCCGCGCCAGAAGCCGATGCGGCCGAGGCGCCCGATCATCACGTTGGTGAAGAGGGTGAGCCGCCCCACCAGGTTGAACTGCTGGAAGATGAAACCGACCCGCCGGCGCACCCGGCGCACCTCGTCGGTCACCCGCCCGTCCGCCTGCACGACGAGCCCCGCCGCCTCGATCCGTCCGCCGGCGTCGATGGGCACGAGCCCGGTCAGCGTGCGCAGGAGGGTGGACTTGCCGGAGCCCGACGGGCCGATCAGCGCGACCATTTCGCCCTGCTCCACGCGCAGGCTCACCCCGTCCAGCGCGCGCCTTGCGCCGAAGGTCTTGGAGACGTCGTGCGCCGCGAAGGCGACCTCGGCGGGCATGGACGGGCGCGAGCTCGGCTCGTTACGGGTCTGTGGACGGCCGGTATGTGGGAGGAGGCTTTCTCCTTAGCCGCCGTTCCGCAACGGATTTATGACAAGGGGCTCCCGCCGCTAGCGTCCGACCGGTCGTCCGTAGCCGGAACGACGCGCGCCGCGGTGCAGCTTCCGTTGGCCCTTAAGGCTTTACACGGGGTCCGAGGTCCCCTATCTGGCGCGTCCCGGCGGACCCGAGCGCATGGCCTCTTGAGGCTGTTCTGCTAACGCCGGTCTAGGTTCAACAATTAGCGGAGGTTACGTGCGTTGCGCACTTACCCGTCTCCGCTGGACCTGGTCCGCGAGCGGTCCCCCGAACGTCCTGTCGCCTGCGTGCGACCAGGCGCGGTGGCCGTAGCGGCCCACTGGTTCCAGCAGCACCTCAAGGGTGACGTTCTGTATGCGGTGAAGGCCAATCCTTCGCCGTGGGTGATCCGTGCCCTGCACAGCGCCGGGATTGCTGGCTTCGACGTGGCGTCCATCCCCGAGATCGAGGCGGTGGCCGAGCACGCGCCCGGCGCACGCATGGCGTTCATGCACCCGGTAAAGAGCCGGCGCGCTATCTCGGCCGCCTATTTCGACCACGGCGTGAAGACCTTCGCGCTCGATTGCGCCGACGAGCTCGACAAGATCCTGGACGCCACGGGCGGGGCGCGCGACCTCAACCTGATCGTGCGCATGGGGGTGAACGCCGACGGCGCCGCCTACACGCTGTCCGGCAAGTTCGGCGTGCCGCTGGACGAGGCGCCGCCGCTCCTCCTCGCCGCGCGCCGCGCGACCGAGGAGCTGATGGGCGTGTCGTTCCACGTCGGCTCTCAGTGCATGCGGCCGACCGCCTACCAGGCGGCCATGGCCCAGTGCTCGCGGGCGCTCGTTCGCGCGGGCGTCTTCGCCGACGTGGTGGACGTGGGCGGGGGCTTCCCGTCGGTCTACCCGGGCATGATCCCGCCCGACATGAGCGAGTACGCCGCCGCCATCGAGCGCGGCTTCAACGACATGATGGTGCACGAGACCACCGAGCTGTGGTGCGAACCTGGCCGGGCGCTGGTGGCGGAGGCCTCCTCCCACCTGGTCAAGGTCGAGCTCCGCAAGGGCGACGCGCTTTATCTGAACGACGGCTCTTACGGCTCCCTGTTCGACGCCACCCACTTCAAGTGGCCGTTCCCGGTCAAGCTCGTCCGGCCGGACAGCGACGGCGAGGACGCGTCGGCGGAACTCAAGCCCTTCCGCTTCTACGGTCCGACCTGCGACTCGATCGACCACATGCCCGGCCCCTACTGGCTGCCCGACGACGTGAGAGAGGGCGACTACGTCGAGATCGGCATGCTGGGCGCCTATGGCGTCGCCATGTCGACCCGCTTCAACGGCTACGGCGAGGCGGAGCTGGCGGAGGTCGAGGACGCGCCCATGGCGTCCATGTTCGGCCTCGCGCGCCGCTCCATCCCGCTGCCCCGCCAGCAGGAGGAGATCGAGGCGCGCAAGGTCGTACGCTTCAGCCGCCCCAAGGGCGCCGCGGGCCGCAAGGGCCGCCGGCGCTGATCCTCGACCCCTCTCCCGCTCGGCGGGAGAGGGAGGGGCCCGGCGCGTGGCGGCGGGAGGGTGAGGGCCATGCGGCTGTCACGCTTCCGTCCTAGATCGACCGTCGCACCCTCACCCTCCCGCGCACGCGCGGGCCCCTCCCTCTCCCCTGGCGGGGAGAGGGTCATCAGGCCGTCGCTCCGTCCGGTTCAACGACGGGCGCTCACCGCAACAGGGAAACCGAAACGATGAACGCTCCCGTACCCACACATTCCAACAAGAAAGCGGAGCTGCTCTCCAACACCGTCGAGCACGTCGACATCACCGCCCACGACGCGCGACCGGTGATCGACGCCATGCGCAAGATGAGCTTCACGAGCCGCGACACCGCGCGCGCGTCCGACATCTTCAACATGTCGATCGAGGACGCCGACTGCTCGCCCTGGCTGATCCTGGCGGGCTCGACCTCCGCCGGCGGCTGCATGCACGTGTACCGCGACATGGTGCGCTTCGGCATGATCGACTGCGTGGTGGCCACCGGCGCCTCCATCGTCGACATGGACTTCTTCGAGGCGCTGGGCTTTCGCCACTACCAGGCCGACGCCGCCGTCGATGATCGGGTGCTGCGCGACCTCTACATCGACCGCATCTACGACACCTACATCGACGAGGAGGAGCTGCAGAGCTGCGACGCCACGGTCTACGACCTGTGCAACGCGCTGGAGCCGCGCCCCTACTCCTCGCGCGAGTTCATCTGGGAGATGGGCCGCTGGCTGGCGGACGGGAACGCCAAGAAGCCCGGCAGCCTCGTGCAGACCGCCTATGAGGAGGGCGTTCCGATCTTCTGCCCGGCCTTCGTCGACAGCTCGGCGGGCTTCGGTCTCGTCAAGCACCAGAAGGAGCGGATCGCGGCGGGGAAGCCCTACCTCACCATCGACTCCGTGGCCGACTTCCGCGAGCTGACCGACATCAAGATCGCGGCGGGGGCGACCGGCCTCTTCATGGTGGGCGGCGGCGTGCCCAAGAACTTCGCGCAGGACACGGTGGTCTGCGCCGAGATCCTCGGCGTGCCGGCCGACATGCACAAGTACGCCGTGCAGATCACCGTCGCCGACGTGCGCGACGGAGCCTGCTCGTCGTCCACGCTCAAGGAGGCCTGCTCGTGGGGCAAGGTGGACGTGACCTACGAGCAGATGGTGTTCGCGGAGGCCACCACCGTCGTGCCGCTGATCGGCTCGGACGCCTATCACCGCGAGGGCTGGAAGAAGCGCACGCCCCGCCGCTGGCAGAAGCTCTTCGGCAAGTCGGTCAAGGGCTGAGCCGAGGCCTGAGAGGGCGGCGCGCGCCGCCCTCCCAGGCTTGGCCTTAGCAACCGGGCCGCGCAGGGCCCGTTGAGCGGGCTCACCCCCGTCCAGCGAGGCTCTCCCATGGCCGACGACCCGCGCCTGCGTATGCAGGATCCGCGCGAGCAGTATCCCAAGCCGCCCTTCCCCGAGCAGCCCCAGAGCGCGCCCGGCCAGGCGTCCGCCATGCAGCCCAAGCCCGACCACGGCGAGACGAGCTACAAGGGTTCGGGCAAGCTCGAGGGTCGCAAGGCGCTGGTGACGGGGGGCGACAGCGGCATCGGGCGCGCCGCGGCCATCGCCTTCGCGCGCGAGGGCGCGGACGTGGCCATCGTCTATCTCCCCGACGAAGAGGCCGACGCCCGAGAAGTCATCTCGTTGATCGAGGCGGACGGGCGCCGCGCGGTGGCGCTCCCCGGCGACATCCGCGACGAGGCCTTCTGCCGCCAGGTGGTGGAGGACGCCGTGCGCGAGTTGGGCGGCCTCGACATCCTGGTCAACAACGCCGGCAAGCAGACGAGCCAGCCCTCCATCGCCGACATCACCACCGAGCAGTTCGACGCGACGCTGAAGACCAACTGCTACGCCCTGTTCTGGATCACCAAGGCCGCCACGCCGCACCTCAAGCCGGGAGCGTCGGTGATCAACACCGCCTCCATCCAAGGCTACGAGCCTTCGGAGACGCTCCTCGACTACGCCTCGACCAAGGCCTTCATCACCGCCTTCACCAAGGCCTACGCCAAGCAGGCGATGGAGATCGGTGTGCGCGCCAACGTGGTCGCCCCCGGCCCGTTCTGGACCGCGCTCCAGCCCTCCGGCGGGCAGACGCAGGAAAAGCTGAAGACCTTCGGCTCCGATTCCGCGTTCAAGCGCCCTGGCCAGCCGGTGGAGATCGCGCCGGTGTACGTGTTTCTGGCCTCCCAGGAGGCGAGCTACGTCACCGGCGAGGTGTATGGCGTCACGGGCGGCGCGGGCGTGGCCTGAGCGCCCAGGACGGAGGGGCGGCGTTCATCTTCGCCCCTCCATCCTCCCTCACCCGCCTGGAGACCCGACCGGTGACACGCCCCGTCCTCATGCTCGCCGCGGCTGCGGCCCTGGCCGCGCCCGCCGCCCACGCCGCGCCGCTCGCGCCGGAGGACGCCGCGCGCGTGTCGCAGGCCACCGCCTACCTCCAGGGTCTGTCGACCGTGACGGGCCGTTTCACCCAGACCGCGCCCACCGGCGCGACCTCCACAGGGCGGATCTGGCTGCAGCGGCCCGGCCGCGCGCGGTTCCAGTACGATCCGCCCGCGCGCATGACCATCGTGTCCGACGGGCGGCGCGTGGGCCTGTGGGACGGCCGGCTGAACAGCTTCAACACCGCCCCCTTGGGCCGCACGCCGCTGAACCTCCTCCTGGCCAAGCAGGTGCGGCTGGATCGCGGGGTGGACATCGCGCGGGTGGACGCCAACGCCGAGGGCTTCGCCCTCACCGCAGTCGACCGCGCCCACCCCGCCGATGGCCGCATCGTGATCTACTTCGCCGACCACCCGACCGCCCTCACCGGGTGGAACCTGACGGACGGGCGGGGGCGCACCACCCGCGTGCGGCTGGGCGCGCTAGCCTCGGCCTCGGCGCTAGATCCCGACCTTTTCGTGGTGCGCGACCCCCGCCGGAGCGGCGACGACGCCGCACGCTGAACGTGCATGTGGCGGGGGCGTGACAGGCAAGAATTATTCCAGTCCGCTTGACTTTGCGGGTTGGCCGTAGCACATAAGTCACATCTCGACGACGGTGTTCGCGCCGTCCGAGTCGCAGTCGGCCTTCCCCTCCCGACTCCGGCGCGAGACACTTGAGTGGCCCGATCGCCCCGTGCGGTCGGGCCTTCTCTTTGTCCGGACACCCCACCCATGCGGCTGCGCGTCGTCACTTGGAACGTGAACTCCGTGCGGCTGCGCGCGCCCCAGGTGTCGCGCTTCGCGGCCGAAAGCGGGGCCGACGTCGTGCTCCTGCAGGAGATCAAGTGCCGCGACGGCGAGTTCCCCGCCGAGGCGTTCACCGCCATGGGCCTGCCGCACCTGCGCGTGCGCGGGCAGAAGGGGCTGCACGGCGTGGCCATCGCCTCGCGCCTGCCGCTGGGCGAAGCGCCCGACCTCGACCTCTGCCGACACGGCGAGGCGCGGCAGGTCGGGGCTGTGGTCGCCGGGGTGGAGGTGCACAGCCTCTATCTGCCGGCGGGCGGAGACACGCCCGACCGGGCGCTCAACCCCAAATTCGACCACAAGCTCGACGTGTACGCCCGGCTGACCGCCGCCGTGGGGGCGCGCGACCCCGCCCAGCCGCTCCTGATCGCCGGCGACCTCAACATCGCACCGGGCGAGCATGACGTCTGGAACCACCGCCACATGCTCAAGGTGGTGAGCCACACGCCGCCGGAGCTCGACGCCATGGCCGCGCTGATGGCGGCCGGGCGCTTCACCGACCTGCCGCGCGAAGCTGTGCCCGCGAGCGAACCGCTGTTCAGCTGGTGGAGCTACCGCGCCGCCGACTTCAGACGTTCCAACCGGGGGCTGCGGCTCGACCATCTGCTCGCCTCGCCGGGCCTCCTGCCCGCCGCGCGCGACGGGGCGGGCCGGGTGTCCTCGCGGGTGTGGGACCACGTGCGCGGCTGGGAGCGGCCGAGCGACCACGCCCCGGTCAGCGTCGACCTCGCTGTGCCCGGCTGAGCCGGCTTCTTCAGGTCTGCAGACGGTAGCCGCCGGCCTCGGTCAGGAGGATGGGCGGGGTTGCCCCCTCGGGCGGCTGCACCTTCTGGCGCAGGCGGTAGATGTGCGTCTCCAGCGTGTGGGTCGTCACCCCGGCGTTGTAGCCCCACACCTCCGCCAGTAGCTCCTCGCGCCCGACGGGCTGGCCGCCCGCGCGGTAGAGGTACTTGAGGATGGAGGTCTCCTTCTCGGTCAGCCGCACCTTGCGGCGCCCGTCGGTGAGGAGCTTCTGCGCGGGCCGGAACTCGTACGCGCCCAGCCTGAACACCGCGAACTCCGACTGCTCGTGGGCGCGCAGCTGGGCGCGGATGCGGGCCATCAGCACCGAGAAGCGGAACGGCTTGGCGACGTAGTCGTCGGCCCCGGCGTCCAGCCCCGCGATGGTGTCGGACTCGCCGGCCGAAGCGGTCAGCATGATCACGGGCGCGGCCACCCCGCCCTCGCGCAACTGGCGGCACGCCTCGCGCCCGTCAATCCCCGGCAGGTCGAGGTCGAGGAGGATGAGGTCGGGCCGCACCCGCGCGGCGGCCTCCACCCCGGCCTCGCCCGTGGGAGCCTCCTCCGCGTGGAAGCCCTCCAGCTCGAGCTGTTCGGCCAGCGCCTGGCGGAGATCGTCGTCGTCGTCGACCACGAGCACGGTCTTGGATTGCGCCATGGGCGGCAACATGTGCTTTCGCCGTGGCCGCGCCAAGGCGGCGGGATGCCGGCGGGGGCTCGCCATGCTGTGGACGGCCTGGTCGGACGGCTGGTTCGAGGGGCTGGAGGCCCCCGTGCGCTGCGTGCTGGGCCGCTCGGGCGTGATCTCGGCCGCCCTCAAGCGCGAGGGCGACGGGGCGACGCCGCTCGGCGTCTGGCCGGTGCGCGAGGCGTGGGCGCGCGAGGACCGGGGCGGCGCGCCCCCGACCGCCCTGCCCCTGCGCGCGATCGGGCCGCAGGACGGCTGGTCGGACGACCCCGAGGATCCGCTCTACAACTGCCCGGTGCGCCTGCCGCACCCGTTCCGCCACGAGATCATGCGGCGCGACGACGGGCTCTACGACCGGCTGGTCGTCCTGGGCTTCAACGACGAGCCGCCGCGGCCGGGCGCGGGCTCGGCGATCTTCCTGCACTGCGCCCGGCCGGACGGCGCCCCGACGGAGGGGTGCGTCGCCCTGGCCCGCGCCGATCTAGACCGCCTGCTCCGGCGGATGGCGCCCGGCGACGCCCTGGCGGTGCGGGATGCGGCCGAGCGCCCTCGCGCCCGCCTTGAGCCCGCCGCCCTGGCGTGAAAAGGACGCCCGCCATGGCCGACGACCTCCACCCCGCTCCCGCTCCCGCTCCCGCTCCGGCCCACGTCACCCGGGGCGAGCGCCTGCGCGTCGAGGCGATGGAGCTCGAGTGCTTCCCGCTGGTCGCCCGCCCGCCCGAGATCGTCCCCGGACGCGCCCAGCGCGGCTGGATGGACCGCTTCGCCCAGCGCCACCCGTATCGGTGCCTGCCGCTGACGGTCGCCAACACCACGGGCTGGGAGATCCTCTGCCCGATAGGCTTTACCGCCGAGTGGAACGGCGGCCTCCTTGCGGAGGACATCACGCTCCGCCCCGACCGGCCGCACCCCGACTTCCACGACTTCGCCAAGAGCCATTTCACCGGCGGCGTACTCACCCTGCACACGGGCTACCTGTTCCGCACCGCCCCCGGCTGGGACATGTGGTGCCAAGGGCCCCCCAACCTCCCCAAGGACGGCATCCAGCCGCTGCAGGGGCTGACCGAGACCGACTGGCTGCCCTTCCCCTTCACCATGAACTGGCTGTTCACCCGGCCCGGCCGCATCCGCTTCGAGAAGGGCGAGCCGTTCTGCTTCATCACCCTCGCGCCCCACCGCGCGATGGACGAGGTGCAGCCGGTCATGCGCCCGCTCAGCTCCGAACCCGAGATGCGCGGCCAGTATGAGGCTTGGGTGAAGATGCGCGACGAATTCAACGCCCGCATCGCGAAACGCGACCCCGAGGCGATGCGCGAAGCCTGGCAGCGCCTCTACTTCACCGGCGAGATGCCCGCCGACGCCCCGCAGGAGGGCCGCCCCGCCGACCACGTCAACAAGCGCCGCCTGAAGTCGCCGCGGCTAAGCCGCTGAGGCCTTTCCGCTCCCGCCTTGAAACGACGTGTAGCGACGGGAGGCGACATCTCGCGACAGCGGCTCGCCTGCCGCGGGCGCCCGCGTTGACCGCCTGATCGCCACCCCGACAAGCAGCTTCACCGCGTGCGGGGCGAGGCGTTGGGCCGACCGGACCGCAGGCCGAAGGGGATAGAGATGAAGCGAACAGGAGTCGCCGCCTTGGCGCTGGCGTGCCTCGCGCTGGGAACGGCGGCGAGGGCGGCCGAAACGGAGGTCGACCTGTCGGGGGCGGCCAACCGGTCGTGGGTGTCCGATTGGGGCGTCGGCAGCTTTCCCACTGGCCGGCAGACTTACAACGGCGTGGGCTTCGATATCGCGTCGGACGCGCAGGGCGCGCGCTACGCCTCGGCGATCTATGGATCGACCGATCCGATCGTCCTGAACATGGATGTGAAGAACGCCGCGTCCGCCTCGTCGCTGATCAACACGATCTGGGGCCAGCCCGGGCCGGCGAGTTATCTCAGCATCACCTTCACGGGATCTGCCGGCTTCACCCAGACCTTCGACCTGGTGGGCGGCGTCGACATCCGCGACTTCAACAACTACGCCTACACCAACACCATCAATGGCACGACGACCAAGAACGCCGTCAGCGTCGACGGCGACCAACATCGCCTCGATCAGCAATTCTACGCGCTCGACTCGGCGTTCCTGAGCCAGGATCTCGTGTCGGTGACCATGACCGACACGGGCGGCGACGGCTTCTCCCGCGGCGCCCTGACCGGCCTCACCATCGAGACGGCCGCCGGAGCTGCGCCCGAGCCTTCGACCTGGGCGCTGATGGTGATCGGCGTCGGCTTGGCCGGAGCCTCGCTCCGCGGGCGGCGGCGGGCGGCGGCGATCGCCTGATCGGGGGAGCGCCCACACGCCCCCGCGCTTGCCAAGGGCGGGGGCGTGTGGTTCAAGGCGCGCCTTCCCCGCGGGGGCTCCTCACAGGGCCACCGCCGCGCGGCCAGAGCGGGCGTAGCTCAGGGGTAGAGCACAACCTTGCCAAGGTTGGGGTCGGGCGTTCGAATCGCCTCGCCCGCTCCAA
>CAXTAO010000036.1:0-16962 GCA_964242625.1 uncultured Caulobacteraceae bacterium | reverse complement strand
CACGAGCACCGCGCCGCCTCCGCCGAGCTGGCGCTCGCCTGCGCGCGGGCGGTGGCCGGGGCCGCGCTGGAGCGCTTCCCCGACGCGCCCGCAGAGGCGGCGCTGGAGGCGCTGGGCCGCGAGATCGAGGCGCAGCCGCGCCTCCTCGTGCGCGCCGCGCCCGCGGCGGCCGAGCGCCTCGCCTCGAGTCTCGCGGGGGCCGCCGAGCACGCGGGCTTCGCCGGCTGCGTGGTGGTCAAGGCCGACCCCGCGCTCGCGCCCGCCGCCTTCACTTTTGACTGGGGCGAGGGGCGCGCGAGCTTCGACCCGCCCGCCGCCGAGGCGCGCATGGCGGGGGCGCTGCGCGCCGCGCTCGCCGCCGAGGGGCTGCACGCCGAACCTCCGCCGCTCGACCTCCCGCCCGCCGAAACGCCCACCCCCGCCTTGCCCGAGGAGGGCCGCCCGTGACGCTCCCGCTGGACGACTTCGCCGCTTCCGCCCTGCCCGCGGGCGAGGACGGCGACAAGACCGCCGCCGACCTCGCGCCGGTGTTTGACGTGCCGGTGAACATCCAGGCGGTCTTGGGCAAGACCCAGCTCTCGGTGGCCCAGCTCCTGAAGCTCGGCGCCGGGAGCGTGCTCGAGCTGGACCGCAAGGTGGGCGAGGCGATCGACATCTTCGTGAACAATCGGCTGGTCGCCCGCGGCGAGGTCGTCCTCGTCGAGGAGCGGCTGGGCGTGACCATGACCGAGATCATCAAGGACGGCGATCAGGCCGCCTGAGCGGGCGCCTGATCGGAACGTAAGGATAGGAAGACGACCATGCGCCTCCTGGTGGTGGGCCGGCTCTCCGGCCAGCTTTCGCAAGCGGTGAAGATGGCCATGGCGGCGGGCGCCAAGGTCAGCCACGTCGACGCGACCTCAAAGGCGACGCACGTCCTGCGCTCCGGCCAGGGCGCCGACCTCCTGATGGTCGAGTACGACCTCGACATCGCGGGGCTGATCGCGGCCAACGAGGCCGAGCGCATTCACGTGCCGGTGGTGGCCTTCGGGATCAACGCCGACGCGCGCCGCGCCGCAGACGCCATCCGCGCCGGCGCCAAGGAGTTCATTCCGCTCCCGCCCGACGCCGAGATGATCGCGGCGGTCCTCTCGGCGGTGTCGGACGACGAGCGCCCGATGATCTCGCGCGACCCGGCCATGGCCGGGGTGATCCGCCTGGCCGAGCAGGTCGCCGCCTCCGAGGCGTCGATCCTGATCACCGGCGAGAGCGGCGTCGGCAAGGAGGTGATGGCGCGCCACCTCCACAAGAAGAGCCGCCGGGCCGACAAGCCGTTCATCTCGGTCAACTGCGCCGCCATCCCCGAGAACCTCCTGGAGAGCGAGCTCTTCGGCCATGAGAAGGGGGCCTTCACCGGCGCCCTGGCGCGGCGGATCGGCAAGTTCGAGGAGGCCGACGGCGGCACGCTCCTCCTCGACGAGATCAGCGAGATGGACGTGCGCCTGCAGGCGAAGCTCCTGCGCGCGATCCAGGAGCGCGAGATCGACCGGGTGGGCGGGTCCAAGCCCGTGCGCGTGGACATCCGCATCCTCGCCACCTCCAACCGCGACCTAGCGACGGCCGTGCGCGAGGGGAGCTTCCGCGAGGACCTTCTCTACCGGCTGAACGTGGTGAACCTCCTCATCCCGCCGCTGCGCGCGCGTCCGATCGACATCCTGGCGCTCGCCGAGCACTTCGCCAGGAAGTACGCCGCCGCCAACGGCGTGGTCGAGCGCCCGCTCTCGGCCGACGCCCGCGCGCGCCTCACCGCCTCGCCCTGGCCCGGCAACGTGCGCGAGCTGGAGAACGCCGTGCACCGCGCGGTGATCGTCTCCACCGGGCCCGAGATCGACGCCGACGCCGTGCGCCCGGCCGACGCCGCGGCGACCGCCGCGCCCGCGCCGGCCGATGCGGCGGCCGCCCGCGCGGTCCAGGCCGCTCAGACCGTCGCCGCCGCCTCGGCGCTCGTGGGCCAGACCGTGGCCCAGGTCGAGCAGCAGCTCATCCTCGACACCCTGAGCCACACCTTCGGCAACCGCACCCACGCCGCGGTGATCCTCGGCATCTCCATCCGCACCCTGCGCAACAAGCTCAACGAGTACGCCGCCGCCGGCGTGCCGGTCCCCGCTCCCCAGAGCGGCCTCCCGGCGGGCGCCTATGCCGCGTGAGGGCTCAGGCGGCGATCACGCGTTCAATGGCGTCAAGGTCGGCGTCGGCGCGGTCGCGGGCGGTCTCCAGTTCGTAGCCGGACTGCCAGCGCATCCAGTAGGCGGCGTCGCAGCCGAAAGCGCGCTCCAAGCGCAGGGCGAGGTCGCCGGTCAGCGGAGCGCGCTTTTGCAGAAACGGCACGAGGTCCTCTACTCGCATGTGCAGCGCGGCGGCGGCGGCCGCCTCGTTCATGTCGAGCGGCTTCAGAAAGTCTTCCCGCAGGTGTTCGGCGGGGTGGATCGGCGCCAGTTCGGGGATGCGGGTCATGACAAACGCTCATCAGTGATAATCGACGAACTCCACGTCCATCGGGCCGCTCTCCGTCCGCCGGAAGCATATGCAAAACTGGTCATTGACGCGAATGGAGTGTTGGCCGGCGCGATCGCCCTTCAGAGCCTCAAGCTTGTTGCCGGGAGGCGTCCGCAGCTGGTCGAGGGTCGCCGCCCGCTCAAGGGCGAGCAGGCGCAGGTAGGTCGCCTTGATCAAGGCAGGTGGAAAGCGGCGTCCCGGCGACTCCCGCCGCAGGAGCCGGGCGCAGCGCTCGTCGCGAAAAGACTTGATGGCCATGGCGATGAGCGTGGCGGGACGGCTCCGATCGTACAATGCACTCGGGCTCCTGCGGTGACTGCGAGAACCGCCCATGGCTGATCTCGCTGTGCCGGGCGCGGCGGGCGCTCAAGGATTGAGCTTCAAGAACGCCCAAGGATGGGTTTTGCGCGGTGAGGTGGGGCTCGCGGTCGGCGTCATCGGGGTGATCCTGCTGCTGGTGCTGCCGGTGCCGGCGCTCCTGGTCGACCTTCTCCTCGCGCTCTCGATCACGAGCGCGGTCCTGATCCTGATGACCGCGCTTCTCCTCAAGAAACCGCTGGAGTTCACGGCTTTCCCGACGGTGCTCCTGGTCACCACCCTCTACCGGCTGGGGCTCGACATCGCCGCCACCCGGCTCGTCCTGACCCACGGCCACGAAGGCGGCGAGCCCGCGGGTCACGTGATCCAGGCGTTCGGCAAGCTGATGATGGGCGGCAACTTCATCATCGGCGTGATCATCTTCGCCATCCTCGTCCTGGTGAACTTCGTGGTGATCACCAAGGGCTCGGGCCGCATCGCCGAGGTCTCCGCGCGCTTCACGCTGGACTCCATGCCCGGCAAGCAGATGGCGATCGACAGCGACCTCTCGTCGGGGCTGATCGACGACAAGGAAGCCAAGCGGCGACGCAAGGAGCTCGAGCAGGAGTCGACCTTCTTCGGGGCCATGGACGGTGCGTCCAAGTTCGTGCGCGGCGACGCCATGGCCGGGCTGATCATCGTCGGCGTCAACATCGTCGGCGGGCTCCTGATCGGCGTCCTGCAGCACCACGTGCCCTTCGGGGTCGCCGCCTCGACCTACACCGTGCTCTCCATCGGCGAGGGGCTGGTGAGCCAGATTCCGGCGCTCGTGATCTCCATCGCCGCGGGCCTCCTGGTCTCCAAGGCGGGGGTGGAGGGCGCGGCCGACAAGGCGCTCGTCACCCAGCTCGCCACCAACCCGATCAGCCTCGGCATGGTGTCGGGTACGGCCGGGATCGTGGGGCTCGTGCCCGGCATGCCGCTCGTCCCCTTCGCCGCCATCGCGCTCGGCGCGGGCTGGCTCGCCTGGCGCGCCGCCAAGGCCCCGCCCGCGCCGGTGGCCGACGCCCGCCCCGCGGAAGCCACGGAGGAGCCGATCTCGGCCGCGCTGGCCATCGACGACGTCAAGATCGAGCTCGGCTACGGCCTCCTCGCGCTGATCAACGACGTGGACGGGCGCAAGCTCACCGACCAGATCCGGGCGCTGCGCCGCACGCTGGCGGCCGACTACGGCTTCGTGACGCCGCAGGTGCGCATCCTCGACAACATGCGCCTGCCCTCGCAGGGCTATCGCATCTCCATCCGCGAGATGGAGGCGGGGGCGGGCGAGGTGCGCATGGGCGCGCTCATGGCCATGGACCCGCGCGGCGGCCAGGTGGAGCTGCCGGGCGAGCACGTGCGCGAGCCCGCCTTCGGCCTGCCCGCCACCTGGGTCGCCGACGACCTGCGCGAGGAGGCGACCTTCCGCGGCTACACCCTGGTCGACCCCTCCACCGTGCTGACCACCCACCTGACCGAGATCCTCAAGGAGGCTATGCCCGACCTCCTGGGCTACGGCGACGTGCAGAAGCTCCTGCGCGAGATGCCGGCCGACCAGAAGAAGCTGGCCGACGACCTGATCCCGTCGGTCATGCCGGCCACGACCGTCGTGCGTGTGCTGCAGGCGCTCCTCAAGGAGCGCGTCTCCATCCGCGACCTGCCCGGCATACTGGAGGGCATCGGCGAGGCCGCGCCGCACACCACGGGCGTGGTGGCGCTGGTCGAGCACGTGCGCGCCCGGCTCGCGCGACAGCTGTGCTTCGCCAACCGCGGCGAGGACGGCGCCCTGCCGATCGTAACGCTCAGCCCCGAGTGGGAGCACGCCTTCTCCGAGAGCCTGATCGGCCAGGGCGAGGATCGCCAGCTCGCGCTCGCCCCTTCCAAGCTCGGCGACTTCATCCGCGCGGTGCGCGACGCGTTCGAGCGCGCGGCGCAGGCGGGAGAGACGCCCGTGCTCCTGACCAGCCCCGGCGTGCGCCCCTACGTGCGCTCCATCATCGAGCGCTTCCGCGGCCAGACATCGGTGATGAGCCAGGCCGAGGTGCACCCTCGCGCCAAGCTGAAGACGGTGGGGGTGGTCTGACGGGCCTGCGGCTCCGGCTGGCGCTGGCCGTGGCGGTCACGCTGGCCGGCGCGGCCGGCGTGGCCTGGACCCTGGGCGGCCTGGGCGGGGCGGGTCCGCCCGGCTCCGCGCCTGACGCCCGCCCCGCGACTTCCGCCGCGCCCGGGCTTGGCGCGGGCCGCTCGCAGGTGCGCGCTCCACCCCACTTGGCGGAGGGCGCCAGCTGCGCCGATCCCGACTACGCCGGGGATGCGGCCTCCAACGCGCTGGGGCTCCAGCGCGCGGACGACTGGGGACCCTTCGCGCCGCTCATGGCGCGCGAGGTGGGCTCCAGCTGTCCGCCCGAGAGCCCGGGCTTCGCGCGCGCGGTGGCGGGCTGGCGCGCGGCCCATGCGCTGCGCCCGGCGGGCGGGACGGTGGACGCGCCGACGCTCGCCGCCCTGCGCGCCCTGTGGAACGCGCGGCGACCCTTCGTGCGGGCGAGCGCGGGCGCCGTGTGCCCGCCCGCCGCGGCGCCCGCCGCCCTGGCCGACGCCGGTCCGGCGGAGACCGTGGGCGGCAAGCCTGTGCGGCTCCTCCCCGGCGCGCTCGCCGCCTATCGCCGGATGCGGGCGGATCTCCTGGCGGCCCTGCCCGGGACCGATCCGGAGACCCTGCACCTCGTCTCCGGCTGGCGCGGGCCGGAGGAGGAGGCCGCGCGCTGCGTCGACGGCTCCTGCGACGGCCGCGCCAAGGCGCGCTGCTCGCCCCACCGCACGGGCGCGGCGGTCGACCTCGACCTGCGTGCGCCCGGTGCGGCGTGGGACGACCGGGCGGCGGCTGCGCACACCCCCGCCTACCGCTGGCTCGTAGCCCACGCCGACGGCTACGGCTTCCTGCCATATCCGTTCGAGCCCTGGCACTGGGAGTGGACCGGCGGCGTTTAGGGCCGTCCCGCCGTCACCTCCCCGGAGCCCTCCGCCATGGCCGCCCTTCTTACCGCCCTCGTCACCGGCGCGAGCTCGGGCTTTGGCGCGGCGATCACGCGGCGCCTCGTGCGGGACGGCCACCGGGTGGTCGCCGCCGCGCGCCGGGCGGACAAGCTGAAGGCGCTGGCGGACGAGCTCGGCGAGGCGGTCCACCCCTTCACGCTCGACTTGACCGACGCGGAGGCCGTCGCGGCCTTGCCGGGCGCTCTGCCCGACGGCTGGCGCGAGGTGGACGTATTGGTCAACAACGCGGGCCTCGCCTCGGGCATGGACCCGTTCTGGTCGGCCGATCCGGCGGGGCTGGACGCCATGATGGCGACCGACGTGGTCGGGCTCGTGCACCTCACCCGCGCGATCCTGCCGGGCATGGTCGAGCGCGGGCGGGGCCACGTGGTCAACCTGGGCTCGACGGCCGGCGCCTACGCCTACCCCGGCGGTCACGTGTACTGCGCGGCCAAGGCGTTCGTGGCGCAGTTCAGCCTGGCGCTGAAGGCCGACCTCGTGGGCACGCCCGTGCGCGTGTCGAACATCGAGCCCGGCATGGTGGGCGGCTCGGAGTTCAGCCAGGTGCGCTTCGGCGGCGACGCCGACAGAGCCGCCAAGGTCTACGAGAACGTCGACCCTCTGACGCCCGAGGACATCGCCGAGACCGTGGGCTGGATCCTGGGCCTCCCCGCCCACATGAACGTGAACAGGATCGAGCTCATGCCTACCGCCCAGGCTCCCCAGGCCCCCGCGGTGAAGCGGCGGAGCTAATGCGCCGGCGGCCCCGCGTCGCGGCGCGCACGCTGAGATAGGCCAGGAGGCCGATCGGCCCTGCCAGAAAGGTCAGGACGAAACACGGCAGGACCGCCCAGTGCGGCGCGCCGGCACGCTCGGCGTCCTCCGCCTCCCAGGCGCCGGTCCAGAGGTCGAGCGCGAGGTAGTGCGCCCATCCCACCAGCATGACGTGCGGGTCGGAGAAGGCGCGCGCCAGGCCCGGTAGGGTTAAGAGGTCGGGCATGGGGCCGCCGCGCGACAGCGACGCCACGACCATCAGGAGATAGCCCACCGCCACGGCCACGGCGGCGACCCGGGCCGTGGCGACGAGGAGCGGCCGGCGCAGCGGCGCGAAGGCGAGCGCGATCCAGCCGACCAGCGGGATGGCGTTCAGGAGCGAGAAGGCCTGGGCGTCGGTCATGCGCGGAGCCCGCGGATCAGGTCGGCGGCGCGCTCGGCGATCATGATCACGGGCGCATTGGTGTTGCCGCTCACGATCCGCGGCATGACCGAGGCGTCCACCACCCGCAGCCGCTCGACGCCGCGCACGCGCAGCTCCGAGTCGAGCGTGCGCTCGGGGCGGTCGCCCATGCGGCAGCCGCCGACGGGGTGGTAGAGCGTCGTGCCCGTCCTGCGCGCGAAGCTGAGGAGCGCCTCGTCGGTGTCGCGCTCGGGTCCGGGGTGCATCTCGTGGTCGATCAGCGTCGCGAGCGCGGGCTGGGCGGCAAGCCGCCGCGCCCAGCGCAGGCCGGCCACCGCGATCTCCTGGTCGAGCGGGTCCTGGAGATAGTTCGGCGTGATGGCCGGCGCGTCGTGCGGGTCGGGCGAGCGCAGGCGCACGGCGCCCCGGCTCTCCGGGCGGAGCTGGCAGGGGGCGAGCGTGAGCCCGGGCGCGCGCTCCAGGATCATCTTCTGGTCGCGGCCGAGCGCCTCGAGGTCGGTGGTCGCCGGCAGGATGTGGAACTGGATGTCGGGGGTGGCGAGCTCGGGCCGCGACTTGACGAACGCCCCCGCATGCGCCGCCGACAGCGTCAGGAGCCCGCGCCCGGCGAGGCCGTAGCGCACGACCTCGCGCCAGAACCGCCAGCCGTGGCTGAGCTCGTTGACGGTGAGAAGGCCGGGCTTCAGCCGGTAGCGCGCGCCGGTCATGTAGTGGTCCTGCACCCCCTCGCCGACGTCGGCGCGATCGGCGACGACGGGGACGCCGAGCCCGGCCAGGTGCTCGCCCGGTCCCACGCCCGAGAGCTGCAGGAGCTGGGGCGAGCCCACCGCCCCCGCGCAGAGGATGACCTCCCCTCGCGCCCGCGCCATCTCCGGCGCGCCGCCGCCCCGGTCGAACTCGACGCCCGCCGCGCGCCGTCCTTCCCAGACCACCCGGCGGGCATGTGCGCCCGTGACCACGCGCAGGTTGGGCCGGCGCATGGCCGGGTGGAGATAGGCGCGCGCCGCCGACCAGCGCCGGCCGCGCCTCTGGGTGACGTGGAACCAGCCGATCCCCTCCTGATCGGCCCCGTTCAGGTCGGCGCGGCGAGGCAGGCCCGCCTCCACCCCGGCCGCGATCGCGCGCTCGGTGACCGCGTGCCCCTCCTGCATCTCCACGTGCAGCGGGCCGTGCTCGCCGTGGAGCTCGGGGTCGAGCGCGCCGTCCAGCCGCTGGGCGCGGCGGAAGTAGGGGAGGACCGCGTCCCAACCCCAGCCCCGCGCCCCGTCCTGAGCCCAGCCGTCGTAGTCGTCGGGCTGGCCCCGCACGTAGAGCATGGCGTTGATCGACGACGATCCGCCCAGCACCTTGCCGCGCGGCCACAGGTGGCGGCGCCCGCCGGTCGAGGCGTCGGCCTCCGTGCGCAGCATCCAGTTGACGCGCGGGTCCTTCAGCGTGCGCGCATAGCCCACCGGCACGTGGATCATGAGATTGGAGAGCGCCTGGCGCGGCGCGCGGCTCGGCCGGTCGTCCTCGCCCGCCTCCAAGAGGATCACCCGCAGGCCGGGGTCTTCCGACAAGCGCGCCGCGAGCACGCAGCCGGCCGAGCCCGCGCCCACGATCACATAGTCCGCCTCCAGCAGTTCGGGCACGCGCGCGCTCCTGATCAGCGTTCAGGTTGAGCCTAGCCGAGGACGGCCGGCGGTGGGAGCCGTCCGACGCGCGGGCGCGGCGGGCGCTTGCTGCGGCGCCTCCACCATGCCTTAAGCCGCGCGTGAGACGCTTCGTCGCGTGACCATCGGTTGTCCCGACTGCGGCGAGTTGCAGGAGGAGCCGCCCGTCCTGCGGCGGGGGGCGGTGCTCTCCTGCGTGCGCTGCCGCTCCGAACTTGAGCGCACGACGGGGCGCAGCCTCGACGCCGCGCTGGCCTGCGCGGCCGCTACCTTCCTCCTGCTCTGGCCCGCGAACCTCCTGCCGTTCCTGACCACCACCGTGCTCGGCGTCTCGCGGCAGAGCCGGCTGGCGTCGAGCGCGACCGTCATGTGGCGCGACGGCTGGCCGGCGCTGGGCGTGGTGATCGCGCTTTTCGTGGTGATCCTGCCCATCGTGCGCTTCGGCCTCCTGGCACTCGTCCTCGGCCTCCTGCGGCTCGAACGGCGACCCGCATGGATCGGGCCGGCGTTCCGATGGTCCAACCGGCTGCAGCCCTGGGCCATGCCCGACGTCTTCCTGCTGGGGTTGTGGGTCGCCTACGCGCGGCTCGTCGCCACCATCCCGACCTTCGTGGGCGTGGGCGCCGAGTGCTTCATCGCCGCGGGCGTCCTGGCGCTCCTCACGCGCGCCACCCTCGACAAGGCCCAGGTCTGGCGGCTGATCGCGCCGGACGATCCCGAGCCTCTGTCGGGCGAAGCGGTGGTCTGCCCCTCGTGCGAGCTCGTGAGGCCCGCGCAGGAGGAGGGGAGCGCCTGCCCGCGGTGCCGCGCCGTCTTGCGCGGCCGCAAGCCCAACGCGGTGATCCGCGCGAGCGCGCTGACGCTGGCGGGCTTGATCCTGTACGTGCCGGCCAACCTTTACCCCATCGCGACCCTGCCGATCGGGCTGACGCCCACGCGCTACACCGTGCTGGAGGGGGTCAAGGACCTCGTGCAGGCGAACCTCCTTGGCCTGGCGCTCCTGGTCTTCACCGCGAGCTTCGCCATCCCCTTCTTCAAGCTCGTGGGCGTCAGCATCTGCCTGTGGGCGACGGTGCGGCCCGCCCCGCGCCACCTGCGACTCAAGACCAGGCTTTACCGGCTGGTGGAGGAGATCGGCCGCTGGTCGATGGTCGACCCCTTCGTGATCGCCTGTTTCGTGCCGGTGACGCGCTACAACGACCTGCTCTACGGCCGCGCCGAACCCGCGGCGCCCTTCTTCACAGGCGTGGTGATCCTGACCATGATCGCCGCCAGCTCGTTCGACCCCCGTCTCATGTGGGACGCCTGCAGGAGACGTGCGTGACCGACCGCGACGGGCCCTCCGGTCCCGAGCCCCGCGACGGGCCCGCCCGCCCGCCCCGCCGCGACCGCGCGCGCGAGACGGTGGGGCGCTGGCCGGGCCTCGTCTGGGCGGTGCCCATCGCCGCCCTGATCGTGGTGGGCTACCTCGGCCTGCGCGCCTTGGCGGGGCGTGGGGTGGACGTGGTGGTCACCTTCGCCAGCGCCGCGGGGGCCGTGCCGGGCGACACCAAGGTCATCTACAAGGGGGTGGAGGCGGGGCGCGTCACCAAGATCGCCATCGCCAAGGACGGCCGCCACGTCGACATGACGCTGCGCCTCACGCCCCGGGCGCGGCCCGTGCTGCGGTCGGGCACCCAGTTCTGGCTGGTGGGAGCCAATCCCAGCCTCACCGACGTCTCCTCGCTCAAGGCGGCGGTGGCGGGCGTCTCGATCGGCATGGCGCCCGGCCCCGGCGAGCCCGCGCACCGCTTCCGCGGCATGGACCGGCCGCCCCCCGTGATCCCCGGCACGCCGGGCCGCTACTTCTGGCTCACCGCCCAGGGCGTCGGCTCCATGCGGGCGGGCGCCAGCGTGTTCTACCACGGGCTGGACGTCGGCAAGGTGGCGGAGATCACGCTGGCCGGCCCGCAGCTGTTCCGCATCCACATCTTCCTGAACGCCCCCAACGACGGGTTGGTGCGGGCCGACAGCCTGTTCTGGATGGCCAGCCCCGTGCAGATCTCGCTTTCGGCGGGCTCCATCTCCACCCAGTTCGCACCGGCCAACGCCGCCCTGGTCGGCGGCGTGGAGTTCGACACCGCCGAGCAGTACGCCGCCGAGCCGCCCAGCCCGCCGGACGCGCCGTTCGCGCTCTACGCCGACAAGGGCCGCGCGCTGGCGGGCGACACCGGGCCGCGCGTGCTTTACGACCTCGCGTTCGAAGGCCCGGTCGGCGATCTCGACGAGGGGACCCCCGTCATGCTGGCGGGCCGTCAGGTGGGGGCCATCCGCAGCGTCGGCTTCGCGCTGGACGGCGCGACCGGGGTGATCCGCCAGCCCATCTCCATCGCCATCCGCCCCATGCGGCTGCATCTGACGGGCGTGACGACGCCCACCGCCGACGGAGACTGGCGGCCGCTCACCGACCACGCGCTGGCCGAACTCGTGGCCCACGGCTACCGCGTGCGTCTGACGCAGAACCCGCCGCTGATCGGCCCGCGCTCGGTCGAGATCGCGCGCGTGCCCCGCGCCGGCGCGGCCGCTATCATCTACGGCGGGACCAACCCGCGCCTGCCGACGGTGACGCCGTCCGACGCCTCGGGGCTGGCGGACAAGGCCTCCGACATCCTCGACAAGGTCGACGCCCTGCCGCTCGCCCAGATCGGCGAGAACGTGCGCAAGCTAACCGCTGACCTCGGCCAGCTGACCGGCTCGCCCAAGGTCAAGGACAGCCTCGACCACCTCGATTCGACCCTGCGCCAGGTCGACCAGATGGTGGCGCAGGTGAAGCCGCAGGTCGGCCCCTTGGTGACCAAGCTGAACACCGCCGCCGACCAGCTGACGCAGACGGCGGCGGCGGCCAACGGCGTGCTCTCCGGCGACGGCGGCGACGCGGGTCTGCCGCAGGCGATCCGCGAGCTGACCGACGCCGCGCGCTCCATCCGCAGCCTGACCGACTACCTCGGCCGCCATCCCGAGGCGGTGCTGCGCGGCAAGGTGAAGGAGCGCCGATGAGCGCGCGTGGTCTCTCCTCCGGCGCGTTGGTCGCCCTGGCGCTCGCCGGTTGCGCTTCCGGGCCTCCGACGCGCTTCTTCACGCTTGATCCGGCTCCCCCGCCGACAGGTGCGCCCGCCCTGGCCACCGCCATCCCGCCCGTGCGGGTCGACGCGGTGCACATCCCGCCGGTGCTCGACCGGCCGGAGCTCGTGCGCGAGACGACGGCGCACGAAATCGCGGTCAGCGACTTCGCCCACTGGAGCGCGCCCTTGGGCGAGCTCGCCCGCCGCACGCTGACGCAGGATCTCCTGAGCCGGCTGCCGCAGGGGGCCGTCACCTTCCCCGACGCGCCCAAGCCCCCGAACGGGCGCGGGATCGTGATCGACATCTTGGCGCTCGGGCACGACGCCGACGGCTCGGCGGTGATGGACGCGAGCTGGACGCTCACCGCGGGCCAGCCCGTGCGGGGCGCCCCGGTGGCCTACACCGGTCGGGCGCTGCGGCTGCGTGCCCCGGGCGGAGGCGCCGGCCCGGAGGCGACCGCGGCCGAGTTCAGCGCGCTCCTGGGCCGGCTGGCCGACGCCGTGGCGTCGGACCTGGGCGTGGACAGGCCGGGCGCCGGCCGCTGAGCCGACGCCCGGCGATCATCGTTCAGGATCGCGGAACGTACACGCGGACATAATCCACCTGCATGGTGGTGGGGATGGGCGTGCCCGCGGGCGGGTTCCCGCACAGGCTGAGCAGCATGTACATGCCGCCGAGCTGCTTCGGTTGACGGGCGATCATCCTCACCGCCTGACCGTCGCGGAATACGACGAACTGGGACGGTGTCGCCAGGAGGCCGTAGGTATGCCAGGCGATCGCCTTGCCTTCGGGCCGCGCATAGAGGGTCGAGACCCAGATGTGGGCGCCGCCGGTGCGTCCGGGCCAGATATGCGAGGACGAGTGGTCGTACTGGTCCGACGGGCCGTACTGCTCGGCCATGTCGACCTCGGCGTGGCCCCCGGTCGAGTCGGTTGCGCCGTTGTCTATGCTGGTGAACCACACGCCTGAGTGATTGTCGTTATCCTGCGGCCCCTTCATGCGCACTTCGGCGTAGAAGTTCGGCGGCAGGTAGCCATGCCCTGCTCCGTCGTAGGAGGTGAGCGCGGCCTCGACGTACGCGCCCTGGGTGGCGGCGGACCAGCGCGTCTTGAGATTGAGGATACCGCCCGAGATCGAATAGGCCGGGTCGCCGGCGTAGGCCACCTTCTCGCCGGACACGAGTGGAGCGTGCAGGCCGGTGTACCAGGTGGCGACACCGTGACCGATCTGGGCGATGTTCAAGCTGTTGAATTCATCGGACCACAGCAGCGCGTACGACGACGTGTAGTAGCTCGATCTGCAAGTCGTCTTCGCGATTGGAGTCGCGGGGCAGGCCGGTGGCGTCGTCCAGTTCACCGGAAAGCCAACGTTGGTGTCGGGAACTACGACGGTTGTAGCTCCGCTGACAGAGCCTTGGGCGTACGACATTCCACCGAGGGCGAGGAACATCGCCAAGCTGACTGAGCAAACTATACGCATTACAAAACCTCGAACGCTGGGGACATCGCCCAATCGTCAAGGACCGTGTCTGAGACGTGTTCCAAATGAGGCTGTAATAAGATACCCGGCGTGGCGGGTTGTCACCGGGTCCTAGGGGTCGAGCGCAAAACAAGCATGCGTTGCAAAGCGGTCGAGAGCAGTAAACGAGAGGTTAATAGTCTTCCAGTCGTCACACCCGGAAGCGGTATTCTTTCCCTGGCTCACGTTCGACATCAGGCGGGAAACTAGCGCGCTTGTCGGAGAAATACCGAGCGCGGTAGTCGCCATCCTCGCGAAGGTTGTAGGTGAGGTAGAGAATACGCCGCCCGCTGTCGGTGAGGTTCGCCGCCGAGCCGTGAGGCGCGTAACTGTCGAAGAAGAGCACGTCGCCCGGCGCGGTCGGCACGGGGATCAGGCGGAAACTCTTCATCTGCTCGGGCGTGAGCGGCGTCCACTCCTCGCCGATCAGCCCGCCCAGCCGCGGCGCGTCGGCCATCTCCAGGCAGCCGTTCTGCAAGGTCGCGTCGTCGATCGCGACCATGGCGGTGACGAACATGGGCGCGAACACGCTCCAGCCCGCCTGCTGATCCTGGTGCGGCTCGAACCCCGCGCCTCCCGGCTCCTTGAAGTTGATCTTGTCCTTGAAGAGGACGGCCGGCCCACCGAGCAGCGCCTCTACCGCCGACAGAAGCCGCCCGTGCACCAGGGCGTCGAAGCCGGGGTGGAAGGGGCAGAAGTTCTCGATGCGCTGCACCACCCGGGCGATCGGGTCCTTGAGGCTCCGCTCGCGATACAGCATCTCCGCGCCGGGGCGCTCGGGGCGGCCTACGAGTTCGTCGGTCCAGCGGGCGATCTCCCCGGCCTCGGCGGGCGAGAAGAAGCCGTGCGCCGCCGTCCAGCCCTGGCGGGCGAACTGGCCGAGCTGGGCGTCGTCGAGGAGGGTGGAGGCGGCGACCGGGGCGGCGGCGATGGCGGCGGCCATGGGCTAGTCCTCGAGCTGCGGCAGGATCTCGTCGCGCGCCTTGGCGACGTCCTCGGGAAAGTCGATTTCGGTCCAGGGCAGGTCGCCCACGTCGACCGCCGTGAACCGGAGGGGGTCGGCGAGCAGGAGATCGCGGATCGCCTCCTCGTATTCAAGGCCTGCGCCGCCCGGAGCGAGCGCCCGCGCCTCGCCCTGGGCGTGCAGGTCGGCCGCCGCCGCCCCGTCCAGCCGGAAGAAGCCCACCGACTCGCCGTGGCGCTCGCCCGGGTCGGCGGGGACCTTGCGGAAGTCGACGATGCGCTCGCCGCGGAAGCACACCTTGACCGGCTCATCGCCGGGCTCGAGCTCGGGATCGACGAGGATGCGGTTGGGCGCGCCCGCGTCCGTCAGCCGCGCCACCATGCGGCGGTCGTGCAGGACGTCGCCGTCCATCAGGAGCACGGGACGGCCGGAGGTCATCGCCTCCACCTGCGCCAGCATGGAGAGAAGGCTGCCCTCGCGATAGCGCGGGTTCTCGACGAAGCGGACGTTCATTCCCGCCGGGGCGGTGCGCCCGGCCTCCGCGCGAATCGCCTCCGCCTCGTGCCCCACGGTGATCGCCACCTCCGTCACGCCGCAGCGCGCCAGCGCCTCCAGCCGGCGCTGCAGCAGCGAGCGACCGTCGAAGCGCAACAGCATCTTCGGTCCGTCGTGGTGGTCGCCCAGCCGACGCCCCACCCCTGCGGCGAGCACCACGGCGATGGGGGCATGCGTGTCGGAAATGCTGCGGCCTCGTGACAGCGGTATCTCGGCCCCGTTCCGTTTCGACGACGGAGCCCTTAGGTTGTCGCCTTCCCCGGGGCAATGCGACGCCCTCGCGCGCCGCCCACGCGAGCACTTCCCCTCATGACCGACACGCTTCCCGGCCGCGTCCGCGCCGCCGACGCCCGTTCCTCATTCCTCTCGCGCCCCGCCGCGCTGCGCCAACTGATCCGCTCGCCCGACCTGTCCTTCCTGATGGAGGCGCACAGCGGACTCTCGGCCAAGGTGGCGGAGGAGGCGGGTTTCCGGGGCTTGTGGGCCTCGGGCCTGTCCATCTCCGCCTCGCTCGGCCTGCGCGACTCGAACGAGGCCAGCTGGACCCAGGTGGTCGACGTCCTGGAGTACATGGCCGACGCGTCGAGCCTGCCCATACTGGTCGACGGCGACACCGGCCACGGCAACTTCAACAACATGCGCCGCTTCACCCGAAAGCTCGGCGAGCGCGGCGTCGCGGGCGTCTGCATAGAGGACAAGCTCTTCCCCAAGGCCAACAGCTTCGTGGGCGAGGCTCAGCCCCTGGCCGACGTCGACGAGTTCTGCGGGCGGATCAAGGCCGGCAAGGACAGCCAGACCGACCCCGATTTCGTCATCGTAGCGCGGGTGGAGGCCCTGATCTCCGGCTGGCCCATGGAGGAGGCGCTGCATCGCGCCGAGGCCTATCGCCAGGCCGGGGCCGACGCGATCCTGATCCACTCCAAGAAGAGCTCGGCCGACGAGATCTTCCGCTTCATGGCCGAGTGGGGCGACCGCGCGCCGGTTGTGATCGTGCCCACCATGTACCACGCCACGCCCACCGACCTGTTCCGCCAGGCCCGTGTCTCGACCATCATCTGGGCCAACCACCTGCTGCGCGCCTCGCTGACGGCCATGCAGGAGACGGCGGCGCGCATCCACGAGGACCAGTCGCTGCGCGAGGTCGAGGGCCGGGTCGTGCCGGTGAAGGAGATCTTCCGCCTTGTCGGCAACGACGAGTTGGAGGCGGCGGAGAAGCGCTACCTCCCCGCCCAGAGCCGCCAGCGCGCGGTGGTCCTGGCCGCCAGCCGCGGCGACCTGGGCGAGCTCACCGCCGACCGGCCCAAGGCCATGGTCGAGGTGCGCGGCCGCCCGATCCTCGAGCGCCTCGTCTCCACCCTGGCGGAGAGCGGCGTGCGCGAGACCACCGTGGTGCGCGGCTGGCGCAAGGCGGCGGTGGCGGCGCCCGGCGCCAAGTTCGTCGATAACGACCGCTTCGCCGAGACGGGCGAGGCCTATTCGCTCGCCCAGGCGCGCGGGGTGATCGAGGGCGAGACGGTGATCGCCTACGGCGACGTCCTGTTCCGCTCCTACATCCTGCAGAGCCTCCTCACCTCCAAGGCCGACGTGGTGCTGGCGGTGGACGCGCTGAAGCCCGGCGCCTCGGCGTTTGCGGGCAAGGCGGCGGGCGTGCGGCGCGACTTCGTCATCGCCGACCACGGCTTCTCGGGCGACTACCTCGACGACGCCCCCGCCCACCTTTCGGCCATGACCGCCGGGGCGGAGCCGCCCGAGGGGGCGGCGGGCGAGTGGATGGGTCTGGCCCGCGTCAGCGCGGAGGGCGCGCGCTGGGTGCGGGAGGAGCTGGACGCACTGGAGGCGGAAGGCCGCCTCGAGACCGCCGACCTGCCGCTCCTGTTCACCCGGCTGGCCGCCAAGCATCCCGTGCGGGTGAAGTACTTTACCGGCCACTGGATGGGCGTGAACACGCTCGTGGACCTCGCCCAGGCGCGCGACTTCGCCTGACGAGATGGTGGTGCGCTTGGCGGCGGGAGCTTTGTTCTGTGAGCGCGGAGGGGGCCGCCGTGCTCGGTCGCGTCAAGGGACGCTTC
>CAXTAO010000035.1:0-19023 GCA_964242625.1 uncultured Caulobacteraceae bacterium | reverse complement strand
GGGTCCTCCACCGGCAGGGCGGCGAGTTCGGGCGGCAGGGCGTCGGCGGGGTAGGCCGGCACGTCCAGCGTCGCCAGCGCGATCAGGGGCGCCCCCACCCTCGCCCGCCCGCCCGACCGATCGACGAGGCAGGCCGCGCAGACGACCTCCGCCCCCGTCGCGCGGATCGCCTCGATGCACTCGCGCGAGGAGAGGCCGGTCGTCACGATATCTTCCACCATGGCCACCCGCGCGCCGGGCTCCAGGTGGAAGCCGCGGCGCAGGCGGAAGGCCCCGCCCTCACGCTCCACATACATGGACGGGATCCCCAGGGCGCGGCCGACCTCATATCCCGGGATGATGGCGCCCACCGCTGGCGAGATGATCGCCGCCACCTCGCCCGCCTGCGCCCGGATGCGCTCAGCAAGAGCCGCGCACAGCCGCTCGGTGCGGCGCGCGTCCATGAAGACGAGGTTCTTCTGCAGGAACACGCCCGAGTGCAGCCCGGAGGAGAGCACGAAGTGCCCCTCCCGGAGCGCGCCGGCGGCTCGGAACTCGGCCAGGACGTCGTCGTCGGTCATGGGCGCGGAGGTAGCGCGCGCGGGAGCCCGGGTCGAGCGCCCGGGCTCCACGCGGGTCAGCGACCCTGCCGGTCGCGGATCGAGGCGGGATAGCGCTCGCCCACGACGTCGACGCCGGCCAGCGCCTCGCCGATCTCGCGCAGGTCGCCGGCTGAGAGCTCCACGTCCGCCGCGTGGAGGTTCTCCTCCAGCCGGTGCAGCTTGGTGGTGCCGGGGATAGGGACGATCCAGGGCTTCTGGGCGAGGAGCCAGGCCAGGGCGATCTGCGCGTTGGTCACGCCCTTGCGCCGCGCGAGCTCGCCCACGCGCTCCACCAGCGCCATGTTGGCGCGCCGGTTCTCCGCCTCGAAGCGCGGCACGATGGCGCGGAAGTCGCCCTCCCCGAACTGGGTCGTCTCGTCGATCTTGCCGGTGAGGAACCCTTTGCCGAGGGGGCTGAAGGGCACGAAGCCGATGCCGAGCTCCTCCAAAAGCGGCAGGATTTCGCGTTCAGGTTCGCGCCAGAAGAGCGAGTACTCGCTCTGCAGCGCGGCCACCGGGAGGACTGCGTGGGCGCGACGGATCGAGCCCGCGCCCGCTTCCGACAGGCCGAAGTGCTTCACCTTGCCTTCGTCGACCAGCGCCTTCACCGCGCCCGCCACCTCCTCCATGGGCACGTCGGGATCGACGCGGTGCTGGTAGAAAAGGTCGATGTGGTCGGTGCGCAGGTGCTTCAGCGAGGCCTCGGCGACCTGCCGAATGCGCTCGGGCCGGCTGTCCAGCCCCTTCATCGCCTGGCCGTCGAGGAAGCCGAACTTGGTGGCGATCACCACCTGGTCGCGGAACGGGGCCAGCGCCTCGCCAACCACGTCTTCGTTCGCGCCCTGGCCGTAGGCCTCGGCGGTGTCGAAGAAGGTCACGCCTCGATCGAAGGCGGCGCGGATGAGGGCGATGGCCTCGCCGCGCTCGGTCGGCGGGCCGAAGCCGAAGCTCAGGCCCATGCAGCCCAGCCCAAGAGCCGACACCTCGGGGCCGTGCCGGCCCAGCGTCCTCGTATGCATGTGGAAGGCTCCGCGTGTGAACAGCGCCGCGCGACCGTCTTTCGGCGGCGTCGCGGCGGTGCAGGGGATCGGGCCGCCCACATAGGTGCGGCCGGGCTTGGCGTCAGGAGCGCGGCGCCGTTTTAGCGCGGCGACGTCAGCCCTTCACCCGCTCCACGGTCTCAACCGCCGTGCAGGCGCGCAGCGCCGCGGCGATGGAGGTGAGGTGGCGCGCGTCGGCCACGTCCAGCTCGAACTCGACGTCGAAAAAGTCGCTCTGGCGGTGGGTCATGCGCAGATTGGCGATGTTGCCCTGCGCCTCGCCGATCAGCGTGCACGCCTCGCCCAGAACGCCCGGCGCGTTGCGCACGGTGGCGTTGATGCGCGCGCGACTGACGGTGTTGCGCTCGGCCTCCGGCGTCCAGGCGAGGTCGCGCCACAGCTCCTCCTCGTCCTCGAACTCGGCCAAGCGCGCGCAGTCGATGGTGTGTACGGAGAGGCCGTCGCCGCCCGGCTGCAGAATGCCCACGATCCGGTCGCCGGGCACGGGCGAGCAGCAGCCGGCGAAATGGAGCGACACGCCGGCCGTCAGCCCCGACCCGCGCACGAACAACCGCGCGCCGCGCCCGTCCTCGATGCGCGCGCGCGCGGTGGCGGCGGCGCGGTCCTTCTCCGACAGGCCGGGGAAGACCGCCTCTAGCACCGAGGTCGGGGTGAGTCGCCCGCGGCCGACCGCGTCGTAGAGTTCGTCCTCCGCCGTGAGCGCCTGGCGATCGAGCGCCGGGCGCAGGGAGACGTCCGAAAGCTTCTTGCCGGCGCGCGCGAAGGTCTGCTCGACCGCCGCGCGGCCCAGCCGCATAAATTCCTCGCGCTCGGTGGTGCGCAGGTGGCGCCGGATCGCGGAGCGCGCCCGGCCGGTGACGGTCAGCGAGCGCCAGTCGGCCGGGGTCACGCGCTTGTCGCCGCGCACCACCTCGACCACGTCGCCGTTCTGCAGGGGCGTGCGCAGAGGCTTGAGCTGGCCGTTGATCTTCACGCCCAGAGCCGTATCGCCGACGGAGGTGTGCACGGCGTAGGCGAAGTCGAGCGGCATGGCCCCGCGCGGCAGGCTGATCAGCCGGCCCTTCGGGGTGAACACGAAAACCTGGTCGAGGAACATCTCTAGCTTGGCGTGCTCGACCACCTCCTCCACGTCCCCGCCATGCTCGAGCACCTGCACGAGGTGGCGGATGTTCTGCAGGGGATCGACCCCGCCATCGGCCTTGGCGGCCTCGCGGTCGAAGCCGTAGGCGCCCGTCTTGTAGCGCCAGTGGGCGGCCACGCCCTCCTCCGCCACCCGGTCCATCTGCTCGGTGCGAATCTGCAATTCGATGCGCATGCCGCGGGGGCCCACCACCGTGGTGTGCAGCGAGCGGTAGTTGTTCCGCTTGGGCGTGGAGATGTAGTCCTTGAAGCGCTCGGGCACGCTGGGCCAGGCGCGGTGGATCACGCCCAGGGCGCGATAGCAGTCGTCCTCGCTGTCGACGGTGACGCGGAAGGCGAAGATGTCGGCCAGCTGCGAGAAAGCCACCGACTTCCTCTGCAGCTTGCGCCAGATCGAATACGGCGCCTTTTCTCTTCCATAGACATTGGCGGGAATGCCGGCTTCCGACAGGCTCTCGGCGATTTCGCCCGACACGGTGGCGACCGCACCGCCCTGGTCGGCCCGCAGCTGTTCCAGCCGCCGCACGATGGCCGCGCGCGCAGTGGGGTTCAGGTGGGTGAACGCGAGCTCCTCGAGCTCGGAGGTGATGCGGTGCACGCCTATGGAGCGGGCCAACGGCGCGTAGACGTCCAGCGTCTCGCGGGCGATGCGCTCGCGCTTGGCCGCATTCTTGATAAAGTGCAGCGTGCGCATGTTGTGCAGCCGGTCGGCCAGCTTCACCATGAGCACGCGCACGTCGCGCGCGATCGCCAGGATGAACTTGCGCAGGTTCTCCGCTTGGCGCGTCGCCTCGGCCGAGAACTCGAGCTTGGAGAGCTTGGTCACGCCCTCGACCAGCTCGGCCACCTCCTCGCCGAAGAGCTCCGCCACGTCGAGCCTCGTCGCGGCGGTGTCTTCGATCACGTCGTGCAGGAGGGCGGTGACGATGGTGGGCGTGTCCATCCGGTACTCGGTGAGGATGCCCGCCACCTCGATCGGATGGGCGAAGTAGGGATCGCCCGAGGCGCGCAGCTGCGCCCCGTGCATGCGCATGGCGTAGACGTAGGCGCGGTTCAGCAGGTTCTCGTCGGCGGTCGCGTCGTAGGCGCGGACACGGTCGACCAGCTCGAATTGGCGCAACATGCGGCCGCGGGACGGCGTGCGACCCTCGGCGGGGGCCTCGATCTGCGGAGGTCCGGCGGCGCCCGGATTAGACGACGCCGGACCGGACGAGGCCGCGCCGGGCACGACGGGCGGCGAGGCGGCGTCCGACGCCGCCTCGGAGGTGAGGAGGCTGGACGCCGGGGGCGTCAGTAGCGCTCTTCCTGCGCGCCCTCACGGTCGCTCTGCAGGGCGCGCACGAGTTCCTGCTCGCTCATGTGCATGTGCTGGGGATCGGCGAGGAGCGCCAGCGTCTCGGCCTCCTCCTCCGCTTCGGTCCGCTCGTCCACGCGCTGCAGGGCGGTGACGAGCCCTTCGTGCAGCACCTCGGACTCGACGGTCTCCTCCGCGATCTCGCGCAGGGCCACGACGGGGTTCTTGTCGTTGTCGCGGTCGATGGTCAGCGCCGAGCCGGTGGAGATCGCGCGCGCGCGATGCGCCGCCATCAGCACCAGGCTGAAGCGGTTGGGGACCTTCTCGACGCAATCTTCGACGGTGACGCGGGCCATGCGGACTCTCGGGCGGAATGACTGCTTAGGATAGAGACTCGTCGCCCATCGTGCAATGCAGCACGGGGCGGGCGTCGCGGCCCACGCTCGCGCGACGGGCGAGCTCGGCGGCGATGAGGCCCGACGCGGGGTGGCGCCAGCCGGGCGCGAGCTCGGCCAGCGGCCCCATGACGAACAGCCGGTCGGCCGCGCGCGGGTGGGGCAGCACGAGCCTCGAGGCGGCGAGCACCCTGCGCCCATGCGCCACAAGGTCAAGGTCCAGCGTGCGGGGGGCGTTCGGCGCGCCGCGGACGCGGCCGAAGACGTCCTCGATCGCGTGCAGGACCTCTAGCGTCGCCTCCGGCGCGAGCGCGGTGCGCACCAGCGCCACCGCGTTCAGGAAGGGCGGGTCGGCCGGGTCGGGCCAGGCGCGCGAGCGCCAGAGCCGCGAGCGCTTGACGACGTGGAGCTCGCGGTCGGAGAAGCGCGCGAGCGCGGCCTCCAGGCGAGCCGCGGGGCCGCCGTCCGCTCCGGGCAGGTTGGCGCCCAGCGCCACGACGGCCAGATCGTCCGCCCCGCCTTCCGCCCAGAGGTCGCCCGCCATGCCGTCGCCGCCCCGCACCGCCCTCTTCATCGACGGCGCGAACCTCTACAGCGCCGCGAAGGCGCTCGGCTTCGACATCGACTACCGCAAGCTCTTGGAGGAGTTCTCGGAGGGCGCCGATCTCCTGCGCGCCTATTACTACACGGCGGTGATCGAGGACCAGGAATACTCCCCGCTGAAGCCCCTCCTGGACTGGCTCGACTACAACGGCTTCCACGTCGTGACCAAGCGGGCGCGCCGCTACACCGACGCGGCGACCGGGGCCTCGCGGCTGAAGGGCGACATGGATGTCGACATCGCGGTCGACATGCTGGAGCTCGCGCCCCGGCTCGACCACGCCGTGCTGGTCTCGGGCGACGGCGATTTCCGCGTGCTGGTGGAGGCGGTGCAGCGCCGCGGCGTGCGGGTGACGGTGGTCTCCACCGTGCGCTCGCAGCCGCCCGCCATCAGCGACGAGTTGCGCCGCCAGGCCGACCGCTTCGTCGACCTCGCCGACCTGTCGGCGGTGGTGGGACGCCCGCGCACGGCCACGACGCCCCCGCCCCGCTTCCTCGCCGAGCCGGCTCAGGGGCGCGGCCCCGACCGCCACGGCGAGCGCGATCATGACCGCTGAGGTCGCCACAGCCCGTGCGCTCGACCCCGAGCCGCCGCGTGACTGCCCGCTCTGCCCGCGGCTCGTCGCCTACCGCGCGGAGAACCGCGCCGCGCACCCCGACTGGTGGAACGGGCCCGCGCCCTCGTGGGGGGACCCGGAGGCGCGCCTCCTCGTCATGGGGCTGGCCCCCGGACGGCAGGGCGCCAACCGCACGGGCCGTCCCTTCACCGGCGATTACGCGGGGGTGCTGCTCTACGAGACGCTGCTGCAGTTCGGCTTTGCGCACGGGCGCTACGAGGCCCGGCCCGACGATGGGCTGGAGCTCGTCGACTGCGTGGTCTCCAACGCCGTGCGCTGCGCGCCCCCCGCCAACAAACCCTTGCCCATAGAGGAGGCGACGTGCCGCTCTTTCCTGGCCGCTCGCATCGCCGCCCTGCCGCGCCTGCGGGCGATCGTGACGCTGGGCGACGTCTCGCGCCGCTCGGTCCTGCGCGCGCTCGGCCTCAAGGCGGGGGCTGCGGCGGCCGGTCACGGGGTGATCACCCCCGCCGGACCGTACCGCATCTATTCGAGCTACCACTGCTCGCGGCTCAACACGAACACGGGCCGGCTCACCCCCGCCATGTTCGCCGACGTGTTCGCCGCGGTGCGCCGCGACCTGGACGGGCCCCCGGCGGACGGACCCACGGCGGACGGGGCGGCCTGAGACGCCATGCCGCCCCTCGCGCCCGTCGCTGCGCACACTAGGATCGACGCCGTGAGCCGCGCCGCCCCTCGCGCATGACGCCCCCTCCGCCGGACCGGGCGATCCGCGGGCGCGCGGCCCTGGCCTTCATCTTCGTGACCGTGCTCCTGGACGCCATGGCGCTGGGGATGGTCGTGCCCGTCCTGCCGCGGCTGATCGCCGATCTCGTGCACGGCTCGCACCTGTCGCCACGGCTGATGCGCCACCTGCCGAGCGATACGGTGGCGCTGGCGGGCGTGCTCGTAGGTCTCTTCAACACCGTCTTCGCGCTGATGCAGTTCTTCTGCTCGCCAGTGATCGGGAGCCTGTCCGACCGGTTCGGCCGGCGGCCGCTGATTCTGGTGTCCAACCTCGGCCTCGGGCTCAACTACCTCCTGATGAGCTGGGCGCCCAACCTCCAGCTCCTGTTCTTGGGTCGGCTGCTGTCCGGCATCACCGGCGCGAGCTTCGGCACCGCCTCGGCCTACATCGCCGACACGACGGCGCCCGAGAAGCGCGCGGGCGCCTTTGGGCTCCTGGGCGCGGCGCTCGGGCTGGGTTTCATCGCAGGTCCAGCGATCGGCGGCCTGCTTGGCGAAGTGCACCTGCGGACGCCGTTCGCCGTGGCCGCCGTCTTCAGCCTGGCCAACGCCGTGTACGGCTTCCTGGTGCTGCCCGAGTCGCTGCCACGCGAGCACAGGTCGGGCTTCAGCTGGAGGCGCGCCAACCCGTTGGGGGCGCTGGTGCTGCTGCGCCGCCATCCCGACCTCGCGGGGCTCTCGGGCGTGGCCTTCCTGTCCAATCTCGCCCAGGTCGCCCTGCCCACCACCGTCGTGCTCTACGCCAGCCACCGCTTCGGCTGGGGGGTCTCGCAGATCGGGCTGACGCTGGGCGCGGCGGGAGTGCTGCTCGCGGTGGTGCAGATCCTCCTCCTCAACCCCGTGGTCGGCCGGTTCGGCGAGCGGGCGACGGCGGTGGCGGGGCTTCTGTTCGGCGCGCTGGGCTTCGTCTTCGTGGCGCTCGCGCCGACGGGCGAGGCGGTCTGGGCGTCCTTGCCCGTGCTGGCGCTATGGGGCCTCTCCGGTCCCCCGGTGCAGACCTTGATGACGCGCCATGTCGCCGCCTCTGAGCAGGGCCAGCTCCAGGGGGCCAACGCCAGCCTGACGGGCGTATCAGAACTCGTGGGCCCGCTCGTCTTCGGGGCGGTGTTCGCCGCGGCGGTCAGCGGCGACCAGCCGATCGAGCGCGCCGGCGCGCCGTTCCTGCTCAGCGCGCTCCTGCTCGTGGCGGCCAGCGTCGTGGTCTGGATCTCGACCCGCAACGAGATCGACACGCGCCGCGGCTAGGCGCGCGTTCAGCCCTTCTCGCGCATGAGCCGCGCCTTGTCGCGCTGCCAGTCGCGATCGGCGCTGGCCTCGCGCTTGTCGTGGGCCTTCTTGCCCTTGGCGATCGCCAGCTCAAGCTTGGCGCGGCCCTTCGGATCCCAGTAGAGCCGCAGCGGGATGATCGTGCGCCCTTCCCGCTGGATCGAGGCGGAGAGCTTGTCGATCTGACGCTGGTGCAGGAGGAGGCGCCGCGCCCGGCGCGGCTCGTGGTTGAAGCGCGAAGCGGGGGCGTACTCGGGGATGTAGCTGTTGATCAGCATCACCCCCCCGCCCTCGGGCGAGGCGTAGCTTTCCGTTATGGTCGCGCGCCCCTCGCGCAACGCCTTGACCTCGGTGCCGACGAGCGAGAGCCCGGCCTCGAGCGTCTCCTCGATGAAGTAGTCGTACCGGGCACGCCGGTTCTCGGCGATGGTGGTGCGGCCGTCCGCGTCGGGGTGGGCCATCAGGCGGAGAGCCCGGCCGCGTGCATGGCCGCTCGCATCAGCCCCTGGGCGGCCTCTCCGCACGGGGCCAGCGGCGCGCGCACGTCCTCGGCGCAGAGCCCCAGCCGCGCGAGCCCCCACTTGGCCGGGGCCGGCGAGTTGTCGGCGAAGAGCGCCCCGTGCAGGGCGATCAGCCGGTCCTGCAGGGCGAGGGCCTCCTCCCGGTCGCCGCGCGTCGCCGCCTGCACGTGGCGCACGCAGAGTTCGGGCGCGAGGTTGGAGGTGACCGAAATCACGCCATGGCCGCCCTGGGCGAGGTAGCCCAGCATGGAGCCGTCGTCCCCCGACAGCAGGGCGAAATCCTCCCGGCAGGTCAGCCGCATCCGGCTGGCGCGCGCCACGTCGCCTGTCGCGTCCTTCAGCCCCACGACGTTGGGGTGTGCGGACAGGCGCGCCACCGTGTCGTCCGCGAGATCGACGCCCGTGCGCGCGGGCACGTTGTAGAGCACGAGCGGCAGCTCGACCGCGTCGGCCAGCGCGAGGTAGTGCGCCTGGAGGCCCGCGGGGCTCGGCCGATTGTAGTAGGGCGTGACCACCAGCGCCCCGTCGGCGCCGACGGTCTTGGCGTGGCGCACGCGCGCGGTCGCGGTCGGGGTGTCGTTGGCTCCCGCCCCCGCCAGCACGCGCACGCGCCCCGCCACCCTCTCGACCACGCGCTCGACCACCTGCCGCCGCTCGGCTTCCGACAGGGTCGAGGCCTCGCCCGTGGTGCCGGTCGGCGCGATCCCCGTCACCCCGGCCGCCACCTGCCGCTCCACGAGCGCGTCCAGGGCGGGGACGTCGATCGCGCCGTCGCGGAAGGGGGTGACGAGGGCGGTGATCACGCCCTGGAAGAGTGGGGTCGCCATGGGGGGCGGAACCTGGGACCAAGCGAGGGCCCGCGCAAGCCGTCGCGGCGCACAGCCTGTGGCGTTTCGCCCCCCGCGCGCCGGCGCCGCCCCGCTTGCCCTCGGCGCGTGCACCCCCCATCCCCCGGAGGTGCGGACCGAACAACGACAAGGGAGTCGGCGCATGACGCTCGGCGTGGCGAAGCTGGCGATGGCGACCGCGGCCGCGGCCGGGCTCGCCTGGGCCGCGCAGGCGCAGCCGTCGGCTCCGGACCTCGCGCCGGCGACGCCGGCGACGCCGCTCGCGGCCGGTCCCTTGGGAGTGCCGGCCGCCGGCGCCCCGGCCACCGCGGCGGCCACGCCCGATTCCACCGCCTCCCAGGCCGACACCGTCCAAGTCACGCCGTCCGCGCCCATCCCATACTCCGCGCTGGGCGCGGCCCGCTCGGGGGGCGCGGGCATGGCGCCCGTCGTGGGATCGCCGCTCACCCAGGCGCTGGCCGCCGCGCGGGCGGGCGACGTCAACCGCGCGCAGGCGATCCAGGCGGGACTGGCCGACCCGGCTGCCCGCAAGCTCGTCACCTGGGCGCTGGTCGACCAGTGCGGCTCCATGCTGAGCCTGCCGGCGCTCCTCCAGGCCGACCGCGACCTGCAGGGCTGGCCGCGCGCCCAGCGCCGCCGCGCGGTGGTCGAGCGCGCCTTCGCACTCGGCGCGCCCTCGCCGTCGGACGTGATCGCCTGGTTCGGCGACCGCTCGCCGCAGACGGGCGATGGGGCCTATGCGCTGGCCGTCGCCGAACAGGCGCAGGACCGACAGGCGGACGCGGTGGCGCTGATGCGCCGGTTCTGGCGCGAGCGCACTTTCGAGGCCGACACCCAGGCGCGCATGCAGGGGCGCTTCGCCGCCGTCATCACCGCCGACGACACCGATCGCCGGCTGGAGAACCTGCTCTACGCCGCCAATGGCCCGGCGATGCGGGCGGTGATCTCCATGGTGGACGCCGACCACCAGGCGCTCGCCCAGGCGCGGCTGGCGCTGCGCGGCAACCGCGACGACGCGCCGACGCTCGTCGCCGCCCTTCCCGCGTCGGTGCAGTCCGACGGCGGGCTGGCCTTCGACCGAGCGCGCTTCTATCGCAAGCGCAGCCTCGACACGGTGGCGGTGGGCTTTCTCAAGGCGGCTACAGCCGACCCCCCGGGGCCCGACGCCGCCGCCCTGGTGTGGACCGAGCGGCGCGCGCTGATGATCGCCGCTCTGCGCAGCGGCGACGCCCGGGGCGCCTACGCCGCCGCGACGGCTCACGGCCTCGTCGAAGGCCCCGACTTCTCCGAGGCCGAGTTCTTCGCCGGGTGGATCGCGCTGACCAAGCTGCGCGACCCGGCGCTGGCCGACACGCACTTCGCCGCCGTGCAGCAGGCCGGCGCCACCCCCGTCACGCTCAGCCGCGCGCTCTACTGGCGCGGCCGCGCCGCCGACGCGCGGGGCGACCACGACGCGGCGCAGGCCTTCTGGAAGGAGGGCGGGGCCTACTACACCGCCTTCTACGGCCAGCTCTCGGCCGAACGCGCCGGCGTGCGCACGATCAGCCTGGCCGACGACCCGCAGCCTTCCACCGAGGACCGCGCCCGCTTCGACGCGCGCGAGCCGGTGCGCGCCGCGCGCCTCCTGGCCGACGCGGGCCAGCGCGACCTGTTCTCGACCTTCGTGCTGTCCATCGCCGACGACCTCGCCTCGGGCGAGGAGGCGGTGCTCCTGGTCGACATGGCCAAGGGGGCTGACGCCGCGGGCGTGGCGACGCGCGCGGCGCGGGTGGCGGTGACGCGCGGCTTCTACCTGCCCCAGCGCGGCTGGCCGCTCTTGAACGCGCCCTTGGGCTCCGGCCTGCCCGAACCCGCCTTCACCCTGGCCATCGTGCGCCAGGAGAGCGGCTTCGACCCGGCCATCCGCTCGGCCGCGGGCGCGCGCGGGCTGATGCAGCTGATGCCGGGCACCGCCGCCTTGACCGCACGTCGGCAGGGCGTCGCCTTTTCGCCGGCGCGCCTTGTCGAGCCCGACTACAACCTGCGCCTGGGCTCCGCCTACCTAGGCGGCCTGACCGACGGCTTCAGCGGCTCCTACCTCCTGGCGGCGGCGGGCTACAACGCGGGGCCCGGCCGCGCGGCGGCCTGGGCCAGCGAGTGCGGCGACCCGCGCCAGGCCTCAATAGACCCCGCCGATTTCGTGGAATGCATCCCCTTCTCCGAGACGCGCAACTACGTCATGCGCGTGATGGAGAGCCTGGAGGTGTACCGCGCCCGGCTGCGCGGCGGCTCGGCGCCCTTGACGCTGATGTCCGACCTGCACCGCGGCGGCTACGCGCCTTCGACGGACGCGCTGCAGACCGCGGCCTCCCTGCAGGCGCGCTGAGCCGGGCGCCTAGGCCCCGGCGGGGAGCCGGGCGTTGCTCGCGGCGGCCCGGTGGCGCGTCTTGTCCCAGTGGAAGGGGCGCCGCACCAGCTGCTGGATCGCAAAGGCCGCGGCCAGCGACTGCATCGGCCAGTAGACCGCGGCGAACAGCGCGTCCTTCACGTCCATGCGGCCGCCGGCGCGACGAGCGCCCTGCGCCACGCACGCCACCGCCGCCGCCCAGCCGCCCACGAGGAGCGCGAGGTCGGCCGCGGCGATCTCAGGCACGTGCGGCCGCCCCGGTAGGTAGGAGATGGCGGTCAGCCCGCTCGCCACCACCGCCAGCGCCAGCGGCCCGTGCACCACCGCCGACAGGATCGCGTAGCCCAGCACCGCCTGCAGCGACACCGCCCGACGCCAGCCGCCCGCGAGCGGCGCGCGCATGTGCACGCCCCACGTCTGCATGTAGCCCTTCACCCACCGCGCCCTCTGCGGCAGCCAGGCGTCGAAGTCGGGCGGGGTCTCGTAGGTCGGCCGCGAGATCACGCCCAGCCGGTAGCCCCGAGCGGCGAGGCGCAGCCCGATGTCGGCATCCTCCGTCACGTTGTACGGGTCCCAGCCGCCCACCTCGGCCAGCGGCGCGCGGCGGAAGTGGTTGCTCGTGCCGCCGAGGAGGAAGGGCAAGCGCCAGCGGGCGTAGGCCGGCAGCATGACTTCGAACAGGGCGGCGTACTCCAGCGCGAACTGCCGCTCGAAGCGCGACAGGCCGGCCAACGCGACGCGCAGCGGGGCCTGCAGGCACGCGAGCCGCGCAGGCGCCGCGGCGAAGCGGGCGGCGGCCTCGCGGAGCTGGCCGGGGTGGGGCGCATCCTCCGCGTCGTAGATCACGACGAGCTCGCCCGTGGCCCGCGCAAGCGCGGCGTTGCAAGCGTGCGGCTTGGTGCGGGGCCCACCGGCGGGAGCCAGCACCACCTCGGCGAAACCCGCCGCCCCGGCCTGCGCCACGGCGGCGCGGGTGGCGAGATCGTCGCCCTCCAGCGCGATCAGCACCTGCAGCTTGTCGGCCGGGTAGTCGAGCCGGCGCAGGTTGGCGAGCAGCTGGGCGGCCACCTCGCCCTCGTCGTACATGGGGGCGATCACCGTATAGCGCGGCAGGTCGGCGTCGGAGAGCTCGGGCGCCGCAGCGTCGCGCCGGGGTGTCGCGAGCGCCGCCAGGCGCCAAGCGACGCCAAGCGAGAAGACGGCGAAGAAGAGCGCGTGCAGGGCGTCCATCGCCGCGTAGGGCGCGCGCGCCAGCGCCGCGGCCAGCCCCGCCATCACCGCGCCGCCCGTCGCCCACTGGAGCCATGTCGGCCCCCGCTCGGCTCCCGTCGTACGCTCGCCCATGACGCCCCCCGGCCTCGGTTCGAGCTTGACCTTAACGAAAAGTTGACGCCAGCCACCGGGGGTTGAGTCGCGGTCGGCGCGCTTTACCCGCCGCCGGCTTTCCCGTTTAGTCCAGCGCCCGGCGGCGCCGGCGTGGGGGCGTGTGAGCGGCTTGTCAGCGTCAGAGACCGTGGAGCGGGCGCCTGCCAAGTCGGCGCGCAAGGCGAAGGGCGAGGGCCATCTGCGCCGCGCGGAGATCCTGCACGCCGCGGAGCACGTCTTCATCGAGTACGGCTACGAGGGCGCCACCATCCGGCGCATCGCCGACGAGGTGGGCGTGTCCTCCACCGCGCTATACATGCACTTCAAGGACAAGAGCGAGATGCTCCTGGAGATCTGCGCCGGGCAGATCGCGCTTCTCATCGGGGTGAACACCGCCCTGCGCGACCGCGACATGGATCCGGTACAGCGCGTGCGCGAGATGCTGGCCGCCTACATGGCCTTTGCCCGAGCCCACCCGGACGCCTACCGCCTGGTCTTCTGCTCGCCGCCGCACAAGGTGGGGCGGGGGCCCCGCGACCAGTTGGCCGAGCTCGGCCGCCAGACCTACCAGCTCTTCCGCGGCGCGGTGGCGCGCATCGCCGAGGCGGGCCAGCTGCGCGGCGGCGACGTCGACCTCGCGGCCCAGACCTCCTGGGCGGCGGCGCACGGGGTGGTCTCGCTGACGCTCGTCCTCACCAAGCCGCGCTTCAGCTGGGCCGATCGGCCGGCGCTCGACGCCGCGGCGCTGGACATGGTGTTCGAGGGCCTGCTCGCGGCGCCCCGGGCGTGAACCCCCCCGCCTTCGCGGACGTGGAGGACGCCGCGCGGCGGCTCGACGGGCTGGCCGTGCGTACGCCCCTCCTCCGCTCCGACGCGCTGGATGCGGCCTGCGGCGGACGCGTGTGGGTCAAGGCCGAGTGCCTGCAGCGCACGGGCTCCTTCAAGTTCCGCGGCGCCTGGAACCGGATCAGCCGCCTCAACGCCGACGAGCGCCGCGCGGGGGTGGTGGCCTTCTCCTCCGGCAACCACGCGCAGGGGGTGGCGGAGGCGGCGCGGCTCGTAGGCTGCCCGGCCGTGATCGTCATGCCCGCGGACGCGCCGGCGGTGAAGGTGGAGAACACCCGGGCGCTCGGCGCCGAGGTCGTATTCTACGACCGCTTCACGCAGAGCCGCGAGGCGATCAGCGCGGCGCTCGCCGCCGAGCGCGGGGCGGTGCTCGTGCCCTCCTTCGACGACCCGTTCATCATCGCGGGCCAGGGCACGGTCGGGCTGGAGGCGGCGCGCCAGCTGGCCGGGGAAGGCGCCCAAGCCAACGTTTTGGCGTGCTGCGTCTCTGGCGGGGGGTTGATCGCGGGGGTGGCGCTGGCCTTCGAGGCGCTGTCGCCGGAGACCGCCGTCTGGTCGGCCGAGCCCGCGGGTTTCGACGACCACGCGCGCTCGCTGCAGGCCGGCGCACGCGTGGCGAACGCGCCGGGCGCTCGCAGTCTGGCCGACGCGCTCCTGGCCCCCGCGCCGGGCGAGCTCACCTGGGCGATCAACGCACGCCGACTGGCGGGCGGCGTGACGGCCGACGACGGCGAGATGCTGGCCGCCATGCGCTTCGCCTTCCGCCACCTGAAGCTCGTGCTGGAGCCTGGAGGCGCCGTCGCCCTGGCCGCGGCGCTCGCGGGGCGGCTCGAGCTCGCCGGCCGCACCGCGCTCTTGATCGCGTCGGGCGGCAACGTCGACGCCGAGCTCTACGGCCGGGCGCTCGCCGGGGCCTGACGCCTCACGCGAAAGGGCCCGGGGATCGCTCCCCGGGCCCTCGCTCGCTTCGGCTGTGGCCGAGGTCGGTCTTACTTGATTTCGACCTTGGCGCCGGCGTCTTCCAGCTTCTTCTTGATGTCTTCCGCTTCCTGCTTGGAGACATTCTCCTTCACGGGCTGCGGCGCGCCTTCCACCAGGTCCTTGGCCTCCTTCAGGCCGAGGTCCGAGCGGATGCCGCGGACTTCCTTGATGACGTTGATCTTTTTGTCGCCGCCGGCGGTGAGCACGACGGTGAACTCGGTCTGCTCCTCGGCCGCTTCGGCCGGGGCGGCCGCGCCGGCGCCGCCGGCCGGCATGGCCATGGCGACGGGCGCGGCGGCGGAGACGCCCCACTTCTCTTCGAGGAGCTTGGAGAGCTCGGCGGCTTCGAGGACGGTCAGCGAGGACAGGTCTTCGACGATCTTGGACAGGTCGGCCATGTCAGGGTTCCTTGGGGAGCGGGTGTGTTGAAGGGGTTCGGTTCAGGCGGAGATGAGGTTCAGGCGGCGGCCTGGTCGTCCTTGGTCGCGTAGGCGTTGAACACCCGCGCGAGCTGGCCGGCCGGGGCGGCGAGCACGCCCGCGACCTTGGTCGCCGGCGCCTGGATCAGCCCGATGAGCTGGCCGCGGATCTGGTCCAGCGACGGCAGGGTGGCCAGAGCCCCCACGCCCTTCGCGTCCAGAACCGTGTCGCCCATCACCGCGCCCATGACGACGAACTTGTCGTTGCCCTTGGCGTAGTCGGTGGCCACCTTGGCGGCGGAGACCGGGTCCTTGCCGTAGGCGATGGCGACCGGGCCCTTGAACAGGGCGTGGGCCCCGTCGGATGCGCCGTCCATCGCCTTCTTGGCGAGAGTGTTCTTCACCACCTTGAACTGCGCGCCTTCCTTGCGGAGGCGGCCACGCAAGTCGGTCATCTCCGCGACGGTCAGACCCAGGTAGTGGGTCACGACCACGGCGCCCGAGTCGGCGAAGACGCCCTTGAGCGTCTCGATCGCCTGGGCCTTGTCTGCGCGGTCCATCGCGGTCTCCAGAAGCGCGACGAGCGGACCATCCGCGCGCCGATGCGCGCCGGGTCGCCCCGAGCGCGCGCGGTAGACCTGTGCCGTGAGGAAGACCACCGCCCGCAAGCCGGCGCAAAAGCGCACGGCTGAACCGGGCTCAGAAGTCGCTCCCCGTCTCCCCGCGGCGATTAAGGCCCCGAGAGGCCGCGCGGTTCTCGGACAGGATCGCCCCCGGGCGGACCCGGCGGCGGAGGCGCGCCTATACGCGGCCCGGCGCGGGAACTCAACCCGTCGCGCGCCGCCTCAGCCCGGAGGCGCCCATACCCGCACGTAGTCGACCTCCATGCGCTGTGGGAAGGCCGCGTCGTCGATCCCCTTGGCCCCGCCCCAGTCGCCGCCGACGGCGAGGTTGAGGATCAGGTGGAAGGGCGCGTCGAACGGCCAGGCCCCGCGGCCGCCCGGCTGGTCGTTGCGCACGCGCATGTAGGCGCGGTCGTCCACGCCTATGGTGATGGCGTCGGGCCGCCAGTCGAGCTGGTAGCGATGGAAGGTGGTGCAGGCGTCGGCCAGCCTGTGCTCGGCCCCGCGCTGGGTGCCGAGCGCGTGGTTGAAGAGCCGGGTATGCAGCGTCGCGTGCACCACGTCGGGCTGGTAGCCGACGAGCTCCATCACATCGATCTCGCCGCCATCGGGCCAGCCGCCCGGCCGCTCGGGCAGGAGCCAGATCGCCGGCCAGGCGCCGCGGCCGCAGGCGAGCTTGGCGCGCACCTCGTAGAAGCCGTAGGTGAGGGCCGCGTGGCCCGCCGTCGAGATCCGGCCCGAGGTGTACGCCTGCCCGCCGTAATCGGCCGCCTCGCGCAGCTCGCGCCCGTCGCGACGCGCTTCCAGGATCAGCCGGCCGCCTTCGAGGCGCAGGTTCTGCGGTCGGTCGGCGTGGGCATAGTACTGGGCCTCGTGGTTGTACCAGCCGTCACGATTGCGGTCGGTCTCGGCGCTCCACTTGGCGGGGTCGAGCGCCGCGCCGTCGAACTCGTCGGCCCAGGTCGGCGCGCCCGCCGGCGCGGCCATGGGGCCGTCCGCCGCCACCTGGGTTGCGCCCAGCGCGCCCGCGAGCAGCGCTCCCGCCACCACCGCCAGCATGTCCGCTCTCTCCCCGCTCCGGCTCTGCGGCCGGACCCCGACGCGGAGGCTAGCGCCGCGGGACGGGACGGAAAAGGCGCGCGCGCCCTTTCCGCCCCGGCCGGGTCAGCCGGCCTTCGCCTCGTCCTTGAGCGACTGCATGTCGATCACGAAGCGGTACTTCACGTCGCCCTTGAGCATGCGGGCGTAGGCGGTCTCGATCTCCTGGATCGGGATCATCTCGATGTCGCTGATCACGCCGTGCTCCGCGCAGAAGTCGAGCATCTCCTGCGTCTCGGGCAGGCCGCCGATCAGCGAGCCCGCCATCGATCGGCGCCCCATGAGGAACGGGAACACCTGCGGCGCGGGGTGCGGCGTCGCCGGCGCGCCGACGAGCACCATCGACCCGTCGAGCTTCAGCGCCGCGATGTAGGGGTCAAGGTCGATGGGCGCGGCCACCGTGTTGATGATCAGGTCCAGCGAGCGCGCCACCCCGGCCATGGCGTCGGCGTCGCGGCTGATCACGACGTGCTGGGCGCCGAGCCGGCGCGCGTCCTCCTCCTTGCCGGGCGAGGTGGTGAAGAGCGTGACCTCCGCGCCCATAGCGGCGGCGAGCTTCACCGCCATGTGTCCGAGGCCGCCCAGCCCCACCACGCCCACCGCCTTGCCGGGACCCGCGCGCCAGTGCTTGAGCGGCGAATAGGTGGTGATCCCCGCGCAAAGGAGCGGCGAGGCGGCGGCAGGGTCCAGTCCTTCCGGCAGGCGCAGCACGAACTCTTGCCGGACCACGATCGCCTCGGAATAGCCGCCGAAGGTGTTGGCCCCCGTGCCCTGCTCGGGGCCGCCGTAGGTGCCGGTGAAGCCGTTCTCGCAATACTGCTCCAGCCCGTGGCGGCAGGGGTCGCAGTGCTGGCAGCTGTCGACCAGGCAGCCGACGCCCACCATGTCGCCCTCCTTGAAGCGCGTCACCTCGGCGCCGACGGCGGTGACGCGGCCCACGATCTCGTGGCCGGGCACGCAGGGGAAGCTCACGCCCTCCCACTCGCCGCGCACGGTGTGCAGGTCGGAGTGGCAGACGCCGCAGAAGTGGATGTCGATGGCGACGTCGTTGGCGCGCGGCTCGCGACGGTCGAAGTCGAAGGGCGCGAGCGGCGCGTCGCCGCTCTGCGCCGCATAGGCGTGGACGTGCATGGGGTGGCTCCGGCGATGTCGGTGGGCGGCCGTGGGGACGCGACGCTCAGCTAGGCCGCCACACAGAGGCGACAAGGCGCGTCGCAGCGCCGCACAAAAAGAAAGAGCGGCGTCCGCGGACGCCGCCCTTTCTTCCGGCGGTTTCGGTCGCGGCTCAGCCCGCGACGGTCGTGGTGTCGACCCGCACGCCCGGACCCATGGTCGAGGAGAGCGAGATCTTCTTCACGTAGGTGCCCTTGGCTCCGCTCGGCTTGGCGCGGTTCAGCGCGTCGACCATGGCGCGCACGTTGGCGGCGAGCGCCTCGTCGGTGAACGACGCCTTGCCGATGCCGGCGTGCACGATGCCCGCCTTCTCCACGCGGAACTCGACCGCCCCGCCTTTGGCGTCCTTGACCGCCTGGGCGACGTTGGGGGTGACGGTGCCGACCTTGGGGTTGGGCATGAGGCCGCGCGGGCCCAGGACCTTACCCAGGCGACCGACCAGCGCCATCATGTCGGGGCTGGCGATCACCCGGTCGAAGTCCATGAAGCCTTCCTGGACGCGCTGGACGAGGTCCTCCGCGCCCACGACCTCGGCTCCGGCCGCGGTCGCCGCCTCGGCGTTGGCCCCGCGCGCGAACACCGCCACGCGCACGTCCTTGCCCGTGCCCGACGGCAGGTTGACGACGCCGCGCACCTGCTGGTCGGCGTGGCGAGGGTCGACGCCCAGGTTCACGCTCATCTCGACGGTCTCGTCGAACTTGGCCTTGGCGTTGGCCTTCACGAGGCGGATCGCCTCGTCGACCGGACGCGCGTCCAGGCTCACGTCGGTGAACTGCTGCTGGCGCTTGTTCAGCTTGGGTTGAGCTTGCTTGGCCATGTTCAGCCCACCACCTCGAGGCCCATCGACCGGGCGGAACCTTCGATGATCTTCGCCGCCTGGTCGAGATCGTTGGCGTTGAGATCCTTCATCTTCTTCTCGGCGATCTCGCGCAGCTGCTCGCGGGTGATGCGACCCACGATCGACTTGCCCGGCTCCTTGGAGCCCGACTGCAGCTTCAGCGCCTGCTTGATGAAGAAGGTCGCCGGCGGCGTCTTGGTGACGAAGGTGAACGACTTGTCCTG
>CAXTAO010000034.1:0-27158 GCA_964242625.1 uncultured Caulobacteraceae bacterium | reverse complement strand
GGCCGCCCCCGCCGCCCGCCATCCCCGACGCGCCGACCTGGCCCGTCGCGCCGGCGCCGCCGCCGAAGCCGCCGCCTCCGCCGAGGCCGCCGGATCCCAGGCCCGACGCCTGCGCCTGCGCCGCGCCCGCGTCCGGGCCGACGACGCCCGAGGGCGGCGTGGTCGAGTCGGAGAAGCCCAGCGCCGGCGCGCGCGGCCCCGCACCCATGGACTGCGCGCCCGCCTGTCCGAAGGCCGAGGCGAGAACCTTGGCGAGGTCGCCCGCCCGGCCGTTCTGCACGTGGTAGACCCAGAGCCGCCGCTGGGCGCTCTCGCCCTCGCGGTCGAGGATCTCGATCCAGCGCCGCACGTCCTCGAGGTATTGGGGCTGGGTGGTGACGGCGAGGATGCCGTTCAGCCGCTCCATGGCGATCAGCCGCACGAGGTTCTTGGTCGGCGAGCCGTCGGAATTGAGCACCTTGTCGAGCTCGGGCGCGATCAGCCGCGCGTCGGTGCGGCGCGGCACGAAGAGGCCGAACGAGGTCCCGCGCAGCCAGTCCACGTCGAACTGGCGCACGAGGTCGCGGGCGCTCCCGCGCTGGCCGGGGGTGCCGGCGACCGTCAGCACCTGCGCCGAGGCGTCGGCCCCGGTCACCACGCCCGGCAGCACCGGGTCGATCAGCCGCCTGAGCTCCTCGGCGTTGACGAAGCGCAGGTGGATCGCCTCGCTCCCGAAGCCCACCGCCGCGTCGTCCGCGCCGGCGCCCACGGGGGCGGCGCTCTTGGCCTGGTCGACCGTCATCACCGCATAGCCGCCGGCGGGCTGGGCCACGAGCGCGAGGTTCGCACCCCGCAGCGCCTGCTCCAACAGCGGCAGCACCTCGCCGCGGGGCACGGCGTGGCCGGGGACCAGCGTGACCGGCTGGTGCAGGTCGGGGGCGACCGTCACCGGCAGGCCCAGGATGTCGCCGACCACCGCCTGGGCGACCGCCTGCACGTCCACGCCGGGGAAGTTGAGCACCACGGGCGCGCCGCCCCGGCCCCGGCGCGACGGCGGCGGATTGGGCAGGGACGCCATCTCCGGCCGGCCGGGCACGATCGTGGAGCGCACCTCGCCCTCGAGCGGCGAGCCGGCGGCGTCGCGCACGACGGGCGCGGCGCGCGGTGCGGAGACCGGGCCGGCGGCGGGCGCGGGGGCGTTCACCGGCGGCAGGGAGGTGCACCCCACCAGCAGCACGAGCGCCGCGACCAGCGAAACGGGACGCCTCATCGCGGCGGGCCCCCGACCGCCGGCGTCGGGCCGTAGCCTTCCGTCGCGCCCGCGACGGGCGGCGCGCCGGCCGCCGCAGGAGCCGCGCCCGCCGTCGCCGGCGCGCCGACGCGCAGCGGGAGCACGACCGTTCCGTCCGACAGGGCGGCGCGCTCCCTCCCCACGGACACGAGCCGCCACCCGGCCAGCGCCTCGCCGGGAGAGAGCGTGTGCACAGCGCCCGCGCCGTCGCGCACGACCGCGGCTGCACGGCCTCGCGCCAGCGCCACGCCGAGGAGAGTGAAGGTGGCGGCGGCGGGCCCGGCGGCGCCGGGGGCGGAGAGCGCCGACGCGCTGCGCGCCGGGTCGAACAGCGCGCGCTGGAGGATCGCGGGGTAGTCGAGCGGCGGCGCGGGCGCGGGGGCGATCACGGCCGCGGTCAGCCGCCGCAGGGCGCGCGCGGGGGCGGCCGTCGGCTCGACCGGCGGCGGCGAGGGCGGCAGGGCGAGCTGCGCCACAGCGCCCAGCGCGAGCGCGCCGCCCAGGAGGGCGGGCGTCCACGGGACCCTAGCGGGCGGCGGCGTAGCCGTAGGCGACATCCAGCCGCACCTCCAAAGACGAGCCCGCCGCGGCGGCCTCGGAACCCGGCGCCGAAACGGTCAGCGCCGATACGCTCGCGATCGGCTCCGCACTCTCGAGCCGCCGCAGCATGTCGGTAAGCTGCGCGAGCGTGCAGCGCAGGTCGGCGTGAAGTCGCACCTCGCCCGCAGAGGGCGGATCGAGCCGCACGCCCTGCACGCCCGCCCCCGCGTCCGCCGCCGCGCGGACCACCCGCCCCCGCGCCGCCTCGCCCGCCCGCGCGGCGTCCGGAGCGTCGATCAAGGGGGAGCCGGCGGCGCGGCGCGCGCGCAGCTCACGCTCCAACGCGGGGCGCTGGGCCATGAGGCGGGCGTCGCGCGCGAGCTCGGCGCGCGCTTCCGCCTTCGCCTCCGCCCGGTCGCCAAAGCCGCGGACTATGGGCGCGACCACGCCGAAGCCGACCAGGAGCACGACCGCGGCGAGGATCGCCAGCGCCACAAGCCGCCGCTCCCGCGCGGTGAGCCCGCTCACCGCCGCCCCCCCGCCGGGGCCGGAGGCGGCGCGGTCGCGGTGATGTCGAAACCGTCGACGCTGGTCGGCGCGTCGCCGGAGGGTCGCGCGTCGGGGAAGCCCGCGCGCTGCAGGGCGGCGGCGACGTCGCTCCCCTCGCGCCGCCGCCCGGCGAGCCGCACGCGTCCGCCGTCCAGCGTCAGCCGCTGCACCCAGGCGTCGGAGGGGATGGCGCGCGACAGGGCGTCCAGCGTGCGCAGCGGCTCGTTCGCCGCCCGCGCCGCGACCCGGGCGCGCACGCGCTCGGCCTCGCCGCGCAGGGTGCGGCGCAGGCGCTCCACGCGCTCGGCGACCGGCCGACGCTGGGCCGCCGCGTCTTTCAAGACGTCGAGGTCGCGCACGTCGCGCCAGATCCACAGGCCCACGTTGAACACGAGGAGCGCGGCCATCACCGCCCAGGCGACCGCGCGCACCCGCCGGTCCCGGGCGGTGGGCGGGGCTGAAAGCGAGGGCAGGAGGTCGATCTCGACGCCCTCGCCGCGGGCGAGGAGCGCGACGGGCGCGATCCCCGCCGCCTCCGCCGAGCGCAGCACGGCGTCCACCGTCGCCCGCGGCGCAGCGGCGAGGCGCACGGTGCGCCGGCCGTCGCCGTCGGTCAGCTCGGCCACGTCCAGCGCCACGGCCGCCTCCGCGGGCGGGAACGGGATCAGCCGGTCCACGCCCAGCTCGACCATGCGCCTGAGGTCGCGCTCGGGCAGGTCGGGCATGGGGAGGACGCGCACCAACGCCTCGCCGGGCGCCAGGACTACGGCCGCGTCCCGCGCGCCGCCCGTGATCGGGACGGGCACGCCCGCCGCATCGCGCAGCGCCCAGCGCCCGTCCGGCCCCCGCTCGGCGGTGTGGGGCCAGGCGCGGCGTCGGCCGGGACGGGCCAGCGGCGCGAACACCTCGGCGAGCTCGGCCCACCACCAGCGCCCGGCGCGCTTGAGGGCCTGGAGGACGTCGCCGACCTCGGTGTTGAGCACATCGCTCATCGCCGCCCCCGGCAGCCGCCTTCGATCTGGTCGAACTGGCAGTCGCTGTCGACGGTCGCGGCGGGAGCGACCAGGAGGTCGGGCCAGCGCCTGCGGTCGCCGGGCGCGAAGGCCACCCGCACGCGGATCAGCCGGGGCGGCGCGAGGCGGCGCGACCAGCGGTCGGTCCAGCCCGGCGTCGCCGCGACGGACGCGCCCGTCGCGCCCGCCAGACCGTAGTAGGCGAGCTCCAGCCGCGACACGCCGGTCAGGAGCGCGGCTTCACCGTCAGGCTCGTCGCCGGTGAGGCCGCCGTCGAGGCGCAGCCGACCGTCCGGCGACAGGTCCAGCCGCCAGACGTCGACCCGCCCCCGCACCGGACCCGCCGGCTCGGGCGCCATGAACTCGAGCTTGTCGGGCCAGCCCGACACCGCCGCGAAGGCGCCCGAGCGGTCGTAGCGCGTGCCGGGGTAGAGCTGGCGCAGCCGGGCGCGCACCCGTTCCTGCGCGGCGGCGACCTCGTCCGAGCCCTGGACCCGCGCCTCGATGCGGCGCAGCGCGCCCTGGTCTGTCGCAAAGGCGCGCGCGGCGAGGAGGGCGGCCACCGCCAGGAGCGCCAGGGCGACCAGCACCTCGGCCAGGGTGAAGCCCGCCTCCCCCCGCCGCCCGGGCGCGCGCGTCACGACGTCCCCACGAGCTTGAGCGTGGAGAGGCGCGCCAGCGCCGGGCCGCCGCGGGCGTCGCGCGCCTCGGCGGTCACCCGGAGGAGCCGCTGCGACCCGAGCTCGGGCGCGGGCTCCGTGTCCACGCGCCAGCTGAGCGCGCCGTCCTCGCCTTCCGTGCGGCCGGGCTGCAGCAGGGGATCGGCCAGCGCCACCGCGAGGTGCGACCGCGCGACGAGCTCGGCCGAGCGCGCCAGCTCCACCCGCGCGGTGCGTCGCGCGCCCGATCCCAGCGCGGCCGCCGCCGAGACGAGCACCACCGCCAGCACCGCCAGCGCCACGAGCGCGTCGGCGAGGATGGAGCCGCCCTCGCGGCCGCGGCCGGCGCCGGCGCCCGTCACCGCGCGCCCTCCGCCCGCACCACGCCCGTGGGGGCCATGAGCTCGACGGGGCGGCTGCGGCCGTGCGGCCCGCGCACGACGAAGCGCGCGGCGGCGGCGCCGCCGTCGCCGGCGAAGGTCACCGCGCCCGTCTCCGTCTCGACCCTCAGCGGCGCGGCCAGCGCGCGGCGGCCGCCGGTCCAGCTCCAGCCCCGGCCGTCGGCGGCGAGCTGAAAGGCCACGGGCTCGCCCGAGCGCACCGCCTGCGAGCGCGCAGCGCGCAAGTCGGCCGCGAGCGCGCCCCGGGCCCCGTCGACCGACAGCGCCGCGAGCGGCGCGCGCAGGGCGGGGAAGCTCAGGCCGATCACCAGCGCCAGAATGGCCAGCGCCACCATCATCTCGAGGAGCGTCGCGCCGCGCTCGCCCGCGCGGGCGCGGCGCTCACCAGCTGCCGACATCGCGCGCCTCGCCCGCGCCGCCCTCCTGCCCGTCGGAGCCCAAGGACCAGACGTCGTAGTCCGTCCCGTGGCGGCCGGGGATGCGGTAGAGGTAGGGGCGTTTCCACGGGTCAATCAGCGCCGAGGGCTTCTGCAGGTAGGGGCCGTTCCAGCCGTCGAGCCCCTGCGGCTGCACCGAGAGGCTCCGCAGGCCCTCCTCCGGCGTGGGATAGCGCCCGACATCCAGCTCGAAGTGGTCGAGCGAGGCGGCGATGTTCTCGATCTGCACCTTGGCCGCCTGCGAGCGCGACGTGCCGAGGTATTTCAGCACCTGCGGGGCCACGATGGCGGCGAGGAGCCCCAGCACGGCCAGCACCACCAGGAGTTCGAGGAGGGTGAAGCCCGCCTCGGGGTCGCCCGGGCGCGGCGGGGCGGCGGGGGGTCTCTTCAGGGTCATCCGAGGGCCAGGTCGTTGAAGCCGATGATCGCGGTCATGATGGAGGCGACCACCGTCGCCACCACCGCCCCCATCAGCACCGTTATCAGAGGGGTGAGCACCGCCACCAGCCGCTCTGACTGCGTCCGCACGTCCTTGTCCAGCACGTCGGCGAGCCGCCCCAGCATCAAGGGCAGCTCGGCCGACTGCTCGCCGATGCGCAGATAGGCGTCGGCCATGCGCGGCAGGGCGCGGGAGGCGGCGAGCGGCTCGGCCAGCCCCTCCCCCCGGCGCACGCCGGTGGTCACCGCCTCGACCTGCGCGCGCATGCGACTGTTGGCGATGGAGCGGCCGGCGATGGCCAGCGCGTCCGGCAGGGGCACGCCGCCCGCGGCGAGGCTGGCCAGCACGCGGGTGAAGCGCGCGGCCTCCCACTGGCGGACGAGCTCGCCCAGCCGCGGCAGGCGGAGCGCCGCCGCGTCCGTCCACCGCCGCACCGCCGGCCGCTTCAGCGCGGGCGCGGCCAGGAGCCCGCAGACGAGGAGCGCCACCGCGATCGCCGCGCCGTAGCGCCGCGCGCCGTGGCTGATCGCCAGCACCACGCGCGTGGTCTGCGGCAGGGCGGGGCCGCCCTCGCTGAACAGCGTCTCGAATTGCGGCACGACCCAGAACAGCATCAGGGCGATCACGCCCAGCGCGATGGCGATCAGCATGGCGGGATAGACCGCCGCCGAGCGCAGGGCCGAGCGCAGCGCCTCCGCCCGCTCCAGCGCCTGGGCCGCATCGGCCAGGGCGGCGGCGGGCCGGCCGTTGGTCTCGCCGGCCAGCGCCATGGCCGAGGCCATGGGCGGGATCGCCTCGCCGAGGTCGGCCATGGCCTGCGACAGCGGCCGCCCCTCCCTCACCGCGGCGAGGAGGCGCTCCAAGACGCGCCGGTCGCCCGCCTCGTCCACGTTCTCCGCCGCGGCGGCGAGCGCGCGGTCGAGCGGTATGCCCGCGTCCAGCATGACGGCGAGTTCGCCCAGGAGCCGCGCCAGGACCGCGGGCTTGACGGGCTTCAGCCGCCGCCGCGCGCCCTCCGCCTTGACGCGGACGGCCTCGATGGCGGTGAGGCCCTGGCGGCGCAGCTGGTCGCGCAGCTCGCCCTCGCCCTGCGCCTCCATCACGCCCGCGCGCTGGACGCCGGCGGCGGTCACCGCGCGGTAGCGGAAGCTGTCCATCTAGGCGCCGTCGCCCGTCACGCGCAGCACCTCCTCCACCGTGGTGAGGCCCGCGTCGACCTTCAGGGCGCCGTCCTCCAGGAGGGTGGTCATGCCGCCCGCGACCGCCGCGGCCTCCACCTCGCCCGCCTCCGCCCGGTCGAGCACGCCGCGCGCGACCGCCTCGTCGACCCGCAGGAGCTCGGCCAGGGCGACGCGGCCGCGGTAGCCGGAGCCGCCGCATTGAGCGCAGCCCGTCGCGCGCCAGGCGTGGGCGATCCGCGCGCCCGCGGGGGCCAGCGCCTCCCGCGCCTCGGCCACGGCGGTGGGCGCGCGGCAGGTGGGGCAGAGCCGGCGCACCAGCCGCTGGGCCAGCACCGCGCGCAGGGTGGAGGTGATCAGGAACGGCTCGACGCCCATGTCGAGGAGGCGCGTCACCGCCGAGGCGGCCGAGTTGGTGTGCAGCGTCGACAGGATCATGTGCCCGGTCAGCGCCGCCTGGACGGCGACCTGCGCCGTCTCCAGGTCGCGCACCTCGCCCACCATGATCACGTCCGGGTCGTGGCGCAGAAAGGCGCGGAGCGCGGCGGCGAAGCTCATGCCGATGGCGGGGGCCACCTGCGTCTGCTGGACGCCGGAGAGCCGGTACTCGATCGGATCCTCCACCGTGAGCAGCTTGCGCTCCGGCGCGTTCAGCCGCGACAGCGCCGCGTAGAGCGTGGTGGTCTTGCCAGAGCCGGTCGGCCCGGTGACCAGGAGGATGCCGTGGGGCTGGGCCAGGACGGCGGAAAGCCGCGCCTGCATGGCGTCGTCGAACCCCAGGGCGTCGAAGTCGAGCTGCAGCTGCGAGCGGTCGAGGAGGCGCAGAACGACCGACTCGCCGTGGATGGTGGGGGCGGTGGCGACGCGCAGGTCGATGTCGTGGCCGCGCACCGTCAGCCGCATCCGCCCGTCCTGCGGCAGGCGGCGCTCGGCGATGTTGAGCCCCGCCATCACCTTGATGCGCGAGGGCAAGGAGGCGCGCATGCCCGCGGGGAGCGCCTCCACCTCCTGCAGCACGCCGTCGACCCGGAAGCGGACCAGGAGGGCGAACTCGCTGGGCTCGAGGTGGATGTCGGACGCGCGGCGCTCCACCGCGGCTGTCACCAGCCGGTTAACCGCGCGGATAGCCGGGGCGTCGCTGGCGAGGTCGCGCAGGCGCTCGACGTCCTCCTCCTCGTCGCCGCCGACCGCCGCGTCGGGCCCGCGGGACTCGGGGCCGTACAGCCGGTCGAGCGCGGCCTCGATGTCGGTGGCGCGGCCCACCCGCGGCCGCACGGGCGCGCCGAGCGCCACCGCGAGCGCCTGGGCGGGAAACGGGTCCAGCGGATCGGCGAAGGCGACTTCCACCCCCGCCTCGGTCCGGCGCAGCGGCGCGGCGCGGCTCTCGCGCAGGAACCCCGCCGAGAGCGGCGCGACCGAGTCCACGGGCTCGGCCGGATAGTCCTCCGGGCCCGCCGCGGCGAAGCCCGTGGCGTCGGCGATCGCCTGCACGAGGCGCTGCTCGGACAGGAAGCCCAGCCGGGTCAGGATCGAGTCGAGCCGCTCGCCCGTCTCCGCCCGCACGCGCCGCGCCCGCGCCAGGGTGTCGGGCGGGAGGAGCGCAGCGCCCTCGATCAGCGCGGCGAGGTCGAGCGCGCCCGGCCCGGCGAGGGGGGGCGCGACCACGGGCGGGCGCAGGGGCGCGTTCACCGCATCGCCTCCGCGGCCGAGGCCATGGCCACCGCGACGCCGCCCGCGCCGGGCGTCACCCGCGCCACGGGGAGCCCCCACACCTGGAAGCTCGCCGCCGTGGGCGCCGCCGCCCGCATCGCCGGCTCGCGCGAGGCGAGGAGGAGCGCGGCCGTGCGGGCGGGCGGTCCGGACTCGCCGCCCGCGTACGCCCCCGTCAACGCGCCGGGGCCGCCCGACAGGCTGTAGAAGCGATGCGCGCCCACCTGCAGCACGGGCGTCATGGAGGCGCTCCAGCCCGGGTGGACGTAGAGGGCGTGATAGTGCGTGGCCGACCCGGCCGCCGCGAGGACGAAGCCGTCCAGCGCCTGCTCGGCGACCGCCTCGGCGGCGCGCCAGCCGCGGAGGTCGGGCGTGCGCCGGCGCGACCCGTCGCACGCGAAGGTGAACTGGCAGCCTCCCGCCGAAGCGCTGGCGCGCGCCGCGCCCTGGAACACCACGGCGCACACCGACTTGGGATAGCGCGGGTGGCGCACGCGGTTCAGCACGACCTGAGCCACCGCCTCGCGCCCCTCCAGCGGCTGGTCGGCCGCCTCGTAGTAGACCGCCTCGGCCAGGCACTCGACCGCGCGCGCCCGGTCGTCCGACGGCGTGACGCGGAGGGACCCGACCGCCTGCGCCGCCTCGAGCGGACGCCACGGCGCGGGCAAGACGAGCGCGGGGCGAAGATCCGCGGCCGCGTCGGCGGCGCTCGCCGGCGCGGCGGCGAGGCCCAGCGCCGCCGAGAGCGCCCCCGCGCCGATCCACACTGAACGCCACACGCCGTCGTCCTCCACCGGCGGGAGACGCTATACGGGCGCTCCATGGGCGGCAACGCGACCATCCGCCGGGCGCGCGCCCGATGAACCCCGGCTGGGAGGCGTGGGCGCGGGGCGCGGCGGCGGTCGCGCTGGGGCTAGGCGCCGGCGGGCTCCTGGCCCGGGGGGCCGAGCGGCTGGGCGGCGGCGCGAGTCGGCCCCGGGCGTGGCTTCCGCCCGCCGCCGCCGCCATAGCCCTGCAGCTAGCGCTCCGGGGGCCCGAGCCGGTCGCCGTGGGGGCGGGGCTGGCGGCGACGCTCCTCGTGCTGGCCGCGGTGGACGCGGCCTCCCTGCGCCTGCCCGACGCGCTCACCCTGCCGCTGGCCGCCGCGGGCCTGGCGCTGGGCCCCCTGGCGCCCGTCTCTCTCCCCGACCGGCTGATCGGCGTCGCGGGCGGCTTCGGGAGCCTCGCCCTCCTCGAGTACGGCTACCGGCGCCTGCGCGGTCGCAGCGGGCTGGGACTGGGCGACGCCAAGCTCCTCGCCGCCGCGGGCGCGTGGCTGGGCTGGCGCGCCCTGCCGGGGGTCGTGCTCCTGGCGAGCGCGGCGGGCCTGGCCTGGGCGGCCCCGCGCGTGCTGGCGCGCGGGGGCCGCGCGCTCCGGGAGCCGATCGCGCTCGGCCCGCCGCTCTGCCTCGCCGTGTGGGTGGAATGGAGCTTCTTTTCGACCGGTTAAGAAGCGGGGCGTCCGGACTTTCGCGCGCCAGGTGAAAAGGTGGCGCCTTTCCGGCGAGACACGGTTTTTTTCTTGCCGCGCCCTTAACCATGAGGCTTGATCCGCCCCGGATAGGGGAGACCGAACTCGATGACACGACTGAACTGGCTCACGGCGGGGGCGAGCCTGGCGGCTCTGGCCGTCGCTTCGGCGGCGCACGCGACGCCCGTGGTGCCCAAGGGCGCGACGGTCACCGCGGCCGCGGCCACCGCTCCGGTGAGCTTCCAGGTTTACCTGCCCCTGCGCGACAAGGCCGCGCTCGAGCAGCTCGTCGCCGCCCAGCAGACGCCGGGTTCGGCCAGCTACCACAAGTACCTGACGCCCGCGCAGTTCGCGACGCGCTTCGGCCCGACGGCGGACGCCATCTCGGCCGCCAAGACGGCGCTGGCGAGTCAGGGGCTGACCGTCACCGCCGCCCACATCCGCTCGCTGGACGTCACCGGCACCGCCGGCGCGGTCCAGAAGGCGTTCGGCTCGCCGCTCTCGCGGGTGGTGACGACCAGCGGACACGCCCGCTTCTACGCCAACCAGGCGCTGGCGCCGGCCGCCTCGATCAAGGCGCTAGGCCTCACCACCTTCGCCTTCAGCGCCCTCCCTGAGAAGAAGACCAACGCGGCGAAGGTCGCCAACGCCGATCCGGAGAACCGCTTCAGCGCTTCGGGCGGATACTACTTCACCGACCGCAAGCAGGCTTACGACTATCCGTCCTACACGGCGACGGCTGGCAAGGTCGCGCTGGACGGCTCGGGGATCAACGTCGCCATCGTGATGGAGAACGACGCGCTGGACAGCGACGTGAAGTTGCTGTTCGACCACGAGAACTTCACCACCGTGACCGGCAAGCCCGCGCCGACCTTCATCCACAAGCCGATCAACGGCGGCGCGCCGTTCGACGTGAACGCCTCGTTCGAGTCCTCGCTCGACGTGCAGGAAGTGCTGGGCGGCGCGCCGGGTTCTACGGTGACGCTGTTCAACCTCCCGGACCTCAGCGACGCCAACATCCAGGCGGGCTACCAGGCGATCATCGACGATGGCCGCTACGACGCGGTCAACTCCTCGTTCGGCGGCTGCGAGCTGTTCAGCACCGACGCGCGCTACTTCGGCGGCGACGGTTCCGACCTTCTCTTCTACCATGAGCAGTTCCTGCAGGGGAACGCCGAGGGCGTGACCTTCGTGGCCAGCTCCGGCGACGAGGGCGGCCTGTCCTGCCCCGACGTGCACTACGTCCTGCAGGACGGCACGCCGACGCGCTTCATCCCGAGCATCCAGTTCCCGTCCAATGACCCCAACGTGACGGGCGTCGGCGGCGGCAACCTGATCACCACCGCGGACGGCACGCTGAACTCGGCGTACGTCTCCGAGCAGGGGCTGGGCGATCCTGAGATCCCGCACGACACGTACGGCTTCGGCCAGAACATCGCCGGCGGTTTCTGGGGTCCGGGCGGCGGTCCGTCCGCCTTCTGGGCGAAGCCGGACTACCAGTCGCTGGTCACCACGGGCTCGTCCCAGCGCACCACGCCCGATGTGGGCATGCTGGTCGGCGGCTGCCCCGGCGGCGAGAGCTACACGCCCTGCGGCCCCAACCGCAGCTATGTGATCGTCGCCGACGGCGGCAGCCGCTACGGCGTGATCGGGACGTCGGTGTCGTCGCCCGAGTTCGTGGGCGCCATGACCCTCTCGCTGCAGTACCAGAAGCAGACGACCACCTGCGGGTCGGATGCGCCCTACTGCTACCGCTACGGCAACGCCAACCCGTTCTTCTACCGCGCCGCGGCGACGCAGAACGCCGGCGGGGCCAAGGTCTTCCATCGTGAAACCTCCGGCTTCGACGGCAAGTGGACCGACAAGGTTCCGGGTGGCGGCTACGACTATCTGTTCGGCAACGGCTCGCCCGACGTGCGCGCCCTCTTCGGACTGCTGACCGTGACCGACGCGGCCGGCCTCCCGCAGACGGCGACCAACCCGTAAGCGATCAGGGCCGGCGCGGACGTCGTGTCCGCGCCGGCCCGAACGCCCGGGGACGGGCGACCTTCCATTCACGTGCGGCGGCGGGGCTCCGAGCCGCCCACCCAAGGGGTTCGAACCATGAAGACACTCAAGATCGCAGCCTTGGCGGGGGCGCTGGCCCTCGCGGGCGCGGGCCACGCGCTGGCCGGCAACTACACCGCCACCTACACCGGCACGGTCGCCAGCTACTCCTACGGCAGCGGGGATCCCGCCGTCTTCGAAGAGCTGTTCGGGTACGGCGCGACCAACATCACCGGGTTCGCCTTCAGCGCGGCGGTGAACTACACCACCGACGCGGGCGGCGCCTTCACCGACGCCACCTACAGCGGCAGCGGGGTCGCTTCGTTCGCCGGCGATACTCCGGTCATCAGCTCGGTGATCTTCACCGTGAACAACGATCCGACGCACTCCTTCACCTTCACGCCCGACTTCTACGCCAACGTGGAGAGCGCCTCCGCCGGATTCCACGAGTCGGCCGGCTACGATTTCCAGAACCAGTTCCAGGCGTACATCGCCACCAGCGGAACGACGCCGGGCGACGTGTCGACTCCCTTCAGCTCGGACGGCACGGGCTTCGATCCCGTCATCAACGAGTACAACTACGTGACCGACGGCAACGAGACGCTGGTGTGGGACACCACCCACATCACCGTGGCCCCGACCAGCGCGGCTCCCGAGCCCACCACCTGGGCGCTCATGATGGCGGGCGTGGCGCTGACGGGCTTTGCCCTGCGCCGCCGCACCCGCGCGACGCTCGCGGCCGCTTAAAGGTCGACGTCGACGAGAGCCCTGGGCGCGCGCTCCCCTCAGGCGCGCATCCGGGATCCCGGCTCAACGCCCGCGTCGACCCGACGGTCGACGCGGGCGTCGTCATGTGCGCCCCACGACGCAGTTCACCGCGTCCAAAAGGCGCCCGAGGTCGGCGTCGTCGATCGTCAGCGCCGGACAGAGGTAGACCACGTCGCCGAAGGGCCGCACCCACACGCCCTGCGCGACGAGCGCCGCCTTGAGGGCGGCGAGATCGGGCGGGGCGTCGAACTGCACGGCCCCGATCGCGCCCAGGGCGCGCACCTGCGCCACGCCCGGCCGGCCGCGCAACGGGGCGAGCCCGGCCTCGAGCTTGCCCTCCAGCGCGCGCGCCGCCTCCAGCCGCGGGTGCGCGTCGAAGAGGTCGAGGCTCGCGTTCGCCGCGGCGCAGGCCAGCGGGTTGGCCATGAAGGTCGGCCCGTGCATCAGCGCCGCGGCCGGATCGTCCGACCAGAAGCGCTCGAACACCTCGCGGCTGGCGACGGCAGCGGCCAGCGCCATCACCCCGCCGGTCAGCGCCTTGGAGAGGCAGATAAGGTCGGGGACCACCCCCGCCTGCTCGCACGCCCACATCGTCCCCGTGCGGCCGAAGCCCGTGAACACCTCGTCGGCGATCAGGGGCACCCCGTGGCGGCGCGCGGCGGCGGCGACCTCGGACAACACCTCCGGCGCGTGGATGCGCATGCCGCCCGCCCCTTGCACCAGGGGCTCCACAATCACCGCCGCCAGCTCGTGGCGGTGGGCGGCGAGGAGGGCGTCGAGCGTCGCGGCGCGCTCGCGCGTGTCGGGGAGCTCGGCGTGGACCTGGCGCGGCAGCCAGTCGCCGAAGCGACGGTGCATGCCCTCGTCGGGGTCGCACACGCTCATCGCGCCCAGCGTGTCGCCGTGATAGCCGCCCCGGAAGCCGAGGAAGCGCGTGCGCCCCTCTACGCCGACATTCGCCCAACCCTGAACGGCGATCTTCATCGCCACCTCGACCGCCACCGACCCCGAGTCGCACAGGAACACGTGGTCGAGCTCGCCGGGCAGCTTGGCCGCGAGCCGCGCGCCAAGGCGCTCGGCCGGCGCGTGGGTCAGCCCGCCGAACATGACGTGGGGCATGCGCGCGAGCTGGTCGGCGACCGCGGCCAGGATCTCCGGCGGATTGTAGCCGTGCACCGCCGTCCACCAGGAGGCGACGCCGTCGACCAGTGAGCGCCCGTCCTCCAGTTCGATGCGCGTGCCGTCCGTGCGCGCGACCGCGAGCGCGGGCGCGGCGGTCTTCATCTGGGTATAGGGGCGCCACAGGCGCTCGGCCGAGGGGTCGCGCATGGCGCATGGCGCTCGCCCCCTCTCCCCGCCCTGTCAAGCGCTTGACGCGGGGGCGGCCCGCGCCCTCATGGCCCCATGCAAAGCCTCGACGCCTTCGCGCGGGACAAGCTCGCGGGCCTTGAGGCGCAGGGGCTGCGGCGCACGCTCGCCCCCACCGAGCGGGTGGGCGGCGCGCGGGTGCGCCGCTTCGGGCGCGAGCTGATCTCGTTCAGCTGCAACGACTACCTCGACCTGACGCACCACCCGCGGGTGATCGCCGCCGCCCGCGTGGCGCTGGAGCGTCACGGCGCGGGGGCGGGCGGCTCGCGCCTCGTCACCGGCGACCCGCCGGAGGCGGAGGCGCTGGAGCACGCGCTCGCGCGCTGCAAGGGGACGCAGGACTGCGTGCTGTTCTCCTCCGGCTGGATGGCCAACCTGGGCGCGATCCCGGCGCTGGCGGGCCCGGGCGACCTCGTGCTGATCGACGCCCTGGCCCACGCCTGCCTCTGGGCGGGGGCGAGGCTCTCCGGCGCCGAGGTGCAGGCGTTCGGGCACAACGACCTCGTCGAGCTCGCCGCCCGGCTCGAGCGCGACCGTCCGCACGTGCGGCGCGCGCTTGTGCTCAGCGAGCGGGTGTTCAGCATGGACGGCGACCTCGCCCCCGCTGCGGGACTGGCTGAGCTCGCGCAGGCGCACGACGCCTGGCTCCTCCTGGACGACGCGCACGGCCTGGGCGTGGTCGCGGCGGAGGCGCCCGCGCCGCTGGAGATGGGCACGCTCTCCAAGGCGCTCGGCTCGGCCGGCGGCTACGTGTGCGCGACACGGGCGGTGGCCGAGCTCCTGCGCAACCGGGCGCGGTCGTTCGTCTACACCACGGGGATCGCGCCCGCGGCGGCGGCGGCGGCGCTGGCGGCGCTGGAGGTGATCGAGGCCGAGCCCGCGCGCGCGGCGCGGCCGCTCCGGCTGGCGCGCCGACTAGCCGCCGCGCTCGACGTCGCGCCCGCCGAGAGCGCGATCGTGCCCTTGGTGGTCGGCGAGGCGGCGGAGGCCATGCGGCTCATGGCGGCGCTGGAGCGGCGGGGCTTCCTGGCGGTGGCGATCCGCCCACCGACCGTGCCGCCCGGGACCGCGCGCCTGCGTTTCGCGCTGAGCGCCGCCCACGCCGAGGCCGAGGTCGACGCCCTGGCCGAAGCGGTGCGCGCCGAGCGGCGGGCGACCGCGGCGTGAGCGTGCTCTTCGTCGCGGGCACGGGCACCGATATCGGCAAGACCCACGTCGCCTGCCTCCTCCTGCGCCGCGCGCGGGCGCGGGGGCGCGCGGTCGTGGCGCTGAAGCCCGTGCTAAGCGGCGCGCCCGACCTGGGCGACCCCGCCTTCGCGGGCAGCGACACCGCACGCCTCTTGGACGCCGCAGGGGTGGCGTTGACGCCGGAGGCGATCGAGCGCTGCAGCCCGTTCCGCTACACGGCGCCGCTCGCCCCCGACCAGGCGGCAGCGCGCGAAGGCCGCCGCCTCACGCTCGACGAGGTGGTCGCGGCCACCCGTGCCGGGCTGACCGGCGCGCCCGCCGACGCCTTCGCGCTTGTCGAGGGCGCCGGCGGGCTGATGAGTCCTGTCGCCGAGGATGGGCTGGGGCTCGACTGGATTGAGCGTGTGGGCCGCCCCGTGCTGCTCGTCGCAGGCTGCTACCTCGGCGCGATCAGCCATGCGCTGACCGCCTGCGAGGCGCTGGCCCGACGCCGGGTGACGCTCGCGGGCGTGGTGATGAACGGCGGTATGGGCGACGCCGTGGAGCCGGAGGCGGCCGCCGCGGCCGTCCGCCGCTGGACCGGCGCGCGCGTTTGGGAACTTGGCCCGAGAGACGCTGGAGCCGAAACGCTCGACGAGCTGATCGGCTGAAAAAAAGGCCGCGCCCGAAGGCGCGGCCGAAGTCATAGGGAGGAAACGCCCAGGAAGGGCATGCCCTCTCTATGCCGCACCGCACAATAATGCAAGCGATTTTGTGGAACCGGTTTCGGCATGCGCTCGCGCCCGTTCAGCCCCGGGCGATGTAGCCGTCGATCGCCCGGTCGAGCACGGCCAGCGGCATGGCGCCCGCGGTCAGCCCGGCGTCGTGGAAGCGGTGGATGTCGAAGCGCGCGCCCAGCGCACGGCGGGCGCGGTCGCGGTTGCGCAACCAGTCGAGCTTGCCGACCATGTAGCCGCACGCCTGCCCGGGCCACACGCAATAACGCTCGACTTCGGTCGACGCCGCGCTCTCCGGGTCGCCTAGGTGGTCGCTGAAATAGGCGACGGCCTGCTCGCGGGTCCAACGGCTGTGGTGCATGCCGGTGTCGACCACGAGCCGCACCGCGCGCAGGAGCGCGTCGTGCAGGTAGCCCACGCGGCCCAGCGGGTCGTCGGCGTACATGCCCATCTCGTCGGCCAGCTGCTCGGCGTAGAGCGCCCAGCCTTCCACATAGGCGTTGTAGCCGCCGATCTTGCGCAGGAGCGGCAGGCTCGCCTCCTGCTGGATGGAGATCTGCAAGTGGTGGCCGGGGATCGACTCGTGGAACACGAGCGTCGGCAAGGTCCACCGCGGCACCTCGGCGGTGTCGCGCAGGTTGATGTAGAAGGCGCCCGGCCGCGCGCCATCGAGCGAGGCGTTCTGATAGTAGCCGCTGGGCGCCCCCGCCTCCTGCGCGGCGGGTACGCGCTTGATGGTGACCATCGCCTTGGGCAGCACGCCGAAGTACTGCGGCAGCCGCGCCTGGACCGCCCGCACCTTGACGTTGAGGTCGGCGATCAGCTGCGCCTTGCCCGCGTCGGTGTTCGGGTAGCGCTGGCGGGGGTCGTCGAACAGCGCGCGCAGGCGCTGGCCGGGCGTGCCCTGCGTCATGCCCTGGCCGCGCGTGAGCGCGTCGATCTGCGACGACAGGCTCGCCACGAGCTGCAGCCCCGTGCGGTGCACCTCGTCGGGCGTCAGGTTGGAGGTGGTGCCGCCCTGGAGAGAGCGGGCGTAGTATTCATCGCCTCGCGGCAGCCGCCAGACCCCGGCGGTGTGCGGCGCGTGGCGGCGCGCCTCGGTGAGGAGCGCGATCTGCCGGTCCAGCGCGGGGCGCACCTGCGCCTCGTAGATGGTCGTGGCGGGCGTCGCCCAATCGCCGTGCAGCCCCTTCTCGCGCGCGCGGCGCACCACCGACTGCACGAGGGTGGCGCGCTCGGGCGGCGTGTCGCGCAGGGCGCGCATCTGCCCCAGCGCCTTGTCGATGGCGAAGTCGGGCGCGGCCACGCCCAGCCCGCCGTCGTGCAGCGCGACCTCGCGCTCCTGGTCCAGCATCACGGCGAAGGCCTGCAGGCGCGACAGGTAGGCCTGGGCGTCGTCGACCGTCGCGATCGCGTGCTGGCTGTCCAGGAAGTCGGGGACGCTCTGGTAGACCCCGTTCAGCTGGCTCAGCGTGTAGGGCGCGCCCGGCCCCGCGTAGTCGAACCGCTGGTCGAACCCCGCCTGAAGGTCGAAACCGTAGGTGATGGAGAGGAGGTTGACCTCGTCCAGCCCCGCGAGGCCCGCGGGCGCGGCGGCGCGCATGCGGCGCAGCTGGTCGCGGGTGCGCGCCTGGGCGTCGGTGCGCGCCTGCAGCGAGCTGTCGTCCAGCTTCCACTTCTCGCGGGCGCGCGGACCGGTGTCGAGGCCGAGGCTCGTGGCCAGCATGGGCGAGTGGTCGAGCATCTCGTCGGCCACGCGGGCATAGGCGGCGTTCAGCGCCTCCACCGAGCGGGCAGGCTGGGCGGCCGCCCCGCCTCCCCCCGCGCCCACGCTGGCGACGGCCCCCGCGCCCGCGGCGGTGGACAGGATGCGGCGGCGGGTGGGCATGGCGGCGGGCGCTCCGAACGAGATCGCCGTCGTAGCGCGCGCAGGCGGGACCGGCCAAGCTCCGCCGCGCGTCAGCGCCGCTCGACGACGCCGAGCTTGGCGAGCCAGACGAGGCCCATGGCGATCCACGGCCGCCGCGCGGGCGGGAAGGCGGCGAGGACCGACCCCGCCTCGAGAGGACCGCGTTCGGCCAGGAGGGCCATGATCCGCGCCGTCTCCTCCGGCGTGGCGCGCCAGGCCGCGAAGCGCTCGTCCAGCCGCACGAGCGCCGCGTCAGCCAGACGCGTGGCGGCGCCCGGCCCGCGCAGCGCGATTACGGTGGAGCTGTCGAGCTCCGCGGTGGCGAAAGGCGCGAAGTCGCGGAACGGATCGCCGCGCACCGGTCGGGGTCGGGCCGCGGGCCGGGCGGGCGCGGCGCGGCGGCGCTCGGTCAGCTCGTCGGCGAGCGCCATGTAGCGTCGCGCGACTGCCGGCCAGCTGAACTCCGCCTGGGCCCGCGCCCGGCCCGAAGCGCCCATGCGCCGTCTGAGGTCGGGATCGGCGAACAGCGCCGCCAGCGCCTGCGCGGCGGCGTCCACGTCGACCGCCGTATGCTGGGCGATGGCGCCGACATAGGTCTGGTAGCTGTCCATCTCATAGCCGTGCCGGGCGGCGAGGAGCTCGCCCAAGGGGCCCGGAGGCGCACCCAGCGTCGGCACGAGCCGGCCGTCGACGCCGTCGCGCACGGTGGCGCGATAGCCGTCCCAGTCGCTCGCCACCACCGGCAGGCCCGCCGCCATGGCCTCCACCGGCGTCAGGCCGAAGGTCTCCTGGATGTTGTCCACGAGCGACAGGAAGACGTCGGCCGCCGCCCACAGGTCGGCCGTGCGCCCGGCCGCGTTGCCGTCGATCCAGTGGCAGCGGACATCCGGCGCAAGGAGAGCGGCGGCCTCGTGGTAGAGGGCGGCGTCGGCCGGGTCGGGGAACCAGCCGGCCAGGGCGAAGTGGGGCCGCACGCCCGCGCGCTCGCCCGCCTCCGCCACGGCCCGGAACATGGCCTGCGGCCACGCCTTCTCGAAGTACGACAGCCGGCCGACCCACAGCACCAGCGGCTCGTCGTCGGCGACGCCCAGCCCCGCGCGCACCTGGGCGCGCACGTCGGGCCGGTCGGCCTGCGCGGCGATCGCGTCGACGTCGACGCCGAGCGGGATGACGGGAAGGTCGGGGCGCGGCGGCGCCCGCCCGCCCGTGCGCGCGGCGAGGTGCGCCTCCCAGCCGTCGAACAGGCGTGAAAGGTTGTCGCGCACGGCGGGGGAGGTGCAGACGAGCGCGTCCCACGGCTGCACGGGCGCGACAGAGCATTCGGCGATCTGCGCGCGCGTGGCGGGGGGCGCCAGCGTGTGCACGAGGCCGATCAGCGAGAAGGCGCGCGCGCCCTCCCCCGCCCGCTCCCGCGCCCAGGCGGTCTCGGCGAGGGTGGGCTGGCCGCGCAGGAGCGCGCCCGCGTCCGCCACCGGCCCGAGGTCCAGTATGGAACCCGTGCTGACCGCGAGCCGCGGATCGGCCCCGAGGTCGGCGGCCACCTCGCTCGCGGCGACCGGCTGGTGGGCGGCGACGTGCAGCCGCTCCAGCCCGCCGTGGTGGGCGATCGCGCGATAGAGGCCGAGGTTCGCCACGTCCTTGCCGAACGGGTCGCGCTTCAGCGCCAGGCGTCCGGGCGGATGGTGGATGGCGAAGCGGCGCGGCATGGCGGGGCGGTATAGCGCGGAGTCGCGAGGGCGGGGCGGAGGTCCGCCTTCGGCGGGCGCTGCGCGCGGGAGGTTGCGGCGCTCGATCGGTGGACGGAGCGCCGCCGTGCTCGGTCGCGTCAAGGGACGCTCCGCTCTTCGCCCTTGACCCGCCCTGCGCGCGACGGCTGACCGGAGGGGTCGGGACGCGGGGCGTCCTTTCTCCTTAGTTCGACTTAGGCCTGCGGCCCGCGTCGAACACAGGGCTGTTGCTTGCCAGAGCCCGCCATCGGCGGGCGGCGCACTCTGAAGCGACCTAGCCGCTTGGGCTCGACCGTCGCCCTGGACCTGCCCCTCACAGTCATAGCCCTGTGTTCGACCCGCCGGAGGCGTTGTCGAACTATGGAGGGACGCCCCGCGTCCCGACGCCCACGCGTCAGCCGTCGCACGCAGGGTGGGTCAAGGGCGAAGAGCGAAGCGTCCCTTGATGCGACCGAGCACGGCGGCCCCTCCGCGCCCACAGAACAAAGCGCGCGTCACGCCCGCATCACCCCGCCAACTGCTGCTTCACCCGCTCCGCCAGCACCTTGATGTCGAGCGGCTTCGGCAGGAAGGTCACCCCCTCCTCGCCCTCCAGGAGGTCGGAGAACTCGGCCTCGGCGTAGCCGGAGATGAACATCACCTTGGCCCCGTCCAGGAACCGGCGCGCCTTCTTCAGGAGGGTCGGGCCGTCCAGCCCCGGCATGATCACGTCGGAGATCAGGAGGTCGATCTGGCCGGTGTGCACCTCGGCCAGCTCCAGCGCCTCCTCGCCGTCGCACGCCTCGATGACCTCGTAGCCGCGCGCGCGCAGAAGGCGTGCGGCCACCACGCGCACCGCGTCCTCGTCCTCCACGAAGAGGATGCGGCCGGCTCCGGACAGGTCGCGCGCCGGCTTGGGCTTGGGCGCGCCGACGGGCGGGGCCTGCGCCACCCACGGCGCGGGCTGGAGCGCGGAGGGCTGGTGGATCGGCAGGAAGACGCGGAAGGCCGCGCCCTGGCCCACGCCCGGCTCCACGTGGATCCACCCGTCCGCCTGCTTGACGATGCCGTAGACGGTGGCGAGCCCCAGGCCCGTGCCCTCGCCGACGGGCTTGGTGGTGAAGAACGGCTCGAAGATCTTGTCGGCGACGTCGGGGGCGATGCCCGGGCCGTTGTCCGCCACTTCGATCAGCGCGGACCCCTCCGGCGGGGCCGAGGGCTGACCCAGCGCGTGCGCCTCAGCCTGCGACAGCCGCGCGGTGCGGATGCGCACCACCCCCGGGCCGCCGTCGACCGGGGGATGCGAGCGCAGGGCGTCGCGGGCGTTGACGGCCAGGTTCATCACCGCCGTCTCCAGCGCCGCGCGGTCGGCGCGCACGAGCGGCGGGTCGCGCCCGTAGTCGGTCTCCAGCCGCACGTCCTCGCGCAGGAGCCGGCGCAGCAGAACCTCGAACTCGCTCATCAGCGAGCCCAGCTCCAGCGTCTCCCGCTGCACCGTCTGCTTGCGCGAGAAGGCGAGGAGCTTCCGCACGAGGTCGGCGGCGCGCACCCCGGTCTGGCGGATTTCGTTCAGTCCCTCGTAGGAGGGGTCGCCCACCGGGTGGCGGTGGAGGAGCTCGTCCAGCCTGAGCTGGATGGCGGTCAGGAGGTTGTTGAAGTCGTGGGCGACGCCGCCCGCGAGCTGGCCGATCGCCTGCATCTTTTGGCTCTGCGCCAGCTGCAGCTCGAGCTGCTTCTGCTCGGAGACGTCCAGGAGATAGGCCACGAGGCGCCCCTCGCCGGCGGTGGTGTAGAGGTGGGCGACGCGCGGGCGCTCCAGCCCCAGCCGCACCTCGACCGGACCTTCGGGGCGCGTCTTCAGCCGCGTGCGCGCCTCGTCGAGCGAGGCGGGGTCGAGAAGGGCGGCGAACAAGCGGCCGCGCTGGGCCAGGCCTTCGCTCATGCGCGCCATGGCCTCGTTCACCGCGACGATGCGCGCGGCGAACACGTCCGGCCCGTCCAGCAGCGCCGCGCCGAAGGGGGCGGCGGCGGCGAAACCGTCAAGCGAGGTGGGCGCGGGCGACGCCGCGGCCGCCATGGCCGCCGGGGCGAGCGCGGCCAGCGTCGCCGAGCGCGGCTCGAGCGGGGTGGGCGTGGCGGCGGCGGGGGCGGGCGCGTCGGCGGGGTCGAGCCGCACCAGGTATCGCGCACCCAGCCGTGCGGCGCGGGCGTGGCGCACGCCCTGCGGAGTGGCGAGCTTCGCGTCTCCCGCACCCTCCGCCCGCGCGCCGGCGAGCGCGGCGTAGAGCCCCTCGGCGGCGGCGCGGGGCAGCTTGCGATGGGCCGCGGCGCCCCAGGCCTCGCGCCAGGCGAGGTTCGCGGCGACGACCGCGCCGTCCTCGGACAGCACCGCGGAGGGCTCGGGGAGCGCGCCGACCATCGCCTCCGGATCGGCGTCCGGGGCGGCTGCGGGGGCCTGGCCGGTGGTCGAGACCACGAACACGCCCAGGATGCAGAAGCCCGCGAGCCCCGCCAGGAGGAGCAGACCCGCCCCTCCCGCGCGCCCCGCATGGAAGGCCGGATAGGCGGCGGCCAGCGCGGCGAACAGAAAGAAGGCCGCCGCCGCGACCGTCATGGGATCGAGCGCGCGCCCGGCCGGACGGGACGATGCGGAGGCGGTGCGGGCGGCCATGGGCGTTCTCGGAGGGGCGGAGGGCGCGACGGCGTCGACGCGCCTCTCAGGTCAGGAGGGTAGCCGCGTTCGGCCGGGCGTCGCAGGCGTCCGAGCGACGCGGGGCGCGCGGCGGCCGGCGGAGAGGATGGCCCCGATCAGCCGCGCCACCGCCTCGTAGTGCTCGCGCGGGATGGCGCGCTCGACCTCCACCGCGGCGAACAGCGCACGCGCCAACGGCGGGTCCTCGATCACCGGCACGCCGTGCGCCTCGGCGATCTCGCGGATCCTGAGCGCCAGGCTGTCGACGCCCTTGGCGACGCACTCGGGCGCGGCGGTCTCGCCCTGCACATAGCGCAGCGCCACGGCGTAGTGGGTGGGGTTCATGACGACGAGGGTCGCGGTGGGCACCGCCTGCGCCATGCGCCGGCGCGAGCGCTCGGCGCGCTGCTGCTTGAGCTTGGCCTTCAGGTGCGGGTCGCCGTCCTGGTCCTTCTGCTCGTCCTTGAGCTCCTCGCGGCTCATGCGCATGCGCTGGAGGAAGCGCAGCCGCACCCAAAGGACGTCCGCCCCCGCGATCACGCCGGTGGCGAGGAGGGCGGCGGTGGCCAGCGCCCGCAGGAGCTCGCCCGCCTCCGGCAGGACGGCCGCGGGGTCGAGCGCCGAGAGCCCCATCACCTCGCCCAGCCGGGGCCTGACCGCCAGCCAGCATGCGCCCGCCGCGACCCCGAGCTTCACGAGGCTTTTCAGGAAGTTCACCAGGTTGTCGACGCCCACAATCCGCTTCAGCCCCTCCAGCGGGTTGAGCTTGGAGGGATCGGGCGCGAGCTTGGACGGCGCCCACACCATCCCCTGGGTGAGGAGCTGGGCCGCCGCCGCCGCCAGCGCCGCCACGCCCATGACCGCCGCCACGGGCAGGCAGGCCAGGAGGGCGGCATGCATCACGCGCGCGCCGCCCGCGCCCTGCAGGTCGAAGCTGTCGGGGTGCGCCAGGAACGGCAGGAGCGCCTCGGCGAGGCCGCGGCACAGCGGGCCGCCCATGACCAGCACCACCGCGCTCGCGCCCAGGAGCGCCGCGAAGGGTCCGGCCTCCGTCGAGCGCGCGATGTCGCCCTTGCGTCGCGCCTCTTCCAGCCGCCTCTGGGTCGGCTCCTCGGTCTTGGAGGCCTGGTCGGCGCCCTCCGCCACGGCTCAGCCCACCCCGGCGAGGCTGTCGGCGAAGGTGCGGAACCGGTCGACCCAGACAAGGCCGAAGACGCCCAGGCTGAGCGCCAGGACCGAGAAGCCCAGCATCACCGCCAAGGGCGTCGCGGCGAAGAACACCTGGAACTGCGGCATGGCGCGCGCCACGAGCCCCGTCGCCATGTTGAGCAGGAGCGAAAACACCATCACGGGCGCCGCCAGCTGCACGCCCAGCGCGAAGGTCTGGCCGAAAGTGCGCACCATGGTGGCGGCAAGGTCACGCACCGGCGGCGCGCGCCCGGGGGCGAACACCTCGTAGGAGCGCGCGATGCCCGCGATGAAGCTCTGATGCAGCCCCGCCGAGAAGATCAGCGTGAGGCCGAGGAGCGTCAGAAAGGTCGCCACCGTCGCGGTCGGCTGCGCCTGGGCGGGATTGGTGGTCTGGGCGAAGGAGAGCGTGGTCTGCAGCGAGACGATCTCGCCCGCCACCGCCAGCGCCTGCAGGAACAGCCGCAGGAGCGCCCCCAGCGCCAGGCCGATCAGCACCTCGGCGAACACCGCGCCCGCCGCCTCGCCGAACTGCGGCGGCACGGGCGGCAGCTGGCGCGCCAGCACGGGATACAGGAGGAGCGCGAACACGAAGGCGAAGGCCAGCCGGATACGCGGCGGCACGAAGCTCTCCCCGATCCCCGGCAGCACCATCACGAGCGCGCCCGTGCGCGCGAACACGAGCCCCGCCCCCCAGACCTGGACGGGGAGCGCATAGTGCTCCACCCGTCTAGAGGCCCGCGATGCGCGCGGCGATGCCGTGCATGAAGCCGGACAGGAGCATACCCATCAGCGGCAGGAAGATCAGGAGCGACAGGAACACGGCCAGGATCTTGGGCGCGTAGACCAGCGTCTGCTCCTGGATCTGGGTCAACGCCTGCAGGAGGCCGATCCCCACTCCCACCACCAGCGCCACGAGGAGCACGGGGGCGGAGAGCTGCAACGTCAGCCAAATGGCGTCGCGCCCGACGTCCAGCACCTGCGCGCCGTTCATGGCCACCCCCTCGCTCGCGGGGACCGCGCGCCCCCGGCAGGATGTGCCGGGTGCAGGGTTAATGCGAAGTAATCCCGCCGGCCTTGCTCGACGGCCGCGCCGGGGCGCAGCTTGGCCGGACCTTGCAGTCCGGAGCCCCGCCGTGCGCGCCGTCCTCCTCGCCCTGGCGCTCGCCGCGACGGCCGCGCCCGCCCCGGCCGCGCCCCGCCTCCAGGCCCCGCCCGACCTCACGGTCGCCGATCCCGCGCCCGTGCGCCTCTCGGGCCTGCGCCCGGGCGAGGAGGTCGAGCTCGCCTCCGCCCGGCGGATCGGCGACGAACTGTTCACCACCCACGCGCGGTTCCGGGCGGACGCGCGGGCCGGCTCGACCTAGCAACGGCGGCGCCCCTGTCCGGCGACTACGCCGGCGGCGACAAGGCGGGGCTGTTCTGGTCGGCCAAGGCGTCGCGCGCGGCGGTCGCCGCCGATCCGGCCGTGGGCGAGGTGCGGTTGGAGGCGACCGACGCGGGCCGGACGCTGGCGACGGCGGTGCTGCGCGCGCGGCCCGATCCCGCCGACGTGGTGGTCGAGCCCGTGTCCGCCTTCCCCGGCGCGATCCTGGCCCATCCGCCGGGCCCGGGACGTCGGCCCGTGCTGATCGTGCTCGGCGGCTCGGAAGGCGGAGCGAGCACCGCCAAGGCCTTCGCGCCCCTGTTCGCCGCGCGGGGCTACGCCGTGCTGGGGCTGCCCTATTACGCGCCGGGCTACGACCCCGCCGCGCACATTCCCGGCCTGCCGACCAGCTTCACCGACATCCCCGTCGACCGGCTGGAGCAAGTGCACGCCTGGCTCCTGTCGCGCCCGGACGTCGACGCCGACCGGATCGGCGTATGGGGCGCCTCTAAAGGCGCGGAGTTCGCCCTGATCGCCGCCACGCGCTTCCCGTGGATCAAGGCGGTGGCCGCCGTCGTGCCGACCGACGTGGTGTGGGAGGGCTGGGGCCGGCCCGGTCCGCCCACCGCCTCCTTCGCCTGGCGGGGCGCACCCCTGCCGTTCCAGCCGTACGAGGGAATGGACGCCCAGCTCGCCAAGGCGGCGAAGGGCGAGCCCATGTCGCTGCGCCCGGTGCACGACGCGGGGCGGCGCGCGCATCCCGAGCGGCTGGCCGCCGCGCGCATCCCGGTGGAGCGCTTCCACGGGCCGCTCGTGCTCGTGGCGGGCGGCGACGACGCGGTCTGGCCGTCCTTGGAGATGGCGCGCAACATGGTGATGACGCGCCGCGCGGCCGGGCTCCCCACCATTCTCGTGGGCGAAACGCACGCGGGTCACGGGCTCGGCGGGCCGGGCTACGACCCCGCCGCCCGGCTGGTCGCGCTCGGCGGCGAGCCTGCGGCGATCGCGCGCGCGCGGCGTCTCGGCTGGAAGGCGACGCTCGAGACCTTCGACCGCACGCTCCACCCCGGAACGAGCCCGCCCTAGCTCCCGCGCCCTGGCTCCCGCGCCCTAGCTCCTCGGGGCGGAGCGCCTATCTGCACCGCTCCGCTTGGAGCGACGCATGGCCGGCCCCCTCGACGAAGACCTGGACGACGTCTCGGGCGAGCTGCCGCCGCGCAGCGCCCATGACGGCCGCCCCTCCCAGGCGGAGGCCGAGGCCGCCGTGCGCACCCTCCTGCACTGGGCGGGCGACGACCCGACGCGTGAAGGCCTCCTCGACACGCCGGCCCGGGTCGCGCGCTCCTACCGCGAACTCTACGCGGGCTACGACACCGATCCGCGCGGGTATCTCGAGCGGACGTTCGAGGAGGTGGGTGGCTACGACCAGCTCGTGCTCCTGCGCGACATCCCCTTCGTCTCCGCCTGCGAGCACCACATGCTGCCGGTGATCGGCCGCGCGCACGTCGCCTACCTGCCGCACCAGCGCGTGGTGGGCATCTCCAAGCTGGCGCGCGTGGTGCACGGCTTCGCCCGGCGCCTGCAGATCCAGGAGAAGATGACCGCGGAGATCGGCCAGGCGATCCAGGAAGTGCTGCAACCCCAGGGCGTGGGCGTGGTGATCGAGGCCGAGCACAGCTGCATGACGCTGCGCGGCGTCAACACGCGCGGCTCCAAGCTCGTGACGAGCTGGCTCTCCGGCGTGGTGCGCGACGACATGCGCACCCGCGGCGAGTTCATGCGACTCGCCGGATGCTGACGAGCGGGGGCGGCGACGAGAGGGACAAGGGGGCCGCGGTGGTCGCCACGCGCGAGCTTTACCGCAAGGGTCGCCGCCGCTACGTCCTCGCGACCATGCGCACCGCCGAGGGCCGCGAGCTCGAGCGCTCGGTGGACGACCACGGCGATGCCGTGGCCGTCCTGCCCTACGACCCGGCCCGCCGCACGGCCATCCTCACGCGCCAGGACCGCGCGCCGCCCCTCCTCGCGGGCGTGGCCGCCCCGGTCCTGGAGGCGCTGGCGGGAATGATCGACGCCGGGGAGGACGCCGAGACCGCCGCCCGGCGCGAGGCGGAGGAGGAGACGGGGCTCCTGCTCGCGGCGCTGGAGCCGGTGGCGACCGCCTGGGCCTCGCCGGGCGTCTCGACCGAGCGGGTGAGCCTGTTCCTCGCGGCCTATGGCGCGTCCGACCGGCGGGGCGCCGGCGGCGGCCTCGCGGCGGAGGACGAGCACATCGAGGTGGTGGAGCTCCCGCTGGCGGAGCTGGCGGCGCGCGCCGACCGCGGCGAGCTGGACGACCTCAAGACGCTGGCGCTCGTGCAGACGCTGCGCCTGCGGCGGCCGGAGCTGTTCGGCTAAGGCTGGGTGGGGCTTGGGCGCGTCTCCGGCGCTTTGTTCTGTGGGCGCGGAGGGGGCCGCCGTGCTCGGTCGCGTCAAGGGACGCTTCGCTCTTCGCCCTTGACCCGC
>CAXTAO010000033.1:0-27921 GCA_964242625.1 uncultured Caulobacteraceae bacterium | reverse complement strand
CTCGTGTTCCACAACGCCTACGGGCCGGACAAGCCGTGGTTCTTCGACCCCGCCCAGTCGGGCGGCGGCTGCCTTTTGGACCTCGGCGTGCACCTCGTGGATCTCGCGCTGTGGGTGCTGGGCTTCCCGGCGGTGGAGCGGTGCGCCGCCGAGCTCCTGAGCGGAGGCCGCCCGCTCGAAGGCCGCGGCGGCGTGGTGGAGGACTTCGCCTCTTGCAGCTTCCACGCAGGGCCCGACACGCTCGTCCGCCTCGCCTGCTCGTGGAACCTGCCCGCCGGACAGGACGCGGTGATCGCGGCGCGCTTCTACGGCGAGGGGCGCGGCGCGGGGCTGCGCAACGTGGCGGGCTCCTTCTACGACTTCGCGTCCGAGCGCTACGAGGGCCAGCGCACGGTGGCGATGACGGCGCCCGGCGAGGCTTGGGGCGGGCGCGCGGCGGTCGACTGGGCGCGCCGGCTGGCCGCGGGCGCCCGCTTCGACGCGGAGGCCGACCGCCTCGTCGACGTCGCCTCCGTGCTGGATCGGCTATACGGGCGCTGAACCGAGGCCGGACGGTCGCGTTCGCCTTCCGAACGGACGCGGAGAGCCACGATGCTGGGTTGGATCGCCTTAGTAGGAGTGCTGCTTCTCGCCGTCGCCTTCGTGTGGGGCGTCGTGCAGCAGCGGCGGCGCACGGCCGCATCCAACCCCGCCCGCGACGCGGCGACCCACGAGCTCTATCGCGAGGACGCCCCGCGCCCAGAAGACACGCCGCCGCGCTGAGCGGGGCGTGGCGCCCGTCGGGCGGCCGTGGCTGGGGGACTAGGACTCGAACCTAGAATGACGGTACCAAAAACCGCTGTGTTACCATTACACCATCCCCCAAGGACGGCCCGCGGGAGCGTTTCAGCCCCGGCGAGGCGGCGGAGATAGCCGAAGGTCCTGAGGGGCGCAACACGGTCCCGACCGCCGGTCGGGCGTGCTTGCGGCGGGTCGGGGGCGCCCCTATACAGCCGCCCTCACGTCGGAGTGTGGCTCAGTCTGGTAGAGCACCGCGTTCGGGACGCGGGGGTCGCAGGTTCGAATCCTGCCACTCCGACCATCTTTTCCCGCCCCGCCTCTCGGCTCCCTCCCCTCGCGCCCGGCGCGCGGCGCAGCTAGGGTGAGCGGGTCTCGCCCGCGGCCCGCGGCGCGGGGACGGAGCGCCGGATGAAGCAGTTTCTCTTGACCATGGCGGGCGTGTTCGCCGCCCTGGCGCTGTTCTTCATCGGCCTGCCGCTGGTGCTGGCCGTTAGCCTGATCTCGGCGGCCAAGCCCGCCCCCACCCCCGCCCACGCCGTCCTGAGCCTCGACCTGCGGCAGGCCCTGCCCGACCAGGACCCCTTCGATCCGTTCGCCTTCGTGACCGGCCGCAAGCTGTCGCTCGTTTCGGCCGTGGAGCGCATCCGGCTCGCGACCGCCGATCCCGCCGTCTCAGCCCTCCTGATCCGCCTGCCGGAGGGCGGCATGGCTCCCGCCGCCGCCGACGAGCTCCGCGGCGCGCTCCAGGGTTTCCGCGCGGCGGGCAAGCCGGTGATCGCCCACAGCCAAGGACTCTATCCCTCCGGCCTGCCGGTCGCGACCTACATGCTGGGGGCGGCCTCGCGCGGCGGCTTCTGGATGCAGCCGCAGAGCTCGCTGCAGGCCACGGGCTCGGCGATGGAGACGCTGTTCTTCAAGCGCGCCTTCGACAAGTACGGCGTGCAGGCCGACTTTCAGCAGCGCGCCCAGTACAAGACCGCGGTCAACCCGCTGCTCTATGACGACTACACCCCCGCCCACCGCGAGGAGGAGACGGGGTGGATGGGCTCGATCTACGGATCCGAGCTCGCCGCCGCCGCCGCCGACCGCAACATGGCGCCGGAGGCGCTGCGCTCCGCCCTCGAGGCTGGGCCCTACGTCGCCCAGGACGCGCTGGCCCGCGGGCTGATCGACCATGTCGGCGGGGTGGAGGAGGCCGAGGCCGAGCTCAAGCGCCGCGCGGGGTCTGACGCCAAGCTGATCGACTTCAACAGCTACCGCCCGTCCGCGACCGCCCGCGGCGGCGACAGCCTGGCCTTGATCGGGGCGGAGGGGGCCATCACCACGGGCGCGACCCGCAACCAGGGTTTCGGCGGCTCCAACGACGTCAAGTCCGACGACGTGCAGCGCGCCTTCCGGCGTGCGGTGGACGACCCGAGCGTCAAGGCCATCGTCTTCCGCGTGTCCTCGCCCGGCGGATCGGACACCGCCTCCGAACAGATTGGCGCGGCGGTGCGCGCCGCCAAGGCCGCCGGCAAGCCCGTGGTGGTGAGCATGGGCACCTACGCCGCATCGGGCGGCTATTGGATCAGCGCGGACGCGAGCGAGATCGTGGCGGACCCGACCACGCTCACCGGCTCCATCGGCGTATTCGGCGGCAAATTCGTGCTGGGGCCGGCGTTGGCCCGCTTCGGCGTGGACGCGCGCGACCTCTCCGTGGGCGGCGCCTATGCGGACTCGTTCGGCTCGGCCAAGCCGTTCACCCCCGAGCAGAGGGCGGCGGTCTCGGCCTGGATGGACCGCATCTACGCGGGCTTCATCGGGCGCGTCGCCCAGGGCCGCCGCCTGCCGGCCGACAAGGTGGAGGCGTTGGCCAAGGGCCGCGTGTGGACGGGCGCCCAGGCGCGGGACCTCGGGCTCGTCGACAAGCTCGGCGGCTTCGCGGTCGCGGTGGCCGAGGCCAAGCGGCTGGCGCACCTGCCCGCCGACGGTGATGTGCCGATCAAGCGCTTCGACCCGCAGCCCGGGCTCGGCGGCATGATGCAAGGCGTGTCGGCGGCCGCGGCCACCCTGCGCCTGGCCGCCCAGGCGCCCCAGCTCCTCGCCGCCCCCCAGGCCCGCGCGGTGGCGGTCGCCGCCGATCGCGCGCGCCTCCAGCTCGAGGGCCAGGCCACCGTTCTGGCCCCCGACCTCCCGTGAGCCTCGAGATCCGCCGCATGACTCGCGCCCAGCGCCTCCTGTTCCTCCTGCCCGCCTTCGGGCTCTGCATGGCGGCGGCCCCCCGCCCCGCCCCGCCCCAGGCCGAGGTGGTGAAGGAGCTCGCCGCCTGCCGGGCCACGACCGACGACGCCCAGCGCCTCGCCTGCTACGACCGCACGGCCGGCGCGCTGACCGCCGCCCAGGAGAAGGGCGAGGTGGTCGTGGTCGATCGCCAGCAGCTGCAGGCGGTGCGCCGCCAGGCGTTCGGCTTCCACCTTCCGACCCTCGATCTCCTGCCCCGCGCGCGAGCCGAGGCCCCGATCGACCGGGTCACCCTGACGGTGCGCAGCGCCGGGCTCGGCGGGGCCGGCAAGTGGGTGCTCGTCGCCGAAGACGGCGCGCAATGGGTGCAGACCGACGATCTCGAACTGCTCGATCCGCCCCACGCGGGCTCGCAGCTCGCGGTGCGCTCGGGCGTGATGGGCTCTTTCTTCTGCAAGGTGGACGGCCAGAGCGCCTTCCGCTGCCGCCGACAGAGCTGACGGAGCCTTCCATGGCCGACATCCGCCGCGTCACCGCCGGCTTCGCCACCGCGCCCCAGCTCGCCCCGGAGGAGATCGCCGCCGCCGCGCGGGACGGCTACCGCCTCCTGATAAACAACCGGCCCGACGGCGAAGCCCCCGGCCAGCCCACCTCGGCCGAGATGGAGCGGGCGGCGCGCGACGCGGGAATGGACTACCTCCATGCGCCCGTGGTGGGCGCGCCCACCCCCGACCAGGTGCGCGCCGTGCGCGCGGCGGTGGAGGCGGCCGACGGACCGGTGCTGGCCTTCTGCCGGTCGGGCACGCGCTCCATCGTGACCTGGGCGCGCGGCGAGGCGCAGGCCGGCACGCCCGCGGACGAGCTCGTCGCGGCGGGGCGTAACGCGGGCTACGACCTCTCCGGCGCGCTCTGAAGCGCGCGGGGGCTGAAGCCCCATGGCGATCCCGTTCCTGCGCGAGCCGCCGCCGACGTACGGCGAGGTGTTCCAGCTGTCGCCGCTCGTGCGGTGCGTGGTGGCGCGCAACCCCGGCCCGTTCACCTACACCGGCACCCGCACCCACATCGTCGGTCGCGGTGAGGTGGCGGTGATCGACCCCGGCCCCCTCCTACCCGACCACCTGAAGGCGCTGCTCGACGCGGTCGCGGGCGAGCGGGTGACCGACATCCTCGTCACCCACACCCACCTCGACCACTCGCCCCTTGCCGCGTCGCTGGCCGAGCGGACCGGGGCGCGGGTGCACGGGCGACGTGCCCCCCCGACCAGCGGCGGCGAGGGGCAGGACGTCGCCTTCCGCCCTGACGTCATCCTGGAGGACGGGGAGCGAATCGAAGGGCCCGGCTGGTCGCTGACGGCCCTGGAAACGCCCGGCCACGCGTCCAACCACGTCGCCTTCCACCTCCCGCAGGAGCGGGCGGTCCTCCCTGGCGACCTCGTGATGGGCTGGTCGACCTCCATCGTCAGCCCGCCCGATGGGGACATGGACGCTTATCTCGCAAGCCTCGACCGCGTGCAGGCGCTCGGCGCGGCCGTGCTGCACCCCACGCACGGCCCGGCCGTGACCGACCCGGCGAGCTTCATCGACGCTTTGCGCGAGCATCGGCTGGCGCGCGAGCGGGCGCTGGAAACCGCCCTGGCGTGCGCGGCGGAGCCCCGCACGGCCGCCGAACTCACGCCCGGGCTCTACGCCGACGTCGCGCCCGCCCTACATCCCGCGGCGACGCGCTCGCTCCTGGCCCACCTCGTCCGGCTCGTGCGCCTCGGCCGCGCGCGGGCCGACGGCGATCCCCTGGACCCCGCCACCCGCTTCGCCGCCGGCTGACCTAGCGCCCCGCCGCCAAGGCGGCGCGCAAGTCGGACACCCTGCGACACGCCGCCCCGCCGTCGTTCTCCTCCGAGCGGCCGACCACGCGCAGGTCGACGCGCGCGCCCGCGCCCTCGGGCCGCACCCGGGCGAGGAGGTCGGAGCGCGCGGCGAGGACGCCGTCGGCGCGCGTCGCCTCCAGCAGTCCCTCGCCCGGCGCGTCGGTGAACACGGTCCAGCCCTGGCGTCGCACCGCCTCGCGCAGGCGCATGAAGACGGCGGGGGGCGGACCGGGCAGGCCAAGTGGCGTGGCGCCGGGGCAGGTGCGCGCGTTCACCTCCGCCACTAGCCGGCCCAGGAAGGCGGCGCGCGGCCCCTCCGGCACGCTCGGGGCCGCCTCGATTGGGAAGGCGCGAGGACCGCGCAGCCGGACCAGGGTGGGCGTCGGCATCAGCGGATCGCGCCAGTCTGTAGCCACGTCGTGGACCGGCGGGTTGGTCAGCGCGCGCCGGGTGGCCTGGCCCTTCAGCGTGCTCCAGCCGAGGAGGCCGAGCGCCGCGACCGCGATCACCGCGAGCGAAGCCCCCGAACCGGGCCGAGGCGACGGCGCGACCAGCCGCACCAGCGCCGCCGCCACGCCCAGCGCCAGGGCGACGGCGGCCAGCACGGGCGCCAGTCCGGACAGCACCTCATCGACGCCCGCGCGCCAGCCCAGCCAGCCGCCCCGGACCGCGAGCACGCCGAACACGACCGTGGCGGCCGCCAGCGCCAGGGCGGCGACGCCGGCCAGCGACAGGGAGCGCACCGCGCGCCGGGCGGCTTCTGGCGTCAGCGCGCTCACGCCGCGCTCCGGTCGCCGGGGCTGCGCGCCATCTCGGGCAGCGTCGGGTAGCGCCGGCGCAGCGCCTTCTTGTCGATCTTGCCGGTAGGGCCGATCGGCACGTCGTCGGTGAAGACCACCGCGTCCGGCGTCCACCAGCGCGCGATGCGGCCCTCCAGCACGACCAGCATATCGGCGGGCGCGGCGGTCTCGCCGGGCTTGAGCTGCACAATGAGGAGCGGGCGCTCGTCCCACTTGGGGTGCGGCGCGCCGATCACCGCCGCCAGGGCCACGCGCGGATCGGCCATCATCAGGTTCTCGATGGCGATCGAGCTGATCCACTCGCCTCCCGACTTGATCACGTCCTTGGCGCGGTCGGTGATCTGCATGAAACCCTCGGCGTCGATCGTGGCCACGTCGCCCGTGTCGAAAAAGCCGTCGTCGTCGAGTATCGCCCCGCGCTCGCCGCCGAAATAGCCCGAGGCCACGATGGGGCCACGCACCATCAGCCGGCCCTGCGCCTCGCCGTCGTTGGGCAGGACCACGCCGGCCTCGTCCTTGATCTCGAGCTCGACGCCGAAGGGGACGCGCCCCTGCTTCATGCGCCAGGGCATCTGCTCGGCGAACGGCAGGGCCGCGACCGCGGCGGTGGGCGAGCCCAGCGTGCCCAGCGGCGAGGTCTCCGTCATGCCCCAGGCGTGGATCACCTCCACGCCGTAGCGGTCGTGGAAGGCGCGGATCAGGCTCTCGGGGCAGGCCGCGCCGCCGATCACCACCTTGCTCAGCGTCGACAAGCGCGCGCCCACGTCGTCCAAGTGCCGCAAGAGCCCCTGCCAAACAGTCGGCACGGCCGCGGAGAAGGTGACCCCCTCGGTCTCCATCAGCTCGAACAGCGCCGCCCCGTCCATCCGCGCGCCCGGCAGCACGAGCTTCGCCCCGGTCGCCGGCGCGCTGAAGGCGATCCCCCAGGCGTTGGCGTGGAACATGGGCACGACCGGCAGCACCGTGTCGCGCGCCGACAGCCCCATCACGTCGGTCTGCATGGTCATGAAGGTGTGCAGTACGTTGGAGCGGTGCGAGTAGAGCACGCCCTTGGGGTCGCCCGTGGTGCCGGAAGTGTAGCAGAGCCCCGCCGCGGTCTCCTCGGAGAAGCCGCCCCAGCCCGCGTCGGCGGTGGGGCGGCCCTCCAGCCAGTCCTCGTACATCAGGACCTCGGGGCCCACGCCCTCGGGCCGGCGCGCCTCGTCGGACAGGATGACGATGCGCTCCACCGGGGAGGCGTCCTGCGTCCGCAGGGCGGCGATCAGCATGGGCGCGAAGGTCAGGTCGGTGAACACGACCCGGTCGCCCGCGTGGCGGATGATCCAGCACAGCTGATCTGGGTGCAGGCGCGGGTTCAGCGTGTGGCAGACCGCACCCATCCCCATGGTCGCGTACCAAAGCTCGAGGTGGCGCGCGGTGTTCCAGGCCAGCGTGGCCACGCGGTCGCCGGGCTGGATCCCCAGTTCGCGCAGGCCGTGGGTGCCCTGGCGCGCGCGCTCGCGGATGCGGGCGTAGGTGGTGCGCGCGATCGGCCCCTCGATCGTGCGGGTGACGACCTCGCGGTCTCCGTGCGCGCGGGCGGCGTGGTCGATCACCCGGTCCACGGTGAGCGGCCAGTCCTGCATCAGCCCCAGCATGGCGTCCTCCCGGCGGGCCGGGGCGTGCGTGCGCCTCGGCCTCGCCTTGGGCTTAGCTCGGAGGCTGGGCGCGGGGCAAACCGCGCGGATCAGCCGGGCCGCACCGTCCACCGGTGCTCCATCGGGCCGGGATCTAGCGCGAGCTGCCGCTCGAGAACGGCGACGTCGGCGTCGGAGGCGTCGCCCCTCCGCGCGGCCACCCGGGCGCGCAGGGTCGCGGGCGGCGCGCTCAGCCACTCGCCCGCGAAGGCGACCCCCGTCTCCCGCGCGAGCGCCGCCGCGGCGGCGCGCTCGGCGGGCTTCAGGAACACCGCGTCGAGCACGACGGCGCGTCCGGCCCGCAGCGCCAGCCGCGCCTCGTGCACGAGCTGGGCGTACACCCGCGCGCTCTCGGCCTCGGCGTAGGCGGCGGGCGGCAGCCGCTCCAGCGGCTCGACGCCCCAGAGGCGCTTGCGCACCTCGTCCGACCGCAGCACGACCGCGCCGGGCGCGGCGCCCAGGCCCGGCGCGAGCGCCCGCGCGCGCGTCGACTTGCCCGATCCCGAAAGTCCGCCCACGGCGTGCAGGGCGGGGGCGACCGGGGCGAGATGCACGCGCGCCGTCTCCAGGTAGGCCCGACCCGTCTCAGCGTCGGCGTGCGCCGCCACGTGCGCGCGCACCGCCGCCCGCACGCTCAGAAGGAGCGGCAGGAGCGCCAGGCCCGTGAAGGCCGCTTCGCCCTGCCGGCGCGCGGCGGCGTCGAGCCAGCCGCCCAGCGCCCGCGACGCCGCCTCGCCGCGCCCGCGGTGCAGAAGGTCCATGAGGAGGAACGCCGTGTCGTAGAGCACGTCGATCTCGCTCAGCCGATCGTTGAACTCGATGCAGTCGAACGGGATGAAGCGCTCGCCCTCGCGCACGATGTTGCCGAGGTGGAGGTCGCCGTGACACCGCCGCGAGAGCCCCGCGGCGCGGCGCGCCTCCAGCATGGGAGCCGCCCGGGCGAACGCGGCCTCGGTCTCGCACACGACCGCCTCGACCGCCTCGGTCCCGAGGACGGGCGCGAGCGCCCGCAGCTGTTCGGCGTTGGAGCGCACGGTGTAGCCGAGCGCCGCCGCTCCCCCCTCTCCGCTGACCGGCGCGGCGGCTTGCAAGGCGGCGATCTGGCGCCCAAGGCGCTCGGCCTGCGCGCCGGTCAGCTGATCGGGCCGGTTCGCCAAGACGCCCGCCTCGTCGAAGCGGCGCATCTCGAGCGCCCAATCCACGGCGGCCTCGGCCTCGTCGGCCCCGCCCAGCCGCAGACGCCCCGCGTCTTCGCGCACCACCGGGCGCACGGACCGGTAGATGTCGCCCGCGTGAGGGCGGTTGAAGGCGAGCTCGCGTTCGACCGCCCATCGCCGCCGCGCCAACGTGGAGTAGTCGACGAAGCCGAAGTCGACGGGCTTCTTCAGCTTCCACGCCGTGTCGCCGACCAGGAACACCGCCGCGATCGGCGTCTCCTTGACGAGGTCGGCGGCCCGGCCGGCGCCCGCGCCCTCGCGAAAGAAGCGCTCGACGTCGGGATCAAGCCGCGCCTCGCCGCCCCTCACGGCTGCAGGCGCTCGCCGCTCCAGCCACCTTGGCCGTCGGGGGTGAAGCGGATGCGGTCGTGCAGGCGGTGAGGGCCGTCGCGCCAGAGCTCGATCTCGGCGGGCGAGACCCGCCATCCGCCCCAATACGCGGGGCGCTCGGGCTCGCGCCCCTCGAACCGCGCCGCCGCGGCCTGCGCCTTGCCTTCCAGCGCCGCCCGGTCGGCGATCGGCCGCGACTGGTCCGACGCGATCGCCGAGATGCGGCTCGCGCGCGATCGGCTGTCGAAATAGGCGTCGCTCTCGGCTGTGGAGACGGGCGAGACGGGCCCGCGCACGCGCACCTGGCGGCGCAGGCTCTTCCAGTGCAGGCAGAGCGCCGCGCGCGGGTTGGCGGCGAGCTCGCGCCCCTTGGCGCTCTCGCCGTTGGTGTAGAAGACGAAGCCGTCGCGGCTCCAACCCTTCAGCAGCACCATGCGCACGTCCGGCAGGCCGGCCGAGTCGACGGTGGCCAGCGACATGGCGTCGGGGTCGTTGGGCTCCGCCGCGCGGGCCGCCTCGAACCAGGCGGCGAACACGGCGAAGGGATCCGCGTCGGGCCGCAGGTCGTCGTCAGCGGCGGTGGCGGGATCCTGGGGCGCGGGCATGGCGGGGTCATAGCGCGGAGGTCGCGGCGGGCGCTATGACGGCGCGACGCTTTGGCGATGGGCGATGTCGCACAACACCTTCGGCCACCTGTTCCGCGTGACCACCTGGGGCGAGAGCCACGGCCCCGCGATCGGCTGCGTGATCGACGGCTGCCCCCCTGGCCTCGACCTCTCGGAGGCCGACATCCAGCCCTGGCTGGACCGTCGTCGCCCGGGGACGAGCCGCTTCGTGACCCAGCGGCGCGAGCCCGACGCGGTGCGCATCCTCTCCGGCGTCTACGAGGGCCGCACAACAGGCACGCCCGTCTCGCTCATGATCGACAACGTCGATCAACGCTCCAAGGATTACGGCGAGATCGCCCAGCAGCACCGGCCGGGCCATGCCGACTACACTTACCAGGCGAAGTACGGCCTGCGTGATCCGCGCGGCGGGGGCCGTTCGTCGGCGCGCGAGACGGCGGCGCGGGTGGCGGCGGGCGCGGTCGCGCGCCGCGTGCTCGGGCCGGGGATCACCTTGCGCGCGGGCGTGGTGCAGGTCGGCCCGCTGCACGCCGACCCCGCGAGGTTCGACTGGTCGGAGGTGGAACGCAACGCGCTGTTCTCCCCGGATCCCGGGATCGTCGCCGAATGGGAGGCGCACCTCGACGCCTGCCGCCGCGCGGGCTCGTCCGCCGGGGCGGTGGTGCAGGTCGAGGCGCTGGGCGTGCCCGCCGGCTGGGGCGCGCCCGTCTATGGCAAGCTCGACGCCGAGATCGCCGCCGCGCTGATGAGCATCAACGCGGTCAAGGGGGTGGAGATCGGCGCGGGCTTCGCCGCCGCCGCGCTCGACGGCCGCGAGGCGGGCGACGAGATGCGCGCCGGGCCGGACGGCGCGCCCGAGTTCCTGAGCAACCACGCCGGGGGCGTCCTGGGCGGGATCTCCACAGGCCAGCCGGTGGTCGCGCGCTTGGCGCTCAAGCCCACCTCGTCTATCGCCACGCCCCGCCGATCGCTGGACGAGGCGGGGCGCGAGGTCGAGGTCGCCACCCACGGCCGCCACGACCCGTGCGTCGGCCTGCGCGCGGCCCCGGTGGCCGAGGCGATGCTCGCCTGCATGCTGGCCGACGCCAAGCTGCGCCACCGGGGCCAGACGGGGAGGTGAGCACGGGGCGGTGGGCGCCGCGGCGGGCGGCTGCGCCTTGACCCCCTCCGGGCCGCGCGGCTTATGGCGGGAGAGGAAACACAAACGAGGCCTAAGTCCGCCAATGAGGACCACCATCTGGGCCGGGCTCTGCGCCGCGGCCGCGCTCCTTCTCCCGCTCGCCGCGTCCGCCCAGGACAAGGTCGCCGCGCCCACCGCCGAGCAGGTCAAGAAGGGCCAGGCCGACGCGCCGGCGCTCGTCCAGGCCGCCGGCGCACGTTGCGCGATCACCACCGCCGCCTTCCGCGGCTCGGGCACGTCCGGAAAGAACAAGGTCGACATCTACGAGACGGCCTGCTCCGACGGGCCGGGCTATCTGATCATCCGCACCGCGGGCGAGCCGCAGCCCAAGGCCTATCCCTGTCTCGCCGTCGCCACTCAAGGCACCAAGTGCGTGCTGCCCGAGAACGCCGACCAGAAGCCCGGCCTCGCCAAGCTCGCCACCGCCGCGGGGCGCCCCTGCCAGGTGTCGGACGCCCGCTATGTCGGAACCTCCTCCACCTCCGGCGAGAGCTATTACGAGCTGGCCTGCTCGGGCGCGGGCGGGTTCCGCATGGGCGTGCCCAGCGCCGCGGGCGCCAAGCCTGACGTCGCCGAGTGCCTGGCGCTGATCGGCAGCCCGCAACAGTGCACCTTCACCACCAAGGAGCAGTCCCTGGCGGCGCTCAAGCCCATGATCCAGGCCTCCGGGCGGACCTGCGCACTCAGCGACGGCCGCTTCATCGGCGCGTCGGAGAGCACGCACCAGACCTACTACGAGGTCGCTTGCGGCTCGGCTCCGGGCTTCGTGATCGCCACCGACACGGCGTCTGGCCAGTTCAAGCAGGCCGTCAGCTGCGGCCAGGCCGCGGGCATAGGCGGTGGCTGCACCCTGACATCCGCCACCCTGACCGCGGCGGACGACAACGCGCGCTACTCCCGTCTGGCCGCCTCCGCAGGATTCCCGTGCCAGGTGTCCAAGTCGCGCTCGCTGGGCCAGGACAACACGGGGCGTGACGCCGCCGAGATCGCCTGCTCCAACCGGCCCGACGGCGCGGTGGGGCTGTTCGCCTCCACGCCGACCGGCAAGACCGAGCTTTACGACTGCGTAAAGGCCAGCTCGCTCAACCAGACCTGTCAATTGACGCAGCCCACCTCGGTCTACGCCAAGTACAGCCAGGCGCTGGCGGCCAAGGGCCGGTCGAGCTGCTCGGTGTCGGGGGCGCGCTTCATCGGCGTGAACGGCGCAGGCGGCGACGTGATCGAGACGGCCTGCGCCGACGGCAAGCCCGGCTGGGTGATCTACTTCAAGCCCGGCGGCGACACCGTGGTGTCCCAGCTCCTGAGCTGCAGCCAATCCAGCAACGACGGTCGGCCCTGCCAGCTGCCGACCAACGTGGCCGGAAACTCGGTCGCCCCCGCCGGACCCGTGCGGAAGAAGGGCTGACAACCGGGCCCGGGGTCGGCGCGCCCGCCGATCCCGGGTCGGTCAGCCGACCACCGCCTCGATCAGCTGCGGCCCGGACGCCGCCATCGCGCGCGCAATGGCGGCGTCGAGCGCTTCGGCGTCGGCGCAGCGTTCGGCCGGCACGCCGAACCCCTTGGCCAGCGCGCACCAGTCCATCGGCGGGCCGCGCAGGTCGAGGAGGCCGCGCGCGGCGGCGCCCGCCTTCCCGGCCCCCGTGCGGGCGAGCTCGATGTCCAGGATCCGGTAGCGGCCGTTGGCGACCACCACGGTCGTGACGTCCAGCCCCTCGCGCGCCATTGTCCACAGCGCCTGCAGCGTGTAGGCGCCCGCCCCGTCGCCCGTGACGCAGACGACCTTGGCCCCGGGCCGGGCGACGGCGGCCCCCACGGCGACCGGCAGGCCCTGGCCGATGGCGCCCCCCGTCAGCATCAGCCAGTCGTGCGGGCGCGCGCCGGCGGTCTGCTGGTACACGGGCAGCCCCGCGGTCACCGCGTCGTCCGAGACGATCGCGCCCTCCGGCATGTGACGCGCGAGGCTGTCGCCGATGGCGTAGGCGGTCACTGCGCCCGACGGCGCTTCGGGGCGCACAGCGGGCGCGGCGGGCGCGGGCGCATCGGCTCCCAGCGCGTCCGCCAGCGCCTGGAGCGCGCCCACCGCATCCTCCTCGACCGATGCGAGCACAAGCGCACGCGCGTCGGGCGGCGTCAGGAGCGTCGGCGCGCCCGGATAGGCGAAGAAGGCGACCGGCGCGGAGGTCCCGGCGAGGAGCAGACAGTCGACCCCCGCCAGGTCGGCCGTCGCCATCTCGCCGAAGTAGAGCATGCGGTCGGGCGCGAACCGGCCGGCCCCCCGCGGCAGACGCGAAACGAAGGTGTCGCACAGCACGCGCACGCCCGCGCCCGCGAGCCGGGCCGCCGCGCGCAGCCCCGCGTCGGACAGGGCGGGCGAGCCGAGGAGCACGGCGGGCTTGGCCGCCTTGCGCACGGCCGCGGCGAGCGCCTCGATGCGAGCGGCGAGCGGGGGCGGCGGGATCCATCGCGGGAGGGGCGCGGCCGCACCGCCGGCCTGCGTCCAGGCGGTGTCGGCGGGCAGCACGAGCGTCGCGGGCCCGGGGCGGGGCCCGAGGCTCGCCGCGACCGCCTCGGCCGCGCCCATGGCCGCATCGTCGGCCGAGTTCGCGCGCCGCGTCCAAACGCCGAGCGGGCGCGCCAGGCTGTCGATGTCCGACGCGAGCGGCGCGTCGTTGACGAGGTGGTGACGCGCATGATCGCCCACGAGGTTGACCACCGGACTCCCCGCTCGACGCGCGTTGTGCAGGTTGGCCCCGCCGTTGGCGAGCCCGGGACCGAGGTGCAGCAGGGTGGCCGCGGGCCGCCCAGTCATGCGGCCGTAGCCGTCGGCCGCGCCCGTCGCCACGCCTTCGAACAGGCACAAGATGGGGCGCACCCGGGGCTCGCGGTCGAAGGCGGCGACGAGCTGCATCTCGCTCGTGCCGGGGTTGGCGAAACACGCCTCCACGCCGCTGTCGGCGAGCGTCGCCAAGACCGCCTCCGCGCCGTTCACGCCGCGGCTCCTGCGCCGGACCGTGCGCCCGGGGTTGCGGGGACGATCACCTCAGGCCCGGGCGGGTCGGCGAAGAGGGCGGCGATCAGCTCGGGGCGGCGGCGGCGAGCCAACGCTTGGTTCAGATAGCCCTTGTCGGTCATCTCGCCCGACGCGAGGTCGGGGGCGCCGATCAGAATCAGCGCGCGGCTCACGCGACCCCCGACCCCGGCCGCCTTGGCGTTGTGCCGCTCCAGCGCTGAGCGCAGGCGCTCGCGGGCGTCTGGGTCGAGGTGGGCGCCCGCGCGCGCCGGAAATACGAGGAGGCCCACCCCCGCCTCCCCCTCGCCGCAGACCACCACCTCCCGCGCCTCCGGCCCCAGCGCCGACAGCACCGCCAGGCGCAGCGGCCCCGCGCCCACGAAGGCGCCGGTCGCCAGCTTGAAATTCTCGACCAGCCGCCCGTCGAAGACGAGCCCGCCGCGCCGGGGGTCCGCCCCGTCGGCGAAGCGCACCGCGTCGCCCGTGCGCAACCAGCCCTCCTCGTCGAGATCGAGCGGGCGGATCGTCCCGTCGGCCTGGAGGTAGCCGGGCGAAATCTGCGGACCCTTGAGCCGGAGCTCCCAGCGATCCTCGACCGGCGCCAAACGCGCACGGGTTCCGGGGACGGGCAGGCCGAGAAGCCCGGCACGACGGTTGAACCAGTGCACGTTCGTCGCGGTGGGCGCCGTCTCCGTGACGCCGTAACCCGCGGCGAAGGTGATGCGCTCGCCGGTCGCGCGCACGCCGGTCGCCTGCACCCGGTCCAGCACCGCCTGCGGCAGGCCCGCGCCGCCGTACTGCATCACGCGCAGGCGCGAGAAGAAGGTGCGCGCGAGCGCGTCGTCGGTCTCCAGCGTGTCGGCCAGGAGGGCCCAGCCGGCGGGCACCATGTTGTGGTAGGTCGAGGCGACCTCGCCCAGCGCGCGCAGGGTCTCGCCGAAGCGGCCGGGCGTCGGCTGGCCAGGGTCGACGTAAAGGTGGCCACCCCGGTGGGTGACCATGTGCAGCAGGGCATTGGCGCCCAGGCTGTGGCTCCACGGCGCAGCGTTGACCGTCACCGGCGGGTCGGGGTCGTCGAAGCAGGCGGCGATCTGGGCGGCGTTCACCGCGAGATTGGCGTGGGTCATCACCACCGCCTTGGGCGCGCCCGTGGAGCCGGAGGTGAGCATGAGCTTGGCGGCGTCTGCGGGCGAGGCGCGATCGGGCGACGGAAAGGCCGACATGAGGCTCTCCAGCGCGACCCAGCCCTGCGCAGGGGCGGCGGCGAGGCGCACGCTTCCAACCGGCAGGCCATCCAGCGCCGGGCCGAACAAGCGCGCGTCGTCGACGAAGACGGCGGCGGGATGCAGCAGCGCCAGTGCGTGAGCCAGCCGCGCGGGGTCGGCCCAGGGCAGGCCGTACTGCGGCGATACAGGCGCGGCGGGCGCGCCGATGCGCAGGGCGGCGTAGGTGGCGAGCGCCGTCTCGATCCCGTTGCGGGCGAGGATGAGGAGCGGCCGCCCGGGCCCGAGACCCAGGCCGGCCAGCGCGCCCGCCAGCCGCCCGACCCGCTCGGCCCCTTCGCCGTAAGTCAGCGTGCGCCAGCCCGCCCCCGAGCGCTCGGAGAGCCAGGCGCGATCGGGGTCGACGGCCGCCCAGTGGTCCAGGGGAGCGGCCGCAGTGGCGAACGCCCCCGCGACGGGCGCAGGGTTCGTCAGCTCCCATCCGCCATCAAGGCGCGCGAGCACCTCCAGCAACCGCGGGGCGTAGCGCGGGTCGCGCTCGGGCGCGCGAAGACCGGCGTCGTCGGCCATCAAGCGGCCTGGGCCGTGGAGACGCCCAGCGTCTCCTGGAAGCGGACGGGCTCGCCGCCCCCGGCCGTCACGACTTCGCCGTCACGCATTACGATCTGGCCGCGCACGACGGTCATCACCGGCCAGCCCTGCGCCTCGAAGCCGTCGAACGGCGTCCAGCCCGAGCGGGTCGCCATATCTTCGTGTCGGATCAACCGTTTGGCGTTGAGATCTACAATGGTCAGGTCGGCGTGCGAACCTTCGGCGAGCCGGCCCTTGTCGGCCAGACCGAACACTCGCTGCGGCCCGTGGCTGGTGAGATCGACAAAGCGCTCCAGGGTCATGCGACCCTGGGCGACGTGGGTCAGCATCACCGGCACGAGCGTCTGCACCCCCGGCATGCCAGAGGGCGACGCCGGATAGGGTCGGGCCTTCTCCTCACGGGTGTGGGGTGCATGGTCGGAGCCCAGCACATCCACCACCCCGCCCGCGATCGCGCGCCACAAGCCGTCGCGATGGCGCGCCTCGCGCACGGGCGGGTTCATCTGTGCGAAGCCCTTGAGCCTCTCGTACACCTCCGGGGCGGCCAGCGTGAGATGCTGCGGCGTGGTCTCCACGCTCGCTACATCTTTGTGAGAGCGCAGGTATTCCGCCTCTTCCTCCGTGGACACGTGAAGCACATGGATGCGTGCGCCCGTCTCTCGCGCGAGCCTCACGAGGCGCTCGGTGGACTGGATGGCGCTCTGCACGTCGCGCACCTCGGGGTGACTCGACCAATCACCCGTGCGCGCCAGCGAACGACGCTCGGCCAGGCGCGGCTCGTCTTCCGAATGGAAGGCGGCGCGGCGGCGTACGTGGCGCAGGACGCTGCGCACGCCCTCGTCGTCGGCGATCAGTAGGGAGCCGGTGGAAGCTCCCATAAACACCTTGATCCCGCAGCAGCCGGGAAGGCGCTCCAGCTCGCCCACCTCATGCGCATTGGCGTGGGTGGCCCCGACGTAGAAGGCGTGGTCGCAGTCCATCCGACCGCGCGCGCGCGCCAGCTTGTCGGCCAGCGCCTCCGGCGTCGTGGTGGCGGGCTCGGTATTCGGCATCTCGAAGACGGCGGTGACGCCTCCCAGCACCGCGGCGCGGCTCCCTGTCTGCAGGTCCTCCTTCCACTCGAGCCCCGGCTCGCGGAAGTGCACCTGGCTGTCGATCACGCCGGGCAGGAGGGTGAGGCCGCGGGCGTCGACCGACTGGCCGGCGTCCGAGTGGGTCAGGTCGCCCAGCGCGGCGATCCGGCCATCGCGCACGCCCACGTCGGCGACGCCCCGCCCGGCGTGGTTCACCACCTCGCCTCCCCGGAAGATCAGGTCGAAGCTCTCAGCCAAGGCCGGTCTCCTCTTCGGGTACGCGCGGGGATGGTTCGGCCGCCGCGGTGGCGGCGAGGAGCTCGCCCGCGGCCTCCGCCACGACGGCGAGCGGGAGGTCGCGCATGTGGCTCATCGCCTGGTTGAGCGCCGGATCGATCGCGGTGAACGCCTCGAACGGCCGCGGCCCGCGCAGCGCGCGCCCACGCGCGCCCCAGGGCGCGTAAAGCCGATCGTCCGACGGCCCGAACAACCCGAGCGTCGGCGCGCCGGCCGCCGCCGCGAGGTGCATCAGCCCCGAGTCATTACCGACGAAAAGCCGCACCCGGGCGAGCGCCGCGTAGGCGACCAGGAGGTCGATCCGGCCGACCGCGTCGATCATGCGCGCCCTCGGCACGGCGCGGCGCACCGGCTCGCTGGCCGCCCTGTCCTCCGGGCCGCCGAGCAGCAGGATGCGCGCGCCGGGCAGCGGTCCCTCGGGCGCGGTCAGCTGGGCCGCGAGCTGGGCGAAGCGCTCTACCGGCCACATCTTGCCGACCCAGTTGGCGACGGGCGCGAGCGCCAGCACCGGACCCTCGCCTTCCCCCAGCAGACGCAACGCCTCCGCCCGCGTCTCGGGCGAGGTGAAGAGACAGGGCGCGGGCGGGTCGTCCTCCAGCCGGAGCACGCGCGCAGCGTCCACCACCTTGTGGACCGGTTCGCCGCCTGAGGGCGGCGGCGTGCGCACCGCGCGCCGGCGTGCGCGCAGCACGCGCGCCAGCGCCGACCCCCGCATGTCGAGCACGAGGCCCCATCGCGGCCCCCTCACCCGGCGCCAGAGGCCGAACCAGTGCAGGGCGAAGCGCCGCTTCTCCAGGGGGATCAGGCGGTCGAGCCCGGGCAGGTCGCGGAAGAGCGGCAGAACGAGCGGCGAACCCGCGACGGTGAAGCGCGCGTGCGGAGCCTCGGCCGCGAGCCGCGCCAGCAACCCCGAGCACAGCACCGCGTCGCCGATCCGGCCGGGGGCTATGAAGAGGACGGGGAAGCGCGGTTCAGCCATGGTCGCGGTGTCTCTACAGCGCTCGCCTGCGTCCGGCGAGCCGCCCGGCTCCCCTGGCGCATGTCAGGGCGCCTTACGATATCCTGCCGATGAACGCGCCGACCACCGCCCGCCTGTCCGGCCGCGCCGTCGTGCGGGTGAGCGGGCCCGAGGCGCGGCCCTTCCTCAATCGCCTCCTCACCCAGGAGGTCGACACGCTGGCGCCGGGCGCCTTGCGCTTCGGCGCGCTCCTGACGCCGCAGGGGCGTGTGCTGCACGACCTGTTCCTGTGGGGCGAGGCGGACGGCGTGCGCGTGGACGTGGCCGCCCAAGCGCGCGACGACCTCATGCGTCGCCTCAACATGTTCCGGCTCCGCGCGGCCGTGGACATCGCGACCGAGGAGACGGAGGTGCGCGCGCTTTGGGACGCGCCCACCGCGCCCTCGCCGGAATGGCGGCGTGATCCGCGGCTGGCCGACGCCGGCTGGCGCGCGCTGGGCGGCGGCGCAGAAATCTCTGCGAACGAGGTCGACGAAGCTCGCTGGACGTATCGCCGCTTCGCGCTCGGCCTGCCGGAGGCCGCGGACGGCCTCTCCGACCGCGCCTACGCCACCGAGGCCGATCTCGACCTTCTGAACGGCGTCGACTTCTCGAAGGGCTGCTTTGTCGGCCAGGAGACCACGTCACGCATGAAGCGCCGTGGAGGCGTGCGCTCGCGCGTGCTGCCGCTCGCCTTCGAAGCGAGCGCGCCCGAGCCGGGGTCTGAAATCATGACCGGCGATCTGCGCGCCGGCGAGGTGACGGCCGCGGCGGGCGACCACGCCCTGGCTCTCCTACGCCTGGACCGCTGCGCGGGTCCCCTCGCCTGCGGGGGCGTTTCCGCGCGCTTGGTCCATCCCCCGTGGCTTCCCCCCGAAGCGCTCCTGCCGAAGGAGGAGGTCGCGCGATGATGATCGTCGCCGCTCTGCAGATGGGCGACGGCGAGGTCGTGTTCTGATCGGTCGCAGGGCCGCAGGGTTCCGCGGGCGCGCGACCGCGGCTATGCCGAGGAGGTGCCCCGGGGATTAGTAAAGGCCGTCCCGACCGCCGCGGCGAGAGCTCCCGCCGCCCCTCGCGCGCGTCCCGACCTCAGGCTGGAAGGCGAGCACGCAGGGCCGGTGTGCGGCGTGGACGAGGCGGGTCGCGGTCCCTGGGCCGGGCCGGTGTGCGCCGCCGCGGTGATCCTGAACCCTGAGCGGGTGCCAGAGGGCATTGACGACTCGAAGAAGCTGACCGCCGCCGCCCGCGCCGAGCTGGAGCGCTGCATCAAGGCCGAGGCGTTGGCCTGGGGCGTGGCCTTCGCCAGCGTGGACGAGATCGCCGAGCTCAACATCCTCCACGCCACGGGGCTCGCCATGCGCCGCGCGGTGGAGGCGCTGGCCCCGGCGGCGGCGCATGCACTGGTGGACGGCAACTACCGCTTCCCCCTGCCCTGCCCCGTACGCACGGTGGTGGGAGGAGACGCCCTGTCCCTCTCGGTCGCCGCCGCATCCATCCTCGCCAAGACCGCGCGCGACCGGCTGATGGCCGAGATGGACGAGGCCCACCCCGGATACGGCTTCGCCCGGCACAAGGGCTACCACGCGCCCGAGCACGTGGCGGCGCTGCGGCGCCTCGGTCCGTCGCCGATCCACCGCCGCGCCTGGGCCCCCATCCGCGCGCTGCTGGAGGGGGAGGTCGCCGCCGCCGTGCGCTCCAAGGCGGCGTGAGCCAGACGAGCGACGGCGCGAACCGCCTCGCCCACGACAGCCCGGGCGGCCTGCGCGGCGCCCTCGCCCACCTGCCGCTGCGTTTCCCGCTGCCCCTGGAGGCGCAGGGCGCGGCGGCGCGGCTGCGGGGCCTCGTCCGCTCTTCGGAAGCGGTGCTGGCGCTCGTCGCCGCGCTGGTCGGCGCCGGCGCCGGCGCGCTTGTCACGGGAATGAGCCTCCTAAGCCAGGCCGCCCACGTGCTCCTCTTCGGTATACCGGTGGACCAGCGCCTCAGCGCGTCGGACCACTTGGACCCCTGGCGCACCGTCGCCGCCCCCGTCACCGCAGGAGCGGTGCTGGGGATCGTCGAGCTGTGGCGGCGCTCGCGCTCGAGCCGGACGCCCGTGGACCCGATCGAGGCCAACGCGCTGCGCGGTGGGCGCATGTCGCTGCGCGACAGCGTGGTGGTCACCATCCAGACGCTGATCTCCAACGGCGGCGGCGCCTCGGTGGGGCTGGAGGCGGGCTACACCCAGATCGGCTCCGGGCTGGCCAGCCGGCTCGGCATGATCTTGAAGCTCCGCCGGGCCGACCTCAGGGTCATGGTCGGCGCGGGGGCGGCCGGCGCGATCTCCGCGGCCTTCGGCGCGCCCATCACCGGCGCCTTCTACGCCTTCGAGCTCGTGGTGGGCGTCTACACCGTCGGCAACGTGGCGGCGGTGATGGCGGCCTCGCTCGCGGCCTGGCTGACGGCGCAGGCGCTGGGCGGCAGCCCCTACGCCTTCCACGCCCTGCAAGTCTTCCCGCTCCGGCCCTCGCACTACCTCGTGATCCTGGCGCTCGGGCTCATCTCGACGGGCATGGGCGTGGTGGCGATGCGCGGCGTCGAGCAGAGCGAGCGCCTGTTCCGCGCCACGCGCCTGCCGCCCTGGGCGACGCCGGCGCTCGGCGGGCTGATCGTGGGGTGCCTGGGGCTCTTGACGCCTCAGGTGCTGGCGGCGGGGCACGGCGCGATGGCCGCCGATCTCGGGCTCGCTTTGCCCATGCGCGTGCTTCTCGGCCTGATCGCGCTGAAGATGCTGGCGGCGCTGGTGAGCCTCGGCTCCGGCTTCCGCGGCGGCCTTTTCTTCTCGTCGCTGTTCATGGGCGCGCTCACCGGCAAGCTGTTCGGCGAGGCGTTCACGACCTTCCTGCCCGACTACGGGCTCGACCCAACCGCTTGCACCCTGGCCGGCATGGGCACGCTGGCCGTCGCCATCGTAGGCGGTCCGCTCACCATGAGCTTTCTCGTGCTGGAGACCACGGGCGACCTCGGGCTCACCGCCGCGGTCCTCACCGCCTGCGTCGGCACGAGCCTGATGGTGCGTGAGACGTTCGGCTATTCGTTCTCGACCTGGAGGCTGCACCTGCGCGGCGAGACCATCCGCTCGGCCGCCGATGTGGGCTGGATCCGCTCGCTGACGGTGGGGCGGCTCATGCGCGCAGACCCCAAGGTTATCGACGGCGACGCCACCGTGGCCGAACTGCGCCGTCGAACGCCCCTGGGCTCGACCCACGTAGTGATCGCGGTTGACGCCGACGCCCGCTACCTCGGCGTGGTGGCGGTCGCCGACGCCTTCGCCCCCGAGCTCGACCCCGTGAAGGACGTTCGCCGCGTGCGGGAGTTGGCCCGCCTGCCCGACGCCGCCCTCCTGCCCGACATGAACGTGAAGATGGCCATGAGCCTCTTCGATCGCAGCGAGGCCGAGACGCTGGCGGTGGTGGACGCGCCCGAGAGCAAGATCGTCGTCGGCTATCTCACCGAGGCCTACGCCGCCCGCCGCTACGCCGAGGAGCTCGACAAGGCGAGCCGCGGCCTCGTTGGCGAAGGGTGAGCCGACCCATTCCGGCACACCTCCCTTGAGCCCGCCTTAACCGCGTCGGGGAGACTCTCGCGCCCGAGCGGAGGGGCGGATGACGGACGCGGCCGAGTTGGTGATCTGCGGCGACTGCCTGGAGGCGATGGCGGGCCTGCCCGAGCGGTCGGTCGACCTCGTCTTCGCCGACCCCCCCTACAACCTCCAGCTCGGCGGCGAGCTGACGCGGCCCGACAACTCGCGCGTGGACGCGGTGGACGACCACTGGGACCGCTTCGACAGCTTCGCCGACTACGACCGCTTCACCCGCGACTGGCTGCGCGCCTGCCGCCGGGTGCTGAAGGACGACGGGGCGATCTGGGTGATCGGCTCCTACCACAACGTGTTCCGGCTCGGAGCCGCCCTGCAGGACGAGGGCTTCTGGCTCCTGAACGACGTGGTGTGGCGCAAGGCCAACCCCATGCCGAACTTCAAGGGCACCCGCTTCACCAACGCCCACGAGACGCTGATCTGGGCCGCCAAGAGCCGGGGCCAGCGCCGCTACACCTTCAACTACGACGCGCTGAAGGTCGCCAACGACGACCTGCAGATGCGCTCGGACTGGACCTTGCCAATCTGCACCGGCGAGGAGCGGATCAAGGGCGAGGACGGGCGCAAGGCCCACCCCACCCAGAAGCCCGAGGCGCTGCTCCACCGCGTGCTCCTGGCGTCCACGCGGCCGGGCGACCTGGTGCTCGACCCCTTCTTCGGCACGGGCACGACCGGCGCGGCGGCCAAGCGGCTGGGGCGGCGCGTGATCGGGATCGAGCGCGAGCCCGCCTACGCCGAGGTCGCCCGCGCGCGGCTGGCCGAGGTCGTGCCGTTGCCGCCCGAACAGGCGCGGGTGACGGGCTCGAAGAAGGCCGAGCCGCGCATCCCCTTCGGCATGGTGGTGGAGGCGGGCCTCCTGCGCCCCGGCGACGAGCTGTGGTGCCCCAAGGGCGCGCGAAGCGCCCACGTGCGCGCCGACGGCTCGCTGGTGGCGGGCGAGCTCCACGGCTCCATCCACAAGCTGGGCGCCATGGTCGACGAGGCGTCCGCCTGCAACGGCTGGACCTTCTGGCACATGAAGACCGACCGGGGACTGCTCCCGATCGACGGCCTGCGCGCGCGTTTGAGGGCCGGGCTCGCCTAGCCGCGCCGGCCGCGGCTGGCGGCCGACGCCGCCCGCGCACATCTTGGGTCCGTGAGCCTCGCGCCGACCCTGCCGGACGATGAACGCCGACCCCGCGGGGCCCGGGAAGCGCGCAAGCGGATGCTGGCCTTCGCGCTGGTGGTCGCCGCGCATGTCCTGGTGCTCGCGGCGTTGGGGGCCGGGGCGGGCCACGCGCTCCTTGCGACCGCGCCTTCGTCCGTCGCCCTCTCGGTCGCGCCGCTTCCGCCTCTCCCCCAGCCCCAGCGGCCCCGGGCTCGCGCCGGCGGCTCCCCCGCGACGGCTCCGCGCCGCGCGCGCCCGAGCGCGCCACACCCCGCGCCGAGCCGCGCGCCGCCCGCCCGCCTCCGCCCGCCCGCGCCGACGCCCGTGCTCCCGCTCCCCGCCCCGAGCCTGGCGGCCCCCCTCGGCCCCATCCTCAGCTCGCCCGTCGCCGGCGCGGGGGCGAGCGCGGGGACGGGGGGCGACGGCGTGGGCGCGGGCTCCGGCCCCGGCGGTCCGGGCGGCGCGGGCCTCCTCGACCCCCAGTGGGTGCGCGAGCCTTCCGACGACGAGGTGGCCGACCACTACCCCCTGCCCGCCTGGCGGGCGGGCCGCGGAGGCTCGGTCGTGCTGCGGTGCCGCGAACGAGGCGACGGGCGGGTGGATCGCTGCCGCGTGCTGTCGGAGACGCCGCCGGGCGAAGGCTTCGGCGGCGCGGCGCTCGCCCTTTCGCGCGTGTTCCGCTTCCGCCCCTTCCGCGTGGACGGACGCCCGGCCGAGACCGCCTTGACCGTCCCCTACGACTTCAGCGTGGGGGACGGTTACTAGCGGCTCACACGAGGCGCCCCAGCCCGGCGTTCAGCGCCTTGGCGAACACCGTCGGCAGCACGCGCGTGGCCTCGGTCGCGGGCAGCCAAACGATCTCCTCGGCAAGCATGGCCGCGGGGCTCAGCTCGGCGCGCAGCACTTCCAGCGTGAGCGGGAAGTGGGTGAAGACGTGCTCCACCTCGCCCGCCGATCGCCAGGAGACGCGAGCGGGCGCAGCCGCGCTCACGCCGTCACCGTCCGGCGGCGAGGCGGTCCACGGCGTGGTCGGCAGCCCCAGCATCCCGCCCAGTAGGCCCCGGGGCGGGCGGCGCACGAGCGCGACCTCCGCCCCGCGCGTCAGCACGAACGCCGTTCCGCGACGGCGAGCCCGCGCCACCTTGGCCGCATGGACGGGGAAGCGCTCGGGCGCCCCCGACGCGAAGGCGGCGCACTCCGGCTGAAGCGGGCATTGGCCGCAGAGCGGCGTGCGCGGGCGGCAGACCCCCGCACCCAGATCCATCATCGCCTGCGCCCAGTCGCCCGGCCGCTCGTCGGGGCTGAGCGCGCCCACGAGGCGCCGCAGCTCGGGCTTGGCCGCCGGGAGCGGCGTCTCGACCGCGAACAGCCGCGAAACCACCCGCTCGACGTTGCCGTCAACCACCACGGCCGGGCGGTCGAAGGCGATCGCGGCGACCGCGGCGGCCGTGTAGGGACCGCAACCCGGGAGCGCGAGGAGCTCGGCCTCGGCGCCGGGGAAGTCGCCGCCCCGCTCGGCCACCGCGCGCGCGCAGGCGAGGAGGTTGCGCGCCCGGGCGTAGTAGCCGAGCCCCGCCCACGCCCCCATCACCTCGTCGTCCGCCGCCGCCGCCAGCGCCTCCACCGTGGGCCAGCGTGCGAGGAAAGCGCGCCAGTAGGGTGCGGCGTGGGCCGTGGTGGTCTGCTGCAGCATCACCTCCGACAGCCAGACACGGTACGGATCCGGCCGAGCTCCGGCCGCCCGCTCGCGCGGCGAGACGCGCCAGGGCAGGGCGCGGGACTCGGCATGGGCGTCGTACCAAGCGAGAAGACGCGCACGGATCGCCGCCTTTCGCGCCTGTGTAAGCGGGGCCGCGGGGTGGCCCGGCGACGGAACGGGAAGGACGGCGGCCATGCCCGGCGGTATATAGCGGGGGTGAAGCCGCCCCGCCGCAGCCTTCCCACGCCCGAGGAGGCGCACGCCCTCCTGCAGGCGCGACGCACGCGCCCGCCGCCCCGGCCGCCGCCCGTGGCCGGGCGCGCGCTCGCGGGCGTGCTGAAGGGGCTCGACGCCCGCCATCAGACCGGCCCCTACGTCCTGCGCGCGCGCTGGCGCGAGATCGCGGGCGAGACCCTGGCGCGCCGGTCGGAGCCGGTGCGCCTCGTCAAGGGACGCGGCGGCTCGGGCGGCATGCTGGAAGTGCGGGTCGACGGGCCGGCGGCCGCGCTCCTGCAGCATCAGGCCCCCGAGCTGCTGCAGCGCGCCGCGCTCGTGCTGGGCGAAGGCGCCGCCACGCGGCTCAGGATCGTGCAGGGGCCGGTGCGCGCGCCGGCCGTCGCCGCCGCCCCGCGAGCCGCCTCCGGGCGTCGGCGCGCCAGCCCGCCGCTCGACGCCGCGGCGGAGGCGGCGCTGCAGGCGGAGCTTGCGGAGGCGCCGGAGGGGCCCCTGCGCGACGCCCTGCGCCGGCTGGGGCGCGCCGTGCGCCAAGGCGCGCGTTGACAAGGCCGGGCGACGCCTGCTTCGCGTGGCCCCCGCTTCACCGGATCGCACCATGCCGTTCGCCCGCCGCCGCCTCGCCCTCGTCCTCCTCGCCGGCCTCGCGCTGACCGGCTGCAAGGGGTCGGCCGACGCCGCCGCGGGCGGCGCCAACGGCTCGGGCTCGGGCGTGTTCACCGGGGCCGAGTACGTCATGGGCGATCCCAAGGCGAAGGTGACCGCGGTCGAGTACCTCTCCAACACCTGCAGCCACTGCGCCCGCTTCGATCGCGAAGTCTTCCCCGACATCAAGAAGGAGTACATCGACACGGGCAAGGTGCAGTACCACATCCGCGAGTTCCTGACGCCGCCCGAGCAGGTCTCCGCCGCGGGCTTCGCCATGGCGCGGTGCGCCGGGCGCGACAAGTACTGGCCGGTGGTGGAGGCGCTGTTCCGCTCGCAGGACGAGCTGTTCCGCACGGGCGACGTGAAGACGATCTTCAACCGCATCGGGGCGTCGGCGGGGCTCTCGCCCGCCAAGCTCGACGCGTGCATCCGCGACGACAAGATCCTGCAAGGCATCGCCGACCGGGTGCAGAAGGCGATGGACCAGGACAAGATCCAGGGTACCCCGACGCTGATCGTCAACGGCGAGCGCCACGAGAACGAGATGGACCTGCCCCAGACTCGCGCGGCGCTCGACAAGGCGCTCGCCGCCGCGCGCTGAGCGATCGCGCCCGCGCCCCTTGCAATTCCAGCGGCTGCGCATCGCGGGCTTCAAGTCCTTCGTCGACCCCGTCGAGGTGCGGATCGAGCCTGGGCTGACGGGCGTGGTCGGCCCCAACGGCTGCGGCAAGTCGAATCTCCTCGAGGCGCTGCGCTGGGTCATGGGGGCCAACAGCGCGCGATCTCTCCGCGCGGGCGGCATGGACGAGGTGATCTTCGGCGGCTCGGGCGCGCGGCCCGCGCGCTCGCACGCCGAGGTGCGGCTCGAGATCGACAACGCCGCGCGCCGCGCGCCAGCCCCCTTCAACGGCGAGGCTGTGCTGGAGGTCGTGCGCCGCATCGACCGGGGAGCGGGCTCCACTTACCGGGTCAACGGCGTGGAGGTGCGCGCCAAGGACGTGCAGCTGCTCTTCGCCGACGCCTCCTCCGGCGCGAACTCGCCCTCGCTCGTGCGCCAGGGCCAGATCAGCGAGCTGATCGCCGCAAAGCCCGCCAACCGGCGACGCATCCTCGAGGAGGCGGCGGGGGTGAGCGGGTTGCACGCCCGTCGCCACGAAGCCGATCTGCGCCTCTCCGCGGCCGACGCCAACCTCCAGCGCCTGGCCGACGTCCAGCGCGAGCTGGAGGCCGCGCTCGCCCGGCTGAAGCGCGAGGCGCGCCAGGCGGAGCGCTACCGCCGCGTCGCGCTCGACATCCGCCGGACGCGCGCCGCCCTCTTCGTCGGCTGCTGGCGCGAAGCCGCCCGGAGCCTCGCCGACGCCGACGCGACGGCGCGGGCCGCCGCGGCCACGGCCGTAGAGGCCGCCGCGGCCTCCGCTCGCGCGACGGCCGGGGCGCTGCGGCGGGCGGAGGGGCTCCCCGAGCTGCGCGAGGCCGAGCAGGTGGCGGCGGTGCTGCTCCAGCGCCTCCTCCTCGCGCGCGACCGCGCCGAGCGCGACGCCGTCGAGGCCGAGGCCGTGGCCGGCCGCCTCGCCGGAGCGGTGCGCCGCGCCGACGCCGACCGCAGCCGCGAGGCCGAACTGGCGGGCGAGGCCGGGGCGACGCGCGACCGGCTGGCGCGCGAGTCCGCCGACCTCGAGGCGGCGCTCGGCGCGCCCTCGCGCGAGCCGGCGCTCGCGCGTGACCTCTCGGTCGCCGAAGTCGCACGCGTCCGGGCCGAGGCGACCCTGGAAGCCGCGGTCGCGGCCGAGGCGGAGGCCGCTGCGCGGCGGGCGGAGGCGGCCTCGCGTCGAACGGAAACGGAGGCGCGCTCCCGCGCGGCCGACGACCGGTTGCGCGCCGCCCGGGTCCGGCTCGACCGGGCGGAGGCGGCCCGGGTGGAGGCGATGGATGCGGCGGAGGCGCTGCGCCTTCCCGCCCAGAAGGAGAGCGCCGACGAGCGCGCGGGCCTCGGGCGGGCCGAGGCGGCGCTCGCCGCAGCGCGTGCGGCGCAGAGCGGGGCGGAGGACGCCGCCGCCGCCGCCCAAGCCGCCGAAGCCGAAGCGCGCGAGGGCGCGCGCGACGCGGACGATGCGCTCCGCCGGCTGCGCGCGGAGGCGCAGGGGCTGCTGGAGCTCAGCCGGCCGGCAGGGCGCCCCACGGCCGCTTTCGCCCCCGCGCTGGAGGGAGTGCGCGTCGAGCGAGGCTGGGAGGCGGCGGTCGCCGCCGCCTTCAGCGACGACCTGGAGGCGGCGCTCGACCCCGCCGCGCCCGCCGCCTGGACCGGGGGCGTCGAGGCTGCAGCGCCGACCTGGCCCCGCGGCGCCTCGCCCCTCGGCGAGCGGGTGGAGGTTCCGCCCGCCCTCGCCGCCCGCCTGGCGCTGGTGGCGGTGGTGGACGCGGCGGACGGCGCGCGGCTGCAGCGGCTCGTGCCGGCGGGCGCGCGGCTCGTCTCGCACGCGGGCGACCTGTGGCGATGGGACGGGCTCGTGCGCCGCGCCGACGCGCCGCCTCCCGCCGCCCTCCGGCTGGCGCACCGGGCGCGGCTGGCGGAGATCGAGGGTGAGCTCGCCCGCGCGGGGCCCCGGGCCGAGGCGGCTGCGGCGCGTCTGGCGCACGCCCAAGCGGAGCTGCGCGACGCGCGCACCGCCGTGCCC
>CAXTAO010000032.1:0-28874 GCA_964242625.1 uncultured Caulobacteraceae bacterium | reverse complement strand
GCCGGGGCGAAGGCGCCCCCGCCGGCCGCGAGCGCCCGGCGGCGGCCAAGCCCGGCGCGAAACCGCCCGCGGGACCGCGCCCGCCCCGCCCCGGCGGGCCCCGGCGCGGACCGCCGCGGGGCTCCGGCGCGCGCTGACGCGTGGACAGGGCGCGCCCGCATGTCGTGAATGGGGCCTGCAGGTAGACGGGCGGAGCCGACGCCGCATGGGCGAGATCGAGAACCTGGACGTGGAGGAGCCGCTGGCGCGGCGGCTCGAGCGCCACGCCTACGACCGGCTGATCATGCTGAGCGACGGCGTGTTCGCCATCGCCGCCACCCTGGCCGCGCTGGACCTGCGCCTGCCGGAGCACTGGAGCGGGACGGTGGCGCAGTTCTGGGCCGAGATGACCGTGCCCATCCTCAGCTATGTGATCAGCTTCTGGGTGATCGCGGGCTACTGGACCGCGCACCGCCGCATGCTGGCGCGGATGACGCGGGTGGACGGCCCCTTCTCCGTGCTGGCGCTGATCCTCCTGGGCTGGGTGGCCGTGGTGCCGGGAGCGACCCAGCTCTTGAACCGCAGCGGGCTGAACAGCTTCGCCACCGCCGCCTATGCGGGCGTCATCATCGGCGTGGGCGTGACCCAACTCGCCGCCTGGGGCTACGCCGCCTTCGTGGCCGGGCTCGTCTCGCCGGAGGTGGCGCCCCGCACGCGGCTGGCCATGCTCCTGGGCCTCGCGGTGGCGCCCGTGCTGTTCCTCTACGTCGCGGTGGCCGGCTTCCCCCACACGGGAGGCCCCGCACTGGCGTTCTCCGCCGTCTTCGTGGGCGTCATGGGCGCCCGGCGGATCGTGCTGCGGCGGATGGGCGCGTGAGGGTCGTGGCGGGGCGGCTCCGCGGCCGCGCGCTGGCCGCGCCGGCCGGCCGTGACACGCGGCCGACCTCCGACCGGGCGCGCCAAGCGCTGTTCGACGTCTTGGCGCATGCGGCCTGGGCGCCGTCGCTCCCGGGCGCGCGGGTGATCGACCTGTTCGCCGGCTCGGGCGCGCTGGGCGTCGAGGCGCTTTCGCGCGGGGCCGCCTTCGCGCTCTTCGTCGAGACGGAGGCCGCGGCGCGGGGCGCCATCCGCGACAACCTGGAGGCGCTGGGCCTCTTCGGCGCCGCGCGCATCCACCGCCGCGACGCAACCGACCTGGGCGTCCGGCCGGGAGGCGCCGGGCCGCCATTCGACCTCGCCTTCCTCGACCCGCCCTATCGCCAGGGGCTGGGCGAGCGCGCGCTCCTGTCGCTCCTGGCGGGCGGCTGGCTCGCGCCGGACGGCGTGGCGGTGCTGGAGCGCGCGGCGGACGAGCCCGATCTCGCGCTCGACGGTTGGGAGGCGCTGGACGGCCGCCGCTGGGGCGCCGCCCGGGTCGACATGCTGCGCCCTAGCCGCTGAAGGCGGTGAGGAGCACGCGCTCCAGCCCCTCGGCGTCCACCTCGTCGAAAGCGTCGGGCGCGGCCGAGTCCACGTCCAGCACCGCGACCAGGGCGCCCCGCGCGTCGCGCACGGGGACGACGATCTCCGAGCGCGAGCGGCTGTCGCAGGCGATGTGGCCGGGGAAGGCGTCGACGTCGGGCACGATCACGGTCTCGCCCGCGGCGGCGGCGCGCCCGCACACGCCCCGGCCGAAGGCGATGCGCAGGCACCCCAGCGCGCCCTGGTAGGGGCCGATCACCAGCTCGTCCGGCTTGGCGGGGTCGACCACGTAGAACCCGGTCCAGAGGAAGCGCGGGGCGAAGGCGGCGTGGAGCATGGCGGCGACGGTCGCCATGCGGGCGGTGCGGTCGCCCTCGCCTTCCAGCACCGAGCCGACCTCGGCGTCGAGGTCGCGGTAGCGCTCCGCCCGATCGGCGGAGAGGGCGGCGGGGTCGAACAACTCGGCCATATCAGCCTTCCTGCGGCATGCGGGGGAGAAGGGCGTCGAGCACCTGGGCGGCGTCGGCCCCCGGAGCGACCACCAGGAGCCGGCGCTCGCCGAGCGCCCCGGGGGCGGAGACCACCTGGCGGCGCTTGGGGCAGAGGTCGAGGCAGGCGGTCTCCACCACCCGCACCTTGGCGCCCCAGAAGCCGAGCCGAGCCGCGCGCTTCAGCGCCTTGCGCAGCGGGCGGTCGCCGTCCGGGCCGAAGCCTTCGCCGTCGAGCTTCCTCGCGCACTTGCCACAGACGAACACGGCCCGGCGGAAGGGCGCGCGCGCCCAGCGGCCGGCGGCGGGCGGGGCGAAGGCGGCGTCGTCGGCCAAGGGCGGCTCCGGCGGGACGGGTGCGCCCACATAGGCGCGCCTTCGCTGACGCGCACCCCCGCCGTGCGCGTCAGCCCAGGACCTCTCCCACCGTCTCGCGGGCGGCGCGGCGGTCGACCCAGCCGGTGCGCGCGGCCCAGCCGTAGAGGGCGATCACCGCGTAGCAGAGCACGGGCACGAGGAAGGCGACCGCCAGCCCCGCGCCGTCGGCCATCTTGCCGACGACATAGGGCACCACCGCGCCGCCGAAGATCGCCAGGCACAAGAGGCCCGATCCCGCGGGCGCGTCGTCGCCCAAGTCCTCGATCGCCAAGGTGAAAATGGTCGGGAACATGATGGAGTTGAACAGTCCGACGGACAGGATCGCGACCGCCGCCGGAAGCCCCGTCCCGAAGGCCGAGAGGCAGACGAGGAGAGCTGCGCAGGCCGCGGCGGCGGTCAGGACCGAGCCCGCACGGAACCGGCGCAGGATGGCGGTTCCGAGGAAGCGGCCCACCATCGCCCCGCCCCAGTAAATGCTGACGAGGCGGCCGGCGATCTCGAGCGGCCCGCGCCCGTGCGCCGCCGCGTAGCGGCCGATGGCGCCGCCCGCCACGCCCGGCTGCAGGAGGTAGTTGGTCAGGAAGGAGCCGATGGCCACCTCCGCGCCCACGTAGACGAAAATCGACACCACGCCGAACAGGAGGCGCGGGCTCTTCAGCACCCGGCCGTAGCTGCCGCCGCCCTCCCGCCGCACCACGGGCGAGAGCTTGTAGAAGAGCGCGCAGGCCCCCGCGAGCAGGAGCACCGCCACCGCGATCGCCAGGAACGGGCCCTGCACCGCGTGCGCTTCCTCCCGGCGGAAGGCGGCCATGACCGCGGGCGCCGTGGTGGCCGGGTCGGGCGGAGTGCGGGTGTTGGCGAGGATCAAAAAGGCGCCGAACAGGGGCCCGATCGTGGTCGCCAGCGAGTTGAACGCCTGCCCCAGCGTCAGCCGGCTGTGGGAGTGGCGTGGATCGCCGATCATGGCGGTGAGCGGGTTCACCGCCACCTGCACGAAGGTGATGCCGCTCGCCATCACGAAGGTCGCGCCCAGGAAGGCCGAGTACTCCCCCGTGGTCGCCGCCGGCGTGTAGAGCAGGCACCCGATCGCGGTGACCACCAGCCCGACCGTGATGCTCTTGAGGTAGCCCAGCCGGGTGAGGAGCCAGGCCGCCGGCATGGACATCAGGAAGTAGGCGCCGAAGAACACGAAGGGCGTCAGCGCCACCTCCGTGTAGTTCAGGCTGAACATCGACTTCAGCTTGGGCGTCAGCGTGTCGATGAGCACGGTGCAGAAGCCGAAGGCGAAGAACAGCGCCATGGTCACCGGCATCAGCCGGCTGGAGGCGCGCCCACCCCCCTGCGCCGCCCCAGCCGCCGCCCCCGCCGCCATTCGGGGCGCCGTCGCTCCATGAGCCATGCTCTTGCGTGTCCCCGCCCGCCTCCCCTGCACGCGGGGAGGTTCTTCGGCCCGCCTGTGTGCCGAGGGAAGGACAGCGGTGTCAACGCGCCGTCGTGATGGTTGCGCTCACCCGTGCTGGAACAGCTGATCGAAGGCGACCATCAGGTGGTAGAAGGTGCTGGCGGGCGCCTCCTTGGCGTCCGGCCGGCCCTCGCCGTCGAACACGTCGATCCAGATGCCCGGCACGTCGGTGGCCAGGTACTCGTCCAGGATCTTGGCCGCCACGGCGTGCGCCTTCTCCTTGTCGCCCATGACGAGGTGCGCCTTCATCAGCTCGCACTCGACCCAACAGCGGCGCGTGGCGCGGCGCACCGCGCCCGAGCGGTCGCACTCGTCCACGGCCAGCCCCTCGCGGTCGAGCCCGTGCGCCTCGCCCCAGCCGTAGAGCCGCGCGGCCTTGTCCGTCTCGTCGCGGCGGCCCTGCGCCTTGGCGGTGTGCAGGAGCCAGGTCCATTCGAAGTGGTGGCCAGGCTCGCGCGAGGCGCCCGCGGGATCGGGCGCGGGCTGGAGGTCCTCGGTGAAGTACTCGCCCAGCGAGCCGGTCTCGGCGTCGTAGAAGTGGTCGGCGAACAGCCCTATGAAGGCGTCGGCGCGCCGGCCGAAATCGGCGTCGCCGGTCGCGTCGTCCCACGCCAGCATGGCCTCCAGGAGGTGCATGTGCGGGTTGGTGCGCCGCGGCAGCGCCGGCGGCAGGCTCTCGAGATAGCCGCCGACCGGTCCCGCCATGTCGGCGTCCATGAACTTAAGCGTCGCGTCGCAAATCTCGCGCGCCCGCGGATCGCCTAACGTGCGGTGCACCTCCTGCAGGGCGAAGAGCGCGAAGGCGTGGTCGTAGGCGTCCCGCTGCGCGTCCTTCACCGAGCCGTCGGGATTGAGCAGGTCGACGAAGCCCGGGCGGCCGTCGGGCGACCAGCAGGTCTCGACGAAGCGGTCGAACCCAACTTCCAGCCCCGGCGCGGGGTGCCAGCCCATGCGGCGCGCGTGCGCCAGGCAGTAGGTCTGGCGCGCCTGCACGCGCATGCGGCGCTGGCCGCCGGGGTCGGGCCGGCCGGAGAGGTCGGTCTGCTCGTAGAAGAGGCCCGTGTCGTCCTGGCCGTGCGCGGTCCAGAACGGCAGGGCGGCGTCCAGCATCCAGCGCCGCGCGCGCTCCACAACCTCGGCCATGGCTTGCCCTCCGCTCCGACCGACCCGCGGCCGCGCCCGCCCTAGCCGCCCGCCCGATCCAGGTCGAGAGGGGCCAGGTCGAGGGAACCCGGGTCGAGAGGGGCGAGGTCGAGCGCGCACCGCTCGCCGATGGTGGGCCGCGCCACCACGATCCGCGACAATCCCGGAAAGGCCGGCCGCAGCCGCTCGGCGAAGTGGAGGCAGAGCCGCTCCAGCGTGGGGGTCTCCAACCCCGGGTGCTCGTTCAGGAGCCCGTGGTCGAGCTCGGCGGCGGTGGCGGCCAGCGCCTCGTTCAGGGCGCCGAGATCCGCGACCCAGCCGTGCGGCTCGACCAGCGGCCCCGAGACGGTCGCCTCCACCTCGAAGGAGTGGCCGTGCAGCCGCCGGTACTCGCCCCGCGGCCCGCGGTCGAGGTAGTGCGCCGCATCGAAGTGCGCGCGGCGGGTGATGGAGAAGCGGAGGGGCGTCACGGCAGGAGCGTCAGGCGATGCCGATGTACTTGTGCGTCTGCACGCTCAGGCGCCAGCGGGGGTGGAGAAGGCAGTACTCCACCGCCGCCTGCGTATTGGCCAGTCGGTCGGGGCCGTCCATGGGCTGCAGGAGGAGGCGGCGGAAGTTCAGCGCCTCGAAACGGTCCGGAGGCGCGTCCGGCTGGGGGAAGACAAGCTTCAGCTCCTCGCCCTCGGTCTGCGCCAGCGGTGTGGCGCCCTTGGGGCTGACGCAGATCCAGTCGAGGCCGGCCGGCGCGGCGAGGGTGCCGTTGGTCTCCACCGCCACCTCGAAGCCGCGCGCGTGGAAGGCGTCGATCAGGGCCGGGTCAAGCTGCAGGAGCGGCTCGCCGCCCGTGCAGACCACCAGCCGAGCGTCGTCGCCCCGCCAGAGCGACGCCGCCGCCTCGGCCAGGGCGTCGGGGTGGGCGAAGCGGCCGCCGCCCGGCCCGTCCAGCCCGACGAAGTCGGTGTCGCAGAAGGTGCAGGCGGAGGCGGCGCGGTCGCTCTCGCGCCCGCTCCACAGGTTGCAGCCCGCAAAGCGGCAGAACACCGCCGCGCGGCCCGCCTGGCCGCCCTCGCCCTGCAGGGTGAGGAAGAGCTCCTTGACGGCGTAGCTCATCGGGCCGGCTCGGCGGCCGCCGCCTCGCCTTGCCACTCCGCCCAGCCCCGCGCGCGCAGCTCGCACGCCGGGCAGTCGCCGCAGCCGTAGCCCCAGGCGTGCCGCACGCCCCGCTCGCCGCGGTAGCAGGTGTGGCTCTCCTCGACGATCAGGTCGACCAGCGCATCGCCGCCCAGCTCGTGCGCCAGCGCCCAGGTCTGCGCCTTGGTGAGCCGCATGAGCGGCGTGTCGATCCGGAACGGCCGCGCCATGCCGAGGCGAAGCGCGCTCTCCTGCGCGTCGAGCGTGTCGCGGCGGCAGTCGGGATAGCCGGAGAAGTCGGTCTCGCACATGCCCCCAACCAGCACGTCGATCCCCCGCCGGTCGGCCAGGGCCGCGGCGTAGACGAAGAACACGAGGTTGCGCCCGGGCACGAAGGTGGAGGGCAGCCCCCGCGCGTCCATCTCGATCGCGCGGTCGGCGGTCAGCGCGCTCTCAGCCACCGCGCCGAAGGAGGCGATGTTCAGGAGGTGGTCGGGGCCCAGGCGCGCGCGCCACGCAGGGAAGCGTCCGGCCAGGGCGTCGCGCACGGCGAGCCGCGCCTCCAGCTCGACCGCGTGGCGCTGGCCGTAGTCGAAGCCCACCGTTTCAACGTGGTCGAAGCGCTCGAGCGCCCAGGCGAGGCAGGTCGAGCTGTCCTGCCCGCCCGAATGGAGCACGAGCGCGGCGGATTGATCGGGGGCGGGCGCGGGGGAGGTTGGCATCGGAGGCGTCGGCGAGCTCGGCCGGGGAGGGCCGGGCGCGGTGTCTAGCACCGCCGGGAGCCGCGCGCCAAAAAAGCCGAGAGCCAAAAAAGTCGAGGGCGCGGCTTGCTTTAAGATGGGGGCAAGACGCGCGGGGTTACGGAACCCCGATCACCGAGCGCCCATGACCGCAGTCGACACCCTTCTGGCCGCCTTGGCGGACCCCCTCCCGGACGCGCCGCCCCCCGCGACGCTGGTCGCGGCGCTGCGCCGCGAGCTGGCGGCGCGCGAGGCCGCGGCCGCGCGGGAGATGGCCTCGGCGCGCGCCGAGGTGGAGGCGTCGAACCGCTTCGTGGCCGTGCTCAGCCACGAGATCCGCACCCCCTTGAACGGCGTCCTGGCCGTGGCCGAGCTTCTACAGGGCGAGGCGCTGCCGCCCGGAGCCGCCCGTCTCGCCCGCACCGTGGTCGAGTCGAGCCGCAACCTCCTGCGCATCCTCACCGACGCGCTCGACCTGCACAGGGGCGGCGGCGAGGGCGGCGCCCTGGCGCTCTCCGCCGCGCCCGAGCCTCTGCGCCCGCTCCTCGACGAGCTGGAGGCGCTGTGGCGTCCGCGGGCCGTGGCCGACGGCGTGCGGCTGCACGTGAGCTATTCGGGCGAGCCGGGCGCCTGCGCGGTGGTCGACGGCGTGCGCCTGCGCCAGGTGCTCAACAACCTCCTCGGCAACGCGCTCAAGTTCGCGGCCGGCGGCGCGGTCGAGCTGGCCGTGTCGGCGCGGCCGGGCGCGGACGGGCTGTCGGTGACCGCCGAGGTGCGCGACACGGGACCGGGGATCGCGCCCGACATGCTGGAGCGCGTGTTCGAGCCCTTCGCCCAGACCGAGCTCGGCCGCGCCATGGGCGGGGCGGGGCTGGGCCTCGCGGTCTCGCGTCGCATCGCCACAGCCCTGGGCGGCCGTCTCTACGCCCGCAACAACGCCGGCCGCGGCGCCACCCTCGTGCTGGAGCTCCTGCTCCCGTTCGCGGCGGCCGACGGCGACGGGGGATCCGCCGCCACGGCGCCGCCCACACGCACCCTGCCCCGCGCGGCGCACGTGCTCGTGGTCGACGACAACGCCACCAACCGCGTGGTCGCCCAGACGCTGTGCCGCATGTTCGGCGCGAGCTCGGAGGTCGCGGCCGACGGCGTGGAGGCCGTGGAGATGGCGCGCACGGGCGCGTTCGACCTCGTGCTGATGGATATCCGCATGCCCCGCATGGACGGCGTGGAGGCCACCCGCGCCATCCGCGCGACCACCGGCGCGGTCGGACGCATGCCGATCATCGCCCTGACCGCCAACGCCGACGCCGATGTCGCGCGCCTCTACATCGCCGCGGGCATGCAGGATGTGGTGGAGAAGCCCATCCAGTCCGATCGCCTGCTGGCCGCCATGACCGCCGCGCTGGACGCGCCGGGCGTGGCGGCGGCGGCTCGCGCGGCCTGAGCGGGGCGCCTCACCCCCGCCACCAAGCCGCGATGATGTCGGGCGCTTCCGGTGTTCAGGCCCGCCATGCTCGCCTTTCTCGTCACGCTCGCCCAGGTGTCCACCGCCGCGCCGGCGGCGTCGGCGTCGGCGGGGCCGCCCGTCGCCACGTCGACGCCCGACCCCTCCACGCCCACGCCCGAGGGACTGGAGGAGCTCCGCCGCTCGTTCCACGACAGCTGCGAAGTGCGCATCTACGGCGAGTACGACGACCTGTGCTCGGGGCTGTCCGACGAGATCCGTCGCTACCGCAGGGCGCTCGACCGGGCGCAGCGCCGGGCGGGCCCGCGCTGAGGGCCCGCGCCGAGGGCCCGCGCCGAGGGAACGCCCGGCGGCCCCCCGCGCTAGTCGGGCGAACCCTCGCCCGGAGCCCCCCATGCCAGACGCCCCCGATCCGTTCTCCTCCCCCGAGGGCGACGCCGAGGAAATCGCCGGCGTGCGCGACGACACCGCGCCGGCCGACGATCTCGTGGAGGGCTTCCGCGCGGTGAAAGGTACGGCCGCCGCGCCCGGCGGGAGCGACATCGCCGCGGACGATGCGGGGGCCACAGCCATGGCCGAGCGCATGGGCGACACCCCCCGCAAGGGCTGACGCTGACGCGCCCGGCCCTGGTGAGCTAGCATCGCCGTATGCCCGACCTCCTCGTCCTCTACGAACATCCCGAGTGGTTTCGGCCGCTGTGGGCGGCGCTGGACCGACGCGGGATCGGCTACGACGCCGTACGCTTCGAGGACCACGTGTTCGACCCGGCCGACCGGGGCCTGCCCGCGCCCGTGGTGTTCAATCGGCTCGCCATGTCGAGCTTCCTGCGCCAGGAGGAGCACCCGATCTTCTACGCCCAGGCGCTCCTGGCGCACTACGAGCACGCGGGCGCGCGGGTGCTGAACGGCTCGGCGGCGCTGACGCTCGACAGCTCCAAGGCGCGCCAGCACGCGCTGTTCGCCGCCCTCGGGCTCGCCACCCCCGCGACCCGCGTGGTGCACCGCCGGGCGGACGTGGCGCGCGCCGCCGCGGAGCTGCGCTGGCCGGTGATGGTCAAGGCCGACATCGGCGGGTCGGGCGCGGGCATGGTGCGCTACGACGACGCCCGAGATCTGGCCCTCTACGCCGAGGAGGGCTCGACGCCCGTGGGGGTGAACGGCGTGGCGCTGGTGCAGGAGTACGTGCCCGCGCGCGACGCTGTGGTCTACCGCTGCGAGACGCTGGGCGGCCGCTTCCTCTACGCGCTGAAGCTCACGGGGGCGGGCTCGACCTTCGACCTCTGCCCCGCCGACGTCTGCGCCGCCGACCGGGCCGACCAGGGCGTGGCGATCACCATCGAGCGGTTCGAGCCGCCCGCCGAGATCGTGCGCGCGGTGGAGGCCGTCGCCGCCGCGGCGCACCTGGACGTGGGCGGGATCGAGTACATGATCGACGACCGGGACGGGACGCCCCGGTTCTACGACATCAACGCCCTGTCGAACTTCGTCGCCAACCCGCTCGAGGTCCTGGGCTTCGACCCGCACGAGCCTCTGGTCGACATGATCGCGCGCGAGATCGGGCGGACGCGGCGGGAGGCCGCCTGACACCATGCGCTACGGATTCTGGGCTCCCGTGTTCGGCGGCTGGCTGCGCAACGTGCGCGACGAGGGCATGGAGGCCAGCTGGCCCTACATGCGCCGCCTCCTCACCCGCGCGGAGGAGATCGGCTACGACCTGACGCTGATCGCCGAGCTGAACCTCAACGACATCAAGGGGGTGGAGGCCCCGGCGCTCGACGCCTGGTCGACGGCGGCGGCGGCGGCGGCGGTGACCCAGCGCCTGGAGCTGATGGTCGCGGTCCGCCCCAACTTCCACCAGCCCGCGCTCTTCGCCAAGGCGGCGGCCAACATCGACCGGATCGCGGGCGGGCGCCTGTCGCTCAACGTGGTCTCGTCCTGGTGGGCGGAGGAGGCGACGAGCTACGGCCTGCCCTTCGACCAGCACGACGACCGCTACGGCCGCACATCCGAGTGGCTGGACGTGGTGCACGGCCTGTGGCGCGAGCGGCGCTTCACCCACGCGGGTAAGCGCTACCGGCTGGAAAACGCGGTGTGCGAGCCCAAGCCCGTGCGCCCGCCCGTGGTCTACGCCGGCGGCGAGAGCGAGGCGGCCAAGGCGATGATCGCGCGCCAGTGCGACGCCTACGTCATGCACGGCGACCCGCCGGAGGTGATCGCCCCCAAGATCGCCGACATGCGCGCCCGGCGCGAGGCGCTGGGCCTGCCGCCCATGCGCTACGGCATGGCCGCCTACGCCATCGTGCGCTCGACCGAAGCGGAGGCGCGCCGCGAGGTGGAGCGCATCACCACGCTCGATCCCGCCGCCCCCGGTTTCGCCAATTTCGACCAGTGGCTATCGGGCACCGAACTGGAGCGCGAACTCAAGGTGCAGGAGTATTCCGTCTCCAACCGCGGCCTGCGCGCGGGGCTCGTCGGCACGCCCGACCAGCTGCGTGAGCGCATCGCGGCCTATGAGGCGGTGGGCCTCGACCTCCTCCTCCTGCAGATGAGCCCGCAGCTGGAGGAGATGGAACGCTTCTCGGCCGAGGTGATCCGCCCCGCGCCCGCCGGGCCCGCCGCAGCCGCCGAACCGCGCGCGGCTTAGCCGTCCAATCGCCATCGGGGCGAATTCCGGCGAAAGCTCGGCGCCGTGATCAGCGCGTCACATTGACACCCTATTAACCCTCCCGAGCCTCCGCGGCGCGCGGATCGGCACGGGGTGGACGGTCATGCGGATCTTTGGAGCGGTGTCTCTGGCGGCCCTCGCCCTGGCGGCGACGGGCGCCCACGCGAGCGACTACACGGCGACCCAGCAGCAGGTCGACGCGGCCGAGCTTCTGCTCACCTTCACCACGCTGAACAACACGGCGGCCGGCCAGGCGGCGCTGGACGCCAACCTCGCCACCTCCATCTACGTCAACAACAGCGCGAACAGCGCGCGCCGCACCCGCGCGGTCAACGACATCCTGATCGACGGGACTTATGGCTGGCAGTTCAGCAGCGGCCTCGGCTCCAAGATCTCCACGGCGTACAACAGCCTCTACATCATCGACGACAGCCCCGTGGGCGTTCCGGCCACGCCCAAGGGCTCGAGCTCGATCCCGGCCAACGACCCCCGCTTCGCCGCCGTGGCCCAGGGCTTCAGCGGCTTCACCGGTGTGACCGGCGGGGCCAGCGCCTTCGACAAGACGTTCTTCGCCAACGGCAAGCAGGGCAACGTCAACCCGGTGACCAACATCCCGCTACCCGCGGGCGGAACCTTCAACACTTACGACCAGCGCTACCTGCCGGTGCCGGGCGGAACCGTGTATCCCTTGAACCCGAACGGCAACAGCCGCCCCTACCAGGTGCGGCCGAACCAGATCGACCAGTTCGCCCTACAGTACAACTCGCAGCTCACCACCAACTCCGCCTTCCCGAGCGGCCACACCACCTACGGCACGACCGAGGCGCTGCTGGAGGCGATGGCGGTGCCGGAGGCGTACAGCTCGGCGATCGCGCGGGGTCTCGACTACGGCTACAGCCGCGTGGTCGTCGGCGCGCACTACGCCATGGACGTGATCGGCGGCCGCATCCTCGCCACCCAGCAGGTGGCGCAGATCATGAACGACAACCCCAACTACACCACCGCCAACGCCAGCTCGACGGTGTTCGCGAGCTTCTCGAGCGCGTTCCGCAGCCTGATCTCGCAGGCGTGCGGCCAGTCGGTCGCGGCGTGCGCGGGGCTGACCGGCGCGCCCAGCCAGCAGCGCTACGCCGACTACAAGACGGGTCTGGCCACCGCGAACTACCGCATGACCTACGGCCTGCCCGCGACCGGCGACACGACCCTGGCCGCCGTCGTGCCCCAGGGGGCGGAAGTCCTCCTGGCCACGCGGTTCGGCTACCTGTCGGCCGCCGAGCGCCGCTCGGTCCTGGCCACCACCGAGATCGCCTCGGGCCAGGCGCTCGACAACGGCTCCGGCTGGGCGCGGCTCAACCTCTACAAGGCGGGCGGCGGCTACGGCGCCTTCGACCACGCGGTGACGATCAACCAGGACGCCTCGCAGGGCGGCTTCAGCGCCTACGACGAGTACATGAACGACATCGGGGGCCTGGGCAGCCTGACGCACGAGGGCACGGGCTCGCTCGCGCTCTACGGCGACAACAGCTACTCGGGCGGCACCACCGTCGACGGCGGCACCCTGATCGCGCTCTCCAACACCGCGCTGGGCACGGGCGACGTCACCATCGCTGGCGGCGTGCTGGACGTGCAGTCGGCGCTCGGCATCCACGGCGCCTTCAGCGAGACGGCGGGCTTCCTCGACCTGCACCAGGGCGACCTCCTGACGCTCTTCGGGTCGGCGCTCCTGGGCGGCGGGCTGGACGTGGACCTCGACGGCGCGACCAAGGGCCTCCTGGAGCTGATCGCCTTCGACGGCGGCTACACCGGCGAGTTCGCCAACGTGGACTTCACGGGCCTCGGCCGAGGCCTCGACGCCTCGCTGGTCTACCAGAATGGCGGTCTCTTCGCCCAGATCGGCTCGGCCGCGCCCGAGCCTTCGGAGTGGGCGCTGATGATCCTGGGCGCTGGCCTGGCCGGGGTCGCCCTGCGCCGGGCGAAGCGCAGGGCCGACGAGATCGCGGCATAACGTACGGTCGGGGCCGGGCTGCGGACGTCCGCAGCCCGGCTCGCCGTGCGCCTCGGGGGGCTCTCAGTGGGGAGCCCCAGGGCGCCTTGCCGGTTCTAGGGCGGCGGCCGATCGAGCCTCGCGATAGGCGACCTCAGCCAACAGCCCGATCAGCATCGTTCGCGTAAAGCTGAGCTTCAGGCCCGCAACCACGCAGTTCGACATGGCGGGAGAGAGCCCCGAGAGGGTGGTCGCCTCCGTCGTACTGGCCGGCGTGGCAAACAACGCCGTCCGGACGTCGCTGGGCGCTCCGCGCATCACGCAATCAGCGAACCTGTGCAGGCCGACATATCGCCGGCCGTCGGCCTCGCCCACATCCGCTCCGTCCTGCGAGAAGTCGAGCGGCCGCGGGCCTATGCCGCCCGACGTAGGGCCGTAATCCCTGCGGTAGAGGGCGCCGAACAGAGCGCCGCGAAACACAGGGACGGGTATGGCCAGCATCCCCTCGAACAGACAACCGTCGTAGGCCACGCCTCGCATCGCCGCCTGACTCGGCGCGCTGGCCACGGATGCCGCCAGCGCGTGCTCAACCTGTCGGCGGTCATAGCGCACGAGGCATTGCGCATAGGCGTTCAGCGCGATCCGAGCCCGATCCTCGTCAGAAAGCGCTCGATCGGTCGGAATTTCGGCGGCGTCGGCTCGGTAGCCTTGAAAGTGCTCCGGCGTGACGCCGTTGTAGTTCGCCGCGCTCTGGGCTCCCGCCATCCCGGCCAGCATGAGCGCACCAGCGAGCCCCAGGCCAACCACGCGTCGGGTCGAATGTCGGCGCTCTACTGGCAGGCGAGGCACTCCTCGTAGTCCTTGGGCGCCGCGGCCTGCGCGCTGACGGCGGCCTCGACAGCGGGGTCGGCGCCGGCGAAGGCGGCGCGCTGCACCGACTTGGAGCGGAGATAGTAGAGCGACTTGCAGCCGCGCTCCCACGCCGTCCAGTGCAACATGTGCAGGTCCCACTTGTCGACGTCGCCTGGGAGGAAGACGTTCACGGACTGGCCCTGGCAGACCATCGGCGTGCGGTCGGCGGCGAGCTCGATCACCCAGCGCTGGTCGATCTCGAACGCGGTCTTGAACACATCCTTCTCGTCGGCCGAGAGCTCGGGCAGGTGCACGACCGAGCCCTGGTTCTCCAGGATCGAGCTCCAGGTCGCGTCGGTGTTCAGCCCCTTCGTCTCGAGGAGCCGCTCGAGGTAGGGGTTCTTGACCGCGAACGAGCCCGACAACGTCTTGTGGGTGTAGATGTTGGCCGGGATGGGCTCGATGCCCGCGCTCGTGCCGCCGCAGATGATGGAGATCGAGGCCGTGGGCGCGATCGCGAGCTTGTGGCTGAAGCGCTCCATCACGCCGCGGTCGGCGGCGTCCGGGCACGGCCCGCGCTCCTCGGCGAGCTTGACCGACGCGGCGTCGGCGGCGCGGCGCAGCGACTTGAAGATGCGCATGTTCCACGACTTCGCCAGCGCGCTCTCGAAAGGTACGTTCTGCGCCTGCAGGAAGGAATGGAAGCCCATCAGCCCGAGCCCCACCGAGCGCTCGCGCATCGCGGCGTAGACCGCAGCGCTCATCGCCGCGGGCGCGCGGGTGATGAAGTCCTGCAGCACGTTGTCGAGGAAGCGCATCACGTCCTCGACGAAACGGGGATGGTCGCGCCATTCCAGGAACGTCTCGGCGTTGACCGACGACAGGCAGCACACCGCCGTGCGGTCCACGCCTAGGTGGTCGCGGCCCGTGTGGAGCATGATTTCCGAGCACAGGTTCGACTGGCGCACCTTCAGCCCCAGCTCGCGCTGGTGGGCGGGCATGGAGCGGTTCACCGTGTCGGTGAAGAGGAGGTAGGGCTCCCCCGTCTGCAGGCGGATCTCCAGGATCTTCTGCCACAACTGGCGCGCGTCCACCGCCCGCACGGGCGCGCCGTCCTTGGGCGAGCGCAGGGCGAAGGGAATTCCGTCGCGCACCGCCTCCATGAACTCGTCTGTGATTGAGATGCCGTGGTGGAGGTTCAGGCTCTTGCGGTTGAAGTCGCCCGAGGGCTTCCGGATTTCGAGGAATTCCTCGATCTCGGGGTGGTGCACGTCGAGGTAGACGGCCGCCGATCCGCGGCGCAGCGAACCCTGGCTGATGGCCAGCGTCAGGCTGTCCATCACGCGGATGAAGGGGATGATGCCCGAGGTCTGGCCCGCGCCCTTCACCTTCTCGCCGATGGAGCGCACGCCGCCCCAGTAGGTGCCGATGCCGCCGCCGTTGGACGCCAGCGCCACGTTCTCGTTCCAGACGCTGACGATGCCGTCGAGGCTGTCGGGCACGGCGTTGAGGAAGCACGAGATCGGCAGGCCCCGGTCGGCGCCGCCGTTGGAGAGTACGGGGGTGGCCGGCATGAACCACAGGCGCGAGATGTAGTCGTAGATGCGCTGGGCGTGGTCAGCGTCGTCGGCGAAGGCGGTGGCCACCCGCGCGAACATGTCCTGATAGCTCTCGCCGGGCAGGAGGTAGCGGTCTTCCAGCGTCGTGCGGCCGAAGTCGGTCAGGAGCTCGTCTCGCGAGCGGTCCACCTCGACCTTGCGCACCAGCGTGAGCTGCGGACCGGCGGCGGCCGGGCGCGAGGGACGCGGGGCCGAGGAGGGAGCCTGCTTCAGAGCCGCGTCCGCCATGGAGAGGACCACCTACATCTAGTGTGAGAGCCGTGTCGGCTCACAACATGATGGAAGCTGAATCGGTTGCCGAGTCGTGAACGCGGCTTATCCACAGCCCTTCGCGCTTGACACCCCGCGGCGCGCGGTCGCGCCCCGCCCCGCCCGCGTCAGACGGTGACCTGGGCTCCCAGCTCGACCACGCGGCCCGGCGGGATCTTGAAGAACTCGGTCGGGTTGGCGCTGTTCTTCAGGAGGAAGATGTAGAGCCGGTCCTGCCACAGCGGCATGCCGCTCTGCGCCGAGGGCACCACCGACCGGCGGCCGAGGAAGAAGCTCGTGGCCATGATGTCGAAGCGCACGCCCTGCTTGCGCACGAGCCCCAGCGCCTTGGGGACGTTGGGGCTTTCCATGAAGCCGTAGCTGATGACGATCTTCTTGAAATCGTCGCTGACGGGCTCCACCCGCACGCGGTCGCAATCCTTCACGCGCGGCGTCTCGGCGGTGACGACGGTCAGGATGACGTTCTTCTCGTGCAGCACCTTGTTGTGCTTGAGGTTGTGCATCAACGCGACCGGGGCGGTCTCGGGGTCGGAGGTCAGGAAGATGGCGGTGCCGGGCACGCGGTGGGGCGCGCGGGCCTTCAGCATGGCCATGAGGTCGCTCATGGCGATCGAGTCGCGCCGCGTCTTGTCGGTGAGAATGCGCGACCCGCGGACCCAGGTCGACATGACCAGAAACAGGGAGCCGCCGATCAGCAGCGGCAGCCAACCGCCCGAGGCGATCTTCAGCCCGTTGGCGGTCAGGAACACGAGGTCGAGCACGAGGAGCGGCCCGGTGAGCGCCAGGGCGTAGAGCTTGCGCCATCCCCACATGCGGCGGGCGACGATGTAGGCCAGGACGGTGGTCACCACCATGGTGCCCGTCACCGCCAGACCGTAGGCGTTGGTCAGGTTGTCGGCGGTCTGGAACACCAGGACCAGCACCAGGACGCCGATCATCAGCATGCGGTTGACCTGGGGCAGGTAGATCTGGCCGCTCTGCGTCTCGGAGGTGCGGCGCACGTCCATCCGCGGCATAAGGCCGAGGAGAATGCCCTGCTGTGTCAGCGAGTAGGCGCCGGTGATCACCGCCTGGCTGGCGATGACGGAGGCGAACACCGCCAGGCCCACCATGGGCAGGCGGATGGCGGTAGGGATCATCACGAAGAACCAGTCGGCGTTCTTAAAGGCGACGTGGTGGTCGTGCGCGTAGGCCAGCGCCTTGAGCACGAACGCCCCCTGGCCGAGATAGCTCACCGCCAGGCACGGCAGGGCGAAGAACAGCCAGGCCGACTGGATGGGCCAGCGCCCGAAGTGGCCCATGTCGGCGTAGAGCGCCTCAGCGCCCGTGACGGTCAGGAACACCGAGCCCAGCACCAAAAAGCCCGTCAGCCCGTGGCGGATCATGAACTCCACCGCGAAGTGGGGCGACAGCGCGAACAGCACGCCCGGGTCGTCCTTGATGTGCACGAGGCCGAGCGCGGCGATGGACAGGAACCAGACCACCATCACCGGCCCAAACAGCCGCGCCACCTTGGCCGTGCCCCTCGACTGCACGGCGAACAGCAGCACCAGGAGCACGAAGGCGAACAGCGTCACCTCGCGCTCGGTCACGACCTCGCCCAGCCCCGGTATGTCCTTCAGCCCCTGAAAGGCGCCGAGGACGGAGATGGCCGGGGTGATGATGCTGTCGCCGTAGAACAGCGCCGCGCCGGTCAGCCCCATGACGAACACAAGCCGGGTGCGCTTGCCCAGCGCCCGCTGCGCCAGGGCCATCAGCGAGAGCACGCCGCCCTCGCCCTTGTTGTCGGCGCGCATGACGAACAGGACGTACTTGATCGTCACCACGATGATCAGCGCCCACAGCGCCAGCGACACCACCCCCAGGATCGAGCCCCGGGTCAGCCGGTCGTGCAGCGCCTGGCCGATGGCGGCGTTGAAGGCGTAGAGCGGCGAGGTGCCGATGTCGCCGAAGACGACGCCCACCGATCCCAGCGCAAGCGGCCAGTAGCCCGCGTGGGCCTGGCCAGGCTTGGCCGTCCCGTGGGCCACAGCTTCCTCGTTGCGATGCGTGACATCGGTCGGCGAGCCGGGCGGCGCATTGACGGAAGTCGGTAAGTCCGGGGCGGCGGCGGCGGCCGGGCCGGGAGCGGTCATGCAGGTCCTTCGCGGAGCGCAGCGCGGGGACCACCCCGCGCACCCCCGTCTCCGGCGGCCGGGAGGGCGCGCCGCGTTACTCCCATTCGCATATGGGTTCAACGCGGCCCCGCGTCGATCGCCCCCATAGGCGCGAACGCCCCCACGCCCCACATCTACGCGCGAGATGTCCGACAGCCAGCGCTTTCCCGTCGCCGCCCACGCGCTGGCCTATCTGGCACACCTGGGGGCCTATACGCCGGCCGCCGCCGCCCCGAGCGCCCAGCTCGCCGCCTCCGTGCCGACCAACCCCGTGGTCGTGCGCCGCGTCACCGCCATGCTGGCGCGGGCGGGGCTGATCGGCACGCGCGCGGGGGCGTCCGGCGGCGCCTGGCTGCAGCGTCCGGCCGACCAGATCACCCTGGCCGAGGTCCTGCGCGCGGTGGACGGCTGCGCGCGCCTCGGCTGTCCGCCGCCGGGCGCCAAGGGCTGCCCGGTGAGCGAGCACATCCCCAAGGCGGTGTCCGCCGCCATCCAGGCCGCCGACGCCGCCGCCGCCGATCGGCTGGCGCGCATCAGCATCGCTGACCTCTTGAGCGACGCCGCGCCCGGCTGAGCCCGCGCCGCTCAGCCGGCGTCGGCCCGCACGCGCGCGCCCTCGTCGCCGAACGGCCCATGCGGCTCGGCCCGGCCGTAGGGATCGGCGTGGATGATGATGTCGGCCGCGGGGAAGGCGGCGAGGATGCGCGCCTCCGCCCGCTCGATCACGTGGTGCGCCCGGTCGAGCGTCTGCTCGGGGTCGAGCTCCATGTGCATCTGCACGTGCATGAACGGCCCCGACTGGCGGGTGCGGAACTCGTGGACGCCGAACACGTCGGCGTCGTCGAGCGCGAGCCGCATGATCTCGCGCCGGTCGGACTCGGAGATCTCGCGGTCCATCAGCTGGCGCGAGGCCTCTCGCAGCACACCGAACACCCCCCAGACGAGCCACACCGCGACGAGGAGGCCCGCACCGGCGTCGAGCCGCGCGTCGCCCGTCAGCCGCGCGCCGATCACCCCCGCCACCGCCGCGAGATTGGAGGCGAGATCGGCCGCGTAATGCGCGCGGTCGCCCTTCACCGCGACCGAACCCGTGCGCGCGATCACCACGCTCTGCGCCCGCATGAGGAGGAGCGTCGCGCCGATGGAGACCGCCATCACCGCCACCGCCCAACCTTCCTGGCGCATGGCGGCGGGGTGGAGGAGCCGGGTCACCGCCTCGCGCCCGATCACCACCGCCGACAGCAGGACCAGTCCCGCCTGGACGACGCTGGCGTAGGCCTCGGCCTTGCCGTGGCCGAAGCGGTGCTCGCGGTCGGCGGGGGCCATGGCGTAGCGCACCGCCCAGAAAGTCGCGAGCGCGGCCACGAGGTCGAGCGCCGAGTCGGCGGTCGACGCGAGCAGGGCGACGGAGCCCGACGCCCACCAGACGCCCAGCTTCAACAGCGTCAGCGCGCAGGCGGTCGCCACCGATAGGCTGGTCACGCCTTCGGTCAGCCGCGCGCCCTCGGCGGGGTCGGCGGCGCGCGGGTTCAGGTTGGGCGCGGCGGCGCTCATGCGCGGCTATTACCGAGTCCGGGCGTCGGAGTCTCTAGGCTGCAGGGTCGCGGCCTTCCGGCGCGCTCAGGCGTGGTTCGCGCCCGTCTCGGACAGGCCGGTGTCGGCCTCGGGCCGGCGCGGACCGGCGTCCGGCGCCGACGCGTTGAAGCCGCCGGGCTGGGCGAACTGCCCGCCCGAGCGGAAACGCCACAGATAGGTGGGCAAGACCGCCTCCAGCGCCGTGGGCTCGACGCCCAGCGCCTCGAGCCCGGGCAGGGCGGGATCGGCCACGTTGTCGTGCTTCAGAAGCTCGAGCTGGTCGCTGGTGATCGGTGCGGGCAGGCCGAGCTTCGCCACCACGTCGCCCCCCTTGGCCATCAGCCCCGCGACCGGGAACGGAATGGGCAGGAGCGACCGGCGCCGGCCGGTGGTCTCCAGGAGGATCTCCATCAGCCCGCGGAAGGTGTCGATCGCCGGGCCGCCGAGCTCGTAGGTGCGGCCGGGCGCGTCGTCGCGGGCGAGGGCGGCGGCCACGGCCTCGCCCACGTCGCCCGCGTACACCGGCTGGAACCGCGTCGCCCCGCCGCCGATCAGCGGCAGCACGGGACTGACCGCGGCCATGGCCCCGAAGCGGTTGAAGAAGTCGTCCTCCGGCCCGAACACGATGGATGGGCGCAGCACCACCGCCCCGGGCAGGGCGGCGCGCACGGCGGCCTCGCCCTGCGCCTTGGTGCGCGCATAGGCCGACGCGCTCCCCGCGTCGGCTCCGATCGCCGACACCTGCACGAAGCGGCCGACGCCCGCGGCCGCCGCGGCCTGGGCCAGCGTGCGCGCTCCCTCGGCCTGCAGCGCCTGGAACGACTGGGCGCCGCCTTCCTGCAGCACGCCCACCAGGTTGACGACCGCCGACGCCCCCGCGACCGCCAGCGCCACCCGGCGCGGGTCGCGCAGGTTGACCGACGCGAACTCGATCTGCCCGACGTCGCCCATGACCTTGAGCTCGGGCGCGGCGCCCGGGTTGCGCGCCGCCACCCGCACGCGCCAGCCCGCGCGGGCCAGAGCGCGCACGACGTAGCGGCCCACGAACCCCGTGCCGCCGACCACCGTGACCAGACCCGCCATCGCCCGCTCCGCCCTAAGCAGGTTGCGGATAGAGGAACGCCCGGAGGCGCGCAAACGCGCTCAGGGCGCGTCAGCCAGTCGGCGCAGGATATCGGCCGCCGCCGCCGCGTGCGCCTCGTCCGGCAGGGCGGCGAGCCGCTGCAGGATCTCGTCCTCGTCGAGTTCTCGCCGGGTACGTCGGTCGAAGTGCGCGCCCTCCTCCGCCACCCCGCCGCCCGGCAAGGGGCGGAACAAGGCGTCCAGCGTGAGGCCGAGCGCGTCGGCCAGGGCCAGCGACAACCCGATGTCGAGCACCGCGCGCCCGTCGAACAGCTTCGTCGAGTTCGTCGAGGACGCGCCCGTAAGCGCGGTGATACGCGCACGTGTCCACCCGGCCGCTTCCGCCCGGGCCAGGGCACGGCGGGTGAGCTCGCGGTTCTCCGGTCGGGAGGTCGCGCCGCGGCTCGCGGGGGTGTCGGAGCGGGACATGCCGGGCCATGAGCAAGTCCGGCGCCGTGCGTGTAGGCTCCGTCGGCGCACATCCGGAGCCCCCATGCGAATCGCCGCCCTGGCCGCCTGCACAGCCCTTCTCGCCACCTCGACGCCGGCCGCTCCCACCGGAGGCGACGCGCTCTGGCGTGCGGCGCAGGCCGCCCAGCCCCGCGCGCTCGCGCTCCTGCGCGACGCGGTGTCGATCGACAGCGGCACGGGCGATGCGGAGGGCGCGACACGGGTGCAAGCGCTGTTCGCGCCGCGGTTGGAGGCGCTGGGCTTCGCGGTGGAGGTTGTCCCCTCCGAGGCGCCGGCGCGGGCGGGGCCCAACCTCGTGGCGACCCTGACCGGAGCCGGGCGCGGACGCGTGCTGATCATCGCCCATGTCGACACCGTGTTCCCTGCGGGCACGGTCGCGCGGCGGCCCTACCGCACCGACGGCGGGCGCGCCTACGGGCCGGGCGTGTCGGACGAAAAGGCGGGCGGCGTCACCGCCCTGGCCGCGCTGGAGCTCCTGCACGCCACGGGGTGGCGCGACTTTGGCCGCGTTACGCTGCTCCTGGAGGCGGGCGAGGAAGTGGGCTCCCCCGGGGCGCGCGCGGTGATCGAGCGCCTCGCGCGCGAGCACGACGTCGAGCTCAACATGGAGCCGGGCGACGCGCCGGACGCGGTGACGGTGTGGCGCAAGGGCTCACGCACCTACAAGATCGTCGTGCATGGTCGGGCGGCGCACGCGGGCGTCGCTCCGCAGGACGGGCGCAACGCCGCGGTGGAGCTGATCCACCAGCTGCGCACGGTCGACGCCCTGCCCCACGCGGGCGAAGGGCTGACCGCCAACCTCACCACTCTCAAGGCGGGCGACCGGGTCAACGTCATCCCCGACCTCGCCGCGGCCGACGTCAACGTGCGGGTGCGCCGCGCCGAGGAGTTCGACGGGGTCGAGGCCAAGCTGCGCGCCTCCGCCCGCGAAGTCGCCGTGTCCGGCACGACGGTGGAGGTGAGGAGCGACCCTTCCTTCCCGCCCCTGCCCGACAACCCCGGCAGCCAGGCGCTGGCGGCGCGCGCCGCCGCGATCTACCGCGAGATCGGCCGGCCGCTGGCCTTCAAGGGCAACGGCGGCGCGTCGGAATCGGCGCTGGCCTATGAGGCCGGCCTGCCCGCGCTCGACGGCCTGGGCCCGGTGGGCGGCGGCTTCCACTCCGAGGCGGAGTATCTGGATCTCACGACGGTCGCGCCTCGGATCTACCTTATGGCGCGCCTGCTCGAGGAGCTCGGCCGCACGCCCCCGCCGCGGCTCGCTCCGGCCGGGGCGGGACGTTGACCCGCGGGGGGCGGCGCCCTACAGACCGCCGCTCGCGCGACCCCGGCCCGTACCGGCCGGGTCCGTGCCCAGGTGGCGGAATGGTAGACGCGCTGGCTTCAGGTGCCAGTGGCTTAACGGCCGTGGAGGTTCGAGTCCTCTCCTGGGCACCACCGCGCGGCGCATTCGCCGGACGCGTAGGCGCGTCGGCGCCACGGCGGATCGCATGACCCTCCACCTGCATCGCGGCGACCTGCCCGGCGACCTTGATCTCGGCGCGGTGGTGGCGGTCGACTCCGAGACCATGGGCCTCAACCTGCTGCGCGACCCCCTTTGCCTCGTGCAACTCTCGGCGGGCGACGGTGACGCGCACCTCGTGCAGCTCGACCGCGCCGCCTACGACGCGCCCAACCTCAAGCGGCTCCTGGCCGACCCGGGCGTCTTGAAGCTGTTCCACTTCGGCCGGTTCGACATCGCCAAGTTCTTCGTCGACCTGGGCGTCGAGACCGCCCCCGTCTACTGCACCAAAATCGCCTCCAAGATCGCGCGCACCTACACCGACCGGCACGGGCTGAAGGACGTCACCAAGGAGCTCCTTGGGATCGACATCTCCAAGGCGCAGCAGTCCAGCGACTGGGGACGGCCGGAGCTTACGCCCGAGCAACTAGAGTACGCGGCCTCCGACGTACTGAACCTGCACGCCCTGCGCGACCGGCTGGACGAGATGCTCCGGCGCGAGGGGCGCTACGAACTGGCCCAAGCGGCGTTCCGCTTCCTCCCCTGGCGCGCGCGTCTGGACGCCGCCGGCTGGGAGGAGGTCGACATCTTCGCCCACAGCTGACCGCGGTCGTGCGCGGGCCTTTCCTCAGGCGCGGTCCCGCGGCGACGCCCCCGTCCCCGGCGACGCCCCCGCCCACCGGGCTGGACCGCTGGCGGCGTCGGTCGGCGCGCGTGCAGGTGCTGCGCCGGCTCACGCCGTGGGTTATGGCGCTGATCGTCGTGGGCGTAGGCGGATGGCTCGCCGCGCGAGCGATCATCCAGATGCTTCGGCCCACAACCGCGGGCCAGGAGATCCGCATGAGCCGCCCCAGGTTCATCGGCCGCGACGACCACGGCAAGCCATATATGCTGGGGGCCGACGGCGCGGTGCGCGACGCTCGCGACAGCGACCTCATCCACCTCACCCGGCCCGACATGCTGCTCCAGGTCGGCAAGCCCGCCCCGGCCACCCTGCGCGGCGACACGGGCACGTTCAACGAAGCCACCCGCCTCCTGTCGGTGTTCGGCCATACCGTGTTCACCGACGGCTCGGGCTACACCTTCCGCAGCGAGCGCGCCTTCATCGACACCTACACGCTGGACGTGCACGGCGATGCGGCGGTCAGTGGGGAGGGCCCGCTTGGACGAACCCGCGCCATGGCGTATGCCATCCACGACCGGGGCCTGCACGTCGTCTTCACCGGCGACGTCCACACCCACCTGAACAACGGGAGCCCGCCGTCATGAACCGCCGCCTCGCGATCGCGCTGATCGCCTGCGCGGGCGCTGTCGCGGACGGCCCGGCGCTCGCCCAGACTCCTGCGCCTCCGGCCGCGCCCGCGTCCGGCGGCATGCTGAGCGGCGGCGGGCCCATCGACGTCACGGCCGAGTCGCAGGCGCGGGTGTCGACCAACCCCGACCACTGGGTGCTCAAGGGCAACGTCGAGGCGATCCAGGGCCAGGCCCGCCTGCGCTCGCCGCAGATCGACCTCTTCTACCCTCCGCGCGGGCAGGCGGGCGGCGACCATGCCGCCACCGCGGGCGGCGGACTCGGCCGGATCGAGCGGATCGAGGCGGAGGGTCCGGTCTACTACGTCACCCCTGCCCAGGCGGCGAAGGGGGATCACGGCACCTACCTCGCCGCCGACGACAGCATCACCCTGACGGGCAATGTCGTGCTGACCCAGGGCAAGAGCGTCTCCACCGGCGATCGGGTGGTGATGCACCAGAAGACGGGCGAGGCTGTGCTGACCAGCGGCAAGGGCAAGCGCACGCGCGGCGTCTTCTACCCCAACGAGCCCAGCCCCGCGGCGCCCCTCGCGGCCGCGGGGCCGCGTCCCGCGCGGCCCTGAGCGGCGTGACCCGCAGCACCTCGCCGCCATGAAGCTGAAGCCGCTCGGCGGTCCGGCGCTCCAGCCGCTCTCGCCCTCGCCCGCCCCCCGGGCGCCCGACCTCCCCGCGCCGGAGCGCGAGGCCGCCTCCGCGCGCGCGGTCGGCCGCCGCGGCGACCTGCAGCCGCTCGGGGTCCGGCCGGAGCCGCCGGCGCGCGCCGCCGAGTCGACGGCGCCCGTCGCCAAGGCGCCTCGCGCCGTCCCGGCCGAAGGTCTGCAGGTCGACCGCATCGGCAAGTCGTTCCGCGGGCGCGCGGTGGTCAAGAGCGTCAGCCTGAGCCTCAAGCGCGGCGAGGTGGCGGGGCTCCTCGGACCCAACGGCGCGGGCAAGACGACCTGCTTCTACATGATCACCGGCCTGGTCGCGGCCGATTACGGCTCGATCTGGCTCGACGGCGGCGAAATCACCGCCCTGCCCATGTTCCAGCGCGCGCGGCTGGGCGTCGGCTATCTGCCGCAAGAGACCTCCATCTTCCGCGGCATGACGGTGGAAGAGAATGTGCTGGCGGTGGTCGAGCTGCGCGAGCCGGATCCCGGTCGCCAGCGCCGGCGCGTGGACGAGCTCCTGGAGGAGCTGCGCATCGCGCACCTGCGCGCGTCACCCGCCTCCGCGCTCTCCGGCGGCGAACGGCGGCGCTGCGAGATCGCCCGGGCGCTGGCGTCGGAGCCCGCCTTCATGCTGCTGGACGAGCCGTTCGCGGGCATCGATCCGCTGGCCATCACCGACATCCGCGAGGTGATCCGCTACCTCGCCGACCGTGGCATCGGCGTGCTCATCACCGACCACAACGTGCGCGAGACGCTCGACATCATCGAGCGCGCCTCGATCATCCACGGCGGCGAGGTCTTGTTCGAGGGGCGGCCGGACGAGATCCTGGCCGACCCCGAGGTGCGTCGCGTCTATTTGGGCGACCGCTTCGGCTGAGCCGCGGGCCTAGTCGGCCGCGCCCTGCTGCAGCCGGGCGGCGTTGACCGCCGCCCTGGCCGAGCTGGCGCTGGCCGTCAGGGTGGCGCGCGCGGGCTCGGGCGTCTCAGGCGCCGAAAGGTCGGCGGTCGGCCCGAAGAACTGGGGCGGGATGGGCGCCGGGTCGGGCCCGTGGCCGTAGGGCTTGTGCAGCGAATAGTAGCGCGCCGTGCCGCCTGCGGGTGCGAGCGCAGCGGTGCGCACCGCCGGCGCGGCCGCGGGGCGCGGGGCGGAGAACACGGCGACAGGCGCGGCGGCCGCGGGCGGCGGCGCCGCGGGTGGCGCGGGGGCGAGCGAGGGGCCGACGCCCGAGAACGCCGACGGGCCGGGCGACGCGGCTTCGGGCCAGCGCTGGTACCAGGGCCGCACCGGCGGCGGCAGGACGCCCACGCCCGCAGGAGCGGCGGCGGGGACGGACGGGGTCATGCCCGGCGCTGATATCGCGGCCGTGGCGTAGCCCTGGGGCGGGGCGCTCGGGACCGGGACGGTGAACCGCCGGGCGGGTGCATAGCCGATCGGCGCGGAGGCGCTCGCCTGCGCGGGCGCGCGGCGGCGCGGAGTCCAGACAGGAGCGGGGGGGGCGGAGGCGACCCGCACGGGAGCGCGTCGGACGGCCGCGGCCGCCCGCGCGGGCCGCAGCACGGGCGCGCTCGCCGGCGCGGGCTCGGCCGGCGCGGCGTCGGCGCGCAGGGCCGGCGTCGCCTTGCCGGGCCAGCTCAGGAGCCGCAGGGTGGGAGACGCCGCGGCGGAGAAGGCGGGCGCCGCCGCCGTCTCACGCCCGCGCAGCCGCGCCATGGTGACCTGCGCATCGGGCGGAGCGTATCCGTAGCGGTCGGGGGCGCCTGTCGTGTGGGGCTGGGCGTCCGCGCGCGAGGCGGCGACGCCCAGCGCGAGCGCGCAGGCGAAGAGGGCGGCGGGGATGGGCGCGCGCATGGCGACCGCTCCGGTTGCAGAACGGCTGCAGGGTGCGCGTTTCGGCGTTAACCCGGCGTTGACGTCACGGGGCGGCCAGCGCCTCGCGCCGCGCTTCCAGCTCCAGCCACTCGTCCTCCGCCGCCGAAAGCTCGGCGCGGGCGGCGTCCACCGCGCGGCTCAGCCGGTCGAAGCGCGCGGGGTCGCGGCCGTAGAGCGCAGGATCGGCCAGGGCGGCATCGTCGGCGGCGATGCGCGCGGGCAGGTCGGCGATCCGCCGCTCGAGCTCGCCCAGCCGGTGCTGCTCCTTGAAGGAAAGCTTGGCGCGGGGGGCGGACGGGGCTCGCGAGACCGGCGCGGGGGCGGCGCGCGCGGGCGCCTCGACGGGCGGGTCCAGGAAGCCCGGGTTCTGGCGGAGGAAGTCGCTCCAGCCGCCCGGCGTCTCCACCGCCCGGCCCCTGCCGTCGAGCGCGATGGTCGATGTGGCCAGCCGCTCAATGAAGTCGCGGTCGTGGCTGACGAGGATCAGCGTGCCCTCGTAGTCGGCCAGCATGTCCTCCAGGAGGTCGAGCGTCTCCATGTCGAGATCGTTGGTGGGCTCGTCCAGCACCAGCAGGTTGGCGGGTCGGGCCAGGGCGCGCGCCAGGAGCAGGCGATTGCGCTCGCCGCCGGAGAGGGTGGCCACCGGCTGGCGCAGTTGGGCCTCGGTGAAGCGGAAGTCGCGCGCGTAGGCGGCGACGTGGCGCGGCCGGCCGTGGACGACGAGGCTGTCGCCGCCGAGCGGGGCCAGCGCCTCCCACAGGGTGTCCTCGTCGCGCAGGGCGGCGCGCGACTGGTCGAGGTAGGCGACCTCGAGCCCCGAGCCGAGCTGGACGGACCCTGCGTCGGGGGCGACCTCGCCCAAGAGGATCTTGACCAGAGTGGTCTTGCCCGCGCCGTTCGGGCCCACCACCGCCACCCGGTCGCCGCGCACGATGCGGGTGGAGAAGCCCTCCACCACCGTCTTGTCGCCCCAGCGCTTGGTCACGCCCTTGACCTCGGCGACGCGCCGGCCGCTCTGGCCGCCGGCGTCCACCGCCATGTCGAGCGAGGGGACGCGGTCCTTCATCAGGGCGGACTTGCGGGCGCGCAGGTCGGCCAGGAGCCGCGCGCGGCCCTCGTTCCGCGAGCGGCGCGCGGTGATGGAGCGGCCGAAGGTGTAGGCCTCGCGCTCGATCTCCTTGTCGAGCCGGCGCGCGCGCTCGGCCTCCTGCGCCTCCACCTCCTCCGACCAGGCGTCGAAGGCGGCGAAGCCCTTGTCCAGCGCGCGCACGCGACGCCCCGTCAGCCAGAACGAGCGGGTGGTGACGTGCTCGAGGAAGGCGCGGTCGTGGCTGATCACCAAGACCGCCGAGGGCGCCTCGCGCACACGCCGCTCCAGCGTCTCGATCGCTGCGATGTCGAGGTGGTTGGTGGGCTCGTCCAGGAGGAGGAGGTCGGGCGCCTCGGCAAAGGCGCGCGCCAGCGCCGCGCGGCGTATTTCACCGCCGGATAGGCCGGTGGTGGACTTGGCCGGGTCCAGCCCGAAGGCGTCGAGCTCGGCCTCGGCGCGCCACGGCGGGGCGCCGCCCGCGCCCGCGTGATCCGCGACGGTCGCGCCCTCGATCACGGGCTCCTGCGGCACGTGGGCGAAGGTGGCGCCAGGCTGGACGAAGCGCTCGCCCGCGTCCGGTTCGATCCCGCCGGCTAGGAGCCGCAAGAGCGTCGACTTGCCCGCGCCGTTGCGGCCGACGAGGCAGGCGCGCGCGCGCGGCTCCAGCTGGAGGTCGACGCCGTCGAACAGCTTCAACGGCCCGTCCTGCAGCGCCACGCCCTTCAGGGCGGCGAGCGGCGGTCGGGCGGCGGAGGGCTTGGCCATGCGCGCCGATGTAGGCGGTCGCGCCCGCGGGCGCGACGCCTCAGCCGCGGCCTATACCCGCGTACTTGAAGCCGCGGCGCGCCATCTCCTCGGGGCGGTAGACGTTGCGCAGGTCGACCACGACCGGAGCCTTCATCTCAGCCTTGATCCGGTCGAGGTCGAGCGCGCGGAAGGGGTCCCACTCGGTCACGATCACCAGGACGTCCGCCCCGGCGGCCGCCTCGTAGGGGCCGTCGCGGAAGTCGACGCCGTGCAGGAGCTTCTCCGCCTCGTGGCGGCCCTCGGGGTCGTAGGCCTGCACGCGGGCGCCCGCCGCCTGCAGGGCGGGGACGAGGTCGAGCGAGGGGGCGTCGCGCATGTCGTCGGTGTTGGGCTTGAAGGTGAGGCCCAAGACGCCGACCGTCTTGCCGGCGAGTCCGCCCTCCACCGCCTTCTCGACCCGGGCCGCCAGGCCCTTCTTGCGCGCGTCGTTCACCGCGACGGTCGCTTCCACGAGCTTGGAGGGCGCGCCCGCCTGCTGGGCGGTGCGCACGAGCGCCAGCGTGTCCTTGGGGAAGCACGAGCCGCCGTAGCCGGGGCCGGCGTGCAGGAACTTGCGGCCGATCCGGTTGTCGAGCCCGATGCCGCGCGCGACCTGCTGCACGTCGGCGCCCACCGCCTCGCACAGGTCGGCCATCTCGTTGATGTAGGTGATCTTCAGCGCCAGGAAGGCGTTGGCGGCGTACTTGG
>CAXTAO010000031.1:0-30935 GCA_964242625.1 uncultured Caulobacteraceae bacterium | reverse complement strand
CGCCGAGATCGAGACCGACAAGGCCACCATGGAGGTGGAGGCGGTCGACGAGGGCGTGCTGGACGCCATCCTCGTGCAGGCGGGCTCCGAGGGCGTGAAGGTCAACACGCCGATCGCGCGGCTGAAGGGCGAGGGCGAGGAGGCGGGGGCCGCGCCCGCGCCGATCTCGACCGGGGCCGACCAGCCCACTCCCGGCGCCTCGGCCGCCGATCCGCGCGCCATCCGCGACGAGATCCCCGACCGGGTGGCCGACGAGGCGGGCGCCCCCGTGCAGGGCGGCGAGCGCGGCGGCGCGCCGGTGCGCACGTCCAACCCCACCGACGTGGGCGGCCCCGTCGCCCAGGCGAATGGCGCGGGCGCGTCGAAGCCGCAGACGGGCGGCCGCGTGCTCGCCTCGCCGCTCGCGCGGCGTATGGCCAAGCAGAAGGGCGTGGACCTCTCCGCGCTCAAGGGCTCCGGCCCGCGCGGGCGGGTGATCGCCGCCGACGTCGAGGGGGCGCAGCCCGGCCAGGCCCAGCCCGCCACCGAGCGCGCGCCCGCCGCCTCTCCCGACCTGCCGACCGGGGTGGGCTCCGCACCTCAGCCGCCCAAGTCGCTGGCGCAGATGGGCATTCCCGACGGCTCCTACGACCTCGTCCCGCTGGACGGCATGCGCCGTGTGATCGCGCGGCGGATGACGGACAGCTTCCGCGACATCCCGCACTTCCCGCTGACCGTCGACCTCGAGATCGACCGCTTGTTGGACGCCCGCCACCGGGTGAACGCCGCCTTGATGGGCGAGGGCGTCAAGGTCAGCGTCAACGACCTTGTGATCCGGGCGGCGGCGGCGGCGCTGAAGAAGGTGCCGGAAGCCAACGCCTCATACACCCCGAACGGCCTGGCCATGCACCACCACGCCGACATCGCCATGGCGGTGGCGGTCGAGGGCGGCCTGATCACGCCCATCATCCGGAAAGCCGAGACGCTGACGCTGGCCGAAATCGCGCGTCAGTCGAAGGACCTGGCCGAGCGGGCGCGCACCAAGAAGCTCAAGCCCGAGGAGTTCCAGGGCGGCACCTTCAGCGTGTCCAACCTCGGCATGTTCGGCATCAAGAGCTTCGCCTCGATCATCAACGAGCCGCAGGGCGCGATCCTCTCGGTCGGCGCGGGCGAGAAGCGGCCCGTGGCGCGCGGCGACCAGCTGGCGGTCGCCACCGTGATGACCTGCACGCTCACCTGCGACCACCGCGTGGTGGACGGCGCCATCGGCGCGCGCTGGCTGCAGGCGTTCCGCGGCTTTGTCGAGGACCCGATCACGCTCCTGGCGTGATCCCTATATTCCGCTCGTCCCTGCGGTTGCGGGGATCCAGGCTCGAGCCGGCGCCCCTCGGCCTGGAGCTCCTCCATCGGCCGCCGAAACCTGGATCCCCGCTCCCGCGGGGATGAGCGGATCGCAATGGCAGACTACCACCTCATCGTCATCGGCTCCGGCCCGGGCGGCTACACCGCCGCAATCCGCGGTGCGCAGCTGGGCCTGAAGACCGCCATCGTGGAGCGCGAGGCGCTGGGCGGGGTGTGCCTGAACTGGGGCTGCATCCCCACCAAGGCGCTCCTGAAGACGGGCGAGGTGTACGCGCAGCTCGGCCATCTCAAGGACTACGGCCTTTCCGCCGAGCGCCCGGCCTTCGACTTCCCGGGCGTGGTCGCCCGCTCGCGCGCGATCGCCAAGCAGTTGAACCAGGGCGTCGGCTTCCTGATGAAGAAGAACAAGATCGACGTGCTGGCGGGCGTCGCCACTCTGCAGAAGGGCGACGAGGCCCCCAAGGTGATCGTTAAGCTGAACGAGGGCGGCGAGACCCGCACGCTGCAGCCCAAGGCGGTGATCCTGGCCACTGGCGCGCGCGCCAAGGAGATCCCCGCGATCGGCCTGAAGGGCGACGGCGACCGCGTGTGGACCTACCGCGACGCGATGACGCCGAAAGCCATGCCCAAGTCGCTCCTGGTCGTCGGCTCCGGCGCGATCGGGGTTGAGTTCGGCTGCTTCTACAACGCGCTGGGCGCCAAGGTGACGGTGATCGAGGCGCTGGACCGCATCCTCCCGATTGAGGACGCCGAGGTGTCGATCGCCGCGCGCAAGGCCTACGAGAAGCGCGGCATGATCTTCCGCACGGGAGCCAAGGTCACCAAGCTGGAGCGCGGCGGGGAGGGTGTCCGTCTAACTCTGGAGAGCGGCGGCAAGAGCGAGACGCTGGAGGCCGAGCGCGCCATCGTGGCGGTGGGCATCGACGGCAACGTCGAGAACCTGGGCCTCGAAGGCCTGAGCGTGAAGATCGAGCGCGGCCACGTCGTCACCGACGCCCACGCGCGCACCAACGTCCCCGGCCTCTATGCGATTGGGGACGTGGCGGGCGCGCCCTGGCTCGCGCACAAGGCCAGCCACGAGGGAGTGCACGCCGCCGAGGTGATCGCGGGCCACACGCCCGCGCCGCTGGCCGCCCCCATCCCCGGCTGCACCTACTCCCAACCGCAGGTGGCGTCGGTCGGTATGACAGAGGCGCAGGCCAAGGAGGGCGGCCGCAAGGTCAAGGTCGGCCGCTTCCCCTTCCGCGCCAACGGCAAGGCGATCGCGGCGGGCGAGACGGAGGGTTTCGTCAAGACGGTGTACGACGAGGCCACCGGCGCCCTTCTCGGCGCGCACATGCTGGGCGGCGAGGTCACGGAGATGATCCAGGGCTTCGCCATGGCCATGACGCTGGAGGCCACCGAGGTCGAGGTGATGGCCACGGTCTTTCCCCACCCCACCATGAGCGAAGCCATGCACGAAGCCAGCCTCGACGCGTTCGGGATGGTGCTCAACGCCTGACGGAGGATCTCATGCGCGTGCTGTTCCTGGGCGAGACGCCCGAGTCGGCGGACTTCGACGATCCCGCCATCCCGCCCGGCATGACGCCCGAGAAGATCCGCGCCGGCATCGACCAGGGCATGGCCGACATGCGCGCGCGGGGGTGGGATGTCGTCGAATGCATGGTCCCGCCGGAGGTCGGCCCCGCTTCGGCCCGGCTACGGCAGGCGCTCGCGGGCGACCCGTTCGACGTCGTGGTCATCGGCGGCGGACTGCGCCTGCCGCGCAAGCGCGTGGAGCTGTTCGAGGCGCTGGTGAACCTCGTCCGGCGTGAGGCGCCCTTGGCGGTCTTGGCCTTCAACACGGGTCCCGAGACCACGGCCGACGCCGCCGCCCGCGCGCTCGCCCGAGACGCCGCCGCACCTTCCGCTTAACGCCGCCGCAAGCGCGCGCCCGCTAGGGCTCGCGCGCATGACCGGCCCCCGCCGCTCCGAGCGCGATCCCGTGGCGACCGCCGCCCGCGCGGGCGCGGCGCTCCTGGCGCTTTATCTCGCCTTGCTGGCGACCTGGGCGCTGGTCGGCGTCCTGGGCGCTGCGCCGCGTCCCGGCCTGCCGCGGGTGGACTTCGCCGAGTTCTGGGGGGCGGGGCGGCTCGCCGCGCACGGTCGCGGCGCCCTGGCCTACGCCTGGCCGCAGCTCGAGTCCGAGCTGCGCGGCGGCTTCCACAGCCCGGTCGGGGCGCCTCTGCCGTTCTACTATCCGCCGCCGGTGCTGGCGGCGCTGGCGCCCCTCGGCCGGCTGCCCTACGGGGGGGCCTTCGCCGTCTGGGCGGTGCTGGGCGTCGCCGCCTACGCGGCCATGGCCGCCGCCGTGGCCCCCCGGCCCGCCGCCGCCCTGGCGACGCTCGCCGCACCCGGAGTCCTGTGCTGCGTCTTCGTGGGGCAGAACGGCCTCCTCACCGCCGCCGCCCTCGGCGCGGGGCTCCTGGCCCTGGAGCGCCGCCCGCTGCTCGCCGGCTGCGTGCTGGCGCTCCTCCTCTGCAAGCCGCAGCTGGCCGTGCTCGTCCCTCTGGCCTTGGCCGCCGACCGGCGATGGCGCGCGCTGGGCGCCATGGCACTGGCGGGTGCGGGGCTGGCGACGACATCCGTAGCCATCACCGGCGTCGACCCCTGGCGCGCGTTCGCCGCCGCCGCCGTCGCCAAGGGTGGGAACTTCGCCGGCGCGGGCGCGATCGCCTGGACTCGCGTGCAGAGTGTCTACGGCTGGCTGCGTGCGGCGGGAGCGCCGGCGGGCCTAGCGCTCGGGGCCCACACGGTCGCCGCGGCCGGCTTCGCGGGCGCGACCCTCCGGGCCTGGCGGCTCCGCGCGGTGCCTTTCGACGTGAGGGCGGCCATGCTGGCCTGCGCCATGCTGCTCCTGACGCCATATACGTTCTTCTACGACGCGCCGCTCCTGGGCGTGGCGGCGGGCTTCCTCCTGCGCGACGTCGCGCGGCGCGGCGCGGTCGGGTCGGGCCAGCTGGTCGCGGCCGCCGCGAGCTGGCTCCTGCCCCTGGCTTGGTACGCCCACAACGACCTCGCCGTCGGCCCGGCGTGCGCCGCCCTCATCTTCGGCGTCGCCGCCCGTCGCGCCTGGGCTTGCGGCGAGCGGACGGCCCAGGATGCGGGCGTGGCGGTCCCCGCTTGATCGCCGCGGCGCGAAGGCCGATCTAGACGCTCATGGCCGTCGTTCTCGACTCCGTCGCCGCGCGCAGCCTGCGCCATCCGGAGAAGCAGGCGCGCCCCGACACGCCCGTGCTGCGCAAGCCCGACTGGCTGCGCGTGCGCGCGCCCGGCTCCGGCCAGTACCAGGCCACACGCGACCTCGTGCGGCGCGAGGGGCTGCACACCGTCTGTGAGGAGGCGGCCTGCCCCAACATCGGCGAGTGCTGGTCGCAGCGCCACGCCACCATGATGATCATGGGCGACACCTGCACGCGCGCCTGCGCCTTCTGCAACGTGCGGACGGGCCTGCCCGAGGCGCTCGACCCCACCGAGCCCGAGCGCGTGGCCCGCGCGGTGGCGCAGATGGGGCTGAAGCACGTGGTGATCACCTCGGTCGACCGCGACGACCTTCCCGACGGCGGCGCGGCGCATTTCGCCGCCGTGGTGCGCGCGATCCGCACCGCCGCCCCGCTCACCACCGTCGAGATCCTGACGCCCGACTTCCTGCGGAAGCCGGTCGCGGCGGCGGAGGCGATGATCGACGCCCACCCGGACGTCTTCAACCACAACCTCGAGACCGTGCCGCGGCTCTACCTCACCATCCGGCCCGGCGCGCGCTACTACCACTCGCTGCGGCTCCTGGAGCGCGTGAAGGAGCGCGACCCCGCCCAGTTCACCAAGTCCGGCCTGATGGTCGGGCTCGGCGAGACCCGCGAGGAGGTGATGCAGGTGATGGACGACATGCGCTCGGCCGGCGTCGATTTCCTGACCGTCGGCCAATACCTGCAGCCCACCCGCAAGCACGCCGCGGTCGACCGCTTCGTGGCGCCCGAGGAGTTCGCGGCGCTCGAGGCGATCGCGCGCGCCAAGGGCTTTCTCATGGTCTCGGCCAGCCCGCTCACCCGCTCGTCGCATCATGCGGGGGAGGATTTCGCGCGCCTCAAGGCCGCGCGCGAGGCGCTGGGCGCGCGCTCGGCGGCCTGACGCGAGGCCGTGCCGACCCACCACGTCGAGCGGCTCCTGCCCTATGCGCCCGAGCAGCTGTTCGCGCTTGTGGGAGACGTGGAGCGCTACCCCGAGTTCGTGCCCTGGATCACCGCCATGCGGGCGGAAGCGCCGCGCGAGGTCTCGCCGGGGGTGGACGAGCGTGACGCCGAGGCGGGAGTCGGCTTTGCTTTTCTAACCGAGCATTTCGCCACGACCGTCAGGCGCGACCGGCCGGCGCTCCTGATCGAGGTCGGACTCATCCGCGGTCCCTTCCGGCGGCTTAGCAACCGCTGGCGCTTCGTCGGCGAGGGGGAGGCGACGCGCGTAGTGTTCGACATCGACTTCGCCTTCAAGCGGCGGGTGCTCGACCTCCTCTTGCAGGCCAACTTCGACCGGGCGGTCTCGGCGCTGATCGGCTGCTTCGAGGTCCGCGCGCGGGCGCTCTACGGCGCGAGGACGCCCGCGCCGGCCGCCTGAGCCGCCTCGGCCAGCGCCAGGAACTGAGCGGGCGTGAGCTCCTCGGCGCGGCGGCTGGCGTCGATCCCCACCGCCGCGCAGAGCGCCTCGCCGCCGACGGGCTTGAGCGAGGACCGCAGCATCTTGCGCCGCTGGCCGAAGGCGGCCCCCGTCACGCGCTCCAGCGCCGACACGATCGCCGAGGACGGCCGGTCGGCGCGGGGCTCTATGCGCACCACCGCCGAGTCGACGCGCGGCGGCGGGGTGAAGGCGCGCGCGGGGAGCGCCATCACCGTCTCAGTACGGCTCAGGACCTGCGCCAGGACAGACAGCCGGCCGTAGGCGTCCGAACCCGCGGGGGCCGAGATGCGGTCGGCCACCTCACGCTGGAACATCAGCGTCATCCGCCCGGGCGTCCACGGCCCGGTCAGCCAGCCGACGAGGAGCGGGGTGCCGACGTTGTAGGGGAGGTTGGAGACCACGTCGGCGGGTGCGCCCTGCGCGAAGGCGGCCAGGGCCGCCGCGCCGTCGACCTTCAGCGCGTCACCCTCGATCACGCGGAGCCGCCCGGGCGCCGCCGCCTCGAGCTCGTGCAGGAGCGGCAGGAAGCGCCGGTCGGCCTCCACCGCCACGACGCGCGCGCCCGCCTCCAGGAGCGCGCGGGTGAGACCGCCGGGGCCGGGACCGACCTCCAGCACCGCCCGCCCGTCCAGCGGTCCGGCCAGCCGCGCGATCTTGGCGGTGACGTTGAGATCCAGGAGGAAGTGCTGGCCGAAGCGCTTGTCGGCGAGAAGCTCGTGCGCGGCCAGCGCCTCGCGCAGGGACGGCAGGCCGGAGAGGTCGAGCTTCGGCTCGCTCGCCGTCACGTCGCGACGAGGCGCGCCGCCTCGCGCCGGTCGGCGATGGACGAAGCGAGGCGCACGGCGGCGATCAGGCTGTCGGCCCGCGCCTGGCCCCGGCCGGCGATGTCGTAGCCGACCCCGTGATCGGGCGAGGTGCGCACGATGGGCAGGCCCAGGCTGATGTTGACGCCGCCCCAGAAGTCGACGGTCTTCACCGGGATCAGCGCCTGGTCGTGGTACATGCAGACCACCGCGTCGTATCGCGCGCGAGCGGCCGGGTGGAACAGGGTGTCCGCCGGCCGGGCGTCGGTGCAGTCGATCCCGCGCGCGCGCAGGCGCTCGGCGGCGGGGTTGATGATCTCGATCTCCTCGCGCCCGAGCGCGCCGCCCTCGCCGGCGTGCGGGTTCAGCGCGGCGATGGCGAGCCGCGGCGCGGCGACGCCGAAGTCCTGCCGCAGCGCCTGGGCCGTCACCTCCGCCACGCGCTCGATCGCGGGGGCGTTCAGCGACGCGACCGCCTCGGCCAGGGACAGGTGCACGGTGGCCAGCACGCAGCGCAGGTCGGCGGCGGCCAGCATCATCACCGGCCCACGCAGGCCCCGGTGAGGCGCGCCGGCGGTGAGCTCGGCCAGGAACTCGGTGTGGCCGGGGAACCGGAAGCCCGCCTCGTAGAGCGGCTTTTTGGCGATGGGCGCGGTGACGAGGGCGCGCACCGCGCCGGAGAGCGCCAGGCCCGCCCCGGTCTCGATCCAGCGGATCACGGTGGCGGCGTAGTCGGAGGACGCCTTGCCCGCCACCACCCGGCTCGTCAGCGGGATGTCGAGCACCGGCAAGACGTCGCGGAAGGCCGCCGAGGCCTCGGCGGGCGCGCCTACACGCTGCACCGACGGCCCGCCGCGCGGGGCGGCGGCGGCCAGGAGGTCGCGGTCGCCGACGACCACGAAGGGCGGCCCCTCGGCCCTGAGCGCCGCCCAGGCCTTGCCGACGATCTCGGGACCGACGCCCGCGGGATCGCCCAGCGTCAGCGCGAGCGGGGGGCGCGCACCCTCCGGCAGGAAGGGCAGGGCCCCCGAGGTCACTGCGAGGTCACTGCGAGGTCACCGCGTGTCGATCGCCGCCGAGTTGCGCAGGTCGCGCAGATAGCGCCGCTCGATCATCGAGAGCTGCTCGCCGTACATGCGGTTCTCGATGTCGGCGCGCGAGGGCGCGGCGCCCGCGCCCGTCTGCCGCGCGCAGAGCGCCAGTATGTGCAGCCCCGCCTTGGTGCGCACGGGACCGCCGATCTGGCCGGGCTTCAACCCCTCGACCGCGCTCTTGAACTCGGGCGAGAGGTTGTCGGGATTGACCGCGCCGAGGTCGCCCGCGATCACGCCCGAGACCTTGGCGGCGGCGGCGGGTAGCTGGTCGCACCCGCCCGCCCCGTCGCGCAGGGCGACGAGCTTGGCGGTGGCGGCGGTCACCTGGTCGGCGGGCGCGTCGGGCGCGAGGCGGATGGCGGCCTGCTTCAGCGTGAGGGTGGTCACGCCCGCGCCCGACCGCTTGTCGCGCAGGGCTACGATGTAGACGCCGTCCTGCACGGGGATGGGATCGGACACCGCGCCCGACCGCAGCTTGACGACGGCGGGCCGGAGCGCGGCGGGAACCTCGGCCTCGGACAGCCAGCCGGCGTCGCCGCCGTTGGCGGCGGTCGCCAGCGACGAGAACTGGCGCGCCACCGCGCCGAAGGGGGCGCCGCCGCGGATCTGCTGGACGAGCTGGGTCGCGCCCTGGACCGCCTGCGGCTGGCCGCCCGCACGCGCCGCATCGATGAACACCTCGCTAAGGAGGTACTGCGGCTGCGACGCGGTGGCCTTGACCCGGTCCAGCGTCGCCGCGACCTGCGTGTCGCTGACGTGCACGTTGTCGCGGAAACGACCGCCGATGTAGCGACGCCAGGCGATCGCGATGGAGATCTGGTCGCGCAGCGTCTTCTCGTCCACGCCGGCGTTCTTGAGGCTGGCGATCAGCTGCTTGGGCGTGACGTTGAACTGCTTGGCGTAGGTGGCGACCTCCTCGTCGACCTCCTTGGCCTCGGGGTAGAGCTTGATGTCCTTCTGGCGCGCCTCAACGGTGGCGATGTCCTGGCGCTGCAGCCGCTCGTCGACGAGGCCGCGCAGCGCCTCGCGCTCGATCTCCGGCAGGTTCTGCTCGTTCACCTGCACGCCCGAGGAGATGATGAGCAGGCGCACGCGCTGTCGCAGGTCGTAGGTGGAGATGATCTCGTCGTTGACGGTGGCGGCCACCTGCTCGCGCAGGGGCTGGGGGCCGGCAGGCTCGGCGGGGGCGTCGGCGGTCGGCGCCGCGGCGGGGGCGTCGGCGGTTGGCGCTGCGGCGGGCGCGGTGGCGGCGCCGGCACTCGGCGCGGGGGCCGGCGCAGGGGTTTGCGCGAGCGCGCCTCCCGCCCCGGCCAGCGCCAGGAGGGCCGCGCCGCCAGCCAGGGCGCGCAAGCTGAACTTCACCGTCGAGAACTCCACCTTGCCGCGCCGCCTCACCGCTGGTCGGACGAACGCCGACCCGCCCGGGATGTATCACCCAATGTGGCCAGCGTTAGGCGCACCGCCACCGAGTTGGAGGAGCCGATCGCCGCAGCGTAGGTTTCGTCGTGGGTGTAGACCACGTCCACCCGGATGCAGTCGTCGCGATAGATCAGGGCGAACTGCGCCTGCGGGGTGAGCTTCAGCTGCAGGTCGCGGGTGGCCAGCACGCTGAAGCCCCAGTGATCGAGGGGGAAGGCCTCCAGCGAGACGGTGGCGTCCTCCGTCTTGCCCACGCGCACCACGCCCGTGCCGTCCACGAAGAGGCCGTTCTCGTTGTAGGCGTAGCGCAGGGCGCCGTGGAGGCGCGGGAAGCCGAGGTCGAGCCCCGCCTCTTCGCGGTGGATGGTGAAGTCGTCGCGGTCCAGGCGCGAGCGGGTGAAGGCCGATATGCCGGGGTAGGGCGCGATCGACGCGGCCACCACCCAGTCCGAGGCGTCGTCCTGCAGGCCGGAGAGGGTGGAGAAGACCGGGTCGGGGGTGGTGCGGAACACGCGCCCGACGGTGAAGGTGGCGCTGCGTCCCGCGCCCCAGATCCAGTTGGCCCGCCCGCCCACGTTGGCGCGCACGCCGCCCTCGTACTGATCGAAGCCGGGGAAGCGGTTGAACGAGAACAGGTTGGTCTCGTCCAGCTCGAACGCCACGCTGTCCTCGTTGGGGAGGTCGGTGCGCACGCCGACGTGGGGCGAGGCGGCGATCTGAGCGATGGGCTCCAGGATCAGGCTCGACGTGCCGACCTGGCGGATCAGGGGCCAGCTGACCGTCGCGCCCACCGTGCCGAGCGCGCGGGTGATGCTCGTGTCGCCCGCGGTGACCAGGCCCGTGGTCTCGCTGGCGACGAGCGGATCGGAGATCGAGTAGTAGTCTCCGCGCGCCTGCAGGTAGGGGGCCACGCGCACGCCGGCGGGGAGGGTGTAGTCGGCCGACCAGTTGAGCACGCCGCTGACGCGCCGCTGGTCGGTGTAGGAGAGCGCCGAGGCCCCGGCGGTGAGCTTCTGCCCCACGGTGAGCGCGCCGCCCGCGATCAGGCTCTCCAGCACCTGCTGGTCGGTGCCCAACGCCTCGCCCGGCACGCGCTGGGGCCCGCTCGGAGTCACGCCGGTGGGATCGCTGATGGAGACCACCGAGTTCGAGCGGCTGAGCACGACCGCGCTTCCCAGCCCCTCCAGCCGCCCGCCCAGGATGTCGAAGTCGGGGTTCCACCGCGCCTCGATCAGGGGGCCGACGATCGGGAATGACTTGGAGGTCTCGAAGGTCGCGCGGGTCGTGGGTTGGCCGTTCTCCGTCACCGTCTCCGTGCCGTTCTGTCGGAGCGACTGGAAGGACAGCGCCGAAACCGAGATGAACGATTGCTCGTCCTCCCGCGTGGTGAAGAGCTGGGAGATCAGCCTGTCGGTGTCGGCGGGGAACTCGCCGCGATTCAGGAAGACGCGCTCCACCGAGTAGCGGCGGAAGAAGGTGGGATCGGTGACGCGTTCGGCCCCGAAGCCCCAATCCCACTGGTCGTTCAGGTCGAAGCGGCCGCGCGCTAGGAGGTAGGAACGGTTGGTGTCGTCGCCATACTTCACGTGGCTGTCGAACAGCTGCTCGTGCGTGTAGCCGGCGCGGATTTCCAGGTCGCCCGAGTAGAAGCGCTTGGTCAGGTCGATGTTGAGGAGCGGGTTCACCGCGGTGTTCAGCTGGGGCGAGATGACGAGGTCGGCCGAGGGGCCGAGCGTCTGCAAGTAACCCTGTTCGTAAGAGAAGCCGCGCCGCTTCGAATACTGCATGCGCGGCGCGAGAAGGCCCGACCGGCGCGGCGTGGACGGATCAGGGTGCCAGAACACCGGAAAGAAGGCGACAGGCACGCCCTTCACCCGGATGACGGCGTTGCGATAGTAGATCACGTGCCGCCGCCGGTCCTGCACGATGCGGCTGGCCTGCACCGACCAGGTGGGGGTGATCGGCGTCACCCCGTCGGGCTTGCAAATGGGGCAGGGGGTGTAGACCGCCTGTCGCAGCTCGCTCAGGTCGTCCGACCGGCGGATGGCGGCGCCCGCGGCGATGGTGACGTTCTGCTCGAGCCGGGCGGCGAAGCCCAGCGCCACGCCCGTGCGGAACTGGTCGTCGAGCTGGATGTCCTGGCCGTACTCGCTCGTGCCGTCGGCGTTGATGATCACCACGTCGCCGATCGCGTGCGCGGCGCCCGTGCGCGTGTCGTAGATCACCCGGTTGGCCCGCAGCGTGCGGCCCTGGTAGCGCGCCTCGACCGTCCCCTCCGCCGTCACCGTCTGGCGGTCGCGGTCGTCGATCAGGGTGTCGGCCTGCAGGTAGACGTCGCGCGGCCCCAGCCCGTCGTCGACGGGAGCGGCGGGCGCTTTATTCCCCGCGCGGGCCAGCTGGGCATGGGCGGCGGGCGCGGCCATCAGCGCGGCGAGCGCCGCGCCCGCCGCCAGCCAGCTCAGCCCGGCGCGGCGGCGCTTCGGCGCGAGCGCGGCGGGAGGGACGGCAGGGCGCACGACGCAGAGGATCCCCTGAAGCTGGACGCGAGCGACTCGGTGGTCTGACGCCCGCGCCGCCCAGCTTGGTTCCTCGCCGGGCGCGCGCGCGCCGTCAACCGGCGGCTCACCCGTCCTCGGTGTACAGGAGCAGGGTGACGCCCGAGAGCAACGCCAGGAGCGGCGGCGCCCAGGCGGCCAGGGCGGGCGGAATCCACTCCGCCTTGCCGAACGCCTGGCACAGCTGGTTGAAGAAGAAGAACACGAAGCCCAGCGCCACCGCCGAGGCGGCCAGCCCCGCCAGCCCCCCCAGCCTGAGGAGGCGCAGCGAGAAGGCCGCCGCCAGGATCGACATGCCCGCGTAGAGCAGCGGCGTCGCCAGGAGCTCCTGCAGCTGCAGCCGGTAAGGCGTGGTGGAGAAGCCCGCGCGGGCCGTGGCGGCGATCATCCCCGGCAGGCTCCAGAACGGCACCGCCTGGGCCGACTGCGGTCGCCCCGCCGCGGCGCGGGGAGAGAGCGTGGTGGGCAGTCGCTCGGTCGCCATGCGCAGGGCGGGCTGGCCCGGCGCGCCGTCCTCCGCGTCGACGAGCCGCCACGCGTGGCCGTCGAGCACCGCCTCGCGCGCGTCGATCCGCCGCTGGAAGTGCGGAGCGCCGTCGGGGCCCAGCGCATAGCTCCACATCGACACGCCGCGCAGCCGAACGCCCGGCCCGTCGGCGCGCCCGTCGGCGCGGATGATCGCCTGGGTGCGCCCGTCGCCCTGGCGCAGCCAGATCGGCTTCTTGGTCTCGACCAGATAGCCGTCGAGGAGCGCCGACCGTGAACGCTCGAATTGGGCGTTCATCAAGGAGGCCACGGGGTTGAGCGCCAGCACCACCACCACGCCCGCCGCCGCCGCCGCCCCCGCGGCCGGCGTGATGAAGCGCCAGGCCGACACGCCCGCCGCGCGCATGGCGATCAGCTCGCTCTTGCGGTTGAGGTTCACGAACGCGCCGAGGACGCCGAACAAAAAGGCGAAGGGCGCGAGGATCAGGATCACGCTCGGCGACTGCAGGAGCGTCAGGCCGAGGATGTCGGCCACCCCCGTCTCCTTGGCGCGCACCCCCACGTCGCGCGACAAGGACACGAAATCGGCCAGGGTGATGATGGCGGCGATCACCGCCAGGGCCGCGGCCACCCCCACCGCCGTTCGACGCAGGACGTAGCGCTCGAGCGCGAGAAGGCGGGTGCGCATCAGGCGCCCGCCCCCAAAGGCTGCAGGCCGCCCGCGGCGCGCGGGCGCGCTGCGGCGTCGGGTGGGCCGCCCAGCGCTTTCATGTCCGCCCCCGCCACCCCCGAGCCGAACAGGCGGCGCGCCGCCCACCAGGCGGGGCCGAGCGGCACGGCGTACTGCAGGAGGTTGAGCCAGGGCGCGCCGTCGCACGCCGCCTCCGCCCCGAAGCCCAGGATGCGGATCACGAGCGCCGCGCCCGAGGCGGCGAGGATGCGTCGCGCGTAGCCGACCCGGCTGAACGCCCCGCCGATCACCGCGTGCACCGCCAGGAGCACGAAGGTGATGTTGTAGAGCGGAGCCGACAGGCGCGCGTGCGCCTCGGCCAGCAGCTTCTTCTTGTTGTGGCGCACCCAGTTCTGCCGCTTGTCGGGGAACAGGAGCTCGTGCAGGTAGCGGTCGGTGATCTTGTAGTTCACGATCTCGCTGGTATCGAGGTAGGGCGATAGATCGAAAACGTAGTCGTCGAAGGTGAGATAGTTCAGCACCCTCGTCTTGGAGAACTGCTGCTGCGAGCCGTTGCGCAGGAGCAGCACGGGCTTGTCGCCCTGGCGGCCGATCACCCCGCGCGCGCCGTCGAACACCGAGGCGCCGCCGTCGCCGCGCGCCTGGTGGATGAAGACGTTGTGCAGCTCGCCGCGCGAGTCGACGCTTTGGGCGTAGACGGTGAGGTTGGGCGCCGGCTGGGCGAACTCTCCCGGCCGCACGAGGCTCGCGGCGAGGTCGGTGCGGATGCGGAACAGCTCGCGCCGCACCTCTCGCGCGCACCAGGGCTGAACCCAGAGGTTGACCACCAGCGTCAGGAGCGCAGCCACCGTGGCCAGCCTGAGCGCGGGGGCCACCACCCGCCAGCGGCTCACCCCGCCGGCGAAGCACACCACGATCTCCTGCTCGGTGTGCAGCCGGTTCATAGCGATCAGGAGGGCGACGAACAGCGCGATCGGCAGCACGATAACCAGCATGGCGGGCATGCCCAGCGCCACGATCTTGAGGAACACCCACGCGCTCTGGCGCTGGTCCACCATGATGTCGAGCGTCGCCAGCGTCTGGCTGAGGAGCGCCACCGCGGCCAAGGCGCTCACCGCGCCGAGCGTCGGCCACAGGAGCTGGCGGAAGAGGTAGCGGTCGATCAGGCGCATGGGCGGGGAGGGCCGTCGGGAGGTGCGGGAACGGGGCCGGTCGCGCGGGGTATAGGCCCAAGCCATGCGCTGGCGCCACCGGGCGTGCCTCGCGCCGGCCAACGGGCTAGCCTTACGCCGCCCACCGGAGACCGTCCTTGCCGCACGTGCGATTCGCCCTTCCCCAGTCCGACCCGAGCGGGGCGCTCGCCCTCGCTGTGCGCGAGGGCGGCGCGCTCCAGGGCGCGGCGGCCACGCTGGACGCCGCCGGCGGGGGCCAGATCGCCCGCGCGCTCGCCGCCACCCGCTGGACGTCGGCCGTGGGCAAGACGCTGGAGCTCCTGGCGCCCTCGGGCGCGGCCGCCGACCGACTCGTGCTGGCGGGCTTCGGACCCGGCGAGCCGGACGCCGCCGGCGCGGAGGCGGCGGGGGCCGCCGCCTACGCCGCCGTCAAGACGAGCGGTCTGGAGCGGTTGACGCTGCGGCTCGACCTCCCACCCGCGCTCGCGGCCCACGCCGCGCTGGGCGCCCAGCTCGCCGCCTACCGCTTCGACCGCTACCGCACGACGGAGAAGGCCGAATTCAAGCCCTCGATCGCCGAGGTGATGGTGGAGGTGGACGATCCCGCCGCCGCCAAGGCCGCCTGGGCGCCGCTGTCGGCGCTGGCGGACGCCATCGCCTTCGCCCGCGACCTCGTCTCCGAGCCCGCCAACGTGCTCTTCCCCGCCGCCTACGCCGAGCGCCTGCAGGCGCTGACGGCGCTGGGCCTCGAGGTCGAGGTGCTGGGCGAGGCCGAGCTGGAGCGCGACGGCTTCGGCGCGCTCCTGGCCGTGGGCCTCGGCAGCGCGCGGGAGAGCCGCGTCGTGGTGCTGAAGTGGTCGGGGGCCGACGACCCCGCCGAGCCGCCGCTGGCCTTCGTCGGCAAGGGCGTGACCTTCGACACCGGCGGCATCAGCCTCAAGCCCGCCGACGGCATGGAGGACATGAAGTGGGATATGGGGGGCTCGGCCGCAGTGGTCGGCGCGCTCCATGCGCTCGCCGGGCGTCGCGCCAAGGCCAACGTGGTGGGCGTGGTGGGCCTGGTGGAGAACATGCCGGACGGGCTGGCCACGCGCCCGGGCGACGTGGTGACCTCGCTGTCCGGCCAGACCGTCGAGGTGATCAACACCGACGCCGAGGGCCGGCTCGTGCTCGCGGACTGCCTGTGGTGGACGCAGGATCGCTACAAGCCGCGGCTGATGGTCGACCTCGCCACGCTGACGGGCGCGATCATCGTCAGCCTGGGTCACGACCTCGCGGGTCTCTTCAGCAACGACGACGCGCTGGCTGATAACCTCCTCAAGGCGGGGGAGGGTTCGGGCGACCGGCTGTGGCGCATGCCGTTGCCGGCGACCTACAACAAGCTGATCGAGAGCCCGATCGCCGACATGAAGAACATCGGCGGTCGCGCGGGCGGCGCGATCACCGCGGCGCTCTTCCTGCAGAAGTTCGTGCGCGACGAACTGCCCTGGGCGCACCTCGACATCGCCGCCACCGCCTGGCGCAAGGGCGGCCCGCCCACCCAGCCCGACGGCGCCACGGGCTTCGGCGTGCGTCTCCTCGATCGGCTGGTGGCCGACAGCTACGAGGGGCCGGCCGGGCCGGGCGCCTCCGGATGAGCGACGGCGGCTGCGAGGTCTGGTTCTATCACCTCGAGCGGTCGGAGGCGGACGAGGTTCTGCCCGAGCTCCTCGACAAGGCGCGCGCGCGGGGCTGGCGGGCGCTCGTGGTCACGGGCGCTCCCGAACGGACGGCTGAGATCAGCGCGCGGCTCTGGGGCTGGCGCGAGGAGAGCTTCCTCGCCCACGGCCGCGCCGACGAGCCGGAAGCGCGACGCCAGCCCATCCTCCTCTCGGCGGACGGCGAGAATCACAACGACGCCGAGGCGGTCCTCCTCTTGGACGGGGCCGAGCCCCCGCCGCTCGACGGCTTCAGCCGCTGCATAGACCTGTTCGATGGGCGCGACCCGGAGGCGGTGGCCGCGGCGCGGCGACGCTGGTCGGCGGCGCGCAAGGCGGGGCGGGCGGTGAGTTATTGGCGGCAGACGGAGGCGGGCGGATGGAAGAAGCAGGCGTGAGGACGCGACGGATATGGACGGCCGGGGCGCTCCTGGCGCTCACGGCGCTCGGCGGCTGCAAGAGCTACCTGCCCGTCGACGCCGAGGGCGGGCGAACGGCGCTGCCGCCCGCGGCGCAGGGAGCGCCCTCGACCGCGCCGACGCCCCAAGCCTATGCACCCCCCTCGCCGCCGCCGACGGCCGCTTCCCGGCGAGGCGGGGACACCTGCGGCGCCTCGGCGCTCGCCTACCTCGTCGGCCGGCCGCGGACGGAGATCCCCGTGCCGACGGACCCCTCACGCCGCCGGGTGACCTGCACCACCTGCCCGATGACGCAGGAGCTACGGCCCGACCGGCAGACGATCACCTACGACGCCGCGACCGGGCGCGTCGTGGGCGTGACCTGCGGTTGAGGCGCCGTCATGGGCTACATCGCGCTCAACCTCCCGCCCATTCTCCTGGCGACGGCGGCGAGCCTCGTGCTGGGCGCGGCTTACGCCTTCGCGAGCCCGGCGGGCGCCGGGGCGCGACGCGGCTGGGGCCTCTTGGCCGTCGCCCTGCCGAGCCAGTTGTGGCTCGCGTGCATCCTCGCGGGCGCCCTGATCCTCGCGCCGCCGCAGGCGGGGGCCTGGACGATGGCGCTGGGCAGCGCGCTGGTCATCTGGATCGGCTTCGTCCTGCCCGCGCTGGCGACCACGGGCGCCTTCCGGGGCGGGCGTGTGGGCGCGATCGCGGGCGACGCGGCCTACTGGCTCGTCGCCATGCTGACGCAGGCCGTGGTTCTGCACCTCGTGGGGCTGCACAGGCCCTGAGCGCGCGTCACACGCCCGCCTCTGCCCGCGCCGCCTCGTAGAGCTCGGCGGCCTCCATCCAGGCCGTTTCGGCCGCGAGAAGCGCCTCGGCAGCCTCAGCGCGCTCGCGCCCGAGCTTCACCGCGGCCGCCGCGTCGCGCGCGAACAGCGTCGGATCGCCCAGCCTCCCGTCGAGCTCGGCGATGCGCGCGGAGAGCAGGTCCATGCGCGCCTCCGCCTGCTCGGCCGCCCGGCGCAGGGGGACGACACGCGCGCGGGCGTCGGCGGCGCTGCGGCGCTGCGCGCGGCGACCCTCCTCCGCGGCGGCTGCGGCCGGCTTCTCCGGCCCGCGCGCCGTCTGGCGGGCGCGGTCGAGCACGAGCCGGGCGTAGTCGTCCATGTCGCCGTCGTACGGCGCGACCTTCCCGTCGGCCGCGAGCCATAGCCGGTCGGCCACGAGCTCCATCAGCCCGCGGTCGTGGGTGATGAGGACGACCGCGCCCTCGTAGTCGTTCAGCGCATCCAGGAGCGCCCGGCGGCTGTCGATGTCGAGGTGGTTGGTCGGCTCGTCGAGCAGGAGGATGTGGGGCCGCTCCATGGCGACGAGGTTGAGGAGGAGCCGCGCGCGCTCGCCGCCGGAGAGGTCGGCCGCGGTCGTGCCCTGCTTCTCGGCGGAGAAGCCCCACTGGCTCAGGCGCGAGCGGCGCTCGGGCTCGGCCATCTCCGGCAGCGCCCGGCGTACGATGTCGAGCGGCGTCTCGGCCGGGTCGAGCGCCTCGATCTGGTGCTGGTGGAACCAGGCGGCGCGGATCCGGCGGTCGCGGTGGACCTCGCCCGCGAGGGGTTGCAGCGCGCCGGCCAGGAGCTTGGCGAAGGTCGACTTGCCCGCGCCGTTGACGCCCAGGAGGCCGATGCGGTCGTCGGTGTCGAGCCGCAGGTTCATCCCGCGCAGGATGGCGCGTCCATCGTAGCCGACGGCGGCGTTCTCCAGCCGGATCAGCGGCGGACTGAGCGGCCGCTCGGGCGAGGGGAGGTGGAAGGGGGCGACGCGGCCCTCCAGGCTCACCTCCACGGGCGCGAGCTTCCCCAATCGCTTGAGCCGGCTCTGCGCCTGGGCGGCCTTGGAGGCCTTGGCGCGGAAACGGTCGACGAAGCTCTGCAGGTGGGCGCGTTCGGCCTCCACCTTGACGGAAGCGGCCTGGGCCAGCCGCAGCTTCTCCGCGCGCTGCCGCTCGAAGGCGTCGTAGCCGCCCGTGTAGAGGTCGAGCTTTGCGTCGTGCAGGTGCACGATCACGTCGCACGCCGCGTTCAGGAGCTCGCGGTCGTGGCTGATGATCACGCAGGTGCGCGGGTATCGCTTGAGCCGCGCCTCCAGCCACAGCGCGCCCTCCAGGTCGAGGTAGTTGGTCGGCTCGTCGAGGAGGAGGAGGTCGGGCTCGGCCAGGAGCGCGCCGGCCAAGGCGGCGCGCATGCGCCAGCCGCCGGAGAAGTCGCCGATGGGCCGGGCGAGGTCGTCGAAGGCGAAGCCCAGGCCGGTCAGGATCTCGGCGGCGCGCGAGGGGGCGGCGTCGGCTCCGACGTCGATCAGCCGCGCGTGGATCTCGCCCAGACGCTCGGGCGGCGCGTGTTCGAGCTCGCGCAGGAGCCGCGCGCGCTCCGCGTCGTAGGCGAGGACCGCGTCCAGGAGCGGCTCGGGAGAGGCGGCGTGCTCCTGCGCGACCGCGACCACGCGACCCTTGGGCAGCATGACTGCGCCCGCGCTGGCGGAGAGCTCGCCGAGGATCAGGCGGAACAGCGTCGACTTGCCCACGCCGTTGCGGCCTACGAGCCCGGCCTTGGTCCCATCCGCCAGATGCAGGCTCGCGCCCGCGAGAAAGGGACGCCCCCAGGCGGTGAGGGAGACGTCGGTCAGGCGCAGCATGGGCGCGGGGTCGGCATGGCGGCGGCGGGCGGGGCGGGTGGCGGAGCGGGGAGGGCGTCGCTATAAGCCCGCGACCTCCCGACAACCACTCCTACCCAAGGGCCGCCAGAGCCGATGACCGAGCGCACCTTCTCCATCCTCAAGCCCGACGCCACGCGTCGCAACCTCACCGGCGCGATCAACGCGGTGATCGAGGAGGCGGGCCTGCGCGTCGTCGCCCAGCGCCGCATCCGCATGACCCGCGCGCAGGCCGAGCAGTTCTACGCCGTGCACAAGGAACGGCCGTTCTACGGCGAGCTGGTCGAGCAGATGACGGGCGGCCCGGTGGTGGTGCAGGTGCTGGAGGGCGAGAACGCGATCGCCAAGTACCGCGAGGTGATGGGCGCGACCAACCCGGCCAACGCCGACGAGGGCACCATCCGCAAGCGCTTCGCCCTGTCGGTCGGCGAGAACTCGGTGCACGGCTCGGATGCTGTCGAGACCGCGCAGGCCGAGATCCCGCAGTTCTTCAGCGACGACGACATCGTCGGCTGAGCCGCCGAGGCCGGCCGAGAGGAACCCTGGTCGGCGAGCCCCGTTGCCGGTCCCAGCTTTTGCAAGGGACGGCCGCCATGAAGACGCTCCTCAAGTTCGCTCCGCTGGCCGCCGCCGGCCGGCTCGCGGCCTGCGGCACCACGACCTCCGAGCGCGCCGCGACCGGCGCGATCGGCGGCGCGGTCGCGGGCGGGGTGATCGGCGGCGACCTGACCGGCGCGGCTGTGGGTGGCGCGGTGGGCGCCGGCGTCGGCGCGGCGACCACGCCCTCGCGCGACTGCCGCGACCACGCCTGCTGAGATTGTCGCTCTAGGCGCGCGTCCGCACCGTCTCGGCGGCGCGCGCCAGGCAGGCGGGGTAGAGGCCGTGCTCGGCCCCCAGCACCCTCGCCGCCAGGGTGTCGGGCGTATCGCCGGCGAGCACCGGCACTTCCGCCTGGCCCAGCACCGGACCCTCGTCCACGCCCTCGCTCACCCAGTGCACGCTGCAGCCGTGACGCGTCTCGCCCGCGGCCAGCGCGCGTGCGTGGGTGTCGAGCCCCGGATAGGCGGGCAGGAGGCTGGGGTGGATGTTGAGCATGCGCCCGCGCCAAGCGCCGACGAGCCACGGCGACAGCACGCGCATGTAGCCCGCCAGCGCCACGAGTTCGCTCCGGTGCTCGCGCAGGGCGGCGTCCAGCACGCGCTCGTGCCCCTCCCGGTCGCGGCCGTAGGGGCGATGGTCGACGGCCAGGGCCGCGACCCCCGCAGCCCGTGCGGTCTCGAGTCCCGCGGCGTCCGGCCGGTTGGAGAGCACGAGCGCGATCTCGGCGGGATAGGCGGGATCGCGGGCGGCGGCGAGCAGCGCCTCCATGTTGGAGCCGCGGCCGGAGATCATCACCGCGGTGCGCACGCGGCCGCGGTCGGCCCCGCTCACGCGAGCTGGCCCACCACGAACGCCTCCTCGCCCGCATTGAGGAGGGCGGCTAGCACGGCCGGCGCGCTCTCGGGGGCGACGATCAGGATGAAGCCCAGGCCGCAGTTGAAGGTGCGCCGCATCTCCGCCTCGGCGATCCCGCCCTCGCGCTGCAGCCAGTCGAACACCGGCGGACGCGCCCAACTCTCCCAGTCGAAGCGCGCTTCCAGCTCGCGGGCGATCGCGCGCGGCGGGTTTTCGACGAGGCCGCCGCCGGTGATGTGCGCTGCGCCCTTGACCAGCCCCGCCTTGATCAGCGGCAGGACGGCGCGGACGTAGATGCGGGTGGGCTCCAGGAGTGCCTCGGCCAGGGTGCGCCCCTCGGCGAAGGGCGCGGGCGCGTCCCACGCCAGACCCGCGCGCTCAACCACCTTGCGCACGAGCGAATAGCCGTTGGAATGCGGCCCCGACGAGCCCAGCCCGATCAGGAGGTCGCCCGCGCGCTGCGTCTCCAGCTTGGGCAGGACGCCGTCGCGCTCCACCGCGCCGAGAGAGAAGCCCGCGAGGTCGTAGTCGCCCGGGGCGTAGAGTCCTGGCATCTCGGCGGTCTCGCCGCCCACCAGCGCGCAGTTCGCCCGCCGGCAGCCCTCGGCGATGCCCGCCACCACGCGGCGCCCCGCCTCCACGTCGAGCTTCGACGTGGCGTAATAGTCGAGGAAGAGGAGCGGCTCGGCCCCCTGCGCCAGGAGATCGTTGACGCACATGGCCACGAGGTCGATCCCGATCCCGTCGTGCAGGCCGGTGTCAATGGCGATCTTGAGCTTGGTGCCCACCCCATCGGTGGTGGCTACGATCAGGGGGTCGGCGTAGCCCGCGGCCTTGAGGTCGAACAGCGCGCCGAAGCCGCCGAGCGAGGGCGTGGAGCCCGGCCGCGCGGTGGCGCGCGCCAGGGGCTTGATCGCGTCGACCAACGCTTCGCCCGCGTCGATGTCCACGCCCGCGGCGGCGTAGGTGAGCCCGTTAGGCCGGTCGGTCATGGGATGTGCACGGAGCGGTTGCGGCGTCCGCACGCTTGGCGCGGGCGCTCGGGTCGGGGCATAGCTAGCCCATGACGCCGATCACCGACAACGCCCGGCTGCGCGAGTTCTGCGACGCCGTGCGCCACAGCCCCTTCATCGCGGTGGACACCGAGTTCATGCGCGAGACCACCTACTGGCCCAAGCTGTGCCTGATCCAGGCCGCCTCCATCGACGGGGCGGCCACGATCGACCCCCTGGTGGACGAGATCGACCTCGGCCCCTTCCTCGACCTGATGCGCGACCCGTCGATCACCAAGGTGTTCCACGCCGCGCGGCAAGACGTTGAGATCTTCCACAAGCTCGACGCCATGCCGCGGCCCCTGTTCGACACCCAGGTGGCGGCGATGGCGGCGGGCTACGGTGAGCAGATCGCCTACGACGCGCTGATGCGCCAGATCCTGCGGGTGGAGATCGACAAGTCGAGCCGCTTCACCGACTGGGCCCGCCGCCCGCTCTCCGAGGCCCAGCTCGACTACGCGCTGGGGGACGTGACCCATCTCGCCAAGGCCTATCCGCGCCTCCTCGCCCGGCTGGAAAAGGAGGGGCGCCTCGCCTGGGTCACCGAGGAGATGGAGGCGATCGCCGACCCCGCCGCCTACGACACCGACCCGGAGAAGGCGTGGCGCAGGCTGAAGCCGCGTAAGTTCAACGCCCGCTACCTCGCCGCCTTCCGCGCCGCTGCGGCGTTCCGCGAGCGTGCGGCGCAGCAACGCGACCTGCCGCGCGGCCGCATCTTCAAGGACGAGGCGGTGGACGAGATCGCCAGCCAGCTGCCGACCACGCACGACGCGCTCAACGCCATGCGCTCGCTCGGCAAGGGGTTCGGCGGCTCGCGGCTGGGGGCCGAGTTGATCGCGGCGCTGCAGGACGCGCTGCGGGACGCGGAGAGCTACGCCCCGGTGCTGGAAAAGGCCCCGCCGCCGCCGGCCAACGCCGGCGCGGTGGTCGAACTCCTCAAGGTGCTTCTGAAAGCGCGGGCGGAGGACGCGGGGGTGGCGTCCAAGCTGATCGCGACGGTGCCCGACCTCGAGAAGATCGCCGCCGACGACGAGGCGGACGTCGGCGCGCTTTCCGGCTGGCGGCGCGAGGTGTTCGGCGCGGACGCGCTCAGGCTCAAGCGCGGCGAGCTGGCGCTCGTGCTGGACGGCGCGCGGGTGCGGGTGCGTGAACTCGCGTGAGCGGGCCGGAGCGTCGCACCGGCGGCTGCCTCTGCGGCCGACTCCGCTGGGAGGCGCAGGGCGCGCCGCTCTATGAGGGGCTGTGCTGCTGCGAGGACTGCCGTCGCGCGTCCGGGTCCGCCTTCGTGGGCTTCCAGAACTATCCCGCCGACAGGGCGAGGATCACGGGCGAGGTGCGCGAGAGCGTCGCGCGCGCCCGGCACGGCGGCGCGGCCGTGCGCAGCGCGTGCGCGACTTGCGGATCGCTCGTGTTCGGCGGACGGCGCGGGGTGGACCACCAGCACACGCTCTACGCGGGATCGCTAGACGATCCGACGCTGTTCAGGCCCACCCTCGCTATCTTCGCGGCGCACCGCGCAGCGTGGGCGCCCCTGCCCGAGGGAATCGCGTTGCACGCGGCGCTGCCCTGGAGCGGCTAGGCGCGCGCCTCGGCCTTCAGGCCCATGAGGTCGGCGAGGGCGCCCAGGCGCTTGCGTGTCTGTTCGCCCAGGAGGAGGTCGCCGTAGCCGGGGGCGGCGGTCAGGAGGAGGCGTCCCGCCACTGGTCGCAGCTCGGCATGGCGCAGCAGCCCCGCGCAGCGACCGGAAAGGTCGCAGCCCAGCCGCATGGCCGCGCCCAGCGTCCGCGAGGTGGCGAGCTGGGCGGGCTCCAGCACGCGCTCCAGGAGCCCGGCGGTCGCCTCGCTCGGGGCCGAGCTGTAGCGACGCCAGACGGCGGCGGCGAGAAAGGCCCGCTCGGCGTGGGTCTGGCCGGCGATGGGCGCGCGCAGCACCTGTTCGAAGGCGAGGTCGGCGCGGTGGTCGGGATGGAGCCGCGCGCCGACGTCGGCCAGGCGGCAGGCCGCGGCCAGGGCGATCGCGTTGCGCGCGGGCGCGAACGGCTGAGGGATAGCGCGCCACAGCGGCTGTAGCCACGCCTCAAGCCCCGCGCCGAGGGCCTCCGCCATGCCGTGGCGCTCGCCCAGGGCCTGGCAGCCGGCGAGCAGAGGATCGGCGGCACGCACGGCGGGGCTCATCGCCTCGAGGAGCAAGCCCTCGCGCAGGCCGTAGGCGGAGACACGCACGTGTTCGATCTCCAGGGCTTCGACGAGCGCCTCGAGCACCACCGCGGCGTGGGGCAGGGTGTCCGCGCGTTTGCGCGACACCCCTGGCAACCCCTCCAGCGAGACGCGCGACTGCCGCGCCACCATGCGCGCCGTCTCCAGAAGGGCGGGGGCCGCGGCGACGTACTCGTGCACCACCTCCAGCGGGTAGTCGGTGCGCCGCATGTGGAGAAGCGCGAGATTGCGCCAGGCGCCGCCCACGGCGTGGAACTCCGCCGAGCGGAAGCGGCGGGCGATCGGCTTCAGCAGCGCCAGCGCGTCCCGCTTCACGGCGGCGGCCTCCCAAACCCGGCGACCGCCGCTGACGGCGAAGGGGCCGAGCGGCAGGGTCACGCCCTCGCCCGGGCCTTTGGGACCCAGCCGCACGAGTTCGAGGCTCGACCCGCCGAGATCGCCCACCACGCCGCGGGCGTCGGGCTGGCCCGCGCTGACGCCCAGCGCCGAGTAGTGCGCCTCCTGCGCTCCGGAGAGCACGCGGACCTCGAAGCCCAGTTCGGAGCGGACGCGCTCGGCGAAGGCGCCCCCGTCGCGCGCCTCGCGCACCGCCGCGGTCGCGACCGCGAACCGCTGCCCCACCCCCGCCCCGTCGATCAGCGCATGGAAGCGGCGCAGGGCGCACAGCGCCTGCTCGACGCCGTCGGTCGAGAGCCGCCCGGTCTCCGCCACGCCGCGGCCGAGGCCCGCCAGCACCTTCTCGTTGTAGCTCGTCCAGATCGCCCGGCCCTCCAGCCGGTAGACGACGAGGCGCACCGAGTTGGAGCCGATGTCGACCACCGCGGCGTCGGACACGCCGGGGCCGAGGTGCTGGACCGGCGAGGCGGCGACCGCGCGGAGCACGCCTCAGCGCCCGGCGGCGCCGGGTTCGAGCGTGCGCGGCAGGGTCTTGCCGCGCCCCCGGCCCGAGAGGCTGGGATTGGTCATGAAGTAGTCGTGCGCGGTGAAAGGCTTCTTCGCGTGGGAGACCACGCGGCGATAGTCGCCGTCGGACTTGAGCTCCCAACTCTGGCCCGCGTCCTTCAGGTTGGCGATCATGATCTGGTTGAGCACCTGCTGGTGCACCGTGGGGTTGTCCACCGGCACGAGGCTCTCGATCCGGCGGTCGAGGTTCCTGGGCATCCAGTCGGCCGAGGAGATGAAGACCCGCGCCTGCGGCCCGGGCATGCGCTCGCCGTTGGCGAACGCGACGATCCGCGCGTGCTCGAGGAAGCGGCCCACGATCGACTTGACGTGGATGTTCTCCGACAAACCCGGCAGCCCGGGGCGCAAGCAGCAGATGCCGCGCACCACGAGCTGGATCTTCACCCCCGCTTGGCTCGCGACATAGAGCGCGTCGATCATCTCCGGGTCGACGAGCGCATTCATCTTGGCCCAGATCGACGCGGGCCGTCCCGCCCGCGCGTTGTCGGCCTCCTGCGCGATTAGGCGCAGGAGCTCGGGCTTGAGGCTGACGGGGGAGAAGCTGAGCTTCTCCATCTCCTCGGGCCGGGCGTAGCCGGTGATGAAGTTGAATAGCCGCGCCGCGTCGCGCCCCAGCGCCGGGTCGCAGGTGAAGAGGCTGAGGTCGGTGTAGATGCGCGCGGTCTGCGGGTGGTAGTTGCCGGTGCCGAAGTGGCAATAGGTCTTCAAGTGCTCGCCCTCGCGGCGCACCACCACGCTCAGCTTGGCGTGCGTCTTGTATTCGACGAAGCCGAAGACGACGTGCACGCCCGCGCGCTCCAGGTCGCGCGCCCACTTCAGGTTGGCGGCCTCGTCGAAGCGCGCCTTGATCTCGACCAGCGCGGTGACGTTCTTGCCACGGTCGGCCGCGTCGATCAGGGCGGCCACGATCGGGCTGTTCTCTGATGTGCGGTAGAGCGTCTGCTTGATCGCGATCACGCTGGGGTCGGCGGCGGCCTGGCGCAGGAACTGCACCACCACGTCGAAGCTCTCGAACGGGTGATGGACGAGGATGTCCTTTTCGGTGATGGCCGCGAAAGCGTCGCCGCCGTGCTCGCGGATGCGCTCGGGGAAGCGCGGCTCGTAAGGCTTGAACTTGTGCTCGGCGCGCACGCCCACGATCAGCTCGGAGAGCTGCGAGAGGCCCAGCATTCCCTGCGTCAGCACCACCTCCCGCGGCTCGACGTGGAGGTTGCGCAGGATGAACTCACGCAGATCGCCCGGCATGTTCTCGTCGACGGTCACGCGCACCACCGAGCCGCGGCGGCGCTGCTTCAGCATGAGTTCGAATTCGCGGACGAGGTCCTCCGCCTCCTCCTCCACCTCGACATCCGAGTCGCGCAGGATGCGGAACACTCCCCGGCACTCCACGTCGCAGTCGGGGAAGAGGCGCTCGATGAAGAGGCCTACGAAATCCTCCATCGCCAGCACCCGGCGCATGCGCGGCGGAGGGTCTGCGGCGGGGTCGGGCGGCAGCGTCCAGAACCGGCGCATCTGGTTAGGGATGGGGACGAGCGCGTAGAAGGTCTTGCCGTCCGAGCGCCGGCGCAGCTTCAGCGCGGTGGCGAAGGCGAGGTTGGGCAGGAACGGGAAGGGGTGCGCCGGGTCGATCGCCAGCGGCGTCAACACCGGGAACAGCTCGGCCTGGAAGATGGGCTCCAGCCGATCGAGCTCGCCGACGGTCACCGTGCGGGGGTCGACCACCTCGACGCCCGCGGGCACGATCTCGAGCCGCAGCGCCTTCCAGCGCCGCTGCTGATAGCGCATCAGCTCGGCCGCCGAGGCGCCCACCGCGGCCAGCTGCTCCTCCGGCAGGAGCCCGTCCTGGCTCAGCACGCGCACGCCCTCGCGCACCTGCCCCTTCAGCCCGGCGACGCGGACCATGTAGAACTCGTCGAGGTTGGACGCCGAGATCGAGACGAAGCGCAGGCGCTCCATCACCGGGTGGCGGGGGTTCTCGCTCTCCTCCAGCACGCGCTTGTTGAAGGCGAGCCAGGAGAGCTCGCGGTTGAAGAAGCGGTCGGGCGAGGCGGCGAGCTCGGCGTTCCAGCTCAGTCCGGGGCCCGGCGGCCCGGGCTCCGGCGGGGCGGGCTCGTTCTCGTCGAGCGAGGGCCCGATCGGATCCGCGGCAGGCTCCGCCGCCGACCCGGGGTGGGCCAACCCCACGGTGATCTCGCCCACGGGCGGCGGCGCGACGTCGTCGGGTGGCATGCGCCGGTTGTCGCCCAGCCGAGGGCGCGCTTCAACCAAGGCTCTGCGACAATCGGGCTCCGCTGGCCGGACCCGGACTAGAAAAGGTCGCCCTGGGCGTCGCCTTCCAGCACCTCGCGCGCCAGGGTGCGGCCCACCGGACGGCCGGTGGCGTGCGCCGCGTCGTCGAGCCGCCGCACCGCGTCGCGCGCGGCGCGCACCGAACGCTCGATGCGGCGCAGGAGGAAGCCGATCAACTCGGGCGAGGGCGCCACCCCGCGCTCGCGGAAGAAGCGCCGCATGAGCGCCTCCAGCGCCGCGTCGTCGGGTTCGGACAGTTCGGCCACCGCGAGCGCATTGAGGCGGGAGCGCAGGTCGGGCAGAGCCGCGCCCCACTCGGCGGGCGGGGCGCCCCCAGTCAGGAGGACCGGGCAGCCGGGCCTTGCCGCGCGATCGATCAGGACGAAGCGCAGCCGGTCAGAGGCGTTGGGCGCATCCGCATCGTCCACCAGCACCCCGGCGGCCTCGTCGGGCACGGCCCGCGGGTCGGACGACGCCGGGAGGATCACGGCGTCGCGGGCCTGCGCCCAGGCGCGGGCGAGATGCGTCTTGCCCGCGCCGGGCGGGCCGACCAGCGCCAGGGCGCCCTCCGTGAGCGCGTCCACCCGCGCCACCGCGTGGCGGTCCGCGGCGGAGACGACGAACTCGTCGCGCCCGTAGCTGGGCGGCAGGGCGAGGCCGAGGTGGAGCTGCGGGCTCAACGCGGGGGGACTCGGACGCGGCGTGTCACGGCCGACATATAGCGGAACGACGCGCGCCGATCAGCCCACGCCGAGGATCCAGCCCTCTTCGCCCTCGACCGCATCGACGAGCTCGGGGGAGGCGTCTTTGGGCGCGGCGAACAGGGGCGCGAGCCGGCCGGCCTCGTCCAGCCGCGACCAGTGCTCGCAGAGGGTGCGCACCTGCACGCGGTCGACCGGGCTCTCGCCCGGCTGCGGCGCCGCGGGGATGAGCGCGGGGTAGACTTCCGCGATCACCGCGTCCAAGCCGGCGAGCTCGGCGGGGGAGGGCGCGCGCCAGCCGGTGGTGAACGGCCACACCGCGCCACGCTCGCCCAGTTCGTCGGCCAGCCGCTTCACCGCCGCTATGCCCATCAGCGCCTGCGAGCCGACCGAGCCGTTGCCGGTGAGCTGCCACACAGGCTTGGCCCCCGCCTTGCCGCGCCCCTGGGTGCGCCGCTCGGTCTCGCGGAACTCCGGCAGGCCGGCGAGCTGGTCAGCGGGCTTGGTTTTGGACAGCATGGTGTTGGCGTCGCCCGGCCGCGGCGCGCCCCAGAACGGGCGTGGCCCGTCGGTCATGGTGCGGTTCATGCGCGCGGCGACCGTCGCGCGGTTGTTTAGGTTGTCGGCTTTGTCGACGATCGCGCGCTCAAGGTAGCGCCACATGGCCGACCAGCGCCCGGCGGGCTCCGCGTCGAGTTTCAGCCGCTCGGCCGTGCCCGCGGGGTAGCCCAACGAGAAGTCGAAACCGATCAGCGCGCGGTCGTTGCGGCCCTTCAGGTCGGCCAGCACCTCGCGCAGGAGGGCCTCGGCCTCGCGCCGGGTGGCGGGGTTGAAAGCCTCGAACGTCGGGCGGAAGCGGATGTCGCGCTTGAGCACGCCCACCCAGATCGAGTCCGCCCCCACCTTCTTGGTCGAGGCGGCGCTCCAGTCGACGGTCACGTAGGCGGTGAACAGGCGTGCCAAGGGGCGCTCCGGGCGGGGCGGGGTCGGACAGGGGGTGCGAGCGCGCCCAGATAGGCGCGCGGGCGTCAGCTAGCGAGCCGCACCAGCATCTTGCCTACGTTCTCGCCGGAGAAGAGCTTCAGGAAGGCGCCGGGAGCCGACTCGATCCCCTCGTCCACCGTCTCGCGCCAGCGCACCTGGCCCGAGGCGATCCAGCCGGTCATCTCGCGCACGAACTCGCCCTGGTCGGCCATGAAGTCGGACACGATGAAGCCCTGAATGCGCAGGCGCTTGCCCACGATCAGGCTCATGTTGGAGGGGCCGGGCTGGGGCGTCTCGTCGTTATACTGGGAGATCATCCCGCACTCGGCGAAGCGGGCGAACGGGCGCGCGGCGTCCATGGCCGCCTCCAGGTGCGCGCCGCCCACGTTGTCGAAGTAGACGTCGATCCCCTTGGGCGCCTCGCGCTTCAGCGCCGCCTTGAGGTCGGGCTCGGCCTTGTAGTCGATCACGCCGTCGCAGCCGATTTCGCGCAGCCAGGCGACTTTGTCGGCGCCCCCCGCCGAGCCGACCACGCGCGCGGCCCCCTTCAGCTTGGCGACCTGGCAGACGACCTGGCCGACCGCCCCAGCCGCGCCGGAAACGAACACCACGTCGCCCTCGCGCATCTGCGCGACCTTGAGGAGGCCGGCCCAGCCGGTCAGCCCCGGCATGCCCGCCACCCCCAGGAAGGCCTGCGGCGGCGCGCCGTGCGTCTCCAGCGGCTGCAGGTGGGTGGCGGGCGCGGTGAAGCGCTCGCGCCAGCCGAACATGGATTGCACGAGCGCGCCTTCGGCGAACCGCGGGTCGCGCGAAGCGGTGACACGCCCGATCGCATGCCCCTGCAGCGCCTTGCCGATCTCGAAGGGCGGCACATAGCTCGGCCGGTCGTACATGCGGCCGCGCATGTAGGGGTCGACCGACATCCACAGGTTCTCAACGACCACCTCGCCTTCGCCGGGTTCGCGCAAGGGCGCCTCCGCCACCTTGAAAGCGTCGAGGCCGGGCGTCCCCACGGGCCGGGAAACGAGGCGGACTTCGCGCGAGGTGGTCATGCGTTCGCTCCCAGGCGCCCGGCGCTTGCCGGCCGGGTCGGCGTCTCTGTAGAGCCCGGGCCGAGCGGCGACCAGCCGGGGCGGAGCGCTGACCAGCATGACCAAGCTCAAGGCCGGGGTTGCCGGCGCGGGCGTGTTCGGCGGCTTCCACGCGGCCAAGTACGCGGGCCGGCCCGACGCCGACCTCGCCGCAGTCTATGACCTCGACCTCGACCGGGCGCGGGCCGTGGCCGGGCCGCACGGGGCCGCGGCGACCGACGACCTCGCGGCCTTCCTGGCGGGGCTCGACGTCGTGGTGGTCGCCACCCCCGGCGACAGCCACGCCGCCGTGGCGCGCGCGGCGCTTGAGGCGGGCGTCCACGCGTATGTCGAGAAGCCGCTGGCCACGCGGGTGGAGGACGCGCGCGCCCTCGTCGCCCTGGCCGCCGAGCGGCGCCTCGTGCTCGCGTGCGGTCACCAGGAGCGCGTGACTTTCGCGGCCATGGGCCTCCTCCACGCCCGCGAGCGCCCCCGCTCGATCGAGTCGGTGCGGCGGGGCACGCCCAACGCTCGCAACCGCGACATCTCGTGCGTGCTCGACCTGATGATCCACGACCTCGACCTCGCGCTCGCGCTCTCCGGCGCGCACCCTACGCGGGTTGAGGCGCAGGGCGGGTTCGACGCGGTGGAGGCGCGGATCGCGTTCGACGACGGTCTGGAGGCTCGCTTCGAGGCGTCGCGCGTCGCCCCCGAGCGCGCCCGCACCATGCGGATCGCCTTTCCCTCCGGCGAGGTCGCGGTTGATTTCCTCCAGCCCGCCTTCGAGAACCGCTCGGCCGTAGCGCTCGACCCGCTGTTCGCCGCCGCCCCCGCTGCGCGCGACCCGCTGGCCGCCTCCGCTTCCGCCTTCCTGGCGGCCGTGAGGGGGGAGGGCGCGCCCATCGCCGACGGCGCCGACGGCCTCGCCGCGCTGGAGCTGGCGCGCGAGGTCGAACGCGCGGCGGGGCTGTGAGGCCCGATCTGTCGCCTTGCCGCGTCCGCGCGGCGCTGATAGTGACCGCGCCTTGGCTGGACCGTCAGCGCCGCGGGGCGACCCCGGCGCCCTTGGCGCTTGCCGAAGGAGTGTAGCTCAGCTGGTAGAGCATCGGTCTCCAAAACCGAGGGTCGTGGG
>CAXTAO010000030.1:0-33449 GCA_964242625.1 uncultured Caulobacteraceae bacterium | reverse complement strand
GCGAAGCGAAGCCTGCGCAAGCAGGTCGCCTTGACGCGACCGAGCACGGCGGCACAGCGCGAAGCGCCCGCCGCAAGGCGGACAACGCCGCCCCCTCATTCAAAGTCCGAGAACCCGCCCAGAACCGCGCCGCGTTCGCGCACCGCGTCCATGACCTCCGGGGCCAGAAGCGCCGCGAGTTCGTCGGCGTAGCGGTAGCCGGGGGCCGCGCCCTCCCAGCCGCCGGCCGTCGCGGGGTGAGCGTAGAGTTCGGTCAGCCCCGGCGGCAGCCTGCGAACCAGTCCCGCGATCCGGTGCGCGGTCATGGCGCCCGACCAGGCCAGGCCGATCACCTGGTCGGCCACCCGCACGCCCCGCCTGCGGAAGCGCGCACGCACGAGCCGCGCCCACGGCTCGGTCAGCCAGGCCGAGCGAGGCGTGGCGGGAGCGTCCACGGCGCGCAGCACAGCCAGAGGCTCCACGGGCGCGCGGGAGGCGGCGAGGCCGTAGTCGCGGCCCACCTCCAGGATCGTCCCGGCGATGGTCGGGTGCAGGTGGAAGTGCTTGTGGGTGTTGACGTGGTCGAGCGGCAGGCCGGTGGCGGCGAAGGCTTCGAACTGGGCGCGCACCTCGGCGCGAAGCTGGCGGCGGGCGGCGGCCTTGAAGAAGATGTCGACCGCCGCCGCCGTCATGTCGCGCCGGAAGAGCCCGTCGGGGGTGGTCAGGTCGGGCAGGTCGGCGTGGGTGAGACACGCGCGACCCTCCACCAGCACGAGGTGCAGGCCGACTCGCAGGCCGGAAAGGCGCCGGGCGCGCGCCACCGCGTCGGCGCAGCCGGGAGCAGCGACCATCAGGCTCGCCGCGCGCAGCACGCCACAGCTGAAGGCGCGCTCGACGGCTTCGTTGACCTCGACCGCCGCGCCGAAGTCGTCGGCGGTGACGATCAGGCGCGGCGGCCCGCCCGCGCCGAGCGCCCCCGACCCCCAGCCGGAACTCACGCCGCCTTGCGTTCCTTGAGGAAGCTGGCGAACTCGACGCCCTCGCGCAGGCGACGCTTCATCATGTCGAAGTCGGTGACCATTTCCTTGACGATCTCCCCGATCTTTCGAGGACGGAAGTAGAACTTCTTGTAGAAGTCCTCCACCGAGTGGAAGATCTCGTCGTGGGTCAATACTCCGGGAAAGTGCAGAGGTGCAATCTGCACGCCGTTCTCGTCGATCAGCTCGGCGTGCTCGACGTCGAGCCAACCCTCGCGTACCGCCTGGTCGTAGAGGTAGGTGCCGGGGTAGGGCGCCGCGAGCGACACCTGGATGGTGTGCGGGTTAATCTTCCGCGCCCAGGCCTTGGTCTTCTCCAGCGTTTCCTTCGTCTCGCCGGGGAGGCCGACGATGAAGGTGCCGTGGATCTGGATGCCGAGCTCGTGGCAGTCGCGGGTGAACTGCTCGGCCACCTCGACGCGCATGCCCTTCTTGATGTTGTGCAGGATCTGCTGGTCGCCCGACTCGTAGCCGACGAGGAGGAGGCGCAGGCCGCCGGCCTTGAGCTTCTCCAGCGTCGCGCGCGGCACGTTGGCCTTGGCGTTGCAGCTCCAGGTCACGCCCAGCCGGCCCAGCCCCTCGGCTATCGCCTCGGCGCGCGGCAGGTCGTCGGTGAAGGTGTCGTCGTCGAAGAAGAACTCCTTCACCTGCGGGAACCGCCGCTTGGCGTCGGCTATCTCGGCGACCACGTTCTCCACCGAGCGCGTGCGGTAGCGGTGGCCGCCCACCGTCTGCGGCCACAGGCAGAAGGTGCAGCGGCTCTTGCAGCCCCGGCCCGTGTATACCGAGATGTAGGGGTGCTTCAGATAGCCGATGAAGTAGTCCTCGATCTTGAGGTCGCGCTGGTAGACCGGGATCACGCTCGGCAGGTCGTCCATCTGCTCCAGGATCGGGCGATCCGGGTTGTGGACGATCATCCCCTCCTCGTTGCGGTAGGAGAGGCCCAGGATCGACGACCAGGGCAGGCCGTCGGCCACCTCCTTGATCGTGTAGTCGAACTCGTTCCTGCACACGAAGTCGACGATCGGCGCATCGCGCAGGCTCTCGTCCGACTGCACGGCCACCTTGGCGCCGATCAGCCCGACCTTGAGGGCGGGGTTGGCGGCCTTGAGCGCGGCGATGCACTTCACGTCCGAGTCGAACGAGGGGACCGAGGTATGCACCACGACGAGGTCGAAGTCGTTGGCCTGGGCGGTGACCTCCGCCAGCGTGGTGCCCGTGGGCGGCGCGTCGATCAGCTTGGAGTTGGGCACGAGCGCGGCGGGCTGGGCCAGCCAGGTCGGGAACCAGAACGAGCGGATCTCGCGCTTGGCCTGGTAGCGCGAGCCTGCGCCCCCGTCGAAGCCGTCGAACGAGGGAGCCTGCAGGAACAGGGTGCGGAGCGACATGGGGCGGGGACCTTCAGACCGGCGACATCTCGCCGTCGCGACCGACGTGGAAGCGCGCGCCGCGCCAGTCCACCCTTGTGGCGGGGGCCGCGGCCAGGAACAGGACGAAAGATAGTATATCGCGGGCGGGCGTCAGCCACCACGGCCCCGTCGGCACGCCCACGAGCGCGTCCACGCGCCCTTTCAGCCACAGGCGCGAGCCGAGCGCCAGCGCCGCCACCGCGCCCGCCCAGCCCGCCGCCGTCGCGCCGAAGGGCGCCGCCAGCGCCAGGCCGACCAGCGCCAGGGCGAAGGGATAGGTGACGACGCTGCCGAGGTAGCCCCAGCCGTCCAGCCCGCGGATGGTGCGGTTCCAGCGCAGCTCGTGGCGCCATAGGTCGGCGAAGCGGGCCTCGTCGCAGCCGTGGCCGAGGACGAGCGGGGGCAGGGCGACGGTGCGGCCCAGCGCCCGCACCCGGCGGCCGATCTCGTAGTCGTCGGCCAGGACGTCGGCCACCGCCTGCAGCCCGCCGATCTCGTGGAGCACCGCGCGGGTGACCGCGATGGTGGAGCCCATGCAGGGCTTGGCGGCGTCGATCGAGACCGCCAGCGCCACCTGGGGCAGGAAGCCGTAGGAGATGCCCATGGCCGCCAGCCGCGCCGCCAGCGTCGGCCGGGCCGCACGCCCGGCGTAGTAGCAGGTCACCGCCCCCACCCCCGGCGCGCTGAGCGCCGACACCACGCGGCGCAGATAGTCGGGGCCGACACGCATGTCGCTGTCGGACAGCACGAACACCTCGCCGTCGGCGTTGGCGGCGAGGTTGATGAGGTTGGACACCTTGCGGTTGGCCCCGTGGCTCTCCTCGTCCACCACCACGTCGACCCGGCCGGGGTGCTCGGCGGCGAGCCGGCGCGCGAGCGGCAGGGCCGCGTCGTCGGCGTTCTGCACCCCGAGCCGGATGCGCCAGCGGCCGGGGTAGTCCTGGTCGATGAAGGAGCGCAGGTCGGCTTCGAGCTCGGGCTCGAGGCCGTGCAGCGGCTTCAACACCGTGACGTCGGGCGCTCCATCCGGAGCGAGCGTGGGCGCGCGCGGCGGGGTGAGCCGGGCCAGCGCGCGGCCGGACGCGGCGGTGTAGCCCGCTCCCGCGGTCGCCAGCGCCAGGGCGAGGGCCGCGGGCAGCTCAGGCCAGACAAGGTGCACGGCGGGGGCTCCTCCCTGGAACCGAGCCGGATTCAGGCGGTCGAGGCGACGTCGATCGCCTAGCGACACGGTCGCCCGCCCGGTCTAGAGGGCTTCATGTCAGCACGGACACGCAATCCGCAAGGGCGGCGTGGTGGCGCAGGGGAGAGATGACAATGAGGCGCCGGACCCTGGCGGGCCTGTCCGCCCTGGCGATGCTCGCCGCCGCGCGACCGGCCTGCCCACAGGCGCAGGCCCCCGCCGCCCCCAACGCTCGCGTCGCCGCCGCCGCGGCCGCGGCCCCCGACGCCTTCGCCACCAACGATCCCTGGGAGCGCACCAATCGGCGCGTGTTCGCCTTCAACCAGGCGCTCGACCGGCGCGCGATCCGGCCCGCGTCGGTGTTCTACAGCCACGCCGTGCCGCGCTTCCTGCGCGCGCGCCTGCGCTCGGCGCTGTCGAACCTCGGCGAGCCGCTGGTCTTCATCAACGACGTGCTGCAGGGCCGGTTCGGGACAGCGGGCGCGACGTTCACCCGGCTGGCGGCCAACACGACCTTCGGCCTGGCCGGGCTGTTCGACGTGTCTGGCCGTCAGATCCCGCACCACGACAACGGCTTCGGCGTGACGCTCGGACGCTACGGCGTGCGCGCCGGCCCCTATGTGTACCTGCCGGTGCTGGGCCCCTCCACCGTCCGCGACCTCGTGGGCTCCGGCATCGACGCCGCCGCCAACCCGCTGACCTGGACGCGATATCCGCACGACGAGATCGTGGGGCCGGTCACCGGCGTGCTCGGCGGGCTCGACGCGCGGGCGCAGGCGGACGGCGACCTCAAGGCGCTGCGCGCGCTTTCCACCGACGAGTACGCCACCCTGCGCTCGTTCTATCTGCAGAACCGGCAGGCGCAGGTGTCGGGTGGCCAGGTCAACATCGACGCCCTGCCCTCGTTCGACGATCCGGGCACGGGGCCGGTGACCGCGCCCGCCGCTCCCGGGTCGGTCACGCCCACCCCCGGCGCGGTCGCGGCGCCGCAGCCGGCGCTCCCGGGCGCGCCCTCCGGCGACGCGGGCGCCCTGCCCCAGCCCTCCGCGCCTTCACCCCAGGCCGCCGCCGACTCGCCGATCGCCACCATGGCCGTGCGCGCCGAGCCCCAGCCCAGGCCTATCCTCCTCGCCTCGCGGGTGTAGAAGGCGCGCTTTCGGGGGCAAGGAGGCGCGGTGGCCGGGCCGGTGCTGGTGACGGGGGCGTCGGGTTTCGTGGGCTCGGCGGTGGCGCGCGCGCTCCTCGCCCGCGGCGAGCCGGTGCGCCTGCTGGTGCGCGCGAGCTCGCCTCGCACCAACACGGAAGGCCTCGACGCCGAGGTGGTGACCGGCGACCTCCTGGACGCCGCCTCGCTCGCCCCCGCTTTCCACGGGGTGGAGCGACTGTACCACGTGGCGGCCGACTACCGGCTGTGGGCGCGCGACCCCGAGGAGATCGTGCGCAACAACCGCGACGGCGTGGCCAACGTCATGGGCGCCGCGCTCCGCGCCGGCGTGGGGCGCATCGTCTACTGCTCGAGCGTGGCGACCCTCAGCCTCAAGGGCCTGGAGCCCGGCCAGCCGTCGGACGAGACGCGCCCGCTCACGCCAGAGACCGCCATCGGCGCCTACAAGCGCTCCAAGGTGGTGGCCGAGCGCCTGGTGGAGCGGATGATCGCTGACGACGGCCTGCCCGCGGTGATCGTCAACCCCTCCACCCCCATCGGCCCGCGCGACGTGAAGCCTACCCCCACCGGGCGGATCATCGTGGAGGCGGCGACCGGCAAGATGCCGGCCTTCGTCGACACCGGGCTGAACATCGCCCACGTGGACGACATCGCGCAGGGCCATCTCCTCGCCATGGAGCATGGCCGGATCGGCGAGCGCTATGTGCTGGGCGGCGACGACGTCGAGCTGCGCGAACTCTTGGCCGAGATCGCCCGGCTGTCGGGCAGGAAGCCGCCGACCGTCGCCCTGCCGCGCGGGCCGCTCATGCCGCTGGCGGTGGTGGCGGAGGCGATCGGCCAGGTCACCGGCCGCGAGCCCTTCGTGACGCGCGACGCGCTCAAGATGGCCGCCTACAAGATGTTCTTCTCCTCGGCCAAGGCGCGGTCCGAGCTGGGCTACCGCGCCCGGCCCTGGCAGGAGGCGGTGGGCGACGCCCATCGCTGGTTCGCCGAGCACGGCTACCTCGGCCGATGATCGCGGTCGCGGCGTTGTCGCTCCTGGTCTGGCTCTACCTCGTCGGCCTGCACGGCCGCTTCTGGTGGGCCTCGGAGCGCGACGACCGGGGCCTGCCGCCGCCGCCCGAGGCCTGGCCGGCGGTCGCGGCCGTGGTGCCCGCCCGCGACGAGGCGGACGTGGTGGCGCGCTCGGTGGCGAGCCTCCTCGCTCAGGACTATCCCGGCGCGTTCCGCGTGGTGCTCGTCGACGACGGCTCGTCGGACGGCACGGGCGAGATCGCGCGGGCGGCGGCCGAGGCCGCAGGCGCGGCGGACCGGCTGACCGTGCTGCGCGCCGCCCCGCTCGCCGCGGGCTGGACCGGCAAGCTCGCCGCCGTGGCGCAGGGCGTGTCGCACGCGCGCGAGGCGGCGCCGGACGCGCGCTTCCTCCTCCTCACCGACGCGGACATCGGCCACGGCCCCGACGCGGTGCGCCGGCTCGTGATGCGGGCGGAGGGGGGCGGCCTCACCCTCGCCTCGGTCATGGTGAAGCTGCATTGCGAGACCTGGGCGGAGCGCGCCCTGATCCCCGCCTTCGTGTTCTTCTTCCAGATGCTCTACCCTTTCCCCACCGCCAACGATCCGGACCGGCCGCTCGCGGCGGGGGCGGGCGGCTGCATGCTGGTGGACGCCTACGCCCTGGAGCGCGCGGGCGGGATCGCGGCGATCCGCGACGCCCTGATCGACGACTGCACCCTGGCCGCCCTCCTCAAGCGCCAGGGGCCGATCTGGATCGGGCTCAGCGACTCGAACTGGTCGCTGCGGCCCTACGAGACGGTCGAGCAGGTGGGCCGCATGGTCTCGCGCTCGGCCTACGCCCAGCTGCGCTACTCGCCCGTGCTGTTGGCCCTGACGGTCGTGGGCATGGCGCTGGTCTATTTCGCCCCGCCGCTCTTCACCCTGTTCGGGAGCGGGGCGTCGCGCTGGGCGGGGCTGGCGGCCTGGCTCCTGATGGCGCTGAGCTTCCAGCCGACGCTCAGGCTCTACCGCCGCTCGCCGCTGTGGGGGCTGGCCCTGCCGGCGATCGGCGCGGCCTACTCCTGGTTCACCGTGCGCTCGGCGCTGGACACCTGGGCGGGGCGCGGCGGCATGTGGAAGGGCCGCGCCCAGGCGATGGCCTCGTGAGCGCGAGCGTGGCCGAGGTCCCTCCGGCCGCTGCGGCGTTCAGCAGCGGCAAGGACCACCGCGCCGAGAACTTCCCGGTCGCCGCCCTCTTCTCCCGGCCGTTCCGCGAGCCGGTGATGACCTACTACCGCTTCGCCCGCGCCGCCGACGACGTGTCGGACAACGCCACCGCGCCCCCGCACGCCAAGCTGGCGGCGCTCGACGCCATGCGCGCCACCCTCGCCGGCGAGAGCGACGCGGAGCCGACCGCGCGGGAGCTGCGGCGCCTGTGCGCGGAGCGCGGGCTCGACCCCGCGCACGGCCTCGACCTCCTTGAAGCCTTTCGGCGCGACGTGACGAAGCTCCGGTATGACGACTGGGACGACCTCATCGACTACTGCCGCGTGTCGGCCATGCCGGTCGGCCGCTTCGTGCTGGACGTGCATGGCGAGGATCGCGCGGCGACCTGGCCGGCGTCGGACGCGCTGTGCGCGGCGCTGCAAGTGATCAACCACCTGCAGGACTGCGGCGACGACCGCCGCACGCTCGACCGGGTGTACATCCCCGCCGACGCCCTCAGGGCCGAGGGAATCGACGTGGAGGCGCTGGATGCGCCGGAGAGCTCGCCCGCCCTGCGCCGGGTGATCGCGGGGCTGGTGGACCGCACGGAGGCGCTGCTGGACGTGTCGCGCCCCTTTGCGTCGCGGGTGCGCGACCCGCGCCTGGGCTTCGACGTCGCCGCCATCCAGCGACTGGCCGAGAGCCTCTGCCGCAAGCTGCGCGCCCACGACCCGCTCGCGGGCGGCGTCCACCACATGAAAGCGGAGATGGCGATCCTGCTCGCGCGCGGCGGGCTCGACCGGCTCCTCGGGCGAGGGCGGCGGCGCGCGTGACGACGTCCGAGTCCTCGACCCCCGCGACGGAGGCGGCCGCGCCCAACCCGGCGGCGGGCTCGTCGTTCTACGCGGGCATGCGCATCCTGCCCAAGCCCGAGCGCGAGGGCATGTACGCGGTGTATGCCTTCTGCCGCGCGGTGGACGACGTGGCCGACGACCAGGGCGGCGACCGCGCCGCGCGCCGCGCCGAGCTCGACGGCTGGCGCGCCGACCTGCGCGCGCTCTACGCGGGCGGCGAGCCGGGGCGCGCGGCGGGGGTGCGCGACGCCGTCGGCCGCTTCGGCCTGCGGCTCGAGGATTTCCTGGCGGTGATCGACGGCATGCAGACCGACGTGGACGGCGACGTGCGCGCGCCCTCCCTCGCCGAGTTCGACCTCTACTGCGACCGGGTGGCGAGCGCGGTGGGCCGCCTCTCCGTCAAGGTGTTCGGCATGCCGGAGGCCGAAGGCTTCGAGCTGGCCCACAGCCTCGGCCGCGCGCTGCAGTTCACCAACGTTCTGCGCGACCTCGACGAGGATGCCGCGCTGGGTCGCCTCTATCTGCCGCGCGAGCTCCTCCTCGCCGAGGGGATCACCACCACCGACCCGCGCGCGGCGGTGGAGGATCCTCGTGTCGAGGGCGCCGCGCGCGCGCTCGCCGCCCAGGCGCGCGATCACTACCGCGGGGCCGACCTCGTGCTGGGGCTGCGACCGCCGGGCAAGCTCGCCGCGCCCCGGCTGATGAGCGCCGCCTATGGCCGCATCCTGGCCAAGATGGAGGCGCGGGGCTGGGCTCCGCCGCGCGAACGAGCCCGCATCGGAAAGCGCGACCTGCTCTGGATCCTGGTCCGCCGCGGCCTCCTCGGGTGAGTTCGCCGCGCGCGCACGTGGTGGGCGCGGGTCTGGCGGGCCTGGGCGCGGCGGTGGGGCTGGCCGAGGCGGGTTTCCGGGTCGAGCTGTCCGACCAGGCGGCGCAGGCGGGCGGGCGCTGCCGCTCCTACTTCGACCGCGAACTCGGCCTCGTGATCGACAACGGCAACCACCTCGTGCTCTCCGGCAACCGGGCGGTGCAGGACTATCTGCGGACGGTGGGCGCCTCCGACCGGATCGTCGGGCCGGAGGTGGCGCACTTTCCCTACGTGGACGTGCGGACGGGCGAGCGCTGGGCGCTTAGGCCCAACGCGGGGCCGCTGGGCTGGTGGGTGATGTCGCCCTCGCGCCGGATCCCGGGCACCCGCGCGCGCGACTACCTGCCGCTGGCCGGGCTGGCCGCTCCCGGGCGCGACGCGCGCGTGCGCGACGTGGTCCCGACCTCCGGCCCAGTGTGGGACCGCATGCTGGAGAACTTCCTCGTCGCGGTTCTCAACACCGAGGCCGCGGAGGGCTCGGCCCGGCTCGCGGGCGCGGTGGTGCGCGAGACGCTCCTCAAGGGCGGCGCGCACTACCGCCCGCGGGTGGCGGAGCCGACGCTGGCCCACGCCTTCGTCGACCCCGCCCTGCGCTGGCTCGCGATCATGGGCACACGGGTGCGGCTCGGCCGGCGGCTGCGCGCCCTGGAGGTGGAGGGCGGCCGCGTCGCGCGCCTGCGCTTTGGCGACGCGACGGTGGCGGTCGCGTCGGGCGAGCCGGTGGTGCTGGCGGTTCCGCCCTGGGTGGCGCGCGAGCTCTTGCCCGGCCTCTCGACGCCCACCGAGCACCGCGCCATCGTCAACGCGCACTTCCGCATCGCGCCGCTGGCGGGGGCGCCGCCGATCCTCGGCGTGATCGGCGGGACGGCGGAGTGGGTGTTCAGCTTCCCCGACCGCGTCTCCGTCACCGTCAGCGCCGCCGACCGGCTGGTGGACGACGCGCGCGAGGACCTCGCCGCGCGCATTTGGGCCGACGTGCGCGCCGCGCTCGCGCTCGGCGACGCGCCGCTCCCGCCCTGGCAGATCGTCAAGGAGAAGCGCGCCACCTTCGCCGCCACGCCGGAGCAGGACCGGCTGCGGCCGCCCGCCGCGACCGCGCTCTCCAACCTGTGGCTCGCGGGCGACTGGACCGACACGGGCCTCCCCGCCACCATCGAGGGCGCCTTGCGCTCGGGCGCGCGGGCCGCCCATCTGTCCGCCCGCGCCGATTGCGTGTAAGGCGGCGCGCTTCGCGTGACGGCCCTCCCCTGAGCTCCATGTACGACGCCGCCCTAGTCGACCCCGCGCCCGCCGTGGGCGTCGGCCCCCTCGATCCCGCACGACCCGGCCCCGCCCGGCTGGACGAAGCGGTCGCGCGCGCCGCGGAGGCGCTGGGGCAACTGCAGCGCCCGGATGGGCACTGGGTGTTCGAGCTGGAGGCCGACGCCACCATCCCGTCGGAATACGTCCTCCTCAAGCACTACCTGGGCGAGCCTGCCGACGGGGAGCAGGAGGCGGCGGTCGCGCGCTACCTCCGCCGCATCCAGAGCGCCGAGCATGGCGGCTGGCCCCTGTTCCACGGCGGCGCCTTCGACGTGTCTGCGACGGTCAAGGCCTACTACGCGCTGAAGATGATCGGCGACGACCCCGACGCGCCGCACATGGCCCGGGCGCGGTCGGCGGTGCTGGCGGCGGGGGGCGCTCAGGCGGTCAACGTCTTCACCCGGCTGCAGCTGGCGCTCTTCGGCGCGGGCAGCTGGAACGCTGCGCCGGCCATGCCGGTCGAGCTCGTGCTCCTGCCGCGGTGGTTCCCGATCCACCTCTCCAGGATGAGCTACTGGGCGCGGACGGTCTTGGCGCCGCTCCTCGTGCTGCAGGCGCTGAAGCCCGTGGCGCGCAACGCGCGGCGCGTGTTCGTGCCCGAGCTCTACGCGCCGGCCGGCGCTCGCCCGCCCGCCCGGCCGACCCACCAGAAGCGGCTGTGGCGCTGGGGTTTCGGCGCGCTCGACCGGATGCTCAAGGCCGCCGAGCCGTTCTGGCCCAAGGGCCTGCGCCGCCGCGCCATCGAGCACGCGCGCCGTTTCGTGGTGGAGCGGCTGAACGGCGAGGACGGCCTAGGCGCCATCTACCCCGCCATGGCCAACAGCGTGATGATGTTCGACGCGCTCGGCTACGCGCCCGAGCATCCGGACCGCATGACCGCGCGCCTGGCTGTGGAGAAGCTCCTAGTCCACCGGCCGGATGGCGAGATCTACTGCCAGCCGTGCGTCTCGCCCGTGTGGGACACCGCACTGGCCGCCCATGCCATGCTGGAGGCGGGCGGACGCGAGGCGGAAGGCCGCGCCCTGCACGGGCTCGACTGGCTGAAGCCGCTCCAGGTCTTGGACGTGCGCGGCGACTGGGCCGGCGAGCGGCCCGACGTGCCCCCCGGCGGCTGGGCCTTCCAGTACCGCAACGACCACTACCCCGACCTCGACGACACCGCCGTGGTGGTCATGGCGATGGACCGCGCCCGCAAGCGGCTCGGCCGCGACGAGGACCACGAGGCGATCGCGCGGGGAGAGGCGTGGACGGTCGGCCTCCAGTCGCACAACGGCGGCTTCGGCGCCTTCGACGCCGATAACTGCCACCACTACCTCAACAACATCCCCTTCGCCGACCACGGCGCCCTCCTGGATCCCCCCACCGAGGACGTGACCGGGCGGGTCGTCTCGATGATGGCGCAGCTGGGCGAGCCGTCCGAGAGCCCGCGCATGCAGGCGGCGTTGAAGTACCTGGAAGCCACCCAGCTGGCCGACGGCTCCTGGTTCGGCCGCTGGGGGGTGAACTACGTGTACGGGACCTGGTCGGTGCTGTGCGCGCTCAACGCCGCGGGCGTGGCGCCCTCCCACCCGATGGTGCGCCGCGCGGTGGACTGGCTCGGGCGCATCCAGGACGCCGACGGCGGCTGGGGCGAGGACTGCCAGAGCTACCGGCTGGACTACGACGGCTACGCCCCGCACCCGTCCAACCCCGCCCAGACCGCCTGGGCGCTCCTCGGCCTCATGGCGGTGGGCGAGACGGAGAGCGCGGCCGTGCGGCGTGGCGTGGACTGGCTCCTAGCCCACCAGGACGCCGACGGGCTGTGGAGCCAGGAGCACTACGTCGGCGGCGGCTTCCCGCGCGTGTTCTACCTGCGCTACCACGGCTATCCCAAGTTCTTCCCGCTGTGGGCGGTGGCGCGCTACCGCAACCTGCTGCGCGGCAACGACCGGCGGGTGGCGTGGGGCATGTGACCCCGGCGGGCGCGCCGCGGTGATCCTCGTGGTCACGGGCCTCCTCGCCGAAGCGAAGGTCGTCGCCGGTCCGGGCGTGCGGACGGTCTCTGGCGGAGGCCGCTCGGCGCGGCTCCTGCAACGGCTGGAGGCGGCGCTCGCGCCCGGCGACGTCACCCACGTCTTGAGCTTCGGCCTGGCGGGCGCGCTGATCCCCGGCCTGCCCGTGGGCGCCTTGGGCGTGGCGGCGGTGGTGCGCGACGGCGCGCGGCGCCTCTTCCCCGACCCGGCCTGGACCGCCCGGCTGGCCGCGCGCACGGGGGCGCGCCCGCTGGACCTGGCGGGCGTCGACGCCGCGGCCGACAGCGCCGACGCCAAAGCCGCCCTGCGGCTGCGCACGGGCTGCGCCCTGGTCGACATGGAGAGCCACCTCGCGGCGGCGGCGGCGGCGGCGCGCGGCCTGCCCTTCGCCGTGCTCCGCGCCGTGTCAGACGGCTGGGAAGACGCCCTGCCGCCCGCCGCCACGGCCGGCCTGCGCGAGGACGGCGGGACCGACGTCGCGGCCGTCTTGCGCGGCCTCCTGCGCGACCCCCGGCAGCTGCCCGCGCTCGTGCGCCTGGGCCGCGACACCTCGGCGGCCATGCGCCGGCTCCGCGCCTCCCGCGCCTTGCTGGGCGCGACCTTGGGGGCGACCCCAGAGGCGAGGTCGACCGACGGCTAGCCCGGGTCGCGCTCCGGCGTGAAGGCGTTGAAGCCGATCAGCGTGTAGGTGTCGCGCACGCCGGGAATGCGCTGCACCTGCGACGTCACGAACAGGCCGGGATCGCGGTCGTCGCCCAGGGCGAACTTGGCCAGGAGGTCGAAGGCGCCGGAGGTCGACCACACCTCGGGGGCGGGCTCCAGCGTGTCGGCGAGCCGGCCGGCCACGGCGTAGGCCTCGCCGGGCGCGCACTTGATCTGCACGAAGATGGTGCGCGCGCGGAAGGGCCGGCCGTCGGTCATCGCACGAGCCTAATCGCGTAGTCGGACGGCGTCGACCGAGGCGGGGCGAGCGGGCGTGAACGGGTGTTCACGCCGGGGCTTCCCCGCGCTCCGCGGTTACGCTAGCGACGAGAAGCCGCCTCCCGGCTGGGTGGCGACGTGGGGACCGGCGCGCACAGGCCATGGCGGACGATACTCCCGACCCGTCGAGCGCCCGCGTCGGCGCGCCGCCGCCCAAGGACGAGGGCCAGGACAAGCCCAAGAAGAAGGGGCTGGGCCAGCGGCCGCTCCTCTTGGTCGGCCTGATCGCCGGGGCGGCGCTCCTGGTGATCCTGGCGATCGTGTTCTTCCTGAACGCCCGCAAGTTCCAGTCGACCGACGACGCCTTCATCGACACCCACATCGTCCACCTGGCGCCCCAGGTCGCCGGCCGCGTCGTGCGGGTGGAGGCGCAGGACAACCAGCTGGTGGGCCCCGGCCAGCTCCTCGTGCAGATCGACCCGGTGGACCAGAACGAGCGGGTCGCCCAGGCGCAGGCGCAGCGCGCCCAGGCCGAGGCGCAGCGCGCGCAGTCGCAGGCGCAGCGCGACACGGCGCTCGCCCAGATCGCAACCAGCCAGCAGCAGTTCCGCCAGGCGCAGGCCCAGGTGCCGGGGGCGGAGGCGCAGGCGCTCGCCGCCCAGCGCGACTACGAGCGTTACCTCACCCTGCAGCGCATCAACCCGCAGGCGGTCGCGCGCCAGCAGCTCGACCAGGCGCGCGCCCAGGCGGCGCAGACCGCGAGCCAGGCCGCCGCCCAGCGCCGCGCGCGGGACGCCGCCAACGCCCAGGTCGCCCAGGCCGCCACCCAGGTGAAGGGGGCCGACGCGACCATCCGGGGCTCCGACGCGCAGATCGCCGCCGCCGACGCCCAGCTCGCCTCCGCCCGCACCAACCTCGGCTACACCCAACTCACCGCGCCGCTGGTGGGCCATGTGGCGAACAAGAACGTGGCGGTCGGCAGCTACGTGCAGCCCGGCCAGCAGCTGATGGCGATCGTGCCGACGCGCATCTGGGTCACCGCCAACTTCAAGGAAACGCAGCTGAAGGACATGCGGGTGGGCCAGCACGTCGACGTCAAGGTCGACGCCTATCCCGACTACCGCTTCCACGGCCACGTCGACAGCTTCCAGCGCGGAGCGGGCCAGGCCTTCGCCGTCTTGCCCAGCGAGAACGCCACCGGCAACTTCGTGAAGGTGGTGCAGCGCGTGCCGGTCAAGATCGTGATCGACAACCTCGACGACCTGCACCACCCGCTGGGGCCGGGCATGAGCGTGGAGCCCAAGGTCAGGGTGCTGGACTAGTGCCGGGCGGCGGCGGCCAGGCCGGCCCCGGCGGCGGAGGCACCCGCGGCGGCGGCGCGCTCGCGCGGTCGGCGGCGGGCGGACGCAACCCCTGGCTGATCGCGGTGGTGGTCTCGATCGCCACCTTCATGGAGGTCCTGGACACCTCCATCGCCAACGTCGCGCTCGACCACATCGCCGGTGGGCTGGCCGTCTCCTACGACGAATCGACCTGGGTCTTGACCAGCTACCTCGTGGCCAACGCCATCATCATCCCGGCGTCCGGCTGGCTGGCCAGCGTCCTGGGCCGCAAGACCTACTACCAGCTCAGCGTGCTCCTTTTCACCGTGTCGAGCTTCCTGTGCGGGATCGCCCCATCGCTGAGCTTCCTGATCCTGGCGCGCATCCTGCAGGGAGCGGCCGGCGGTGGGCTGCAGCCCACCTCCCAGTCCATGCTGGTCGACAGCTTCCCAGCCGCCCAGCGGGGGCTGGCCATCACCGTCTTCGCCTTTCCCGTGGTGCTGGCGCCCGCGATCGGCCCGACGCTCGGCGGGTGGATCACCGACAACATCAGCTGGAACTGGATCTTCCTGATCAACGTGCCCGTGGGGATCGGCGCCATAGCACTGGTGCAGTCACTGGTAACCGAACCGCCCGCCCTCCAGGGCGAGACGAAGCGCCTGCGCCGCGAGGGCCTGCGCTTCGACGGGATCGGTTTCGCCCTGATCGGCACGGGGCTCGCCGCCCTGGAGATCTTCGCCGACCGCGGTCAGCGCGACGACTGGTTCTCCAACCCCCTGATCACCGCCTGCGGCGTGCTGGCGGTCGGCGGCCTTGTCGCCTTCGTGGTCTGGGAGCTCGTCAAGAAGACCGACACCCTGCTCGACCTAAGCCTGTTCGCGAGCCGCAACTTCTCGATCTGCATGGCGGTGATGTTCACCGTGGGGGTGATCCTCTACGGCACGACCCAGTTCCTGCCGCAGCTCCTGCAGCAGGTGATCGGCTACACCGCCACCGACGCGGGGCTGGCGATGACGGTGGGCGGCGCGGCGACGGTGGTGCTCATGCCGGCCGTGGGCATACTCTCCGGCAAGGTGCAGCCGCGCTATCTTCTGGCGTTCGGGCTCGTGGTGGAGGCGCTGGCGCTCCTCAACCTCTGCGGCCTCAACACCAACCTGAGCTTCTGGGACGCCGCCTTCGGCCGGGTGTGGCAGGCGGCGGGGCTGCCGTTCCTGTTCATTCCGCTGACCAGCGCGGCCTATGTCGGGCTGAAGCCCAACCAGACGGGGCAGGCGTCGGCGCTCCTCAACGTGTTCAGGAACCTCGGCGGCACCATCGGCATCTCGTCGGTGCAGACGCTCCTGGCGCAGCGCGAGCAGATGCACCAGGCGCGGCTCGTGGAGCGGCTCAATCCGCTGAACCCGATCTACACGCAGACCCTGGAGACGATGCGCGGCCAGCTCGCCGGCCCGCTCGGGCCTCAGGCGGCGGACCAGGGCGCGCTGGCGCGGCTCTACTCCACCGTCACGCGGCAGGCGGCGATGCTGTCCTACGTGGACGTGTTCTGGGGGTTGATGTGGTTCGTGGCGATCGTCACCCCGCTGGTCTTCCTGCTGAAACCGGCCGAGGACGGCGGCGGGGAAGGGGCGGCGGCATGATCCGGCGGCGCTTGATCGCGGCCCTGTCCGCCTCGGCGGCGCTCGCCGCGGGCTGCACCGTGGGCCCCGACTATCGGCGACCGGACGGGCCGACCGCCCCAGCCTTTGCGGCGCTCGCCGGCAAGGACCAGGGCGCCGTGCTCAGCGCCACCACGGGCGACGAAGCCGACCTCGCGCTGTGGTGGACGCAATTCCACGATCCGATGCTCGACCGGCTGGTGGAACGTGCTCTGCAGGGCAACCTCGACCTCGCCGAGGCCGCCTCGCGCATCCGCCAGGCGCGGGCCCAGGTGGTGGTGACGCAGGCGGCGGGCCTGCCGCAGGTGGCCGCCGTGGGCAACGCCCTGCGCGACAACCGCAGCGCCAGCGCAGACTCGCCCTTGGGCGGGCTCGTGGGCGCGGGCGCCGCCTCGGGCGGAAGCTCGGGCGCGGCGGCGGGCGGGGCGGCTCAGGGCGCGTCCAGCTCGAGCTCCGGCCAGGGCCCGAGCCACGTCAACTATTACACCGTGGGCCTGGACGCGACCTGGATGGTCGACCTCTTCGGCGGCGTCCGGCGCGGGGTGGAGGGCGCGCGCGACAGCGCCGCGGCGCAGGTGTGGAGCCGGCGCGACAGCCAGGTGGCGGTCGCCTCCGAGGTCGCGAACCAGTACCTCCAGCTGCGGCTGCAGCAGTCGCGCCTGAGCGTGCTGCACGCCGACCTGGACCGGCAGGAGGGCCTGTTCCGCATCATCCGCGACCGGTTCGCCACGGGCTTTGTGACCAATCTCGACGTCAACCAGCAGCGCGCCCAGCTCGCCAACACCCAGGCGCAGATCCCCCAGGCCGAGGCGCAGGCCGACGCCGCCATCCACGCCATCGGCGTCCTCCTCGGCGAGACGCCGGAAGCGATGGCGGCCGAACTCGGTCCGTCCAAGGGCGCGCTGCCGCCGGTGCCGCCGCGCCTGCCCGCGGGCCTCCCCAGCGACCTCCTGCGGCGACGCCCCGACATCCGCGCGGCCGAGCGCAGCCTCGCCGCGGCCAACGCGCAGATCGGCGTGCAGACCGCCGCCCTCTATCCCTCGTTCGACATCCTCGCGCTGGGCTCCTTCGGCGCGGGCGACATCGAGCGGCTGTTCGACGGGCGCAACGCCATGTCGCTGGGCCTGGGCCTCGTCCAATGGAACGCGTTCACCGCGGGCCGCAACCAAGCCAACGTGCGCATCGCGCGCGAGCAGTATCAGCAGTCGCTCGTCCAATACCGCCGCACCGTCTTGACCGCCTACCGCGACGTGGAGGACGCGCTGAGCCGCTACGGGGCCGATCAGCGGCGATGGTCGGCGCTCTCGGGCTCGTTCGGCGCGTCGCAGAACAGCTACACCATCGCCCGGCAGCAGTACGGCGTCGGCCTCGTCGACTACACGAGCGTCTACAACGCCCAGGCGACCCTCCTGCAGGTGCAGGACCAGCTCACCCAGGCCGACGGCGCGCTCGCCACCGACGTGGTGGCGCTCTACCGCGCGCTGGGCGGCGGCTGGCGGGTGGACCCCGCGCTGGACGGCGATGTGGGCGCGGGCGAGGCGTCGGATCCGGTGCGGCGTCGCGCGAAGGGGTGAGCGGCGCGGGGCGCCGTGCGCGATCGGCGTTTCGTCCTGACGCCGGGTAGGGCCGCCGTGCTCGGTCGCGTCAAGGGTGCGCGCTCCGCGCCGGCCTTCGGCCGCCCTTGACCCGCCCTGCGCGCGACGGCTGACGCGGGGGCGTCGGGACGCGGGGCGTCCCTTCAAGTTCGACAACGCCTCCGGCGGGTCGAACACAGGGCTTCACCTGTGAGGGATGAGGCCGGGGCGACGGTCGAGCCCGAGCGGCTCGGTGGTTCCAGAGAGCGCCACCCGCCAATGGCGGCTCTGGCAAGCAGCAGCCCTGTGTTCGACGCGGGCCGCAGGCCTAAGTCGAACTTGTTGGAAGGGACGCCCCGCGTCCCGACCACTCCGATCAGCCGTCGCGCGCAGGGCGGGTCAAGGCTGCGGAGCGAAGCGCAGCACCTGCGCAAGCGGGTCGCCTTGACGCGCACGAGCACGGCGGCACAGCGCGCAGCGCCCGCCGCAGGCGGCCAACGCCGCCGCCACCGCTTCGCCCGCCGTTTAAGAAGTGGTGTTCAGCGCCCTCGCGCCAGGAAAGCGCTAAGCCGCGCCAGCCCCTCGTCCAGCCGCTCGGGCCGCGCCGCGAAGCACCAGCGCAGCCAACCCTCGCCGCCCTCGCCAAAGGCCGCGCCGGGCGCGAGCCCCAACCCCGCCTCGCCCACCAGCCGCTTGGCGAGCCGCAGGCTGTCGTCCTCGCCGGCGATCCGGAAGAAGCTGTACATGCCGCCGTCCGGCCGGGGCGCCTCCACCCCCGGCAGGGCCGCCAGCGCGGGGACGAGCCGGTCGCGCGCATCGGCGAGTTCGGCGCGGAGCCCCGCCACCTCCGCCTCGCCCCGCTCCAGCGCCGCGATCGCCGCCGACTGCACGAAGTCGGGCGCGCAGGAGGTGTTGTACTCCAGGAGCACGCCCAGCCGCTCCATCAGAGGCTCGGGCGCGACCATCCAGCCGAGCCGCCATCCCGTCATCCGCCACGCCTTGGAGAAGGAGTTGGCGCTGATCAGCCGGTCCTGCGGGTCTGCCAGCGGCAAAAAGGAGGGCGCGCAGGTCTCCGCGCCGAACCACAGCCGCTGGTACACGTCGTCGGCCACGAGCCAGATCCCGTGGCGGCGGCAGCGCTCGAGGAGCGGCGCGCGGTCGGCGGCCGGCAGCGTCCAGCCGGTAGGGTTGTTGGGCGAGCACAGGAACAGCGCGCGGGTGTCGGGGGTCAGCGCATCCAGCAGTTCGTCGAGGTCGAGGGCGAAGCGGCCATGGCGGGCGCGGATCGACACGTGGGCGACACGCGCGCCCATGATCTTGGGGATCTCCGCCACGTTGGGCCAGACGGGATCGACCACCACCGCGCGGTCGCCCGGCGAGAGCACCGCCTGGGCGGCGATCATCAGCGCGCTGACGCCCGAGTTGGTGATGGCGAGGCGCCCCACCCCCGGCGCACCCCCGTGCAGCCGGCCGAGGTAGCCGTCCAGCGCCTCGCGCAGGTCGAGGCGGCCGAGGTTGTGGGTGTAGAAGGTGCGCTCGTCGGCCAGGGCCGCCGCCGCCGCCTCGCGGATGAAGGCGGGGGTGGCGCGGTCGCTCTCGCCGAACCAGAAGGGCAGGACGTCCGGCCGGCCCATGGCCGCGTTGGCCACCTCGCGGATGCGCGAGGCGCGCAGCGCCAGGGTCTCGGGTCGCGCAGTGGGCGGGAACGGCATGGGCGGGGCATAGCGCGTCCACCGCCCGCGTGGGACAGCGGAGCGCGTCGGGCGAGGAGGACGCCGTTGGCCAGCCGCTACGGCCTGGAAATCCGCGGGGCGGACGCGGGCGACGCCCAGGGGCTGGCCGAGCTCCTCGCCGCCTGCGGCCTGCCCGCCGCCCCCGCCGCGGTGGGGGCGCGACTGGAGCGGCTGCGCGCCGCCGGCGCGTCCGTGCTCCTGGCGGCGGAGTGGGGGGCGCCCAGCGGGGCGGCGGTCGTCTCTGCGCGACCCTCGCTTCTCCTCGACGCGCCGGTCGCCGAGCTGGAGCTCCTCGTCGCCCCCGAGGCGCGGCGGCGCGGGGTGGGGCGGCTCCTCGTCAAGGCGGCGGCGCAGGCGGCGCGCCAGCTCGGCGCGACCGAGCTCAGGCTCCTGTCGCCGCCGGGGGCGGACGCGCTCGACCCTTTCGCCGAGGCGACGGGCTTCGCGCCCGCGGGTGCGGCGTGGACGCGCCCGCTGCGCAAGCGGAGCTGACCGTCGCCAAGGTGTGAACCGCTGTATTGAACGGGACCTTTTCGTTGACTCTGAATGTCGGCCCATCCTGTGCGCCCGTTCACCTTGTCTTCAGATCGCCGCGCTTTCCTCCCCTCATGCACAGGCGCCGAATGCGCCACGGGAGATCAGGAGCTATGACCACCGCGAGCGAAGAGATGGGCGGCCTGCCGCTGCCTGAGGCGCACTCCAGCGGGGACGACCTGCTGCGCATGGCGATGATGTATTCCACGGGCCAAGGCGGCGCGCCGCTCGACTACGTGTCGGCGCACATGCTGTTCAACCTCGCGGCCATGCGCGGGTCGGAGGAGGCCAAGCGCTACCGCCGCGAGATCTCCGCCGAGATGGACCGCGACGACGTGGCCGAGGCCCAGCGCGCCGCCCGAGCCTGGCTGGCCAAGGCCGCCGCCTGAGCGCTTGATCGCCGGCCCGGCGCGGCCGACGCTCTTCCCGTCGAGGCGCGGGAGGGCGGCGGCGTGCGGATTGGGCTGTATGTGGTGTGCGCCTTCGCGGCGCTCTGGGGCGCGCTCGCGATGGCGGGGCTGGGCCTGCCCGTGTGGAGCCGCGTCGCCCCCGCGCTCGTGTCGCTGCTCCTCGTCCGCCTCCTCGCGCCGCGCACCCCCGGGCCGCGCGACCGCAGCCCGCCGGAGCGCCGGCGCGTCGGCCGGCTCGTGGCGACGTGGAGCGGGGCGGAGGTCGTGGCCATGCTGGTCGCGGTGAACCTCCTCGCCCGCACGGGACACGCCGCCTGGGCGGTGTCCGCCGCCGTCTTCATCGTGGGGCTGCACTTCTTCCCGCTCGCGCGCGGACTGCCGTTCCGCGCCTACTGGATAACGGGCGCCCTCATGTGCGCGGCGGGCGCGGCGGGCCTCCTCGTCCCGCCCGCGCAGGCGCAGACGCTCTCCGCCGGGCTGGCCGCGCTCGTGCTCTGGGGCACGGCGCCCGCCTTCCCGCGGCGGCCCGCGCCGGGGGCGGTCAGCGCGTCGTGAGGTAGTTGTTGGCCCCGGCCGCGTAGGAGAACTGCACGGGCACGACGTCGCGCAGGTACTGCTGCACCCACAGCCCGACGTTGGAGATCCGCGAGCGCGGCACGAACACCACGTCGAACCGGCGCAGGGGGATCGCGCCCGCCACCGGCGCGTGGTGCACGGCGTCGCCCATGTCGACGAAGCGCATCATCGGCCGCCCGTCCGGCCCGCGACGGATCAGCACCACCTGCCGCGGCTCGGACGTCGTCAGGACGCCGCCCGCCATCACCACCGCCTGCAGGACGTCGATGTCGCCCGGCATGTCGTACACGCCGGGCTTGCCCACCTCGCCGCCCACGAACACGCGGATGGGCGTAGCCTGGCGCACCGCCACCTCCACCCGAGGATCGAGGAGCTGTCCGGCATAGCCCTGCGCGAGCGCGGCCTGCAGCTCGGGCAGGGTGCGGTCGGCGGCCATGACGGAACCGACCAGCGGCATGGTGATGCGCCCGTCCGGCTGCACCACCACCGAGCGGCTGAGCTCGGGCGCGGCCGGGGTCGACACGTCCAGCGCGTCGCCGGGGTAGAAGCGATAGCCCGGCTCGTCGTCGCGCCAGGTGGCGTAGGGGATCTCGCTGAACGGCCCGGGCGGCGCGGGATAGGGATTGCGCCCGGCGCAGCCCGTCAGCGCGACGCTCACGACCAGCGCGGCGACGAAGGCGGAACTGCGGAGGGGAAGGGGGCGCGCCATCGCCGGTCCAGGCTGCGGGGGGCGGCGGCTGCGGCCCGCCGTGGCGCGACCCTCGCTCCCGTATGGGTAACGCGTGGTTAACGGCGCTCCGCCCAGTGTGCCCGCGACGACGGGACGAGGAACGAGCCGCAAGCCATGGCCGCGACGTGGGGCAGGGAGGCGCCGTGGCGCGAGGCGTCGGCCGCGCCTGTCGCCGCGCGCCCTTCGCCCGACCCCTCCCCGCCCGAGCGCACCCGCCCCGCCTACAGCGCCGAGGACCTCTTGGCGCTCGTCTGGCGCCAGCGCTGGCTGATGGGGGTCGTCTTCGCCGCCGTGCTCCTCCTGGGCCTCCTCGTCGCCCTGAGGATGCCCACCAGCTACCAGGCCGACTCGAGCCTCCTCGTGCGGCTGAGCGACGCCTACGTCTACGATCCGCGGGTGGGCGACGCCGGGCGCGGCCAAGCCCCGCAGAACGACGCCATCATCCAGTCGGAGGTGGAGATCCTGGGCAGCGCGGCCTTGAAGGACAAGGTGATCCGCGACATTGGCCTGCCGCGGCTCTACCCCGCGCTCGGCCGCGGCTGGGCGCGCGCCGCGCCCGAGGGTCGCCGCGCGCTGGAGGGCCAGGCGATCAAGGCCATGGAGGGCGGGCTGAAGATCGCCACCACCCCCGACGTGTCGGTTATCCGGCTTTCCTTCAGCCACCCCGACCCCAAGATGTCGGCGCTCGTGCTCAACACGCTGGTGGACGAGTACCTGCTCTACCGCCGCCAGGTGCTCATGGCCCGCGACACGGGCCCGCTGGAGGACCAGCGCAAGGCGTTCCAAAGCCAGCTCGACGACGCGGACGGCGCCTACACCCGCTTCCTGGCCGACCACGGCATCGGCGACTTCGACGCGGAGAAGCAGGCGTTGGCCACGCTCTACGGCCAGCTCCTGACCGACAGCTACACGGTGGGCGCCCAGCTCGGCGAGACCTCCGGCCGCCTGGGCGTGACCGCGCGCCAGTTCGCCTCCACCCCGCGCGAGATCAACTTGAGCCGCGACATCGACCACACCTCCGGCGACCGGCTGGCGGCGCTCAGGGTCGAGTTGCACGACCTCCTCGGCCGCTACCGCCCCGACGCCGCGCCCGTGCGCGACAAGGAGGCGCAAGTCGCCGCCATGCAGCAGCTGGCCGCGGGCTCGGCCGCCGACACGGTGGCGCGGCGGGTGGGGATCAACCCCGTCTCCCAGACCGCCGAGACCGAGCGCAACACCCTGCAGGCCCAGCTCGCCTCGCTCCGCAGCCGCAAGACGGCCGACGACGCCGAGCTCGCGCGCGTCCTGGCGCGCCGCCAGGAGCTGGCGCGGCTCGAGTCGGAGTACCAGGACCTCCAACGGCGGCGCGACCTCCTGTCGGCCAACGTGCGCACCTTCACCGCGCGCGAGCAGGACAGCCAGGCCGCCCAGGCGCTCGCCCAGCGCGGCGACGACGCGGTGCGGGTGATCCAGCGCGCCTACGTGCCGACCCGCGGCTCCAGCCTGAAGCGGCCGACGCTGGTCTTGGCCGCGGGCTTCGCCGCGTTCACAGCGGCGTGCGCGGGGCTCCTCGCCGCCTTCTTGAGCCGGGGCTACCCCACCCCCGCCTCCGCCGAGCGCACCCTGGGCCTGCCGGTGCTGGCGACCGCCGGCCGCCGGCGCGGCTGAGCGCTCACCACCTCCGCGCGAACCGTGGCATGGTCCCTCGCCCGCACGGGGGCGCCTGAGTCGCCCATGGTCGACCTCTCCGAAGACATGCGCGCCCTTCTGGAGCGGCTGGGCGCGCCGCCCGCCGACCGCGGCCGGTGCGTGCAGTTCCTCGCCGCTCGCCCGGGCGAGGGGACCTCGGCGGTGGCCCGCGCCTTTGCGTTCGCGGCGGCCGAGCGCGCGCGCCGGGGCGTGTGGCTCGTCGAGCTCGATCCGTTGGCGGGCGTCCAGTTCGCCGCGATCGCCGCCGAGCCGGTGCGCTACGGGGATCTGGGCGAACCCCGCCCTACGGCCCCTCCCACCCCCGACGGCGCGCCCGTGCCCAGCCTCTTCCACGTCGAGCCTCCGACCGTGGGCGCCGACGGCCGCACCTGGCCCGACGCCGCCTACCTCGACGCCTATCCGGTGGGCGAGCGGCGGCTTTGGCTCGCCCGCTTCCGCCGGGAGGCGCTGCGGCCCGGCCAGCGGGTGGAGCTGTCGCCCGGCGACGGCTGGTGGCGCGCGCTCGCGGCCCACGCCGACTGGGTGGTCGTGGACGCCCCCGCCTTCGCGCGCTCGCGGGCGGGCATCGACGCAGCCCGCGCCATGGATGCGACCTTCCTCGTCGTCTCCGCTGAGGCGGGGGACCCGCGCGGCCCGACCCACGTGCGCGACGCGCTCGCCGCCGCAGGCGGCCACTGCCCGGGGGTGGTGCTCAACCGCGCGCCGCCGCCGTTGCCGCGCGCGCTGCAGCGCTTCGCGCCCTAGTCCAGCGCGTCAGCCGACGGGCGCGGCGCCTTCCGCGAGCGTCTCGCTTCCCGGGCGGCGCGAGGGGCAGAGGTCGGCCACGAGGCACGCCTCGCACTTCGGCCGGCGCGCCACGCAGGTGTAGCGGCCGTGCAGGATCAGCCAGTGGTGCGCGCGCGTGAGGTAAGGCGGCGGGACCAGGCGCATGAGGTCCCCTTCGACCTTCTCCGGCGTGGAGGCGCGCGACAGGTCGAGACGGTGGCTGACGCGGAAGACGTGGGTGTCGACCGCGATGGCCGGCTCGGCCCCCAGTTCGTTCAGCACCACGCTCGCGGTCTTGCGGCCGACGCCCGGCAGCGCCTCCAGCGCCGCGCGCTCTAGCGGCACGGCGCCCCCGTGCCCGTCGACCAGCGCGCGGGCGGCGGCCATGACGTTCTTCGCCTTGGTGCGGTAGAGGCCGATGGACCGGATGCGCTCCAGGAGCCCTTCCTCCCCCAGCGCGAGCATGCGCTCCGGCGTGTCGGCCAGGGGGAAGAGCGCGCGGGTGGCGAGGTTGACCGAGCGGTCGGTCGCCTGGGCCGACAGCGCCACCGCCACCACGAGAGTGTAGGCGTTCAGGTAGTCGAGCTCGGGCTTCGGCGCCGGCTCGCGCTCGGCGAAGCGGCGGAAGATCTCCAGCGCGCGCGTCCTGAGGCCGGGGCGCAGGCGGGCGGGAGCGGCGGCGCGGGCGGGCGGCATGGGGGCGTACTGGCGCGCGGGGCGCGGCCGGTCCATAGGCTCGGGCGCATGAGCGCGGGCCCCCTCTACCTGGACCGTCGGATCGCGTCCGGCCGCGCGCTCTCGCCGCGGGCGCTCCTGCACCTCCTCCTGGCCGTGGCGGCGGCCAACCTCCTGGTCATGGCGGTGCTGGTGGCGATCGGGGCCTGGCCCGTGCCGTTGTTCCTGGGGCTGGACGTGGTCGGCGTGCTCGTCGCCTTCCGCGTCTCCAACGCCCGCGCGCGGCGCGGCGAGCTCGTGCGGGTCGACGCCGAGCGCGTGCGCGTGCTGCGAGAGGCGGTCGCCGGGCCGCCGGCGGTGGTCTGGTCGAGCCCCACCGCCTTCACCACCGTGGGCGTCCATCGTCGGCGACGCGGGCCGGAGGTGCGGCTCAGCACGGCGGGCCGGGCGACGACCGTCGGCGCCGCGCTGGGGGCCTCGGCACGCGCTGCGCTGGGGCGCGAGCTCAAGGAGGCGGTGCGCCGCGCTCGCGCCGAGCGCTGGTGAGGGCCGCACGATCCGGGCGGCGCCCTCTCGCGGCCCGGCCTAACGTGAGCCCATGACCGCCGCCGCCTTCTCCGTGCCCTCCCCCACGCTCGACGAGCGCTCGGCCGACTACCACCGCATGGAGCGCGCTCTGGGTTGGCTGGCCGAGCGCTGGCGCGAGCGCCCGTCGCTGGACGCGGCCGCCGCCGCCGTGGGCCTTTCGCCCGCGCACTTCCAGCGCGTGTTCACCCGCTGGGCGGGAGTGAGCCCCAAGACCTTCGTGGGCGCCCTGGCGTTGGCCGAGGCGCGGCGCAGCCTTGGCGGGGGCGCGCCCGTGCTGGACGCGGCGTGGGACGCGGGGCTGTCCGGCCCCTCGCGCCTGCACGACCTCTTCGTCGCCCACGAGGCGGCCACCCCCGGCGAGGCGCGCCGGCGCGGGGCGGGGGTGGAGATCGTTTACGGCTATCAGCCCTCGCCCTTCGGTCGCGCGCTCCTGGCGCGGACGGCGCGGGGCCTCTGCGCGCTCGGCTTCTCCGACGTGGAGGGTGGAGACGAGGCGGCGCTGGCCGACCTCGTGCGCCGCTGGCCCGCCGCCGACTGGCGACGCGACGACGCGGCGCTGGCGCCCGTCGCGGCCCAGGCCTTCGGGGCGGCGCCCGGGCGCCTCGACCTGCACCTCATGGGCCCGCCCTTCCATGTCGCGGTATGGCGCGCGCTCCTGCGCGTCCCGCCCGGCCGCACCGCGAGCTACGGCGAGGTGGCGGCGGCGGCGGGCAAGCCCGGCGCCTACCGCGCCACGGGGGCGGCGGTGGGGGCCAACCCGGTCTCCTGGCTGATCCCCTGCCATCGGGCGCTGGCGTCGGACGGGCGGCTCACCGGCTACCACTGGGGCCTGCCGCGCAAGGCGGCCATGCTGGGGCTGGAAGCGGCGGCCGCCTACGGGCGCGAGGCGGCCTGACGCCCGGGCGCGCCCCGCCGCGCGCCGGCCAACAGGAGGCACGCCCCCATCGCAGGGGTCAGCACCGCCGCGAGCACCAGCACAGGCAAGCCCAGCCTAAGCCAGAGCAGCACGGGCAGGAGCGCCATCGCGTCGTCCGGGTCGACCACCACCGTGCGGTGAGGCGAGGCGTAGCCGGGCGGTCGCGGCCCGCCGCCGCGTGCGTTGACCAGGGCGAAGACGGCGACGACCGACGCGCCCGCGACCGTGCCCAGCGCGGGGCCCCACGCGCCCATCGAAACGCGTAGCCCCCAGCCGAGGCCCAGGAACACCGCCACCGTGGACAGGGCGTCAGCCCACAGGTCCAGCCGGTGCCCGCGCGCGCTGAACCGCCCCGTGCGCCGCGCCAGCGCCCCGTCCGCCCGGTCGAGCAGGAGGGAGGCGAGGAGGAGCCCCGCACCCGCCGCGGTGGCCGCGCCGGGGCCGACCGCAAAGAGGGCCGCCGCGCCCAGGCCCGTGGCCAGCCGCAAGGCGGTGAGCTGGTCGGGGCTCAGCCCCAGCGCCGCGGCGACGCGCACGAGGGGCGCCGCCGCGCGGTGGATCAAGGTGTCGTGGCTCACGTCGCAGCGCCCGCTCCCAGCGCATGCAACATCAGGACGCGGAGCAAATCTTGCAAGCCCGCAAGCTCGGGGGCGGCCCCGCTACAGGATGAAGCGGCTGAGATCGGCGTCTTGCGCCAGCGCCTCCACCCGCGCGCGGACGTAGGCCCCGTCGATTACGACCTCCCGCGCGCCCGTGTCGCCGGCGGTGAAGGACAGCTCCTCCACCACCTTCTCCATCACCGTCTGCAGCCGGCGCGCGCCGATGTTCTCCGTGCGGCTGTTCACCTCCACCGCCGCGTCGGCCAGCGCCTCCACCGCGTCCGGGGTGAAGACGAGCTCGACGCCCTCCGTCGCCAGAAGCGCCTGCTGCTGGCGCACGAGGTTGGCCTCGGGCTCGGTGAGGATGCGGCGCAGGTCGTCGCGGGTCAGGGCCTTCAGCTCCACCCGGATCGGCAGGCGGCCCTGCAGCTCGGGCAGGAGGTCGGACGGCTTGGCGACGTGGAAGGCGCCGGAAGTGATGAACAGCACGTGGTCGCTCTTCACTGGCCCGTACTTGGTGGAGACGGTCGTGCCCTCGATCAGCGGCAGGAGGTCGCGCTGCACGCCCTCGCGGCTGACGTCCGCCCCGCGCCGCTCGGCGGAGGCGGCGACCTTATCGATCTCGTCGATGAAGACGATGCCGTCGTTTTGCGCCAGCGCCACCGCCTCGCGCCCCAGCGCGTCCTGATCGAGGAGCTTGTCGCTCTCCTCGGCGATCAGCGGGTCCCAGGCGTCGCGCACCGTCATCCGAACCGCCTTGGTGCGGCCCTGGCCGAACGCCTTGGACATCATGTCGGAGAGGTTGATCATGCCGACGCCGCCCGGCTGGCCGGGGATGTCCATCATGGGCGCGCCGCCGGTGTCGGCGAGCTGCAGCTCCACCTCCTTGTCGTCGAGCTCGCCGGCGCGGAGCTTGGCCTTGAAGCTCTCGCGCGTGGCGGCGCCCGCGCCCGCGCCGACCAGGGCGTCGAGGATGCGGCCCTCGGCGGCGCCCTCCGCCTTGGCGCGTACCGCCGAGCGGCGCTGGTCGCGCACCATCAGGAGCGCCGCCTCGACGAGGTCGCGGATGATCTGGTCGACGTCGCGGCCGACATAGCCCACCTCCGTGAACTTGGTCGCCTCCACCTTGATGAAGGGCGCGCCCGCGAGCTTGGCGAGGCGCCGCGCGATCTCGGTCTTCCCCACGCCCGTGGGGCCGATCATCAGGATGTTCTTGGGCGTCACCTCGTCCTGCAGGTCGGCGGGCAGGCGGCGGCGCCGCCAGCGGTTGCGCAGGGCCACCGCCACCGCGCGCTTGGCTTCCGCGTGGCCCACGATGAAGCGGTCGAGTTCGGAGACGATCTCGCGGGGGGAGAAGTCGGTCATGGGCGGTACGTGGTCATCAGGAGGGCGGGGCCCCAGGGCGTGTCGCACCGCGCGCCGGCGGTGAAGCCCGCCTTTTCGTAGGCGCGGATGGCGCGGGCGTTGTCGGGGTACGGGTCGGCGCCGACGGCGGGCGCGCCCTCGGCGAACAGGCGCTCCACGTGCTGGCGGATCAGGGCCGAGCCGTGGCCACGGCCGAGGAGCGCGGGCTCGCCGATGAACTGGTCCACCCCGCGCGCCCCGGGCGGCAGGTGGGCCAGAGGGTGGCCCGGCTCGGCGTGGGGATCGTAGTCCTGGATGAAGGCGAAGGGCCGGTCGCCCAGAGAGACGATCCATAGCCGGTGGTCGGGCGCGTCGAGGTCGGCCGGCTCGAGCGGGTCGTCCCACCAGCGGGCGACCTCCGGCCCGGCGATCCAGCCGTTGGCGACCGGCAGGTCGGCGCGCGTCAGGCGGCGGAAGCCGTAGGTCACGCCGTGATCGTCTCGACGGTCAGGCTGTGGTTGGAGAAGACGCAGATGTCGGCGGCGATCTTCATGGCGCGCCGCGCGATCTCCTCGGCGGGGAGGTCGAGGTCGGCCAGCGCTCGGGCGGCGGCCAGGGCGTAGGGGCCGCCCGAGCCGATGGAGGCGATCCCCTGCTCGGGTTCGAGCACGTCGCCCGCGCCGGTGATGGTGAAGACGTGGCGGCCGTCGGCGGCGATCAGCATGGCCTCAAGCCTCCGGAGATAGCGATCGGTGCGCCAGTCCTTGGCGAGTTCGACGCAGGCGCGGGCGAACTGCTCGGGGTGCTGCTCGAGCTTCTGCTCCAGGCGCTCGATCAGGGTGAAGGCGTCGGCGGTCGCGCCGGCGAAGCCCGCCACCACCTTGCCGCCCGCCAGGCGCCGCACCTTGCGCGCGTTGCCCTTCACGATCGTGTTGCCCATGGAGACCTGGCCGTCGCCGGCGATCACCGTGGTCCCGCCCTTCTGCACGGCCAGGATGGTGGTGCCGCGCCAGCCGGGGCCGGGGGTGGTCGTCTCCGTCATGGCGCGCCATGTGGCGCGGGGCGGGCGGGGCCGCAAGCGAGAGCCCCGAGAGCGAGGACGCATGGCGGTGTTCAGCGAGGCGGAGGTCGAGCGCTACGCCCGCCACCTCGTGCTGCGCGAGCTGGGCGGGCCGGGCCAGCAGCGCTTGAAGCGCGCGCGGGTGCTCGTGGTCGGCGCGGGCGGGCTGGGCGCGCCCGGCGCCCTGTACCTGGCCGCCGCGGGAGTCGGAACGCTGGGCCTCGTCGACCCGGACAGTGTGTCGCTCTCCAACCTGCAGCGCCAGGTGCTCTACGCCACCGCCGACGTGGGGTCGCCCAAGGTGGACCGCGCCGCCCAGCGTCTGCGCGAACTCAATCCCGAGGTGGGGGTCGAGGCGCACGCGCTGACGGTGGTCGACGCCAACGCCGAGGCCCTGGTCGCGGGCTCCGACGTGGTGCTGGACGGGACCGACGATTTCGCCACCCGCTTCGCCGTCAACGCCGCCTGCGTGCGCGCGGGCGTTCCCCTGGTCTCCGGCGCGCTCGGCCGTTGGACGGGGCAGGTTGGCGTGTTCGCCGGTCGCCCCTGCTGGCGCTGCCTCGTGCCGGAGATTCCGCCCGAGGCCGAGACCTGCGCCGCGGTGGGGGTGGTCGGCGCGCTGGCTGGGGTGATCGGCTCGCTCATGGCGCTCGAGGCGGTGAAGCTTCTCACCGGCGCGGGCGAGCCGCTCCTCGGCCGCCTCCTCCTCTATGACGGCCTGGCGGGCGAGAGCCGCACGGTGCGCGTGGGCGCCGACCCCGATTGCCCCGTGTGCGGAGGCGGTGCGTGACCGTCTTCTTCACCGCCGACACCCACTTCGGCGACCACCGGGTGCTCAACATCCGCGGCGGACGTCCGTTCGGCTCGACGGCGGAGATGGACGCCGCGTTGGTCGAGCGCTGGAACGCGCGGGTCGGGCCGGACGACGAGGTCTGGCACCTGGGCGACGTGGCGCGCACCCCCGCCCTGGCCGAGGCGGCCGCGGCCCATCTCGCCGGGACCAAGCACCTCCTCCTCGGCAATCTGGACGTTGCGTCGCCTGCCGCGGGCTTCGCCAGCGTTGGCGGTTACGCCGAGCTGGAGCTGGACGGCGTGAAGCTCGTGCTCTGCCACTATCCGTTCCGCAGCTGGAACGGCCAGCACCGGGGCGCCCTCGACCTTCACGGCCACAGCCACGGGCGGCTCACGCCCCTGCCGCGCCAGTTCGACGTGGGGGTGGACGTATGGCATTACGCGCCCGTGACGCTTGCGGAGCTCCTCGCCAGCCGCCCGGCGCGGGCGCGGCTAACCGCGGGCGAAGAGGCCGCAGCCGACGCCTCGCGCGGCTAACGTCGTTCCCGTTCCGTTTCGAGCCGCGCACGCCTAACTTGCGCGGGTGGATGCGCCCGCCGCCCTGACCGACACGGCCGTGGCGCCTGCGCTTCCGGCGGCGCTCGTCGTGCTGCCCGGCCCCGCGGCGGGTCTGGCCGAGCCCGGCGAGGCCGCCCGCGCCCTCCCGCCTGGCGAGGCGCGACGGCGGCTTCAGCGCGAGCCGGTGCTTGTGGCCCACGCGGGGCTGACCGCGCGGCGGCTGGGTCTCGCCGCCCCGCCGCGATCGCCCGACCTGTGGGACGCGCTCGAGCTCTTCGCCTTTGTGCGGCCCGCGCGCCCGTGCGCGCCCTCGCCGGTGGGGCTGGCGCGCGCGCTGGGCTTGCCGGAGCCCCGCACCGCGGCCGAGCAGGCGCGGAGCCTGCGCGAGGCCGCCGCCGTGCTCCTGGTCGAACTGGCCGACGCGCCGACGCCCTCGCGCGAGGAGGCGGTGCAGGTGGCGCTGACGCTGGACCGCGCGGGCTGGCCGTGGGCCCCCGCCGTGCGCCGCGCGCTCGGCCCGGTGGAGCGCGCGCGGGGCTCGGGGCTCGACGTGTGGGCGCGCCTGCCCGAGTGGGAGGACGAGGCGCCGCAGGGCCAGCCCGGGTCGTCGCCGGTCACCCCCGAGGGCGCGCGGGCGCGGCTCTCCGATCTGCTGCTGCGCTCGGGGCTGGACGAGGCGCGCCCCGCCCAGAGCGCCTACGCCGCCGAGGCCGCCCACGCCTTTGCGCCGCGCGAGCGCGAGGGCGAGCCGCGCCTCCTCCTGGCCGAAGCGGGCACGGGCGTCGGCAAGACGCTGGGCTATCTCGCCCCCGCGTCGCTCTGGGCGGAGGGCAACGGCGGCGCGGTGTGGGTCTCCACCTACACCCGCGCCCTGCAGCGCCAGATCGCGCGGGAGAGCCGCGCGGTCTTCCCCGACCCCGAGGTGCACGCGCGCCGGGCGGTGGTGCGCAAGGGGCGCGAGAACTATGCGTGCCTGCTCAACTACCAGGAGCTGGCGGGCGGCGCGCTGACCGGCGGGGCCGACGCGGTCGGCGTGGCGCTGGTCGCCCGCTGGCTCCGCGCCACCCGCGACGGCGACATGACGGGCGGCGACTTCCCCGCCTGGCTGCCCACGCTATTCGGCGTGGGCGCGCTGGCCCAGGCCGGGCCCGCCAACCTGATGGACCGCCGGGGCGAGTGCGTGCACGCCGGCTGCGCCCACTACCGCACCTGCTTCGTCGAGAAGGCGGTGCGCCTGTCGCGCCGGGCCGACCTCGTGATCGCCAACCACGCGCTAGTGCTCAGCCAGGCGGCCTTCGACCAGGGCCGGCGGCGGCAGGACGGCGAGACCGCGCGGCTGAAGCGGGTGGTGTTCGACGAGGGCCACCACCTGTTCGAGGCCGCTGACAGCGCCTTCTCCGCCTGCCTGTCCGGGCTGGAGGCGGCCGAGCTCCGGCGCTGGGTGCGCGGACCCGAGGGCCGCCGCCGCGGCCGCGGGCTGGAGGCGCGGCTGGCCGACGTGGTGCACGACCACGACGGCGCGCGTGAGGCGCTCACCGCCGCGGTGCGCGCGGCGGCGTCCCTGCCCGGCGAGGGCTGGAGCGGCCGCATCGCGCCGCTTCCCGACATGGACGGCGAGCTCATGCCCGCCACGCCCATCGGCCCGGTGGAGGGCTTCCTCGCCGCCGTGCTCGAGCAGGTGCGCGCCCGCGCCGACGTGGCGCGCGGGGGCGGCGAGGGCGGGCAGGAGTGCGCGGTGCGCCCGCCGGTGGAGGTCGTCAGCGCGGCCGCCCCCGCGGCCGCCTCGGCGCTGGCCGCGGTCGAAGGTCCGCTCCTCGCATTGGCCAAGGCGCTGGAGGACCTGCTCGACGACGAGAGCGACGAGCTGGAGACCGCCGCCCGCGCGCGCATCGAGGGTGCGCTGAGAGGTCTGGAGCGCCGCGCGCGGGTGCAGCTGCCCGCTTGGCGCGCCATGCTGCGCCAGCTGGCCGAAGCCGAGGGCGACGCTCACTTCGTCGATTGGTTCGAGAGCACCTGGGCGCACGGCCGCATCGCCGACGCCGCCTATCGCCGCCACTATGTCGACCCCACCGAGCCCCTTGCCGAGGCGGTGCTCAAGCCCGCCCACGGCGTGTTGGTCACCTCCGCCACCCTGGCCGACCCCGGGCACGACCACCCCTTCGCCCTGGCGGAGATGCGCACGGGGGCGGCGCGCCTGCCCGACGGCCCGCGCGTGCTGCGGCTCGCCTCGCCCTTCGACTACGCCGCCAACGCCCGGGCGCTCGTGGTCACCGACGTGGCTAAGGATGACCCGCGCCAGGTGGCGGCGGCCATGCGCGAGCTGTTCCGCGCGGCGGGCGGGGGGGCGGTTGGGCTCTTCACGGCCATCCGGCGGCTGCGCCAGGTGTACGACCGCATAGCCGGGCCGCTCGGCGAGGCGGGGCTGCCGCTCTACGCCCAGCACGTCGACCCGTTGGAGGCGGGGGCGCTGGTCGACGTGTTCCGCGCGGAGGAGGACAGCTGCCTTCTCGGCACCGACGCCATCCGCGACGGGGTGGACGTGCCGGGCCGCTCGCTCCGCCTCCTGTGTTTCGACCGGGTGCCCTGGCCGCGTCCCGACCTCCTACACAAGGCGCGGCGCGAGCGTTTCGGCGGCCGGCTTTATGACGACGCCCTGGCCCGCGCGCGCATCGCCCAGGCGTTCGGCCGGCTGATCCGCCGCGCCGACGACCGCGGCGTCTTCGTCATGCTCGACCCGGCCGCGCCGACGCGCCTGTTCAGCGCCCTGCCGGAGGGGGTGGAGCTCAGGCGGGTGGGGTTGGTGGAGGCGGTGGAGGAGGTGGCGGAGTTCGTGGGCGAGGGGTGAGGGCGGGTGGCTGTCCGCCTTGCGGCGGGCGCTTCGCGCTGTGCCGCCGTGCTCGGTCGCGTCAAGGGACGCCTTCGGCTCTTCGCCCTCGACCCGCCCTGCCCGCGACGGCTGACCGGAGGGGTCGGGACGCGGGGCGTCCCGTAGTTCAAGTTCGA
>CAXTAO010000029.1:0-34858 GCA_964242625.1 uncultured Caulobacteraceae bacterium | reverse complement strand
CACCCCGTCCGCCATCGTGCGCCGTGAACACGAACTCGCAAGCCTGAAGTCACGGCCGGTCGCGGGAGTTCGATTCGCGCCCTGTTCGCCACTTTCGTGCCGGAGTTGGTGCTGAACGGACGCGCCCACGGCCCCGCAGAGCCCGGCTATACGGCAGCCAGAGAGGGATCATCTCCCCGTCGCGGGCTCGCCGCTGGTGCAAACGGCGCTTCCCGACCTTTTCCGCCGGCTTCTTCTGCGAATGTTCCGTTTTCAGCTGTTGTCAGCGCCGGGCTGAACATTTAAGTCGCGTTTGACCAGCCGACTCGCGGCGGTTTTTCATTTGGACATACCTGTGGCCGACGAACAAAACGACATCCTGACGCTCACCGCCGAGATCACCGCCTCGTATCTGGGCAACGCCAGCCATGTGAAGGCGGAGGACATCCCCGGCCTGATCCGCTCGATCCGCCAAGCGCTGAGCGAGAGCGATCAACCGGCCGCGGCCGAAGCCCCCGCCGGCCCCGCGCCGAAGATGCACGCGGCGACCGTCAAGAAGTCGGTCACGCCCGATGCGCTGATCTCCTTCATCGACAACAAGCCCTACAAGACGTTGAAGCGTCACCTGTCGCGTCATGGCCACGACATGAAGAGCTACCGCGAAGCCTTCGGCCTGCCGTCGGATTATCCGGCCGTGGCTCCCAACTACAGCGCCGCCCGTTCCGAGATGGCGCGCAAGCTGGGCCTGGGCGCACGGGGTCGCGGCGCCGCCGGCGCGGCCGCTCAGAGCGCGCCGGAAGCCGCCTCCGCCCCCGAGGGCGAAGCGGGGGCCAAGCGTCCGCGCGCCCGCAAGGCGTCCTGAGCCGACGACGACCGTTCCGCTCCGCCGCGCGCGGAGCGAGCTAGGAGGCGCCCGGGGAGGACCCGGGCGCCTCTGTCGTTTGCGGAGCGGTTGAGGTGATCGCGGGCGGAGCGGGCAGGGGGCGCACGTCGTCACCGCCCGTGTCGCCATCGTCTGTGTCCGGCTGCGGCTCGGCCCGGGGTTTGCGCGCGGGCGGCTTGGCGCGCGCGAGCGCCGCATCCGCCTCCTCCCGCGCGATCTCGTGCACGCGCGCCTCGTCAAGGGGAGCGGGCGAGCTGGCGTCGCGTGGAGCAGCCCGGGACGTGCTGAGGAGAGTAGCCGCCGCGTCGCCCCCTTGCGCCGCGCGGGCGCCCGTCAGCGCCTGGACGAGCCCTCGGCTGAACCCGATCAGCGCCACGCTGACGAGGATGGCGAGGACGAGCCAGGCGAGGCGGCGATCGGTCGCGGCGGTGCGCATGGCGCCAACATGCCCCGCGGGATGCGCCGGGTCGAGACGTCCGACGCCGGTCACGCCTCGTCAACCCTGATCGGACAGTCTCGTCTGCGGAGCGGACGGGACCGGCGATGATGGGCGGGCGAAGATGGTGGCCGGGGTATGCGGCGGCGGCGGTCGCGCTCCAGCTCGCCGCCTGCGCGGGCGCACCCTCGGGCACCTCGCTGGACGGGCGCACTCCGGGAGAGGCGAGGCTCCACGGCTTCAATCGTCCCTACGTCGTGCACGGACGCCGCTATGTGCCGACTGACTCGCCGGGTTACGACGTGTCCGGCGAGGCCAGCTGGTACGGCTACGAGTCCGGCCATCGCACGGCCGACGGCGAGACGTTCACGCTGGAGGGTCTGACCGCGGCCCATCGCACCCTGCCCATCCCGAGCTGGCTCGAAGTCACGAACCTGTCGACGGGGCGGCGGGTGGTGGTGCGCCTCAATGATCGCGGTCCTTTCGTGGACGGACGCATCGTCGACGTGAGCCGCGAGGCGGCGCGGAGGCTGGGCTTCCTGCGCGAGGGAAGGGCGCGGGTGCGCGTGCGCTATCTCGGACCCGCCCAGCTCGCCGTTCGCGCACCGCCACGGGACGCGCCGACGCTCACGGCCGACCCGCCCGCCGCCGCGGATGGATCGGGCTGGCGAGACGCCGCCCGCTGAGCGCGACGACGCCTTGCCACGCCCCATGGAGCGCGCCATGCAGCGCGCGTGGCGCGCGGCCGGTTCATCAGCTTGGAAGGCGGGGAGGGGGCGGGCAAGTCGACCCAGGCCCGGCTCCTGGCCGAGCGCCTGCGCGGGGAGACAGGGGCGGAGGTCGTGCTCACCCGCGAGCCCGGCGGCTCGCCCGGCGCCGAGGCGCTGCGCGACCTCCTCGTGCGCGGCGCGGCCGACCGCTGGTCGCCCACCGCTGAGACGCTGATCCTCTACGCCGCGCGGGAGGACCATCTGGAGCGGGTGATCCGCCCGGCGCTCGCGCGCGGCGCCTGGGTGGTCAGCGACCGCTTCGCCGACTCGACGCGCGCCTATCAAGGCGCGGGCGGGGGCGCAGATCCCGGGCTCATCGCCGAACTCGAACGGGCGGTCGTGGGCCCGTGCGCGCCCGACCTGACGCTGATCTGCGACCTGCCCGCCGCGACGGGGCTGGCCCGCGCCCACGCCCGCCCGGGGGTCGAAACACGCTTCGAGAGCAAGGGGCTCGCCTTCCATGAACGCCTGCGCGCCGCCTTTCTCGCCATCGTCGAGGCGGAGCCCCGCCGTTGCGTGCGCCTCGACGCGACCGAGCCCGTCGAGGCGGTCGCGGCGGAGATCTGGCGCACGGTCGCCGGGCGCCTGCTCGCGGGAGCCGAGGCGTGAGCGGGGCGCCCCCGCTCGTCGGCCTTGAGCTCCAGATCGCCGCGTTCGAGGCGGCGCTCGCGCGAGGACGGCTGCACCACGCCTGGCTCCTCGCCGGCCCGCAGGGGCTCGGCAAGGCCGCTTTCGCCCTGAGGGCGGCGCGGCGGCTCCTGGGCGCCCGACCGGACGCGACCGTGGGCGGTCTCGGGTCGGCGGCCGACGACCCCGTCGCGCAGCTCATGGCGGCGCGCGCGCACCCCGACTTCCTCCTGCTCGGTCGCGAGGGCGCCGACGGCAAGGTGCGGCGCGGCATACCGGTCGACGAGGCGCGGCGGCTGCCCGAATTCTTCAGCAAGGCGCCCGCGCGCGCGCGCTACCGCGTGGCGGTGATCGACAGCGTCGACGACATGAACCCCAACGCGGCCAACGCCGTCCTGAAAACGCTGGAGGAGCCGCCGCCACAAGGCGTGCTGCTGCTCGTCAGCCACGCGCCCGGCCGCCTGCTGGACACCATCCGCTCACGCTGCCGCACGCTGAGATTCACGCCGTGGCCCCACCCGGCGCTGGTCGCATGGTTGGAGACGGAACACGGGGTGGAGGGGGCTGTGGCGCAGGCCGCGGCGCGATCCGGCAGGGGCGCGCCCGGAGCCGCGCTCGCCGCGGTGGCCGGGGGCGGCCCGGACCTCCGCACGGAGGGCGCGGTGCTAGCGGACGGAGGCGTCGGCCAGGAAGCGCGCGTGCTCAAGCTCCTCGAGGGCTTGCGCGGCTCTGAAGGCGCCGAGCGCTTCGCCAGCTTTGTGGAAGGACTGACCGAGGCGCTGCGCGCGCGCGCGATCGAGGCCGCGACGTCCGGCGCCCCCGGCGCTGACGCCTGGACCGAGGCTTGGCGACGCGTCGGCGCGATCGCAGGCGGCGTCGAGGGGGTCAACCTGGATCGGGGCGACGCGGTGTGGGCCATGCTCCAGGCGGTGCGGGGCGCCGCCTCCGCGGCCAGCGCGGCTTGAAGACGTCCATGCTCGTCGACAGCCACGTCAACCTGCACGCCACGCCCTTCGCCGAGGATCGCGCGGAGGTGATCGCGCGCGCGCGCGCGGCGGGAGTGGGCGGCTTCCTCCTGATCTGCGACCGCCCGGATCACGTCGAAGCGATCGCCGCCCTGGCGGACGCAGAGGCAGACCACTGGCGCACCGTGGGAGTTCACCCGCACGAAGCTCAGCATTTCGGACATCTTACAGCTCGGGGCCTAGCCGACCTCTGCACCTCTCCCAAGGTGGTCGCTCTCGGGGAATGCGGGCTGGATTATCATTACGACCGCAGCCCGCGCGAGGTGCAGCGCCGCGTATTCGCCACGCATATCGAAGCGGCCCGGATCACGGGCCTGCCATTGGTCGTGCACACGCGGCAGGCCGACGACGACACCCGCGCCCTGCTGTCCGAGGGATGGGATGAGGGGCTGCTTAAGGTTCTGCTCCACTGCTACACGAGCGGGCCGGACCTCCTGAAGTGGGCGGCGGACCGGGGAGCTTGGTTCTCCGTCGCCGGCATCGCGGCGTTCAAGGCTGCGGAAGACGTGCGCTCGCTCGTACGGCTGATGCCGGCTGACCGGATCCTCGTCGAGACCGACTGCCCCTACCTCGCGCCACCGCCGCACCGCGGCCGCCGCAACGAACCCGCGTATCTTCCCCTGGTGGCGGCCCAGCTCGCCCACATCCGCGGCTGGAGCGGGGAGGAGGCCGCCCGGCGCACGACCGACGCCTTCTTCGACCTGTTCGACCGGGCGCGCCGGCCGGAGGCCCGCGGATGACCGGCCGATTGGAGATCACCATCCTCGGTTCGGGGTCGTCGGGCGGCGTTCCCCGCGCGGATGGAGCCTGGGGCGCGTGCGACCCGGCCGAACCCCGCAACCGTCGCTCGCGCTGCTCGCTCTTGGTGCGCCGTCGCGCCAATGCACCCGGGGCGGAGGAGACGACCGTCCTGGTCGACACGTCTCCCGACCTGCGGCTGCAGACGGCCGGGGCGGGCGCGAACCGACTGGACGGCGTCGTCTACACTCACGACCACGCCGACCAAGCGCACGGCATCGACGACGTGCGCGCCTTCGCACTCTCCAGCGGTCGCCGCGTGGCCTGCTACGCCGACGCGCCTACCGCCCGGACGCTTCGGGCGCGGTTCGGCTACTGCTTCACCGCCCAGGGCCTTTATCCGGCGATCTGCGACCTGCACTCCCTGCCGCCGCTGGGGACAGACTGGACGATCGACGGACCTTCCGGCCCCGTGCCCGTGCGGGGGTTCGAAGTCGACCACGGCGCGGCCCCGGCCGTCGGCTTCCGCTTCGGACCGGTCGGCTACGTGCCCGACGCCGTCGCTCTTCCGGAGGCGGCGTTCGCGGCGCTCTCGGGCGTGGACGTCGTCATATTGGACGCCCTGCGCGACCGGCCGCATCCCACCCACGCGCACGTGGGGCTGGCGCTGAGCTGGATCGAACGGCTGCGGCCGGCCCGCGCCATCCTGACCAACCTCCACATCGATCTGGACTACGCCGAGCTGGCCGCGCGTCTGCCTGCAGGCGTGGAACCCGCCTACGACGGCCTGCGCTTCGAGATCGCGCTCGGCTCTAGGTAGCCTCAATCGTCCCTTCACGATTCGACGTACCTTGTGGCTGAGCCCATCGGGAGGGGGCATTCACCGTGAATATCACCGAAACCTGTGCGTCCTTCGCCGAGACCGCGCGAAGCAAGGCCAGGATCGCGGCCGGCGCGCCCGGCGCGTTCTTCTGCACATCCATGCTCGCCGGCGCCTATGTCGGCATCGCCCTGATCCTCGCCTGGACCACGAGCTTCGGCCTGCCGGCCGGGGTGAGGCCCCTGGTGCAGGGTTCCGTCTTCGGGATCGGCCTGATCCTCGTCGTGCTCGCGGGGGCCGACATGTTCACCGGCCACGTCATGTACGAGAGTTTCGGCATCGCCAAGCGTACCATCAGCTGGCTCGACGTGGTGCGTATGTTCGTGCTGGTCTGGATCGGCAACCTCGTAGGCGCGATCATCCTGTCCTTCATCTTCGCCAAGGCAGGCGGATTGCTGTTCACCGCGGGCGACAAGGCGCCGGGCGACGTGCTGGCGGGCGTGATCGCCAAGAAGGAGAGTTCGCCCTTCATGGTGCTGTTCTGCAAGGCGACGCTCTGCAACTGGCTGGTTTGCCTGGCGATCTGGCTGGCGGGTCGGCTGAAGAGCGAGGTCGCCAAGATGATCGGCATCGCCTGGTGCCTCCTGGCCTTCGTGGCCTGCGGATTTGAGCACTCGGTGGCCAATATGACGGCGGTCTCGCTTGGCCTGTTCGCGCCGCATCCGATCGGCTCGATCGGTCCTGCGCTCTACAACCTCGGCGTGGTGACGCTCGGCAATCTGGTCGGCGGGGCGGTGTTCGTCGTCGGCGCCTATCTCTGGGCCGCGCGCGGCGAGGCGGCGGCGCTGTCCACGGCGGAGCCTACGTCGGCGACCGCCGCCGGGTTCACCCGGCCGTGAGGCGCGCGGCCCGGTCGGCGCCCGCCCGACCGGGCCGACGCCCAGCGTCACTCCACCTGCATTTCGCATAATCTTCCTTAGGCGCGCTTTGCATGGACCCACCTTCGTCCGCCCAGGTCCGCGCCGACGACGCCCCTCTCGCGCGCCTTCTCGCCGTCATGGCGCGGTTGCGCGATCCCGAGCACGGCTGCCCGTGGGACGTGGCGCAGACCTTTGCGACCATCGCGCCCTACACCGTCGAGGAGGCCTACGAGGTGGTCGACGCCATCGAGCGCGGCGACATGGCCGACCTGCGCGACGAACTGGGCGACCTCCTGCTGCAGGTCGTCTTCCACAGCCGCATGGCGCAGGAGCGCGGCCTGTTTGGCTTCGACGATGTCGCCACAGCCATCGCCGACAAGATGGAGCGCCGCCATCCCCACGTCTTCGGCCCTGATGGCGGCCGCGTAAGCCCCGCCGACGCCGCGGCCCAGACGGACGCCTGGGAGGCGCAGAAGGCGGCTGAGCGCGCCGGCAAGGGCCCGGGTCGCGACGGCGTGCTCGCCGACGTGCCCGCGGGCCTGCCCGCCCTCACCCGCGCCGTTAAGCTGACCAAGCGGGCGGCGCGGGTCGGCTTCGACTGGCCCGACCTCGGGCCCGTGCTCGACAAGCTGCACGAGGAGACGGCGGAGGTGGAGGCCGAGATCGCCGCAGGCGATCTTGAGGCGGCCGGCGCGGAGGTCGGCGACCTCCTGTTCGTCTGCGCCAACCTCGCGCGCAAGCTGGGCGTCGATCCCGAGGCCGCCCTGCGCGCGACCAACGCCAAGTTCACCCGCCGCTTCGCCCACATCGAGACGGAGCTGGCGGCGGAGGGCCGCACGCCCGAGCAGTCCGATCTGGCCGAGATGGACGCGCTGTGGGACGCGGCGAAGGCGCTAGAGCGCAGCTGAGGCGCTCGTACGCGTTCCTCAGGCGGCGACGACGAGCGGACGCCGGCGGCGCAGCCCCCACCCCGTCGCGCCCACGCCCGCCACCAACAGCGCCCAAGATGACGGCTCGGGCGCGGCGCTCGTCTCGGCCGACACCACGCGCAGCGTGTCGAACTCGGCTCCGTCGGTGGCGAAGCTGACGGTGATCGGCCCCGTGCCGGTGAAGCCGATGAAGACCGAGTTGGGGTCGCTGCGGTGGTCGGGCACGGTGATCGTGCCGGTCACGCCGTCGATGGTGTAGGTCGCGGTCTGCGGGCCGATATAGTAGCCGAGCTCGAGGCCCAGCGCCGACTGGCTCGAGCTGTAGACCACCGGATCGAGGAAAGCGCCCAGCGAGCGCACGTTCGCCCCGTAGTCACCCACGTAGGTCTCCAAGATGGGCGCGGTCTCGGTAACCGGCCCGAACGCATAGGACGTCGTGCCGAAGCCGGCGTCCTGGTCGGGCGTGAAGCTTGCAGCCCCCGTCACCGCAGCATCAAAAGCGGCTTCGCTGTCGTACACGGTCACGCCCGCGAGGGCGGGAGCGGCGCAGAGGAGCGTCGCTGCGACACCGGCGAGGATGAGCTTGGCGGCGGACATGAGACCCTCGCGAACCGGACGTGGCGCCGCAGGGTTAACGCGTCCGTGTGACGGGCTGATAACGTCGGCCCTACTCCGCCGCGAGCGCCGTCTGCTCCGCCGTCAGCGCCACGCCCGGAAAGGCGCGCTCGAAGCGGCCGAGCGCCTGGGCGTCCAGCCGCACCTGCACGCGCGCGCCGCCGTCCTCGCGCGGCTCGCGCTCGGTGACGCGGCCGTGGCGGTAGAGCCAGGCCAGCGCCTCGCCCTCCCCGGCCGCGAGTTCGGCGGTCAGGGGCGGCGCGGTGTCGATACGCTCGGCCACGCGCGCCAGGAGCTCGGCGCAGCCCGCCCCGGTCAGGGCGGAGACGAGCACGGCGGGCGGCCCCTCTCCGCGCCGGCTCGCACGCGCTGCCAGGGCGTCGCGCGCCTCGTCGTCGACACGGTCGGCCTTGTTCCACACCTCCAGGAGCCGCGGATCGGCGGCGTCGAAGCCGAGGTCGGCCAGCACCGCCTCGACGTCGGCGGCCTGGGCGTCGCTGGCGGCGTCGGCCACGTCGCGCACGTGCAGCACGAGGTCGGCCTCCTCCACCTCCTCCAGCGTCGCGCGGAAGGCTGCGACGAGTTCATGGGGCAGGTCGGAGATGAAGCCAACGGTGTCGGAGAGGAGCGCGGGCCGGCCGCCGGGCAGCCGCAGCTCGCGCTGGGTCGTGTCGAGCGTGGCGAAGAGCATGTCCTTGGCGAGTACGCCGCCGGCCGTCAGCCGGTTGAAGAGGGTCGACTTGCCGGCGTTGGTGTAGCCGACGAGCGCCACCACCGGGAACGGCGTGCGCTTCCGCGCCGCGCGGTGCAGCGCGCGGGTGCGGCGCACCTCCTCCAGCTCGCGCTTCAGCCGGATGATGCGGTCGGCGATGTTGCGCCGGTCGAGCTCGATCTGCGTCTCGCCCGGGCCGCCGGTGCCGCCCGTGCCGCCGCGCTGGCGCTCCAGGTGAGTCCAGGTGCGCACGAGCCGCGAGCGCTCGTACTCCAGACGCGCCAGCTCGACCTGCAGCTTGCCCTCGGCCGTGCGCGCGCGGCGACCGAAAATTTCCAGGATCAGGCCGGAGCGGTCGATGACCTTGAGCCCCCAAGCCTTCTCCAGATTGCGCTGCTGCACGGGGCTGAGCGCGTCGTCGACGACGACGACCGCCGCCTCCAGCGCCTGGAGATCAAGCTTCAGCTCCTCCACCTTGCCCGACCCGAACAGGGTGGCGGGCGTGGGCGCGCGGAGCGGCGCGACCGCCTCGCCCACGATTTTGAGGTCGAGCGCGCCGGCCAGGCCCACCGCCTCCTTCAGCCGCTGGGCGGGGGTGCGCAGCGAGCGCGCGTTCGCCCGCGCGGGATGGAGCACAAAGGCGCGCTCCGGCTTGGCTATGCGGTCGATTCCGTCGCGCCGCTGGATCGGATCAGACGTGTTCAGGCCTCCTCCTCGGCGTCGTCGGTCGGCGGCTCGTAGAGCTGGACCGGCTGCGAGGGCATGATGGTGGAGATGGCGTGCTTGTAGACCAGCTGGCTCTGCCCGTCCCGGCGAAGCAGGACGCAGAAGTTGTCGAACCAGGTCACCACCCCCTGCAGCTTGACGCCGTTGACAAGGAAGATGGTGAGTGGGGTCTTGGTCTTGCGAACGCTGTTGAGGAAGGTGTCCTGCAGGTTCTGTTTCTTGTCGTTCGACATGCATGTCCTTGGGCGGAAGGGCGGGGCCATCTGGCTCCGCACACAAACGCGCCACGAGCGATCGCGGCGCCAGTCGGTCACGCCACGCGGGCGTGGTCCCGATATAGTCGCCGAAGCGCCTGGGCGACAGGGCCGGGCCGTCCCTCGCCCACCGCCTCGCCGTCGATCGCCACCACCGGCATGACGAGGGTCGAGGCGGCGGTGATGAAGGCCTCGCGCGCGGCCTTGGCCTCGGAGACGTTGAAGGGCCGCTCCTCGACGCGCAACTGGAGCTCGGGCGCGAGCTCGAGCACGCCCGCGCGGGTCACGCCGCGCAGGATGTTGGCGGCGGTGTCGCGAGTGCGCAGCACGCCCTCGTCGTCGACGATCCAGGCGTTGGTCGAGCCGCCCTCGGTGACGAACCCAGCCTCGTCGACAAACCAGGCCTCGTAGGCCCCGGCCTCTCGCGCCGCCTGTTTGGCGAGCACGTTGGGCAGAAGCGCCACCGACTTGATGTCGCAACGCGCCCAGCGCGTCTCGGGCGTGGTCATCACCGCCACCCCGCGCGCGGCCTTCTGTTCGGCCGCGGCGAGATCGAGCGGGCGCGCGGTGATCACGAGCGTGGGCCGGGTGGAGGGCGCCGGAAACACGTGGTCGCGACGCGCCACGCCGCGCGTCACCTGCAGGTAGACGAGACCATCGCGCACCCGATTGCGCCGCACCGCCTCCGCCAGCACGACTTCCAGCGCGGCGCGGTGCATCGGCGGCCGAATTCGCAGTTCGCCGAGCGAACGCTCGAGCCGGGCGAAGTGCCCGTCCGCATCGGCGAGGCGCCCGCCGAACACCGCCCAGACTTCGTACACGCCGTCGGCAAATTGGAACCCGCGGTCCTCGACGTGCACGCGCGCCTGGGCGTGGCGCGTCCAGCGGCCGTCGACATAGGCTTCGCGCGACACCTCAGGAACCCGACTGCTCGGCCAGCGAACGCGTGCGTGGGGTGATCTCCGCCCCGGTGTGGGCGGTGGAGGCGGGCTCGAACAAAGCCATGAGCGTCGGCGTCGACGCCCGCGGATTGTGGCGCACGCCGCGAGGCACGACGGTGAGTTCGCCCGGGCCCAACACTGCGTCGGGCCGATCCTCGAAGCGGATCTCCAGCCGACCTTCGAGCACGAGGAACAGTTCATCCTCTGATGCGTGCTCGTGCCAGACGAACTCGCCCTCGACCTTGACCACCTTGACGAGCTGGCCGTTGACCTCGGCCACCACCCGCGGCGACCAGGTCTCGGTCAGGGCCGCCGCCGCGGCGCGCAGGTCGACAGCTCCGCTCACTCGTCGTCCTCGCCGCCGCGGAGCGGGGCCACGCCCAGCGACTTCAGCTTCCTGTGCAGGGCCGAGCGCTCCATGCCGATGAAGGCGGCGGTGCGGCTGATGTTGCCGCCGAAACGTAGGATCTGGGCGGCGAGGTACTCGCGTTCGAACACCTCGCGCGCCTCGCGCAGCGGGAGCGCGATGATCCGCTCCGGCCCGACCGAGCCCGCCGCGCCCGCCGCCGCCACTTCGGCCGGGAGCTTCTCGGCGGTGATCACCTCCGAGGGATCGCCCGTCGCCAGGATGAGCAGCCGCTCGATATTGTTGCGCAGCTGGCGGACGTTGCCGGGCCAGTCGTGGACCTGGAGCGTGGCGACCGCGTCTTCGCCCAGCGTGCGCTTGGGTAGGCCGGTCGTCTGCGAGATGCGGTCGATGAAGTAGCCGACGAGCTCGGCGATGTCCTCGCGCCGCTCGGACAGCCCCGGCACGCGCACGGGCACGACGTTCAGCCGGTGGAACAGGTCTTCGCGGAAGCGCCCGGCGGCGATCTCCTCGCCGAGGTTCTTGGAGGTAGACGACACCACCCGCACGTCGACCTGCACGTCCTGGTCGCCGCCCACCCGACGAAAGCGCTGCTCGACCAGGACACGCAGTATGCGCCCCTGGCTCTCGCGCGGCATGTCGGCCACCTCGTCGAGGAAGAGGGTGCCGCCGTGGGCGCGCTCGAACACGCCGACCTTGCGGGGACGTCCGCCCTCCCCTTCCTCGCCGAACAGTTCGGCATCCATGCGCTCGGGCGTGACGCCGGCGGCGGAGATGGGCACGAACTCGCCGCGCGCGCGGGGGCTGGCCTCGTGGATCAGCCGCGCCGCCACCTCCTTGCCCGAACCGGGCGGACCCGAAATCAGGATCCGGCTGTTGGCGGGGGCCACGCGGGCGATGAGCGAACGCAGCTGCTGGGCGGTGGCCGAACGGCCGATGAAGCCGTCGGGGGTGATGGTTTGGGCGCGCAGCCGACGGTTCTCGCGCTTGAGCTGGGCCGACTCCATGGCGCGCTCGACCATCACCAAGAGCCGGTCCGACTTGAACGGCTTCTCCAGGAAGTCGTACGCGCCGCGCTGAATGGCGCTCACCGCCGTTTCGATCGTGCCGTGGCCGGAGATCATCAAGACGGGCAGGTCGGCGTCGATCCCCTTGACCACGTCCAGGAGCTCGAGCCCGTCGAGGCCGCCGCCCTGCATCCAGATGTCCTGGATCAGGAGCGCGGGGCGGCGCGCGCGAATGGCGGCCAGCGCCGTGTCGCTGTCGGCGGCCGTCCTCACGGAGAACCCCTCGTCCTCCAGTATGCCCGCGACCTGGTCGCGGATGTCGGCCTCGTCGTCGACCACCAGAATGTCAGCCGCCATCACCGATCCTTGACTCCGCGGCCGCGAGGACGGCCGGACGGGCGCTCGACGGCAGGCTGAGGACGACCCGCGCGCCCGGGGGGCTCGCCGAATCACCCAGCCGCAATTCGCCGCCGTGCTCTTCCAGAATGCGCTTCACAATGGCGAGACCTAGGCCCGTGCCCTTCTCGCGCGTGGTGACATAAGGCTCGGTCAAGCGCTCGCGGTCGCGCGCGGGCAGGCCCACGCCGTTGTCCTCGACCTCGACCGCGACCTCGCCGCCCCGCGCGCGCAGCCGCACATGGATGGCCCCCGGCGGCTGGGGCTCGGCGGCGACGCGCGCGGCCACCGCCTCGCCCGCGTTTTTGAGCACGTTCAGGAGCGCCTGCCCCACCATCCGCCGGTCGACGTTGACGGGGGCGGGCGCGGGCTCCTCCAGCTCTACGGTGAAGTCCGGGTAGGCGACGCGCTGGGCGAACACCGCCTCGCGCACCAGTTCGGCCAGGTCGGCTGGGGCGAACGACGGCTGGGGCATGCGCGCGAAGGACGAGAACTCGTCCACCATGCGGCCGATGTCGCCCACCTGACGCACGATGGTGTCCGTGCAGCGGTCGAACACCTCCAGGTCGCTCGTGATCTCCTTGCGGTAGCGGCGGCGCAGGCGTTCGGCGGAGAGCTGGATGGGAGTCAGCGGGTTCTTGATCTCGTGGGCGATGCGCCGCGCCACGTCGCGCCAGGCGGCGTTGCGCTGGGCGGCGAGGAGCCGGGTGATGTCGTCGAAGGTGATGACGAGCCCAGCGTCCGCGCCCGAGGCCGCGCGGGCGCGCAGGCGGCGCGTTTCCGCCCCGCGGACGACGTCGAGCTCGTTCTCCGCGTCCTGACCGGAGCGGCGTGCACGCTCGGCGGTCTCGGCCAGTTCGGGCGCGACCTCCGGGAGCGGACGGCCCAGCACCTCGCGGCCTTCGAGGCCCAAGAGCTCCCGCGCGCGGGCGTTCAGCGCCGAGACCGCGCCCGCCGCGTCCAGCCCGATCACCCCCGCGCTGACGCCGGACAGCACCGCCTCAATGAAGTCGCGCCGCCCGCGCGCCTCCTCCCCCGCCGCGCGCAGCGCCTCCTGCTGGGCGTCGAGGTCGGAGGTCATCCGGTTGAAGGCGCGCGACAGGACCGCGATCTCCGCCGGCTCTCGCCCCGTCGGCACCCGCGCGGTGAGGTCGCCCGCGGCCACGAGGTCGGCCGCCTGCACGAGGCGCGCCACGGGCGTGGCGATCTGCTCGGCGACGACCACGCCCACCCACACCGCGCCGATCAGCACGAGCAGGGCGACCGACACGTAGCTCAGCAGGAACACCGTCTGGATCCGCGCGCGGGCGCGCTCGGCCTCGCGGTAGGCGGTGACGGAGCGTTCCGCCTTGCGCAGCTCCTGGATGTAGCCCTCGCCCAGCGGCCGCACGACGTAGACGAAAGCGTCGGGGTAGGCGGACAGGCGGAACACCGCGCGGGCCATGTCGCTGGCGTCGAGCCGCAGGGGCGCTTCCGCTCCCTTGGGCTGCAGCATGGCCGGCGGCGGCGCGAGATAGGGCGGCGCGTCGCGCTGCTCGGCGCGGGCCAGCACGCGGCCATCGCGGTCGATCAGATACACGGCCGAGAAGTCGTAGGTGGCCATCTCCTCAAGGAGCACCTTGCCGAACTGCAGGCGCGAGCGCTGGAAGTAGGGCTCGAAGCGGTTGAGGTCGGCCGAAATGGGCTCCAGCCGCCGCTGGATGGCGCTGATCTGGTCGGCGACATAGGCGCGCCCCACCGCCGCCGAGGTCTCCACCGCCGAGCGCACCCGGGCGGAGAACCAGTTGTCTACCCCGCGGGTGACGAGGAGGCCGAAGAACGCCGCCACAACGATCGCGGGCACGACGGCCGCCAGGGCGAAGAGACCCACGAACCGCCGTTGCAGCCGAGCGCCGGCGTCCGGCAGGCGCGCGGGGAAGAGGCCCCTCACCTCCCGGCCGCCCAGGAGCGCCAGACCCGCGATCGCCAGGAGGTTCACCGCCAGGATCGCGACAGCCAGGCGGCTCGTGCTCTCCAGCGGGCGGGATCCGGGCCCGAAGGCGGTCACCGCGACGGCCAGCGCGGTCACCGCCGCGCAGACCACGTAGGCGACGGCGAAGACGGCTCGGCGGACCGAGCGGCCCGCGCCCTCTCCGCTCGGCAGGAGAGGCGTCAGCCAGGTGGACGCACGCGACATCTCCGTGACTGTCGCGCGCGTGTGCCCTGGAATCAACACCCCGTCGCTCGGAAGCCGCAGCGCTCGCGCGCCGGGCGAGCCGCTCACTCCCGCAGGCCGAGGTCTCCCAGCCGCTTGCGCAGGGTGTTGCGGTTCATGCCCAGGAGCTCGGCGGCGCGCAGCTGGGCGCCGCCGGACGCCGCCAGGGCCGCGGAGAGCAGCGGCCGCTCAAGGGCGGCCACCAGGCGCTCGTGCACGCCCGCGGCCGGCGCGCCCGCGGCGAACAGGCGCTCGACGGCCTGCTCTAGGCGCAGGGCCGCCGCCGCCTCGGCGTCCTCCGAGTCCGTAGGCGCCGCCGAGAGCTCCGCCTCGACCGCTTCCCGGCTGAGCCTCGCGTCCGCGTGCAGCCGCACGAGGCGGCGCATGAGGTTGTTCAGTTCGCGCACGTTGCCGGGCCAGCGATGCCGCTCCAGCCGCCGCAGCGCGTCGGCGTCCAGCGTGCGCGAGCTTCCGCCCGGCGCGGTGGCGAGCCGCTGGAGGGCGGCGGCGGCGAGCTCGCGCACGTCATCCGGGCGGTCGCGTAGCGGAGGCATGCGCAGTTCGGCGACGGCCAGCCGATGGCGCAGACGGTCGGTCAATCCTTCGTCCACGCCGGCGGCTCCGACCGTCGCGACGAGGCGGGGGGCGTGGGGCCGACCCTCGACCGCGTCGAGCAGGCCCGCCAGCCGGGCCTGGGCGTCGTGCGCAAGCCGGTCCACGTCCTCCAGGAGGAGGTCGCCGCGCTGCGCTTCGGCCAGGGCGCCGGAAGCCCCGCCCAGGCGCGCGTCCACCTCGCCCGCCGAGAGCCCCGCTACGGCGACGACGACGTAGGGACCGTCGCGCCGGACGCCGAGGTCGTGCAGGACGCGGGCGGCGAGCGTCTTGCCCGAGCCCGTCTCGCCCGAGACCAACACGGGCTCGTCGCCGCCGACCAGCCGGGAGAGCGTGCGATACACGGCCTGCATGGCGGGCGAGCGCCCGATCAGCGGCATGTTGGCGTCGCGCACGAGCCGCGCGGGCACGGCCACCTCTCCCGGCGCGATGGCCCGGCGCGCGGCCGCCACCATGTCGTCGAGGTCGAAGGGCTTGGGCATGTACTCGAAGGCGCCCCGCTCGGCCGCGGCCACCGCGGTGAGGAGCGTCGTCTGCGCGCTCATGACGATCACCGGCAGGGCGGGGCGGGCGCGACGCAGCCGCGGCAGGACCTCAAACACGTTCTCGTCGGGCATGACCACGTCGGTCACGACCACGTCGCCCTCCCCTTCCACCGCCCACTTGAGCAGCGTCTGCGCGGCTCCGGTCGCGCGCACCTGGAAGCCCGCGCGGGTGAAGGCGTGGCTGAGCACGAGGCGGATGGAGGCGTCGTCGTCGGCGATCAGCACCTTGGGCGGCGCTGTGGGGGCGTTCATGGCTCGGCCCTCGGGCTGACGGGATCGGCGGCGGGCAGCAGCACGCGAAACACCGTCCGCCCCGGCTGCGACTGAAAGTCGACCACGCCCTCATGGTCGGCGACGAGCTTGGCGACCACCGTCAGGCCCAGGCCCGAGCCCATAGCCTTGGTGGTCACAAAGGGCGAAAACAGTCGCTGCTGAACGGCGGGGTCCACCCCCGGCCCGTTGTCCTCGACCCGCACTTCCAGGGGCGCGGCGCGCCAGCCCGCGCCGCCCGCGGTGCGCGCCCGGGCGCCGTGCCGGTAGGCGGTGGAGAACACCACCTCGCCCGCGCCGTCGCGCTCCGCCGCCGCCTCCGCCGCGTTCTTGGCGAGGTTGAGGAACACCTGCGTCAGCTGGTCCTCGTCGCCGTGCGCGTGGGGCAGGGAAGGGTCGTAACGCTCGCGCACGACGAGGGGGCGTACGGCGGCCGACTCGGTGAGCGCCCGCACCCGCCCCAGCACGCGGTGGAGGTTGACACGCCCCCGCCCGGCCGGCCGCTCGTCGGAGAACGCCTCCACTTGGTCGACGAGCCGCCGGATGCGGTCGGTCTCGTCCATGACGAGTTGCATGAGGTCGGCGGACGGCCCCTCGAGGTCGGCGCGCAGGAGCTGGGCCGCCCCGCGGATGCCGGCCAGCGGATTCTTGATCTCGTGCGCCAGCGTTCGGCCGAGCCCGGCGGCGGCTGACAGGAGCTCGGCGGGCGGCGCCCCCGCGTCGGGACCGAGGCGCGGGTGCAGCGTCAGAAGCACGCGCCCCTCGTCCAGAAGCGCGGCGGCGAGGTCGAACCCCCCTTCCGCCCCGCCCCGCGTGTCGCGCAGGGCGTCGCCCCGCTCGACCACACGCTCGGCCAGCCGCGCCATGGCTACACCCGCAGGATTGAGCTCCCACAGCCGCGCGGCGCGCCCGTGCAGGCTTTGGCCGAAGAGCTCGGCGGCCGTCGCGTTGACCGCCACCAGCGAGCCGTCCGCCGGGCGCGCGACCAGGGCGGGAAACGGCAAGGCCTCCAGCGGGACGGCGAGGCCGGCCGTCGGCGGCGGGGCTGGCGTCGGCGGCATGGCAGGGAGCTTGCGGCGCCTCCGCCGGAGCGTCCAGCCCTTGCCAGGGTCGCCGGGCGGGTCGAGAAGCCGCCGCCATGAGATGGGCGGGGGTGATCGTGGCGGCGGGCGCGGGCCTGCGGGCGGGAGGCGGCGCGCCCAAGCAGTGGCGCGAGCTCGCCGGCCGCCCCGTACTGCGCTGGTCCGCCCAGGCGCTTTCGGCGGCGGGCCCCTGCGCGCTGGTCGTGGTGACGGCCCCGGGGGACGCCGACCGTTGCGCCGAGGCGCTCGACGGCCTCACCGGCTGGAGCCGCGTCGACGGCGGGGCCGAGCGCACCGACTCGGTGCGCGCCGGGCTCGACGCGGTAGCGGCGTCCGGCCCCGAGGCGGTCCTGATCCACGACGCCGCGCGCCCCCTGGTCGAGCCCGCGGACATCGCGGCGCTCTTGGCCGCGCTGGCGGATGCGGAGGGCGCCCTGCCCGCCCTTCCCGTGGCGGATACGCTGAAGCGGGCCGACGAGGCGGGGCTCGTCACGGCCACCGTCGACCGCACGGGCCTGCACCGCGCGCAGACGCCCCAGGCCTTCTGCTATCCCGCCTTGCGCGCGGCGTATGATCGCTGGACCGGCGGCGCCCTGACCGACGACGCCGCGATCCTCGAAGCCGCGGGCGGCCGCATACGGCTCATCCCCGGCGACCCCCGCCTGATGAAACTCACCTATCCGGAGGACTTCCCCATGGCCGAGGCGTTCGCCGCCGCCGCATCGGAGGCGACCGCCGCCGCCGGCGCACGCATCGTCAGGAGCGGGATGGGCCTCGACGCCCACGTGTTCGGACCGGGCGACCACGTGATGCTGTGCGGCGTCGCCATCCCGCACACCCAGGGGCTCGTCGCCCACTCCGACGGCGACGCCGGGCTGCACGCGCTGACGGATGCGGTGCTTGGGGCGATGGCGCTGGGGGACATCGGCGACCACTTCCCGCCCACCGACCCGCGCTGGAAGGGCGCGGCTTCCGACCAGTTCCTCCTGCACGCGCTAAAGCTCGTCGCGGCGCGGGGTGGACGCGTGCTCAACGCCGACGTGACGCTGGTGTGCGAGCGCCCCAAGGTGAAGCCGCATCGCGAGGCCATGCGCCAGCGGATCGCCGAGCTCCTTTCGCTGCCGCTCGACCGGGTGAGCGTCAAGGCGACCACCATGGAGCGCATGGGGTTCACCGGGCGCGAGGAAGGGCTGGCCGCCCAGGCGGTGGTCTCGGTCGAGGCGCCGGCGTGAGCCTCTTTCCCACCGAGGTGGTGGAGCTGGCCGAAGCGGTGATCGACGCCGCCCGCGACCGGCGCTGGCGACTCGTCACCGCCGAGAGCTGCACGGGAGGGCTGGTCGCCGCCGCGCTGACCGAGGTGCCCGGCTCGTCCGCGGTGCTCGACCGCGGGCTGGTGACCTATTCCAATGGGGCGAAGCAGACACTCCTCGGCGTGCCCGCCCACATGATCGCCGACCGGGGCGCTGTTTCCGAGCCCGTGGCGCGGCGGATGGCGGAGGGCGCGCTGGCGGCCGCCTCGGCCGAACTCGCGGTCGCGATCACGGGCGTGGCGGGGCCGGGCGGCGGCACGGCGCAGAAGCCGGTAGGCCTCGTGCACTTCGCCACCGCCATCCAGGGCGGAGCCAGCCGCAATCACGTAGAGAGCTATGGCGAACTCGGCCGTACGGAGGTGAGGCTGCGTGCGGTGCGCACGGCGCTGGAGCTCACCCTGGCCCGGCTCAGCGAGACCTGAGCCGGGCCCGAACAGTTCCCCTCGCTTAAGCGGCCGTGGCGACGAGCGTGCGGCGACGCCGCAGCGCCGCGCCCGCCACGCCCACGCCCATGAACATCAGCGCCCAGGTGCCCGGCTCCGGCGCGCCCGCCGTGGCCGATCCCAGGGTGATGTTGTCAAAGCCGATGTAATTGGCCGCACCGGAGAAGATCACCGACTTGGCCGTCCCGTCGAAGTTGACGCCAATGGCGTCCCACTCCGTGTAGGGGTTCGGCGTGCCCGGCAGCGTCAGCGTGGCCAGGAGGTCGCCGGTGCCGTCCACCCCGCTGTAGACCGACACGCTGCCCGTCCCCACGTTACCGTTTGCGGCGTAGTAGAACGAGAAGCCCGTGGTAAAGCCGGCTGACACGTCCATGACGTCACCCGGTCCGCTCAGGAAGAACAGGACGGTGTCGCCCGACGGAGCGTTGGAGAAGTTTCCATTGCCGCCGCTGTCCGCCGAGATCAGCGACAAAGAATCGGCGCCGAAGGTGATGCCGTAGTTCGGCCCCGGGCCGAAACCCTGCGAACTCGTGCCGCCGTTGTAATAATTCCCCACCGAGTCTTCGTCGCCCAGCCCCTCGAAGGTGAGGACGTGCACGTCGGCCAAAGCCCTCGCCGCCGGCGCAAGCGCCAGCATCGTCGCGAGCGCAAGGCTCGCGATCCCCGTTTTCATAGCCATGGAATGCCCCAATCCGAGTCGACACGGCTGTTCCACCGGCGACGATGTTGCTGATGTAAGCGTGACTGGTGACCTCTGGCGGACAAAACGCGGCCGGGTCACCTGAATTAACCTCCTTTGAGGGCGAGGCGTCAAGCCGCAATTCGAACGTAATGGCGGATCAGCCTTGGGTTGCTTCACCTAGCAGCTCCGCCACTCGCGATTGCGGAATCGTCGACGTGAGCCGCGCGCGGCGGTGGAGCGTTCGCACGGGGATCGCACAGCCGCCGCGACGCACTACATTCGGAGGCTGTCCGACCCGCCCGCCCGCGAGCCCGAATGACGTCCGATCCGAACGCCTCCATCCGCGTGCGCGGCGCGCGCGAGCACAACCTGAAGGGCGTGGACGTCGATATTCCGCGCGAGAAGCTGGTCGTGATCACCGGGTTGTCCGGTTCGGGCAAGAGCTCGCTCGCCTTCGACACCATCTACGCCGAAGGGCAGCGCCGCTATGTCGAGAGCCTGTCCGCCTACGCGCGGCAATTTCTCGAGCTGGCCGGCAAGCCGGACGTGGATTTGATCGAGGGACTCTCGCCCGCGATCTCCATCGAGCAGAAGACCACGTCGAAGAACCCGCGCTCGACCGTCGGCACCGTCACCGAGATCCACGACTACATGCGCCTCCTCTGGGCGCGGATCGGCGTGCCGTATTCGCCCGTCACCGGCCTGCCGATCGAGAGCCAGACCGTCAGCCAAATGGTCGACCGCGTCATGGCGCTGCCGGAGGGGACACGGCTCAACCTGATCGCCCCCGTGGTGCGCGACCGGAAGGGCGAGTTCAGGAAGGAGCTGGCCGAGTGGCAGCGCGCCGGCTTTCAGCGCGTCAAGATCGACGGCGAGCTGTATCTGATCGAGGACGCCCCCACCCTCGACAAGAAGTTCAAGCACGACATCGACGTGGTGGTCGACCGAGTGGTGGTGAAGCCGGGCATTGAGGTGCGGCTGTCGGACTCACTCAGCCAGGCGTTGGGGCTGGCCGACGGCCTCGCCACCGCCGAGTGGGCCGACCTGGCGCCCGGCGAGAGCGAACCGAAGCGCCTCCTCTTCTCCGAGCGGTTCGCCTGCCCGGTGTCGGGCTTCACCATCACCGAGATCGAGCCGCGGCTGTTCTCGTTCAACAATCCGGCGGGCGCCTGCCCCGTCTGCGACGGCCTGGGGCAGAAGCTCAAGTTCACCGGCGAACTCGTGGTGCCCGACCGGGAGAAGACGCTGCACCGCGGCGCGGTGGCCCCCTGGGCGCGCGGCCCCTCCCCGCTCTACACACAGACGCTGCAAGCGCTGGCGCGCCACTACGGCTTCAGCATGGATGTGGCCTGGTCCAAGCTGCCGGAGAAGGCGCAAGGCGTGATCCTGCACGGCACGGGCGCGGAGAAGGTTCGCTTCACCTACGACGACAACGCCCGCAAGTACGAGGTCTCCAAGCCCTTCGAGGGCGTGCTGCCGAACCTCGAGCGGCGTTGGCGCGAGACTGATTCGGCCTGGGTGCGCGAGGAGCTCGGCCGCTACCAGCAGCAGACGCCGTGCGAAACCTGCCACGGCCAGCGGCTCAAGCCCGAGGCGCTGGCGGTGAAGATCGACGCCCGCTCCATCGCCGAGATCAGCGCGCTCTCCATCCGCGACGCCCGTGTGTGGTTCGCCGAACTGGACGGTAAGCTCACGGAGAAGCAGGGCGACATCGCGCGCCGCATCCTCAAGGAGATCAACGACCGGCTGCGCTTCCTCAACGACGTGGGGCTGGACTACCTCAACCTTGCGCGCGCCTCCGGCACGCTGTCGGGCGGCGAGAGCCAGCGCATCCGGCTGGCCTCGCAGATCGGCTCGGGGCTGACGGGCGTGCTCTACGTGCTGGACGAGCCGTCCATCGGCTTGCACCAGCGCGACAACACCCGCCTCCTCACCTCGCTGCAGGGGCTGCGCGACCTCGGCAACTCGGTGCTGGTGGTCGAGCACGACGAGGAGGCCATCCTCACCGCCGACCACGTGATCGACATGGGGCCGGCCGCGGGCGTGCACGGGGGCGAGGTGATCGCGGAAGGCGCGCCGCAGGCGATCATGGACGCGCCGGCCTCCGTCACCGGCCAATACCTCACCGGCGCGCGCGAGATCGCCGTGCCGCAGGAGCGGCGCAAGCTCTCCAACAAGCGGCTGAAGCTGATCGGCGCGACCGGCAACAACCTGAAGGGGGTCACCGGCGAGGTGCCCGTGGGATCCTTCACCTGCGTCACCGGGGTGTCGGGCGGCGGCAAGTCCACCTTCACCATCGAGACGCTCTACAAGGCGGCCGCGCGCCGGCTGAACAACGCCTCGGACGCGCCCGCACCCTACGAGAAGATCGAAGGGCTCGAGCACTTCGACAAGGTGATCGACATCGACCAGAGCCCGATCGGGCGCACCCCGCGGTCGAACCCCGCCACCTACACCGGAGCCTTCGGGCCGATCCGCGACTGGTTCTCCGGCCTGCCCGAGTCGAAGTCGCGCGGCTACGGGCCGGGGCGCTTCTCGTTCAACGTCAAGGGCGGTCGCTGCGAGGCTTGCCAGGGCGACGGCGTCATCAAGATCGAGATGCACTTCCTGCCGGACGTGTACGTCACCTGCGACGTCTGCCACGGCCGCCGCTACAACCGCGAGACGCTGGAGATCCTGTTCCGCGGCAAGTCGATCTCCGACGTCCTGGACATGACGGTCGAGGAGGCGGCGGACTTCTTCAAGGCCGTGCCGCCGATCCGAGACAAGATGAAGGCGCTGATCCAGGTCGGCCTGAGCTACGTCAAGGTCGGCCAGCAGGCGACCACGCTCTCGGGCGGCGAGGCGCAGCGGGTGAAGCTTGCCAAGGAACTGTCGCGTCGCGCGACGGGGCGCACGCTCTACATCCTCGACGAGCCGACCACGGGGCTGCACTTCGAAGACGTGAAGAAGCTCTTGGAGGTGCTGCACGAGCTGGTCGACCAGGGCAACACGATGGTCGTCATTGAGCACAACCTCGACGTGGTGAAGACCGCCGATTGGCTCCTCGACTTCGGGCCGGAGGGCGGCGACGGCGGCGGCGAGATCGTGGCTGTCGGCACGCCCGAGCAGGTCGCCGCGAGCCCCGCGAGTTGGACGGGGCGCTACCTCAAGGAGCTCCTGGAGCGGCACGAGGCGCGCCGCCGCGCACGGATCGCCGCCCTGCCCCGCGCCTCGAGCCTGCCGTCGCCGAAGCCGCGCGCGCGCGCGGCGAAGTCGACGGCCCGCGCCCGCGAGAGCGCCTAGGCGCGCGCGGGGGCGAGCCGCCCGGCGGCGAGGCTGCGGTAGGCCGCCGCTCCCGCCGCCGCGGTGACGACGTAGACCGGCGCGCTTACCGCCGCTCCGAGCGCCACGGCCAGGAGCGAGGGCGCGCTGAAAAGCGCCGCGAGGCTCGACACGTCGGGCTGGGTCATGGCGCGCACGCTCTCCATGCCCCCACCCAGCGCAGCCGCGATCGACAGCGTCAGCGCCGCCACGATCACCGTGGCCAGGAAATACACGACTGCGGAGAGCAGGAGCGCCAACGCGTAGACGCCCAGGAGCGGCAGGGCGAACCCTCGGGTCATCGCCCAGGTGTCGACCAGCCTGAATTTACGGGCGGCGAAGGTCGCGGGCGGGGCCAGCGAGAGCCGCAGCAGCGGATAGGCCAGGGCGCCCACCACCGCCGCCACGCCGAAGGCGGCCAGCGGCGGCCCGGCGATGGGCCCGAGCGCCTGGCCCAGCCCCATGACGCCGTCGAGTGCGGCGGCCACCAGGAGCGATACGGCGAAGAGCAGCACGAGCACCGCCAGCGCCAGCGCCAGCTGCCGCGCCTCGTCGCGGCCCACACGCATGAAGTAGCTGCGTCCCCGCGCCGTGGGCTCGAACACCGCGCGCAGGACGGCGGTGTAGAACACGACGCCCACGCCGTAACTGACCGCCAGGAAGGCCAGGACCGCCGGCCAGGCTCCCGCCAGCGCCCGCCCGAACGCCGTGATCTCCACGGGCGTCAGCGCGCCGGGCGCCGCGCGCGCCAGCCGGCCGAGTTCGCCCATGCCGGGCGCGGTGAGGAGCGCGTCCCCCGCGAGCCCGCCCACGAAGAGCCAGCCGGCCCAGGCCGCCACCGACAGGGGCTGCTCGCGCGTGACGCGGAACCCCTCCAGGGCGGAGTCGACGACGGGAAAGCGGACCATGCGGCGGGGGCTCTGAGGGGGTCGGTGGGCGCAAGTCGCCGCGGGCCCTCTTTGCCCACGGCGGCCCCTTCCGCGCAACCGGGCCTCGCGCGTGGCGTGCGCTCAGCGCGTGCGCGTTATCTCCGCGCCGGGCCAGCGGCCGCCCGGGGCCACAGGCGGGGAGGCCAGCCGACGGTACGCCGCCGCAGGCGGTCCGGCGGTGAACGCGAGGTTGAGCGGGAACACCACCGCGCTCAGCACCAGCCCCGCACCCTGGGCCCACGCCGCCCCGCCGCCCAGGATCGAAATCCCCGCGCTCACCAGCCACAACGCCACCGCGAGCATGGCCAGGAAAACGAAGGCCAGGAGGTACGCACCGAGCAGCGGCCAGGTGGCGCCCCGCGTGAGCCGCCACGACTCGAGCACCCGCGGGCGTCCCGCCTCAAACGTCGCCGGCCCCGCCAGCGAGAGACGCACGGCCGCGAGCCAGATCGCCGCGAGCGCCACCAGCATGAAGACGAGCCGCACGAGGGGCGCGGCGCCGCTCGCCGCCCCGCCCAGCAGCGCGGCGGCCATCCCCGCCACGAGCACGACCGCGAGATCGATCAGGAGCAGGAGCGCGCCGACGGCCACGAACACAAGCACCTGCCGCAGCTCGTCGCCGCCTAGCCGCAGCCGGCGCCACCCCGCCTCCTGCGGCCGCAGCATGGCGCGATACATGGCGGCGTTCATTACGGCGTAGAACACCAGGAGCACCGCCCCAAGGAGCAGGAGCCGAGGCGCCATGCGGGTGAGGAGGGGTACGACCCTGGCCGGGTCGGCGGGCTGCGGCAAGGCGCGCAGCTGCGCCGCCTCCGGCCCGAGCAGGGGCGCGCCCACAAGCGCGATCACCAGCGACATGGCCAGGGAGGCGCCGGCCCACGCCAGCGCGGCGGCGGGCTCGCGCCGCAGCACCTCCAGCCCCGCCAGCGCCACGTCGCCGGCCGACAGCCGCCGCTGCGTGAGAGGCACCGCCCCGCCCTCGGTCATCGCAACTCTCCGCTCCCCGCGCGTCAGCCTCGCCGCTTCACCCGCTTCCGGCAAGCGCGCCGGACGGCTAAATCCCGCGCCATGACCTCACCCGTGCACGTGATCGGCGCCGGCCTCGCCGGCTCGGAGGCCGCCTGGCAGCTGGCCGAGGCGGGCGTCGACGTCGTGCTGCACGAGATGCGGCCGGAGGTCGGCACGCCCGCACACCAGACAGGCGGCTTCGCCGAACTCGTCTGCTCCAATTCATTCCGCTCCGACGACTGGGAGCACAACGCGGTAGGCCTTCTGCACGCCGAGATGCGGCAGCTGGGCTCGCTCGTCATGGCGTGCGCCGACGAAAGCCAGGTGCCGGCGGGCGGCGCGCTGGCGGTCGATCGCGAGGGCTTCAGCGCGCGGGTGACCGAGCGGCTGCGCGCCCACCCGCGGGTGGTGTTCGCCCCCGGCGAGGTGGCCGGCTGGCCGCCCGAGGCGTGGGAACGGGTGATCGTTGCGACAGGCCCCCTCACCTCCCCTGCCCTGTCGCAGGCGTTGCTCGAGCACACGGGCGAGGGCGCGCTCGCCTTCTTCGACGCGATCGCGCCCATCGTGCACGCCGACAGCATCGACATGAGCGTGGCCTGGCGTCAGTCGCGCTACGACAAGGCGGGGCCGGGCGGCGACGCGGCGGCCTACATCAACTGCCCGCTCGACCGCGAGGGCTACGACCGCTTCGTCCAGGCGCTCCTGGACGGGCCCAAGGGCGAATGGAAGGATTGGGAGCGCGACACACCCTATTTCGACGGCTGTCTGCCGATCGAGGTGATGGCCGAGCGCGGTCGCGAGACGCTGCGCTACGGCCCGATGAAGCCCGTGGGGCTGACCAACCCGCACCGTCCGGGCGAGAAGCCCTGGGCCGTCGTCCAGCTGCGCCAGGACAACGCGCTCGGCACGCTGTTCAATATGGTCGGCTTCCAGACCAAGCTGAAGCACGCCGCTCAGGCGGAGGTCTTTCGCACGATCCCGGGGCTGGAGGGCGCACAGTTCGCACGGCTGGGCGGGCTGCACCGCAACACCTTCCTGAACAGCCCGCGCCTGCTAGACGCCACCCTGCGCCTGCGCGCCGAGCCGCGCCTGCGCTTCGCCGGCCAGATGACGGGGGTGGAGGGCTATGTGGAGAGCGCGGCCTGCGGCCTCCTCGCCGCACGCTTCACCGCGGCCGAGCGGGCGGGCGGCGTAGCCGCGCCCCCGGCCGTCACCACGGCGCTCGGCGCGCTCGTGCGTCACGTGACGGGCGGGCACCTGGAGGGCGGCGCCGGCTCGTTCCAGCCGATGAACATCAACTACGGCCTGCTGCCTCCGATGGAGGCGCCCAAACGCGACGGGGACGGACGCAAGCTCGCCCCGGTGGAGCGGGGCCGCGCCAAGAAGCGGATGATGAGCGTGCGCGCCCTGGCCGACCTGGACGGCTGGACGGGCTCGGAGACGGTGGCGGCGACGGCGGAACCCGTCGCCGCCTGATCCGGGCTCCTTAGGACTTCACGCCCTCGGCCTCGGCCGCTTCGCGCTTCTCGTACACGTGGTCGACCAGGCCGAAGGCCAGCGCCTCCTCCGACGACATGAAGTTGTCCCGGTCGAGCGCGGCCTCCACTTCCTCCACCGTGCGGCCGGTGTGCTTGGCGTAGATCTCGTTCAGCTTGCGCTTGGTCTTGAGGATGTCCTCGGCGTGGCGGGCGATGTCGCTCGCCTGGCCGCGGAAGCCGCCGGAGGGCTGGTGCACCATGATCCGCGCGTTGGGCAGCGCGATGCGCTGACCGGGCTCGCCAGCCGCCAAGAGGAACGATCCCATCGACGCGGCCATGCCCGTGCACACGGTCGAGACCGGGCTCTTGATGTACTGCATGGTGTCGTAGATCGCCATGCCGCTCGTCACCACGCCGCCGGGCGAATTGATGTACAGCGCGATCTCCTTCTTCGGATTTTCCGATTCGAGGAACAGGAGCTGGGCGCAGATCAGGCTCGACATGCCGTCTTCCACAGGCCCGGTCAGGAAGATAATCCGCTCCTTCAGCAGGCGCGAGAAGATGTCGTAGGAGCGCTCGCCGCGGCTCGTCTGCTCGACGACCATGGGGACGAGGTTCAGGGCGGTGTGGGTGATGTCCATGCGCAGGGCGCCTTCGTGAAACGGAGATCGGCGGGCCGCGCCACGGACGGCGCGCACGCTCGCCGGAGATATCGCGTGCGTCGCCCGCCCCCGCAAGGCGAGCGGCGCGGTTAGGCGCGGCTAGGGCCGAGGGGCGTCCGTGGGCGAGGGCGGTGGGCCGGAGGGCGGCGACGTCGCCGCGGTCGACGGCGGCGGGCGCGCGCCCACATCGAATACCGGGCCGCCCACATAGCTGAAGAACATCCGGTTCTGGCTCCGCGCCAGGAGCACCCGGTGCGCACGGAAGAAGTCGGCGCCGAGGATCATCTCCACCGTGTCGTTGTAGGCGCCCAGCCGCGTGCCCGTCTCGTCGCGCACCATGCGCCGGAAGACGTCGGCGACCTGGATCCGGGTGGTCTTGATCGTCTCGTCGCCGATCTGGAAGCTCTGCAGCCGCCCGACCGCCGTCGTGAGCGCGTGGCCGCCTATGCCGAAAGCCTTCTCCTGGCTGGCCTCGGTCGGCACACCGAGGCGTCGTGCGACCGCGGGAGTGAGCACCGACACGTCTGCCCCCGTGTCGATCAGCGCCAGCACCGGGCGGTCGTTGACACGCACGGTGGTCAGATAGCGCGGGCCGGTCTCAATGCTGATCGGAGCGTCCGAATAGGCCTCTCGCCAGAAGACCTCCTGATCGCCCTTGCAGCCGACCGGCCTGACCAGCCGGATCGTCTTCCCCGGCAGGTCGAACTGCACGTCGGCCTGGGCCAGGAAGTCGGCGCCGAACAGGCCCGCGAACCGACCGCCGGCCGTGAACCCGCCGGGCGCGCCCACCACGAAGAAGTGCTGGTTGCGGAACAGGACGGGGCCGACCTGCATCCGGCCGACGGTGATCTCTCTCACCGCCGCCTCGCCGCCCACGCCATAGGCGTAGCCTTCGGAGTTACCGGTGACGAGGCCGAGGGGGGGCAGCGCCTCGCGCCAGAGATAGCTCGTGCCCGCGCCCAGGTCGCTCATCATCAGCCGGGGCTTGCCTTCGAGCTGGACCTCGACGATCGGCGACCCGTGCGGGTTGACGACCTGCAGCTCGGCGAACTGCTGCACCTGGCAGCTCGAGGGCGCGGCCGCCGCCGCCCGCCCGGCCGTGGAGTTCAGAAGAATCAGCGCGATCGCGCCCAAGCCGAACCGTCTCACGCGGGCGTCCTCCAACCGACAGATCGCGGAAGGCTAGCACGACGGCGCGCGCGCGGAAGTTGATCGGCTCAACCCGGGCGGAACCTCTTGCTGGCCGGCCAGCCGCGCGGAGCCGCCTTGCCGGCGGAACCGCGGCGGCCCGACCAGTCGCGCCACTCGGGCCACTCGCGACGGCGCCCGGAGGGGTCGATGGTGGCGAGGCCCTCGGCCTCGGCGAAGACCAGGAGGTCGCGCAGCCCGCCTTCGCGGTAGCCCTGCAGCTTGACGCCCTTGCCGCGCCCCATGTGCGGCAGCTCGGCCAGCGGGAAGACGAGGAGCTTGCCGTTGTCGCCGATGGCCGCGATCTGGTCGCCCTCGGCGGGGCTGAGCGCCAGCGCCTTGGCCCCGGCTTCGACCACCAGCACCTGCTTGCCGGCACGGCGGTTGGCGAGGAGCTCGTCCTCGCCCACCCGGAATCCGTAGCCAGTGGTCGAGGCCGCAACCCGCTCGCGCCCGGCGCGAAAGGGAAAGACGTCGACCACGCCCGTGCGGTCGTCGAGCTCGATCAGGAGGCGCAGGGGCTCGCCCTGGCCGCGCGCGCCCGGCAACTTGTCGCACGGCAGGGTGAAGATGCGCCCGTCGTCGGCCAGCACCAGGAGCTTATCGGTGGTCTCGGCCGGAACCAGGCGCGCGAGCTTGTCGCCCTCCTTGAACTTGAGCTCGGAGGGATCCTCCACCCTCCCCCTGGCGGCGCGGATCCAACCGCGCTCGGAGAGGATCACGGTGATCGGCTCGCGCGGGATTGCCGCCTCAAGCGCCGCCTCGACGTCGACGGTCGGCGCGTCGGCGATCTGCGACCGGCGCGCCGAGAGACCCTTGAGCTTGCCCAGCCGTTCGCGGGTGGCGCGCAGGTCGGCGGCGACCTTCTTCCACTGGGCCGCCTCCGACGAGAGCCGCCCTTCGAGGTCGGCTTTCTCGGACGAGAGCGCGTCGTGCTCGCGCTTGAGTTCCATCTCCTCCAGCTTGGCGAGCTGGCGCAGGCGGGTGTTGAGAATGGCGTCGGCCTGCACTTCGGTGAGGCTGAACGCTTCGATCAGCCGCGCGCGGGGCTCCTCCTCGAAGCGGACGATGCGGATCACCTCGTCGAGGTTCAGGAACGCGACAAGGAGCGCGTCGAGCACGTGCAGGCGCGCCTCAATGCGGCCCAACCGCCAGCGCGCACGCCGCCCATCGACTTCGCGGCGATGATCCAGGAAGTGACGCAGGCACGCCTTGAGCCCCAGCACGCCCGGGGTGGCGCTGGCATCGAGCACGTTGAGGTTGATCGGAAAGCGCGTCTCGAGGTCCGACAGGCGGAACAGGCTCTCCATCAGGACGGCGGGATCGACGGTGCGGGCGCGCGGCTCCAGGACGAGCCGCACCTCCTCGGCCGACTCATCGCGCACGTCGCCCAGCAGCGGCGCCTTCTTGGACTCGATCAGCCCCGCCAGCTGCTCGACGAGCTTCGACTTCTGAACCTGATAGGGCACCTCGCTCACCACCACGCGGTAGGTCCCGCGCCCGGTGTCTTCGGTGGTCCAGCGCGCGCGCAGGCGCACGCCGCCGCGGCCGGTCTCGTAGGCCTGCAGGAGCGCCGCGCGCGGCTCCACGATCACCCCGCCGGTCGGGAAGTCGGGCCCCGGCGCGCGCTCCAGGAGGTCGGCGGTGGTCGCCTCCGGCCGCTGCAGCAGGAGGAGGCAGGCGTCGATCAGCTCGTGAGCGTTGTGCGGCGGGATGGAGGTCGCCATCCCCACCGCGATGCCGGACGAGCCGTTGGCGAGAAGGTTGGGGAAGGCGGCGGGCAGCACCACCGGCTCCTCGTCCTGCCCGTCGTAGGTCGAGCGGAAGTCGACCGCGTCCTCGTCGATGCCCTCAAGGAGAAGCTGCGCCGAGGCGGTCAGCTTGCACTCGGTGTAGCGCATGGCGGCGGGGTTATCGCCGTCGATGTTGCCGAAGTTGCCCTGGCCGTCGACCAGGGGATAGCGCTGGGCGAAGTCCTGGGCCAGGCGCACGAGCGCGTCGTAGATCGACTGGTCGCCGTGGGGGTGGAAGGTGCCCATCACCTCGCCCACCACCTTGGCGCACTTGCGCGCCGCGCCCTCCGGGTTCAGCCGCATCTCGTGCATGGCGTAGAGCACGCGCCGTTGCACGGGCTTTAGCCCGTCTCGCACGTCGGGCAGCGCGCGGTTGACGATGGTGGAGAGCGCGTAGGCCAGGTAGCGGCGCGACAGCGCCTCGGCGATCGGCTCGTCGACGATGCGGCCGCCGTCCTCCGGAGGGGGTGGCGGCGGCGTGTGCTTGGTCATCGCGGCGGGCTTAGCGCGATCCGGCCCGCATCCCCAACGCGACGCGCGGTCGCCCGCTCAGAGCCGCCCCGCCGCGGCCAGCCGGTCGAGGAGCCAGGCGCGCGCGGGGGGCAGCGGGCGGTTCAGCGGGCCGAAGACGTCGCGCTCCATGAAGCGGCCGGTGATCTCCAGCCCGGCGCCCACGTCCCCCGCGTCGAGCCCGCCCTGCGAGCCCAGGAGGAAGGGCGGCAGGCGCAGCAGCCGCTCGGCGTAGGGCGCGCCCGCCGCGCGCGACACCGCCCGCCCGCTGCGCGGGCTGACGAAGACGAGGTCGTCGGTCGACCCCGTCGCCGCGCAGCGCGCGAGGTCGAGGCCGAAGCCCATCTCCTCCAAGAGCCCCATCTCGAAGCGGACGTAGACCGCGGGCCAGATCGCGGGCGCGGCGAAGGCGGCGAGGAGCTGCTCGAACGCCAGGAACACGCCCGGGTGCGGCTCGCGCTCGGGGAGCGCCCCCGCGACGACGGCGGCGGCCGCAGCCAGGCCGGTCAGCGCCAGCGGGTCGTCGAACAGCGCCGCGGGCCCCTCCCCCACCGGCTCCAGCTGCGCCGATCCGAGGTTCTCCGAGGTGCGGGCGCGGTAGCGCGCGATCGCCTGCGCCCCCGGCTGCAGGAAGGGCTTCATCCGCCGGGACGCGCCCCCGGCCACGTGCGCCGCCCATCGCCCGCGCCCCTCCGTCAGGAGCTCGACCACCGCCCCCGCCTCTCCGTGCGCCCGCGCCCCCAGCACGAACGCCCGCTCGGACCACTCCACGACGCTAGCTGTCGAAGTCGAGGCCGCCTTCGCGGTAGAAGGCGCGGTCCTCGGCCCAGGTCTCCTGCACCTTAACGTGGAGGAAGAGGTGCACGGGGCGGTCGAGGATTTCGATCAGCTCTGCGCGGGCGTGCTGGCCGATCCATTTCAGCGTCGCGCCATTCTTGCCTAGGAGGATGGGGCGCTGGCTTTCGCGCTCGACGAAGATCGTCTGCTCGATGCGGGCGGCGCCGCCCTTGGCGTCGGTGAAGCTCGTGGTCTCCACCGCCGCCGAGTACGGCAGCTCCTGGTGCACGCGCAGGTAGACCTTCTCGCGGGTGATCTCGGCGGCGAGGAGCCGCACGGGCAGGTCGGCGGTCTGGTCGGCGGGGTAGAGCCAGGGGCCCTCGGGCATCAGCGCGGCCAGCCGCCGCTTAAGGTCGCCCACGCCCGAGCCCGTCTTGGCCGAGATCAGGAAGGCCTCGGCGTAGACCTCGGTGCCGAACAGCCGCTGGCTGAGCGCCAGGAGGGTGTCGCGGCGCACGGTGTCGATCTTGTTGATGGCGAGGATGGCCTTGCGCGACGCGGTGCGCAGGCCGTCGACGATGGTCTGGGTGTCCAGACGCGCGAGCTTCTGGGCGGCGTCGGGCGCGTCGGTCAGCTCGGCCTCGGCGTCGACGAGGTGGACCACGGCATCGGCGTCCTCCGCTCCCGCCCAGGCGGCGCGCACCATGGCGCGGTCCAGCCGGCGACGGGGGCGGAACACCCCGGGGGTGTCGACCAGGACGACCTGGCTCGCGCCCTCCATGGCCACCCCCCGCACGGGGAAGCGCGTGGTCTGCACCTTCTGGGTGACGATGGAGACCTTCTGGCCGACGAGCGCATTGACCAGCGTCGACTTGCCGGCGTTGGGCGCGCCGATCACCGCGGCGAAGCCCGCGCGGGTCGGCTCGTTCGTAGGTTCGGGGGCGGGCGCGTCGGTCAGGCGTCGATCCTCTGCAGAAGGGCGCGGGCGGCGGCCTGCTCGGCCTCGCGCCGCGAGCCGCCCTCTCCTTCGGCCGGATCGAGGCCCTGCACCAGGGCGCTCACGCGGAAGCGCGGCTGGTGCTCGGGTCCGGAGCGGTCCAGCACCTCGTAGCGCGGGAGACCCGCGCCGCGGGCCAGGGCGCGCTCCTGCAGCTCGGTCTTCGGATTGAGCTCGGGCGCGGGCGGCGCACCTTCCAGCGCCTCGCCCCAGGAGCGGAGCACGACGCCGCGCGCGGCCTCGAGCCCGCCGTCCAGGAAGACGGCGGCGATCAGCGCCTCGCAGGCGTCCGCCAGGAAGGCTTCCTGGTCGCGGGCGCCCCGCCGCGTCTCGCCGCCGGGCAGGCGCAGCGCCGGGCCCACGCCCCAGCCGCGCGCGACGTCGGCGCACACGCGGCCGCTGACCAGCACATGCAGCCGCTTGGAGAGCCCGCCTTCCTGCTCGTCGGGCCAGCGGCGCAGGAGGGCGTCGGCGATGACGAGGTTCAGCACCCGGTCGCCCAGGAACTCCAGCCGCTCGTTGTCGTCGACCTTGCGCGCGCCCTGGCCGACGCTCCTGTGCGTCAGCGCGCGCTCGAGCAGGGCAGGGTCGCTGAACGCGTGCCCCAGCCGCTGCGCGAGCTCGGCCGCCGCCGCGGCCCGCTCACTCATCGGCCGCCCAAGTCACGAGCGCGCGGTCACGAGCGCGAGGTCACGAGATGAGGTGGAACCAGCGGTTCAGGCGCAGCTGGGTGATCCAGGTCCAGGGCTTGAACAACGACACGTCCGGCCCCCAGGCGAAGAGGATCAGGTCCGCCTTGCCCACGAGGTTCTCCGCCGGCACGAAGCCCACGCCCGCGTCCATGTTGCCGAGCGCCTGCTCGACCTCGGGATTCCATGGGCACTTGCGCATGGCCGCGTCCGACGCCGCGCCCGGATAGGGCGGGTAGCGGCTGTCGACCGAGTTGTCGCGGTTGTCGCCCATCATGAAATAGCAGTCGGGCGGGACGACGTAGGTGGCCGTGTCGTTGCCGCCGCCCTGGCCGTTGAAGCAGGCGACCACCGGGTGCGTCTTGCCGTTGGGCAGATGCTCGATCGAGAGCGGGGCCGATGTCGCGGGGGCGTCCTCCGGCCCGGGGCAGTGGGTGGCCAGATCGCCCTGCGGCGTGCGCACCGCCGCCCTGTCGTTGATGTAGAGCACGCCGCCGCGCACCTGCATGTGGTCGCCGGGCAGACCCACCAGCCGCTTGATGTAGTCGACGTGCCCGTCTCTCGGCAGCTTGAAGACGATCACGTCGCCGCGGTTGGGCGTGCGACCCATGAAGCGGCCGCCTGGCAGCGGCGGGCTGAACGGGATGGAGTTGCGGCTCCAGCCGTAGGCGAACTTCGACACGATGATGTAGTCGCCCTTGTAGAGCGTGGGCTCCATCGAGGCCGACGGTATGGTGAAGGGCTGGAACAGCACCACCCGCAGGACCAGCGCGATTAGGAGCGCGTAGAGGATCGTCTTCAGGACGTCGAAGCCTTCGGAGGCCGCGCCCCTTCTTTCCTGCACGGAGGTGTCGCGCAGGGCCGCCTCGGGCGCGGCGGTGTCGGAGGCGGGGCTCATGCAGCGGGATCCTCGGGCGGCCTCGACGGGGTATCCGCTCCATCTGGCGACGGCAAGGCGGCCCGCGGCCGCGCCTCGATCACCACGAACGCCTGCGCATAAGGGGGATCGTCGGTCAGCGAGAGGTGCACCACCGCCTCGCAGCCTTGCGGCGTGAGCGCGTCCAGCCGGGCCTGCGCGCCGCCGGTCAGCCGCAGGGTGGGCTGGCCGGACGGGAGATTGACCACCCCCATGTCGCGCCAGAACACGCCCCGCCGCAGCCCCGTGCCGAGCGCCTTGGCGCACGCCTCCTTGGCGGCGAAGCGCTTCGCGTAGGAGGCGGCGCGCACGGCCGGCCGCCGATCGGAGCGCGCTCGCTCCCCCTCCGTGAAGATGCGGTGGGTGAAGCGCTCGCCGAAGCGCTCCAGCGTCTCGGCCACGCGCCGGATGTCGGCGAGGTCCGAGCCTATGCCCAGGATCACGCGCCGGGCTCCCGGCGCGGCGCGGCGCGCGCGGCGTCCATCAGGCTCCGCATGCGGCCGATCGCCGCCGGAAGGCCGGAGAACACCGCCTCGCCGATCAGGAAGTGACCGATGTTCAGCTCCGCCACCGCCGGGATGGCGGCCACGGGGGTGACGCTCTCGAAGTCGATGCCGTGGCCGGCGTGCACCTCCAGCCCTCGGTGGCAGGCGTCGAACGCTCCATCCTCCAGCGCAAGGAGCCGCCGCTCGGCCGCGCGCGTCTCGCCGGCACGCAGGGCGTCGCAGAAGGCGCCGGTGTGCAGTTCGACCACCTGCGCCCCCACGTCGGCGGCGGCGGCTACCTGCGTGGGGTGGGCTTCGATGAACAGCGACACGCGCGCGCCGCCCTCGCCGTGGAGGCGCGCCACCGCCTCGGCCACCGCGCGGTGGCTGCGGTCGACGTCGAGCCCGCCCTCGGTGGTGCGCTCCTCGCGCCGCTCGGGCACGAGGCACACGGCTTGGGGGCGGTGCCGAAGCGCGATGTCGACCATCTCGGGCGTCACCGCTATCTCGAGGTTGAGCGGACGGTCGAGGTCGCGGCACAGCGCCGAAAGCTCGGCCAGGTCGGCGTCGGAGATGTGGCGGCGGTCCTCGCGCAGGTGGGCGGTCACGCCGTCGGCCCCCGCTTGAAGCGCGGTGCGCGCCGCGCGCAGCGGCTCGGGATGCGCGCCGCCCCGTGCGTTCCGGATGGTGGCCACGTGGTCGATGTTGACGCCGAGGCGCAGCCGCCCGCCGGGCGGCCAGGGCTCGCGCCGCGCCGCGCTCACGCGCCGAGCCTACGGCTGCCGGGGTCCTCCACCGGCAGGGCGGCGAGTTCGGGCGGCAGGGCGTCGGCGGGGTAGG
>CAXTAO010000028.1:0-36985 GCA_964242625.1 uncultured Caulobacteraceae bacterium | reverse complement strand
CTCCGGCAAGCTACAGCCCTGTGTTCGACGCGGGCCGCAGGCCTAAGTCGAACTATCAAGAAGGGACGCCCCGCGTCCCGACCCCTCCGGTCAGCCGTCGCGCGCAGGGCGGGTCAAGGGCGGAGCGTCAGCGCAGAGCGAAGCGTCCCTTGACGCGCCCGAGCACGGCGGCCCCCCGGCGTCAGAACAAGACGCGGGAGAGCGCCCGCCGCCAGGCAGCCAGTTCAACGCCCCGCTTCACCCTCCCCCCGCCCCGGCCTACAACACCGCCCATGCGCCTGCGCCCCCTCCTCGTCTCCGCCCTCGCGCTCGTGGCCGCGGCCTGCGCCACCGTGCCCCGGCTCGAGGCGGCCAACGACATCCACGCCTTTCTCGTCGCCGTGCGCGATGGCGACCGGGCGGGCTTCGACGCCCATGTCGACCGGGGAGCGCTGAAGACGCAGCTCCGCTCGCGCGTGTTGGGCGAGACCGCGCGCGACCACGGCGCCGGGAGCTGGGCGACGCTCGGCGCGGCGCTCGCCGGGCCGCTCGTAGACGTGGGGGTGGAGGCGCTGGTGCAGCCCGCCGTGTTCCGGGCCGAGGCGGTGCGCCTCGGCTACGACCCGGCCAAGCCGATCCCGAGCACGCTCGCGCTTGCCGCCTTCGTGCGCCCCGTAGGCGACGGGCGGGTGTGCGTCACCACCGTGCACGGCGGCCCCTGCGTGTTCGACTTCAACGACGAGGGCGGCGCGTGGCGGCTGACGGGCTATGAGGGGCCTCTTCGCCTTCCCGACGCGTCGCCTTCGCCCAAGCGCCCGCGGGCGTGACACAGCCCCTCCTCACCGTCGGCTACGAGCGGGCCACCCTGCCGCAGGTCGTGGAGGCGTTGCGGGCCGCGGGCGCCGACCTCCTGATCGATGTGCGCGCCGTGGCGGCCTCGCGCCGCCCGGGCTTCTCCAAGCGGCTCCTTGGCGGCACGCTCGGGGAGGGCGGGATCGGCTACCTACACCTGCGCGACCTCGGCACGCCCAAGAGCGGCCGCGTCGCCGCCCGGGCGGGGCGCACGGGCGAGATGCGCGCCATCTTCGCCGAGCACATGGAGACGCCCGCCGCGCGGCTGGCGCTGGCGCAGGCCGCGGAGGCGAGCCGGGGAGGGCGCGTGTGCCTCCTCTGCTACGAGGCGGAGGCGGCGTGCTGCCACCGCGCGATCGTGGCCGACCTGATCGCCGGCGAGACGGGCGCCGAGGTGATCCACCTGCGGCCCGCGCTGGACACGGCCGCGGCCCCCGTCTAGACGCCCCGCCCTTCCGCCGGCGCGCGTCCGAACCGCGCGCCCGCGCCCGAGAGGAGCTGCACGCCATGTCGCGCCCCCCGTCGCGCTCCGGCTCCAAGAAGGGCGCCGCTCGAGGCGCCCTCGCGGGCCCCACCCAGCGCCAGCTGCGCGCGGGCGAGCTCGTGCGCCACGCCCTGGCGACGGTCTTCCGCGAGGTCGACGTGCAGGATCCGGCGCTCGTCGGGGTGTCGGTGACGGTGACGGAGGTGCGCGCCTCGCCCGACCTGCGCCACGCCACCGTGTTCGTCGAACCCCTTGGCGGCGGCCACGCCGACGAGGTCACGGCCGGGCTGAACCGCGCCGCCCGCTACCTCCGCGGCGAGCTCGGTCGGCGGATCGAGCTGAAGTTCACCCCCGACCTCCACTTCGTGCACGACCGCTCGTTCGACGAGGCCGCGCACATGGACGCGCTGTTCCGCCGGCCGGAGATCGCGCGCGACCTGGCCGTGCAGGGCGACGACGCCGAAGAGGGCGGGGGCGAGGGCGCGTGAGCCGCCGCAAGCGCGGCCAGCCCGTCCACGGCTGGATCTGCCTCGACAAGCCCGAGGGCCTGGGCTCCACCGACGCCGTCACCCGGGTGCGGCGCCTTTTCGACGCGCAAAAGGCCGGCCACGCCGGCACGCTCGATCCCTTGGCCTCGGGCGTGCTGCCCATAGCGCTGGGCGAGGCGACCAAGACGGTGCCCTACCTGATGGAGGCGCGGAAGACCTATCGCTTCACCGTGAGGTGGGGCGAGGAGACGGCGTCCTTCGATCGTGAGGGCGAGGTGGTCGCGCGGTCGGACGTGCGGCCCTCGCGCGAAGCGGTGGAGGCGGCGCTGCCGGCCTTTGTCGGCGCGATCCGGCAGGCTCCGCCCGCCTTCTCCGCGATCCGCGTCGACGGCGAGCGCGCCTACGACCTGGCGCGCGCCGGCCAGGAGGTGGTGCTCGAACCGCGCGAGGTGATGGTCCACGCCGCCGCGGTCACGGGTCAGCCCGACGCCGACCACGTCGAGTTCGAGGTCGGCTGCGGCAAGGGCACCTACATCCGCGCGATCGCCCGCGACCTGGCGGCCATGCTGGGCGCGCACGGGCACGTCAGCGCGCTGCGCCGCACGCGGGTGGGGCCGTTCCACGCCGACGGGGCCGTGACCCTGGAAGTTCTCGCCGAAATGGTGCAAGGGGAGCCCGCCCACGAGGCGATTCACCCGGTCGAGACCGCGCTGGACGACATCCCGGCGCTGGCCGTGACCGCGGAGGACGCCTCCCGGCTCGCCCAAGGGCGATCGGTCGTGCTCCTTCCCCGTCAGGTCGAAGAGCTCGCGTCCCGCCTGCGCCCGCGCACCGTCGCCGGCGAGGATGCGGGCCGCGTGCTCCAGGCCCGGTGCAAGGAGAGGCTGGTCGCGCTGGGAGAGTTGCGGGCCGGGCGGGTCGAACCGTTCCGCATCTTCAACCTCCCGGGCTCCTGAAGGGGCCCCTGAAAGGAGACTGCACGATGTCGATCACCACCGACCGCAAGGCCGAGCTGATCACCACCCACGCCCGCTCCGAGGGCGACACGGGTTCCGCCGAAGTGCAGGTCGCGATCCTGTCCGAGCGGATCTCGAACCTCACCGAACACTTCAAGACGCACAAGAAGGACAACCACTCGCGCCGCGGCCTCTTGAAGATGGTGTCGCAGCGCCGCCGGTTGCTCGACCACCTCAAGGAGACGCACGCCGACCGCTACACGGCCATCGTGCAGACGCTCGGGCTGCGCCGCTAAGCGCCTCGGCGGGCCGCGTTCCTTTCGGGCGCGGCCCTCCCCATATCCGGGTCGCCCCGCCGCAAGGCCGGGCCCCGTTCGCGCCGCCCCGCCGTCAGGCGACCGGGGCGGCGTCCGTAAGAGAGGGCCTCATGGGTCCTCGCCGCCTGATCCCCGCGGCCCGCATGGGCGGTCGCCGCGGCTCTGGAGAGGACCCCCGGACCCGTCCGCACCTGTCCGCCCGCACGCAATCCGGCTGCGGGGCCTGAAAGAAAGCTCAAACGCAAATGTTCGACATCAAGCGCAAGACCATTGAATGGGGCGGCCGCACGCTGACCCTCGAGACCGGCCGCATCGCCCGCCAGGCCGACGGCGCGGTCCTCGCCACCTACGGCGAGACCAGCGTGCTCGCCACCGTCGTGGTCGCCAAGCAGCCCAAGGCCGGGATCGACTTCTTCCCGCTGACGGTGAACTACCAGGAGAAGACCTTCGCCGCCGGCAAGATCCCCGGCGGCTACTTCAAGCGTGAAGGCCGTCCCACCGAGAAGGAGACGCTGACCTCGCGCCTGATCGACCGCCCGATCCGGCCCCTGTTCGTCAAGGGCTTCAAGAACGAGGTGCAGGTCGTCATCACCGTCCTCTCCCACGACCTCGAGAACGACCCCGACATGGTCGGCATGGTGGCCGCCTCGGCCGCGCTGACCCTCTCGGGCGCGCCCTTCATGGGCCCGATCGGCGGCGCGCGCGTCGGCTACCTCAATGGCGAGTACGTGCTGAACCCCACCCTCGACCAGCTGGCCGACCCCGAGAACAAGATGGACCTTGTGGTCGCCGGCACCGACGACGCGGTGATGATGGTCGAGAGCGAGATCCAGGAGCTCACCGAAGAGGTCGTGCTGGGCGGCGTCAGCTTCGCCGCCAAGGGCTTCGCCCCGGTGATCCAGGCGATCATCGAGCTGGCCGAGCACGCCGCCAAGGAGCCGGTCGACTTCCAGCCCACCGACGACCAGCCGATGATCGACGCGATCAACGGCCTCGTCGGCGCCGACATCCGTGCGGCGTTCGGCCAGAAGGACAAGCAGGTCCGCCAGAAGGCGCTGGCCGAGGTCAAGTCGCGCGTCATGGCGGAACTGGGCCGTAACGACGCCCGGCCCGACGGTCACGACCTGATCAAGCTCGGCGGCGCCCTGAAGGACGCCGAGGCCCACGTGCTCCGCCGCGACATCATCGAGAACGGCCGTCGCGTCGACGGGCGCGACGTCAAGACCGTGCGCCCGATCGTGGCGGAGGTGGGCGTCCTGCCCCGCACCCACGGCTCGGCGCTCTTCACCCGCGGCGAGACGCAGGCGCTGGTGGTGGCGACGCTCGGCACCGGCGACGACGAGCAGTGGATCGACGCGCTGGCCGGCACCTACAAGGAGAGCTTCCTCCTCCACTACAACTTCCCGCCCTACAGCGTGGGCGAGACCGGCCGCATGGGTTCGCCCGGGCGGCGCGAGATCGGCCACGGCAAGCTGGCGTGGCGCGCGCTGCGGCCCATGCTGCCGTCCAAGACCGAGTTCCCCTACACCATCCGCCTCGTGTCGGAGATCACCGAGTCCAACGGCTCGTCGTCGATGGCCAGCGTGTGCGGCGGGGCTCTCGCCCTGATGGACGCGGGCGTGCCGTTGAAGAAGCCGGTCTCGGGCGTGGCCATGGGCCTGATCCTCGAGAAGTCGGGCGAGTTCGCCATCCTCACCGACATCCTGGGCGACGAGGACCACCTGGGCGACATGGACTTCAAGGTCGCCGGCACCGCCGACGGCATCACCTCGCTGCAGATGGACATCAAGATCCCCGGCATCACCGAGGAGATCATGCGCCAGGCCCTGGCCCAGGCGCACGACGGCCGTCACCACATCCTCGACGAGATGAGCAAGGCCATGACCGCGCCCCGCGCGGAACTGGGCGAGTTCGCGCCGAAGATCGAGACCATCTCGATCCCGACCGACAAGATCCGCGAAGTGATCGGCTCGGGCGGCAAGGTGATCCGCGAGATCGTGGAGAAGACCGGCGCCAAGGTCGACATCAGCGACGACGGCACGGTGAAGGTCTCGGCCAGCGACGCGGCCAAGATCGACGCGGCGCTCACCTGGATCAAGTCGATCACGCAGGAGCCCGAGCTCGGCGCGATCTACAACGGCAAGGTGGTGAAGGTGGTCGACTTCGGCGCCTTCGTGAACTTCTTCGGCGCCAAGGACGGCCTGGTCCACGTCTCGCAGATCTCCAACGAGCGTGTGGCCCGTCCGCAGGACGTGCTCAAGGAAGGCCAGACCGTGAAGGTCAAGCTCGTCGGCTTCGACGACCGCGGCAAGACCAAGCTCTCAATGAAGATCGTGGATCAGACGACGGGCGAGGATCTCTCGAAGAAGGTCGCCGAACCGGCGGAGTGACGTGACGCGCGCGCCGCCCCGTGGGGGGCGGCGCGGTCAGCGGTGAGGTGTCAGGGGGGCGGCTCGGGCGACCGGGCCGCCCCTTTCTCATGACGTGAAGCCATCGGCGAACAAATCGCGCACTGAGAAGTCACGTCATGATGCCTCCCTTCCAACTCACCGTGAGGTCTGCTAGCCTGGCGGCCGCTCCCAGGAGTCCTGCCGTGGACGATGCGGTAATCGAGACAGTTCGGAAGGAAGAGCGCGACCTCCTGCGCAAGCTGGCGGCCGTTCAAGTGCTACTCAGGGCCTATGGTGCGCAGCCAGCGATCGAGACCGTCCGCGCGACTGAAGAGAGTGCCGCGAGGACGCAGACGTCTTCTCGCACCTTAAACCAGCCGGGAGACGAAGCGTCGCGGGAGCCGCGGGGTAAGCGGCCGTTTGACGATTTTACGCCGTATGGACGCCAAGCCATCGCGACCGCCATGTCGTTCCTCGTGGGGCAGGCTCACCCGATCAGGACTCGTGAACTCGTGACGGCGATCAAGGCGATTGGCTTTACGATTCGCGGTGACAACGCGATGAACGCACTTGGCGCGCTGCTGGGGCGGAGCGCTGACATTGTCAGCCATGGCAAGGCGGGATGGACCCTCGCTGATCCCGCAACGGCTGCAGAGATCGTGGGCAAGTACGCCCACAAAGAGAATGAGCCGCACAGCGATTTCGCTGGCGGCTCAGACGCGGCCGGAGAGGGTGAACCACCACCCCATCCGGCATTGGTCCACTCCCCCTCGGGCCACGACGCCTAGAAAGAGAGAAACCCAATGTGGCAAGCCGCCCACAGAGCTTAAGCGGGATGCGTCGGGGCTTTCGCCCCGACGCTCCCGTCTAGCAAAGAAACAAGGCTCGGTCTAGATTCGAACCCGGGAGCATCAGTCCGGGAGCGACGAGCTATGTCCGTCATTCCGATGCGCGTTCGGCCAAAGCCGCGCGGCACGGCAATCCGAAAGGCTAGACGCGTGTACGCTATTGCGTTCGATCTCGATGGATCCGTCGCAGAAAAGCACTGTGGCGCGAGCTGGCGAGGTACTTGTTACGCCAAGATCGCCAACGTCTTCTCTCAGTTCGGCTTCGGTCGCGTGCAGGGCAGTGTCTATTTCGGTGATGAGAACTCCGATGCTGTCCGATGCGTTATGGCCGTGCAAGAAGCCGATCGCCGTTTTGCGTGGTTCGGACCGTCGGTTCGCGACCTTCGGATGCTTCGTGTAGACGAAGACAACGACTTGCTACCTGCACTTAGCAATCAGCTGAGGTTTGATGATGAGCAGGCCGGGTAAGGGAAAGCGTCTCAACTGGATCTAAAAGATGCTTGGGGTCAAGAGCGGCAGAGTAACCGCGGGCTCACCTGAGGCCGCCGGACCAGGACCCCAGCCCTGTGTTCGACCCGCCGGAGGCGTTGTCGAACAAGAACGAGGGACGCCCCGCGTCCCGACGCCCACGCGTCAGCCGTCGCGCGCAGGGCGGGTCAAGGGCGGAGAGCGGAGCGTTCCTCGACGCGACCGAGCACGGTGGCGCTCAGCCCACTGATCAGAGCGCCGGAAACGCGCTTCACCGGCGGTGCACGCGGATAGTCTGGGTCCCCGCCTCCGCGGGGATGAGCGGGTGGGGTGGAGGGAGTGGGTCGCTCCCGTCTCCCGCGCGCGCGGAGGGGGATAAGCGACCCTTTCGGTGCGGTTCGCGCCGCTCCGTCAGGTCTCCGGCCGTCAGCTGCGCCGAAGCCGCCAGGGCCAGGGGCGCCGCCGCCGACACCCATCCGCTCATCCCCGCGGAGGCGGGGACCCAGACTATCCACGGGCGCGGCGGTCTGGAGGTTCCCGCGCCCTATCGGCGAGCGGAGCGCCATCGTGCTCGGGCGCGTCAAGGGTGCGCGCTCCGCGCCGGCCTGCGGCCGCCCTTGACCCGCCCTGCGCGCGACGGCTGACCGGAGGGGTCGGGACGCGGGGCGTCCCTTCCAACACGTTCGACAACGCCTCCGGCGGGTCGAACACAGGGCTGTCGTTGGGGGTCGAGGGGGCGGGAGGGTCGTGTCTCGCCTTGTCCCGCCGGATCGGCGGGGGATTGTCCCGGTCTGTCCCTGCTGCGGCGTGTGGCCCCTCACCCCACCGTGCGCAGGTCGTAGGCGGCGAAGGTCGCCATGTTGAGGATGGTCGAGACCGACGCCGCCAGGGGCGCGATCTGCACCGACTCGTTCAGGCCGACGAGGAGCGGGCCCACCACCGTCGCGCCGCCGAGGCTCTGGATCAGCTTGGTCGAGATCGAGGCCGAGTGGATGGCGGGCATGACCAAGACGTTGGCGGGCTCGGTCAGGCGGATGAAAGGAAACGCGCGGCCGGCGCCCTCGGGATCGAGCGCCACTTCCGGCGGCATGTCGCCCTCATACTCGAAATCGATGTCGCTGCGGGCGTCCATCATCCTGACCGCCTCGCGGATCTTCTCGCCGCGGGGGCCGCGCGGGTTGCCGAAGGTGGAGTAGCTCAGGAACGCCACTCGCGGCTCGTGGCCGAGGCGGCGCACGGCGTGGGCGGCCTCCACCGCGATCTCCTCCAGTTCGTGGCTGTCGGGGAGCTCGGTGATGGAGGTGTCCGCGACAAAGAGGGTGCGCCCCTTGGCCAGCACCACCGAGAGCCCCAAAAGCCGTCCGCCGGGCGCGGGATCGATCACGCGCCGCACCTCCTCCAGAGCGACATCAAAGGCGCGGGTGACGCCCGTGACCATGCCGTCGGCGTGGCCCATGGCCACCATGGAGGCGGCGAAGCTGTTGCGGTCCTGGTTGATCAGCCGCTGCACGTCGCGCTTGAGGAAGCCCTGGCGCTGCAGCCGTCCATAGAGGAACTCGACGTACTCGGCGTTCTGGTCGGAGACGCGCGCGTTGATCAGCTCCAGCCCGCTGGTCGCCGGATCGAGCCCTACCTGGCGCATGTTGGCGTGCACGAGCTCCTCGCGCCCGCAGAGCACCGCCTTGCCGAGCCCCTGCGCCTCGAAGGCGTGGGCGGCGCGGATCACGCTGGGGTCCTCGCCCTCGGCGAAGACGATGCGCTTTTGGGGACCGCCGATCACCTTGCCCGTGACGCCCTGGAGGAAGGCGGCGGTGGGGTCGGCGCGCTGGGCCAGCCGCTCGCGGTACGCGTCCATGTCGGTGATCGGACGGCGCGCCACGCCCGTGTCCATCGCCGCCTGGGCGATGAAGGGCGGCACGTATGAGATCAGCCGCGGGTCGAACGGGGTGGGGATGATGTAGTCCGGCCCGAAGCGCAGGCGTCGGCCGTGGTAGGCGGCGGCCACCTCGTCGGGCACGTCTTCGCGCGCGAGCCGCGCCAGCGCCTGGGCGCACGCCACCTTCATCTCGTTGTTGACCGAGCGCGCCCGAACATCGAGCGCGCCACGGAAAATGTAGGGGAAGCCCAGCACGTTGTTGACCTGGTTGGGGTAGTCGCTGCGCCCGGTGGCCACGATCGCGTCGGGGCGCACGGCGTGCACCTCCTCCGGCGTGATCTCCGGATCGGGATTGGCCATGGCGAAGATGATCGGCCGATCGGCCATGTGCGCCACGAGGTCGCGGGTGAGCGCGCCCTTGACGGACAGGCCGATGAAGACGTCCGCCCCCTCCAGCGCCTCGGCCAGCGTGCGGCGGTCGGTGGCCACCGCGTGCGCCGACTTCCACTGGTTCATGTCTTCCGTGCGGCCCTGGTAGAGGACGCCCTTGCGGTCGACGGCCAGGCAGTTCTCGGGCCGCACGCCCATGGCCTTGATCAGCTCCAGCGTGGCGATCCCCGCCGCGCCCGGGCCGTTGAGCACGACCTTGACGTCGCCCAGCTCGCGGCCGGTGATGCGGCAGGCGTTGATCAGCCCCGCGGCCGAGATGATGGCGGTGCCGTGCTGGTCGTCGTGGAACACCGGCACGTCGAGCGCAGCCTGGCACGCCTGCTCGATGATGAAGCACTCGGGGCTCTTGATGTCCTCGAGGTTGATGCCGCCGAACGAGGCGCCGATGGCGTTGACCACGGTGATGATGGTGTCGGCGTCGCGACTGTCGACCTCGATGTCGATCGAGTCGACGTCGGCGAAGCGCTTGAAGAGCACGCTCTTGCCTTCCATCACCGGCTTGGAGGCAAGCGCGCCGAGGTCGCCCAGCCCGAGGATAGCGGTGCCGTTGGAGATCACCGCCACCATGTTGCCCTTCGACGTGTAGTCGTAGGCGAGATCGGGATCCTCGGCGATCCTGAGCACCGGCACGGCCACGCCCGGCGAGTAGGCGAGGGATAGGTCGCGCTGGGTCGCCATGGGCTTGGTGGCGTGCACCCCGATCTTGCCGGGGGTGGGCTTGGCGTGGAACGCCAGGGCCTCGTCCTCGGTGAAGGTGCGGCGGTCGTCGGCCATCGGGGCTCCGGGCTGTGAGGCGTGCCGGGCGCCTCGAGCCGGGCGCCTTGGGGGGCGGCGTTTCCGCGGCGGACCCTAGTGCCTGCGGCAGGCGGTCACAACCGCGGCCGCCGCCGGGGTGCTAACCCGCTCCATGATGACCGCCCCCGCGCGAGCGCCCGCGGCGACGCCCTCGGCCGAGGGCGCCACGCCCGTCATGGCCCAGTTCTTCGAGGCCAAGGCGCGCGATCCGCAGGCGCTTGTCTTCTTCCGCATGGGCGACTTCTACGAGCTCTTCTTCGAAGACGCCGTGCGCGCCGCGGAGGTCTTGGGCATCACCCTGACCACCCGCGGCACGCACCAGGGCGAGGGCATCCCCATGGCGGGCGTGCCCGTGCACGCGGCCGACGCCTACCTCGCCAAGCTGATCCGCGCGGGTCTGCGGGTCGCGGTCTGCGAACAGATGGAGGACCCTCGCGCGGCCAAGGCGCGGGGCTCCAAATCGGTGGTGCGGCGCGAGGTGGTGCGGGTGGTCACGCCCGGCACGCTGACGGAGGACAGCCTTCTCGACGCGCGCGGGGCCAACCGGCTCGCGGCGCTGGCGGTGCGCGGGGCGGAGGCGGCGGTGGCGAGCGTCGAACTCTCCACCGGCGAGGTGGAGGTGGCGTGCACGCCGTGCGACACCCTGGCGGCGGTGCTGGCCGCCCTGCGCCCGTCCGAGCTCCTCGTGCCGGACCGGCTGTTCGCCGATCCGGCGGTGGCGTCTGCGGCCGACGCGGCCGGCGGGCTGGTGCAGCCGCTCCCCCAGGCGCTCGCCGAGCCCGCGGCGGGGGAGGCGCGGCTCCTGCGGCTCTACGGCGTGAAGACGCTGGACGGGTTCGGCGCCTTCGCGCCGGTGGAGGTGGCGGCTCTGGGGCTCCTCGCCGCCCACCTGGAGACGACCCAGCCCGGGCAGGCGCCGGCGCTCGCCCCGCCTCGGCGCGGCGGTGGGGCGGACGTGCTCCTGATCGACCCCGCCACCCGCGCGAGCCTCGAGATCGAGCGCAGCCAGACGGGCGGGCGAGAGGGCTCGCTCCTCGCCTGCATCGACCGCACGGTGACGGGCGCCGGCGCGCGCGCCCTGGCCGACCGGCTGGCGCGGCCGCTGGTCAACCCCTTAGCCATCGCCGCGCGGCTCGACGCGGTGGAGTGGCTGCACGCGCGCGCCCGGCTGCGCGCCGACCTGCGCGACGGGCTGCGCTCAGGCGGCGACGTGGCGCGCGCGCTCGGGCGGCTCGCCCTCAACCGCGGCGGCCCGCGCGACCTGGGCGCCCTGCGCGACGGCCTCCTGGCGGGCGAGGCGGCCTGCGCGCGGCTGGGGCTCGCGCCCGAGGGCCCGCTGGCGCAGACGCCCGCCGAGATCGCCGACGCGCTGGACGCGCTGACGCTCAGCCGCACGCCCGCGCTCGGCGCCCTCCTCGAGCGGCTGAAAGGCGCGCTGGAGGCGGACCTCCCCGCCCAGGCGCGCGACGGCGGCTTCGTGCGCGCGGGCTTCCGCCCCGAGCTCGACGAGGCGCGCCGCCTGCGCGACGACAGCCGCCGCGTGGTGGCCGCGCTGGAGGCGCGCCTCGCGGGCGAGACGGGCCTGCCGCTGAAGGTCAAGCACAACGCGGTCCTGGGCTACTTCGTGGACGCCACCACGCGCCAAGCCGAGATCCTGCTCGCCCCCCGCTGGTCGCCGCTCTTCATCCACCGCCAGACCACCGCCAGCCAGGTGCGCTTCACCACCGCCGAACTGGCCGAGCTCGACGCACGCATCTCCCAGGCGGGCGACCGGGCGCTGGCCATGGAGGCGGAGACCTTCGAGGCGCTGCGCGCGGAGGCGGCGGCGCTGGCCGGGCCGATTCACGCCGCCTCCCGCGCGCTCGCCGCGCTCGACGTGGCGGCGGCGCTCGCCGAGTGGGCGGCCGAGGTCGGGGCGGTGCGGCCGCAGGTGGACGGCTCGACCGACTTCGCCGCCGAGGGCGCGCGCCACCCGGTGGTGGAGGCCGCGGTGCGCCGCGCGGGCGACCCCTACACCGCCAACGACTGCCGGCTGGATGGGGCGGGCGAGGCGGGCCCGCGGCTGGCGCTCGTCACCGGCCCCAACATGGCGGGCAAGTCGACCTTCCTGCGCCAGAACGCGCTCCTGGTCGTCCTGGCGCAGGCGGGGAGCTTCGTCCCCGCGCGCAGCCTCCGCCTGGGCGTCGCCGACCGGCTGTTCTCCCGCGTGGGCGCGGGCGACGACCTGGCGCGCGGGCGCTCCACCTTCATGGCCGAGATGGTGGAGACCGCCGCCATCCTCACCCAGGCGACGCCGCGCTCGTTCGTGGTGCTGGACGAGATCGGCCGGGGCACCGCCACCTACGACGGGCTGGCGATCGCCTGGGCCTGCGCCGAGCACCTGCACGACCAGAACCGCTGCCGCGCCCTCTTCGCCACCCACTACCATGAGCTGGCGCGGCTGGAGGGGCGGCTCGCCCACGTGTGCAACCTGTCCATGCGCGCCAAGGAGTGGAACGGCGAGCTCGTCTTCCTGCACGAGGCGGCCGCCGGCGCGGCCGACCGCTCCTACGGCGTGGCCGTCGCCAAGCTCGCGGGCGTGCCGCCGCGGGTGGTGACCCGCGCGCGCCAGGTGCTGGCCCGGCTGGAACGCGACCCCGCCTCACCCGCCCGGCTGGACGACCTGCCGTTGTTCGCCGCCGCCCCGCCCGCGCCCGAGCCCTCTGCACTGGAGGTCGCGCTGGCCGCCGTCGACCCCGACGCGCTGACTCCGCGGGAGGCGCTGGAGGCGCTCTACCGGCTTAAGTCTCTGGCGGGCTGAAGGGCCGGCCGGTTCCCAAGCGGGGAGGGGATCGCTAGATACGGGGCGCGCGCCGCCGCTCCGCCGGGGAGCCCGCGCGCGAGGTCCGCATGGTTCAGTTCGCACTCCCCCGCAACAGCAAGATCGGCAAGGGTCGCCACCACACCGCCCCCGAGGGCGCGGCCGGGCGCACACGCACCTTCAAGATCTATCGCTACGATCCCGAGGTGGACGCCAACCCGCGCTGGGACACTTATGACGTCGACGTCGAGCACTGCGGCCCGATGGTGCTGGACGCCTTGATCCACATCAAGAACGCCATCGACCCCACGCTCGCCTTCCGCCGCTCGTGCCGCGAGGGGGTGTGCGGCTCGTGCGCCATGAACATCGGCGGGCGCAACACGCTCGCCTGCACCCACGCCTGGGAGGACGTGCCGGGCCGCGAGCTGTCGATCAGCCCCCTGCCGCACCAGGCGGTGGTGAAGGATCTGATCCCCGACCTGTCGATCTTCTACGCCCAGTACGCCTCGGTGGAGCCCTGGCTGCACACCGACACGCCCACGCCGCAGCACGAGTGGGAGCAGACGCCGGGCGACCGCGCCAAGCTCGACGGCCTCTACGAGTGCATACTGTGCGCCTGCTGCACGACCTCGTGCCCGTCGTACTGGTGGAACGGCGAGCGCTACCTCGGGCCCGCGGCGCTCCTGCACGCCTACCGCTGGCTGGTCGACAGCCGCGACGAGGCGGCGGGCGACCGGCTCGACGACCTCGAGGACCCCTTCAAGCTCTACCGCTGCCACACCATCATGAACTGCGCCCAGGTGTGCCCCAAGGGGCTGAACCCCGCCCAGGCCATCGCCGGCATAAAGCGCATGATGGTCGAGCGCGTCGCCTGACGCGCAAGGGCGCGGGGGCTGCGGCGAGACGTTCACCCTGCGCTCATCACGCCGCCGTGATATCTGCGCCGTGACGGCCCAGCCGCGCGGAGGACTTCACCCGTGAGCCTATCCGAGGCCGGCCGATCCCGCGGGCCGCCGCCGCCGCGCCGCCGCCGCTCGTGGTGGAATGGGCTGGTCTACTGGGGGCTCGTGCTCCTGGTGTGGGCGGCGATCGCGGGCGTGGCGGTGGTGGCGGTGTTCTCGCGCGGCCTGCCCGACACCTCCAAGCTGACGTCGATCACGCGCCAGCCGTCGATTTCCTACCTCGACCGCTCGGGCGCGCTCCTGGCCGTGCGCGGCAGCCAGTACGCCCCGCCCGTCGACCTCGACGCCCTGCCGCCCTACGTGCCCGGCGCGTTCATCGCCATCGAGGACCACAACTTCTACCACCACATGGGCTTCGATCCCGTGGGGATCGTGCGCTCGTTCGTCTACAACTCGACCCATCACGGCGGCCCGTTGCGCGGCGGCTCGACCATCACCCAGCAGCTGGCGCGCAACCTGTTCCTCAACTTCGACCAGACCTTCACCCGCAAGGTGCAGGAGCTGATCCTTTCGGTCGAACTGGAATGGCGCTTCTCCAAGAAGCAGATCCTGGCGCTCTACCTCAACCGGGTGAGCTTCGGCTCAGGCGCCTACGGCATCGAGGCGGCGAGCCAGCGTTACTTCGCCAAGCCGGCCAAGAACCTCTCCATCGGCGAGGCGGCGCTCCTGGCGGGCCTCCTGCGTGCGCCCAGCCGCTACAACCCCGTGGCCGACCCCGACCGCGCCGCCGACCGCACCAAGATCGTGCTGGACCGGATGGTCGAGACCCACGTCATCACCCGCGAGCAGGAGGACGAGGTCTTCCGCCACCCGCTCGTCTACAACAAGCAGCTCGCCTCCCAGCACGCACAGTATTTCGTCGACTGGATCGACGCTCAGGTGCGCCGCATCATCGGCGACCGCCAGGCGAGCGACCCGCAGGACCTGGTGGTCGAGACCACGCTCGACCTCCCCATCGACACCGACGCCGAGAACGCCGTGCGCCAGGTGGTGGCGCGCGACCGGGCCCAGGGCGTGCAGCAGGCGGCGCTCGTCGCGCTCGACGGTGACGGCCGGGTGCGCGCCTTGATCGGCGGCGTCGACTACGGCCGCAGCCAGTTCGACCGCGCGGTGGAGGCGCGGCGCCAGGCGGGCTCGGCGTGGAAGCCCTTCGTCTACCTGACCGCGGTGGAGGCGGGGCGCACCCCTGACACCCAGGTGGTCGACGAGCCGGTGACGATCGACGGCTGGTCGCCCCACAACTACACCAACCGCTTCCTCGGCCCGATCACCCTGCAGACCGCGCTCAGCCAGTCGATCAACACCGTCGCGGCACGCCTGGCCGACGAGGTGGGCCGCCCCACCGTCGCGCGCACCGCCGAGCGGCTGGGGATCGTCTCGACGATCAACACCGACCCGGCGATGGCGCTGGGCACGACCGAGGTCAGCCCGCTCGAGATGGCGCAGGCCTACGGCGCCTTTGCGGACGGGGGCCGTGCGGTGCGCGCCTACGGCATCGAGCGCATCCGCACCGCCGACGGCCACGTGGTGTACGAGCACCGCGCCGATCCCGCGCCGCAGGTGATCAACAACCCGTACCTTTCGTACATGACGCAGATGATGCGCGCGGTGATGCGGCCACCTGGCACCGGGGCGGGCGCGGCGCTGCCGGGCTACGACCTCGCGGGCAAGACCGGCACGACCTCCGACTACCGCGACGCCTGGTTCATGGGCTTCACCGGCGGCTTCGTGACGGCGGTGTGGACCGGGCGCGACGACAACTCGCCGATGCACAAGGTGACGGGCGGCGGCGCACCCGCCCAGCTCTGGCGCGCCTTTATGGCCGCGGCCCTGCCTCGGCTTGCGGTGGCGCCCATCCCCGCCGGGCCCAACCCGCCCCCGCAGTCGACGGGGGTGGACGATCCCGTGGCCGACCTCCTCAACCAGACGGGCGAGAACGGCGAAGGCGCGCCCGTGACGGGCGGAGCCGCGCGCGATGCAGGGCCGGCGGTGGACGACAACGGTGACGAAGTCGCGCCCGACGCGGCGACCCCGCCCCGCCGCGGAGACGACGACGGCGGGCCGACGCGCTGAGCTCAGACAAGCGAAAGGCCCGGCGCTGGGAGCGCCGAGCCTCGTCGCAGGTCTCCGGTCGAGAAGATCAGGCGGCGGCGACCGTCGCGACCCGGCGACGGCGCAGCGCCGCGCCGGCGAGGCCCACGCCCGCCATCATCAGCGCCCATGTGCCGGGCTCAGGCGCGGCCGCCACGTCGTTGAAGCGCAGCTGGCCGATGGCGAAGCCGCCCTCATCGACGCCGTTCGCGCCGGAGGTGTCGACCACAACCGAGGTGATCACGCCGTTGTAGGCGAAGTAGGGGGCCTCGCCCGGATACTCGCCCGACTCGGTGTCCTGCGTCAGGCTCTGGGTGAACACTGCGGCCGCGCCGTTGTAGTAGGTCACGGTGCCCGTATACACGCCGTAGAAGTTGTTCTCGAGCGAGAAGCCGAGGTTGTTCACGGCGCTGGAGAAGGTGAGGGTGATCGCGTCCGGCGTGTCCGCGGACTGGATCAGGTTCTCGCCGGGGAGGAAGCCGCCCGACCAGCCGTCGCCCTGCTGCTCGGCGTAGAACCCGGCGCCGCCGTCCGTCGCGGTGACGGACAGGCCGCCGTAGCTGGACGCTACCAGCGGGTCGGTCACATAGTCGTCCGGCGCGCCCACCTGGCCCCAGTCCACCGCATCAGCCAGCGCGGCCGTGCTGCAGGCCATCGCCGCCACAGCGGCCGTCATCGTAAGGATGGTCTTCATGATCAGCCCCCCAAAGGCGCGCCCCCGCGCCGGACATGGTTAACACACCATAACTTCGACGCATTGTCGACGCCTTCCGGATCCGGCCCGCAGGGAGCCGGGTCCGGCAGCCGTACGGCGCCGATCAGGCCGCCGCGAGCGTAGCGATGCGACGGCGACGCAGCGCCGCGCCGGCGAGGCCCACGCCCGCCATCATCAGCGCCCACGTGCCCGGCTCCGGCGCGGCCGAGGTCGGGATTTGGGTCACGGCCAGCGTCACGCGAGAGGCCACCGAATCTTCCTCGCTGCCAGTCGGCGAATAGAGAACCGAGTAGATGCCGTCGTCATTCCGGATATACAGATTGAAGAAGCCGCCGGCGCTGGACGTGAACGAGATGCCGTCGTTATCCACGCGGGGGTCGGTGGGGTAGAGTTCGTTGTCGGCGCCGTAGTAGTCGGACAGGCCGGTGATCGACGCGAACATCGGGAAGCCGCCCGCGCCGGGCTGGCTCACCGTGCCGGTGATGCCGGTCACGTCGTAGGCGCCGTCGGCGTTCAGCGTGTCACTGGTGGTCAGCGTGCCGACCGCGACCTCGAACGGCTCACCCGCTTGCGAGGTGAAGCCGAAGTCGAACTGGTAGGTGGCCGCGTGCGCGCCGGTGGCGAGCAGCGCAGCGGCAGCGGCGGCGGCCGCTACGAACGTCTTGATCATGGTGTCCCCCAAAACGCCGCGGCAGTGTCATGGAACGGCGCGGCCGCGTCCCCGGACCGCTAAACGCCACGCTTGGGACGCGCCGTCGACATCATTCGCGCGCTGGGCGAACGCTTTATTAATACTTCACCTGCGGCGGGAGATCACACCGCCTCGAAGCGCAGGGGACTGCCCCAGAATGTGGCCACCAGCGCGTTCTGGTCGGCGGCGGGGCCGGTGGTGAGGAAGCGGCGGCTCCCGCCCGCGCCGGGATCGTACTCCGGGTGGAGGGCGAGGTAGCGCTCCAGCGCGTCCGCAACCGCGCTCGGCTGGTGGATCAAGGGCGTGCCGGGGGGGAGCGCCTCGCGGAACAGGTCGGCCACGATCTCGTAGTGAGTGCAGCCCAGAACGGCGCGGTCGGGCGGCCGGCCCACGCGCCGCGTCAGCGCCGCCACGTGCTCGGCGATCAGCGCGCGCATGGCCTCGCGGTCCTCCCCCCGCTCGATCATGCGCGCGAGTTCGGGGCAAGCTTCGGAGAAGGCGGCGACGTCGGCGCGGCGCTTGTCGATCTCGATCTCGTACACGCGGGAGGCGGCGGTGGCGCGGGTGGCGAACACCCCCACCACGTCCAGCCGTTCGGCCTTCTCGCCGCGCCGCTCGGGATCGCGGTCGTAGGCGTCGTCGCTCCAGGGGCGGCCGGTGGCGGCCTCGATGGTGGGCACGATCACACCCAGGACGTTCACCGGCCGGCCGAGCTCGCGCCTGAGCTTCGGCAGCCAGGTCTGCTGCAGCCGCCGCAGCGCCACGGCCGACGCCGTGTTGCACGCCAGGACGACGAGGCTCGCGCCGAGGTCGAACAGCTTGCGGCAGCTCGCGCGGGTGAGGTCGACGATCTCCTCGCCCGGCCGCCCGCCATAGGGCGCATGCGCCTGGTCGCCGAGGTAGACGAAATCGGCGCGCGGTAGCCGGTCGACCAGCGCGCGGTGGATGGTGAGCCCACCCACACCGGAATCGAACACGCCGATCACGCCGCCATCCTGTCCGCGTCGCCCGAGACGTCCAGCGCCACCTTTCCGAGGTGCTCGCCGCCCTCCAGCCGCCGGTGCGCCTCGGTGGCGTCGGCCAGGGGGACGGTGCGATCCATCACCGGCCGCACCCGTCCATCGGCCACCCATGGCCAGACCACGCGCTCCACCGCGCGGGCGATGTCGGCCTTGGCGTCGTCGCTGCGGGCGCGCAGCGTGGAGCCGGTGACGGTCAGCCGTCGGCGCATCAGGTCGAGCGCGTCGAACTGGGCGGAGCCCGAGCCTTGCCAGCCGATCAGGACGAGCCGGCCGTCGTCGTTCAGCGCGCGCAGGTTCCTCGCCACCCAGTCGCCCGCCACCATGTCGAGCCCGACGTCGGCCCCGCCCGCCGCGCGCACCGCCTCCACCCAGTCGCCCGCGGTCGAGTCGAGCGCGAGGTCGGCCCCGTGCGCGCGGGCCTGGGCGGCCTTCTCCGCGCCGCGGCTGGTGGCGATCACCCGCGCGCCGTGCGCCCGCGCCAGCGCGATGGCGGTCAGCCCGATGCCGCTCGTAGCGCCGTGGACGAGGAGCGTCTCGCCGGGCTGGAGGCGGCCGCGGTCGAACACGTTGGCCCAGACGGTGAAGACCGTCTCCGGCAGACAGGCCGCCTCAGCCCAGCTCAGCCCGGGCGGGACGGGCAGGGCGTGGCGGGCGTCGCACCGCGCGTACTCGGCGTAGCCGCCGCCGGGCAGGAGCGCGGTCACCCGGTCGCCCACGCGCCAGCGCGCGGCGCCTTCGCCCACCGCGGAGACCTCGCCCGCGCCTTCCAGCCCCAGGAGGTCGCAGGCGCCGGGCGGCGGCGGATAGGCGCCCGCGCGCTGCAGGAGGTCGGGCCGGTTCACCCCCGCGGCGTGCAGGCGGATGACGATCTCGCCCGGTCGGGGCGCGGGCCGCGGGCGGGCGCCCAGCTCCACCGCTTCGGCGCCGCCGCGGCCGCCGCGCACCTCGATCACGCGCATGGGATGCGCATCAGCTCCGGCCGTATCTGTCATCGCGCCTCGGACGCCTCCCGCCGAGGCGACGGGTCTGATACTCTCCTTCCCCCACGGCGGGAAAGCGTCGCGGGATCGGGACGGAGGACGGGTATGCTGGAAGAGCCTGCCGAGCCGCGCCTGTCGCGAGGCGCCGCGCTGCGCACGGTGGTCACCGAGGACCTGTCCGGCTACCCCGCCGACGAGCTGGACGCGCGGATCGCCGCGCTGGAAGGCGAGATCGAGCGCACCCGGGGCGTCCTGGCCAAGAAACGCGATGGGCGCTCTGCGGCCGACGCGCTGTTCTCGTTCGGCTGACGGGGCGGGCCGCGCTAGCGGGCGTGGCACGCCGGTTGCTTGAGGTGTGCGCCGGGCGGGCGCCGCGGAGGGATCGAATGAGCGACGTGAACGCGGCGGAGGGCGGGTCGGTGCTGAGGTTCGCCGGCTCCGAGCTGTTCGACCGCACCTTCGCCGAGGGCATGGCGATGGTTGAGGAGGCGGCGGAATACCTCGACGGCGCAGGCCGCCAGGAATCCAAGCTCCTGTCGCGCAACGGCGCCCTCGCCTACGCGGGGGAGAGCATGAAGCTCACCACCCGTCTGATGCAGATCGCCTCCTGGCTTCTCGTCCAGCGCGCCGTGCGCGAGGGCGCCATGACCGCCGACGAGGCGCGCCAGCCCCGCTACCGGCTGGGATCCAAGGCGACCGACACCTCCGTCGTGCCTGCGCCCACGGGCGCGGCCGAGCCGCTGCCGCCGGGGCTGCACGATCTGTCCGAGCGGGCCGCGCGCCTGTTCGAGCGCGTGGCGCACCTCGACCGCTCCATGTACGCGGAGGCGCCCGCCGAGACCCCGGGGGTGCTGTCCCAGCTCCAGCGGCTGCAGCGCGCCTTCGACGCGGCCTGAGCCGCCGCGCGTCAGCCCGCGGCCGCGCGCGCCTCCGCGGGGGCGCCTTCTAGGTCAGGGGCGATCGCGTAGGCCCGCGCACAATATTCGCAGGTGACGTGGATGCGCCCGTCGGCCTCCACCATCTCGGCGCGCTCGGCCTGCGGGAAGGCCTGCAGCATGCCGGCCACGCGCTCGGGCGAGCAGCGGCACTCGGCCGAGAGCGCCTTCGCAGGGAAGACGCGCACGCCGTCCTCGTGGAACAGGCGATAGAGGAGCCGCTCGGCCGGGAGGTCCGCCTCGACGAGCTCGTCCTCGCCCAGCGTCTCGAACAGCGCCTGGGCGCGCTCCCAGGCGTCGGCGGTCGAGCCGCGCGCGTCGTCGTCCGCCACGTTCTGGATCACCGCCCCGCCGGCGCGCCAGCGGCCGTCCGGCCCCTGCGCCACGGCCAGGCGCACGCGGGTGGGCACCTGCTCGGACTGGGCGAAGTACTGCTCGGCGCAGAGCGCCAGCGTCTCGCCCTCGATGGCGACGACGCCCTGGTGACGCTCCTTCATGTCCGCGGGATCGAGCGTCATCACGAACAGACCCTGGCCGAGAAGGCTCCTCGCCCCCGCGCGGGCGAAGCCCGTCGAGGCGGCGGCCACGGCGTCGGCGTCGAAGCGGCAGTAGCCGCGCAGGGCGCCGGAGGTGTCGAAGTCGGCCACGACGTAGCGCACGGGGCCGTCTCCCTGCGCCTGCACGATCAGCCGCCCCTGGAACTTGAGGCTCGCGCCCACCAGCGCCGCCAGCACGCACGCCTCGCCCAGGAGGTTGGCCACGGGCTCGGGATAGGCGTGGCGCGAAAGGATGTCGTCGACCACAGCCCCCAGGCGCGCGATGCGGCCGCGCACCGCTTCGCCCTCGATCTGGAACGGGGCCACCATGTCGTCGCCGACGGGGAGCGGCGGCGAGGCGTGGGAGAGGTCGGTCGAGGCGTCGGACATGCGGAAAGGCTCGGGCGGGGCGGAAGGGCCGCGTCGCCGGCGGCCTCTATGCGGGAGCGGCGCAGATAGGCGCCGCGCGTCCCGGTTGCGACTCGTCAGAACGCCTCGGAGCGGATGGAGCCGTCCCGTTCCAGCACCGCGCGCTTCATCCCGGCAGAGCGGAAGGGCGCGACCGCCGGACCGTCCGGCCCCACCGCGATCATCCCGCCCTCGCCGCCCAGGGCGGCGATCGCGTCGACGGCCGCCTCCGCCGCCACGCCGAGCGGCTCGCCCCCCCACCGCATCCGGTGCGCGACCGACGCGGCCGCCGCGGTGCGCAGGAAATACTCGCCTTGGCCGGTGCACGAGACCGCCGCGAAGGCGTCGGCCCAGACGCCCGCGCCGGGCACGGGTGTGTCGCCCACGCGCCCGGGCATCTTGTCGAACACCCCGGCGGTGGAGGTGGCGGCTGCGAGCCGCCCCTGGAGGTCGCGCGCCACGCAGCCCACCGTGCCATGCGCGAGCGCCCCTGTGCGAGCGCCGGGCGCGTGGTTCGACTCGTCGGCCCCCGCGCGGGTGTGCCAGCCGGCGGGGTCGGCGACCTGCGCCAGCCCCGCCTCGCGCGCGAACGCCGCCGCGCCCGCGCCCGCCAGCATGACGTGGGGGGTGCGCTCCATCACCGCGCGCGCGGCGGCGATCGGGCTCTCGAAGCCCACCAGGGCGGCGACGGCGCCCGTCCAGCCCGTGGCCCCGTCCATCAGGGCGGCGTCGAGCTCGTAGGCGCCCTCGGCGTTGGGAGAGGCGCCGCGCCCGGCGACGTAGAGGCCGCTCGCCTCCAGTTCGCGCACGCAGAGCTCGACGGCGTCCAGCGCGGGGGCGCCGTTTTGGAGCGCGTCGCGGCCACGGGCCGCCACCTCGCGCATATGGGCGATCTCGCGGGTGTAGTCGCGGCCGGGCCGCGAGCCCGCGCCGCCGTGAACAGCCAGCGCGATCGGGGACGAGCTCGGGCGCATCTGAACCTCGTTCACTTGGAGCTTGCGCCGCCGTCGCCCTCCACTAGCGTCCCCGCGACCGGCGGGCCACCGGAGCGGCGGAGCGAGTTGCGGTGAAGGCGATCCTGAGCAAGGCCCCGGGCGGCCCCGACACCCTCGTCCTGGAGGAGGCGCCGGAGCCCGAGGCCGGCCCCGGCCAGCTCGTGATTGACGTGCGGGCGGTGGGGGTCAACTTCCCCGACACTCTGATCATCGCCGATCGCTACCAGTTCCGCCCGCCGCGGCCCTTCTCGCCCGGCGGCGAGTGCGCGGGCGTGGTGAGGGCGGTGGGCGAAGGGGTGGAGGGGTTTAAGCCGGGAGACCGGGTGATCGCCTCGCCCGGCTGGGGCTGCATGGCGGAGCGGGTGGCCGTTCCCGCCGCGCGCTGCACGCCCATGCCCGACGGCATGCCGTTCGACGAGGCGGCGGCCTTCCTCTTCACCTACGGCACGAGCTGGCACGCGCTGAAGCAGCGCGCTGCGCTCCAGTCTGGCGAGACGCTCCTCGTCCTGGGCGCGGCCGGCGGCGTGGGCCTCGCGGCGGTGGAGCTGGGCGCGGCGGTGGGCGCGCGGGTGATCGCAGCGGTCTCGTCGGAGGAAAAGGCCTCCGTCGTCCGCGCGCACGGCGCGGCCGAGGCGGTGGTCTACCCTCGTGGCCCGTTCGACGGCGACGGCCGCCGCGCGCTCTCCGCCCTGTTCAAGGGCGCCGCGGGCGAAGCGGGCGCGGACGTCATCTACGACGCGGTGGGCGGCGACTACGCCGAGGCGGCGCTGCGCGCCATCGCCTGGGAGGGGCGCTTCCTCGTGGTGGGCTTCCCGGCGGGCATACCGACCATCCCGCTCAACCTGCCGCTCCTCAAGGGCTGCAGCGTCGCCGGCGTGTTCTGGGGCGCGTGGGCGGCGCGCGACCCCGCGGGCTTCGCGGAGAACACCGCCGAACTCGTGCGCTTCTACGCGCAAGGCCGCATCCGCCCGCACGTCTCCGAACGCTTCCCGCTGGCGCGCGCGGGCGAGGCGATCGCGGCTCTGGAGGCGCGGCGCGCGATCGGCAAGGTGGTGGTGACGGTCGGTTAGGTCCCGATTAGGCCTCGGCGGCCGGCGCGCCCTCGCCCGCGAACTCGCGGAGCTTCGCGCCCGCCCGCTCGCGGTGGCGGGGCTGGATGGCGCGGCCGGCGAGCGCGACGGTGGCCGCCAGCACCGCCGCGTCGTCGGTGAAGCCGAGGCCCGGCACCCAGTCGGGGATGAGGTCGGTCGGCACGACGAAATAGGCCAGCCCCGCCAGGATCAGCCCCTTGGTGCGCGTCGGCGTTTCGGGGTCGAGCGCGCAGAAGAACAGCGCCAGCGCATCTTCCGCGAAGGGGAGATGCAGCGCCAGCCGTCGCAGCTTGGGGAGGAAGCGGCGGCGCACCAGCGAGGCGTTGAGCCTCACCGTGTGCGGAACGAGGGCGCGCGCGGGGTCGAGCGGCGCGCGGGGGTCGAACCCAGCGCCCACGCCCGCCGCCGGAGCGCCCTCGCCCACCGACGTCAGCGCCCCTGGCCGGGCTGGCCGGGGTACTGGATCGAGCCGCGCAGGTGGTCCAAGACCGCCCCGGCGGTGAAGGCGCGTCGGTCGCCCGCCGGCTTGGGCCCGCGGCCCATCAGGATCTCGGCCTGCGCGCTGTAGCGGCTCACCTGCTGGATATCGACGGGGCCGCCGAAACCGCCCCAGCCGCCCGCGCCGTAGTAGCCGTAGCCCCAGCCCAGGCCGCGGCGATAGAGGCCCCAGCGCGGGCCCCAGTAGCCGCCCCAGCCCGCGCCGTAGCCGAAGTCGTCGTTGAAGCCGACGTAGTCGGTCTTGCGCTCGGTGTTGCGGTCGACCGTCGTGAACCAGTCGTAGCCCTGCTGGCGGGTCAGCTCGGCGGCGCGGAACAGCAGGTAGCGTTCCACGGTCTGGCGCGAGGTCAGCGAGTTGCCGCTGAACGACACCGTCCAACGGTTGTTCTCCAGCTGCTGGTCGCTGTAGCCGCCGGAGGCGTGCGTGCCGCGCGTGCCGAGGGGCTGGTAGGGAGTGGCGGTCTCGCAGGCGCTGAGCGCCAGGGCCGCGGCGGCCGCGATGGCCAGGGTGATGCGCTTCATGCGCTGGAGGCTCCGAAAGGCAGGCTCCGGCCGGAGGGACGGACGCAACTGTTCATAGCGTCGAAATGGGGTGGCGCCGCGGCGTGTTCCACGCAGGGCTGCAAGGATTTACGCGCGCGGGCGCATCGGGGCATGGAGGGGCGTGGCCCTGCCGTTCCGCATCCGTCCGCCGCGTCCGCCCGCGCTCGCCCCGGACGACGTCGTCACCGTCGCGGGCTGGCCCGTGCGGCTGAGGGTCAACCCTCGCGCGCGGCGCGTGGGGCTGCGGATCGTTTCGGCCGCGCGGGAGGTGGTGGCCGTCGCGCCCAGCGCGCGCCGGCTGCCTGAAGCGCTCGCCTTCGCCCAGGCGCGCGCCGACTGGATCGCCGGGCGGCTGGGCGCCCTGCCGCCGCCTCGCCCCTTCGTCCCGGGCGGTCTCGCGCCCGTGCGCGGCGCGCCGTGCCGGCTGGAGCGCGCGGCCATGCGCATGACGGGCCGCCTGCACCCGGCGCGGGCGGGCGATCCGCAGCGGCTGGTGGCGAGCGGCGAAGGCGCGGCCTTTGCGCGGGCGGTGGAGCGCGTGCTTCGGCGCGAGGCGCTCCTCGAGCTCACCGCCAAGACGACGTGCTCGGCGGAGCGGTTGGGCCTGTCCGCGCCCGCCGTGGCCGTCGCCGACGCGCGGGGACGCTGGGGATCGTGCCGGCCGCCGCTCCCGGCGCGACCGGGCCGGAGCGGCGACGCCGGGCGCGTGCGCTACACGTGGCGGCTGATCTGCGCCCCCACGCCCGTGCTCGACTACGTCGTCGCCCACGAGGCGGCGCACCTCGTCCACCCCGACCACGGCGCGGCGTTCTGGGCGTTGACGCGCACGCTGCACGGCGAGGTGGAGCCCGCGCGGCGGTGGCTGCGCGAGCACGGGGCCGAGCTGCACGCGCTGGGCGGCTAGGCCTCACGCGGCGAGCGCCGCCTCCGCAGCGTCCAGCGCATCCTGCACGCGCACGTCGGGGATCTGGGCCGCGAGCGCGTCGCCGAGCGCCGCCAGCCCGGTCAGCACGTGGCGGGGCGTGGCCGAGGCGCCCATCAGCCCCACGCGCCAAACCTTGCCGGCGCTGGGGCCGAGCCCGCCGCCGACCTCCACGCCCCACCGCTCCAAGAGACGCTTGCGCACCGCCGTCTCGTTCACACCGGGTGGGACGGCGACGACCGTCAGCATGGGCAGCCGCACGCCGGGGGCCACGGGCAGGCCGAGCCCCAGCGCCTCCGCCCCCGCCGCAAAGGCCGCGCCCATGCGCGCGTGGCGCCGCCAGGCGGCCTCCAGACCTTCCTCGAACAGGGCGACCATCGCCTCGTGCAGGCCGTAGACCGCGTTCACGGGCGCGGTGTGGTGGTAGGCGCGTGGAGCGCCCTGCGCTCCCTCCCAGTAGCCCATGAGGAGGCCCAGGTCGTACAGCCAGGTGCGGGGCGGCGACGCGCGGCGCGCCACAGCCTCGCGCGCGCGCGCGCCGAGCGCGAAGGGGCTGAGGCCCGGCGGGGCGGAGAGGCATTTCTGCGAGCCGGAGTAGAGCACGTCGGCCTCCCACTCGCCGCCGCGTACGGGCAGGCCGCCCAGCGAGGTGACGCAGTCGACCACCGACAGCGCACCATGCTCGCGCGCCAGCGCGCACAGCGCGCCCGCGTCGCTCTGCGCGCCGGCGGAGGTCTCGGCGTGGACGAAGCCCATGAGCTTGGCCCCGCGCGCCCACAAGGCCGCCTCCACCCGCGCATGGTCGACGGGCTCGCCCCAGGCGTGGGGCACGCGCACGACCTCCGCGCCCGCGCGCTCGGCCATCTGCGCCATGCGCTCGCCGAAGACGCCGTTGACCGCGATCACCGCCGCCTCGCCGGGCTCCAGAAGGTTGAGCATGGCCGCTTCCATGCCCGCCGTGCCGGGGCCGGGCAGGGGCAGGCAGGCGTGGTCGGGCGCGCGGAAGAGTCGGCGCAGGGCGTCGCGCGTCTCGCCCATCAGCCCGACGAACAGCGGGTCGAGGTGCCCCAGCGTCGGCCGCGCGGTGGCGAGGCGCACGCGCGCGGAGACCTCGGAAGGGCCGGGCCCCAGGAGCAGGCGCTCGGGCGGATGGAAGCTCTGCACCCCGCTCAGTCCTCCTCCGCGTGCGCCGGCTCACGCCATGGTGATTAGGCGGAGCCCTGCGGGCGGCGCAATGTCCCCCGCGTTGGATGGAGGTCCAAAGCCCTCGCGTCCGCCCTTCCGGCGCGTCCTTCTCCTGGGCGCCGGAGGGGCGGGCGCGGTTCTTTATGGGGCGGATCCGACTTCGGAGCGGGGCCCCTCCCGCGACCTGTGTCACCAAACGGACGCAGGGCCGGGCTAGACGCCCGGGAGGATTGTTCCGTCCCCGGCCCTTAGCGGAGAGCGGGCGTGCCCAAGGCCGACAAGCTGACCGTGGCCGCGCTGGAGCGCAGCCCCAGCCACCTGCTGCATCAGGCGCTGCAGTTCGCGCTCGACGTCTACGCCGGGGAGACGGAGGGAGCCGGCGCGCCGCTCACCCAGCGCCAGTTCGCGGTCTTGGCGGCGGTGGAGACGCACCCCTCGCCCACGCAGACCGACTTGGTGCGCGCCACGGGCGTCGACCGCTCTACCCTGGCCGACATGATCGCGCGGCTGATCGCGCGCGGGCTCCTGCAGCGCGAGCGCTCGGCGCTCGACGCCCGCGCCAACGTGGTGCGGCTTACCGATGACGGCGCCGCGGCGCTCGCCGTCATGCGTCCGCGTGCGGCGGCGGCGGATCAGCGCATTCTGCAGGTGCTGGGCGGCGGCAAGCGCGACGGCTTCGTCTCGGCGCTGCGAGCGCTGGCGCGGGCGGGCGAGGCTTCGCTCGTCGACGGGGAGGACGAGGCGCGCCAGGAGAAGAAGGCGCGCAAGGCCGCCGCCAAAGCGGCGGACGCGGCGGAGCGCAAGACCCGCAAGAAGGCGCGCGGCGGAAAGGACAAGCCCCGCGGCAAGGGCAAGGCCGACAAGCCCAAGGGCGGGGCGGACGCGGCGGAGACCGCCGCGGCCTGAGCGCGCGTCAGACCTTCAGGTCGACCAGCGAGCCGGGGCGCAGCATCCGGCTTGGAGCGGCTGCGTCCCCGCCTATCGGCGCGGCGCGCGCGACCGGCGGCGTCGGGGAGACGGGGGCCCCCGTCGAACGCAGGGGGGCGGCGGCCGCCTGCGCGCCTTCCGCCGCGAGCGCAGCCTGGAAGAAGGCGGCCTGGGCGGCGCGCGCGGTCTCGGCCCGGGCGGTCGCGCGCGGCGCGGCGGGCAGGTTGGGCGTGACGACGGGGCGGATGGCCATGGCGCGACTCGGGACACCGATGCTCGCCGCTAATGTGGAGCGCGCGCGTCCGTTTCGCCAGGGCGCGCCGCGGCCTCCGCCACCGCGTCGGCCTGCGCGGGGGTGAGCGCGCCCGCGAACTTGGCGACGATGCGCCCGCGCGCGTCCACCAGGAAGCTCTCCGGCACGCCGGAGACGCCGTATTCGATCCCCGCGCGGCCGTCGGCGTCCAAACGCACATCGGCGAAGGGATCGCCCCGCTCGCCGAGGAAGCGGCGCGTCTCCACCGGGTCGTCCTTGTAGGCGACGCCCACGATGCGCACGCCCTGCGCCTTGAGCGCCGCCAGCGCGGGGGCCTCCTCCGCGCAGGGCGCGCACCATGAAGCGAAGAAGTTGACCAGCACGGGCCCGTCCGCCCCGGCGAGCAGGGGGGCCGAGGCGGGCGCGTCCAGGCCGGGCAGGGGCGGGTGGGGGGCGGGGCGGCCGACCAGGGCGGCGGGCGTCACCCGCGGGTCGTGGCGGAGGGCGTAGCCGAGGAACAGCGCCGCCAGCGCCGCCAAGACCACGAGCGGCAGGAGCCGCAGCGCCGCCCTCACCGCGGCGACCGTGGACGCCCCGCCTCCGGGCGCCGCGCCTCCGCGCGCCGGCGCCAGCGCCGGGCCGAGAGCCAGCTCGCCCCCGCGAGCGTCGCCAGGACAAGGGCGCTCGCGCCCCAGGCGGCGTCCACATAGGCGGCGTAGCGCCCGGCCTGCATCAGCGCGCTCACGCCACGGCCCCGGCACGCCGCCGCCAGACCTCCGCGCGCACGCGCACGAGCCAGACCGACAGGAACAGGAGGAGGTAGCCCAGGCCCATCAGAAGGAGCGGCGCGACGTACGCCCGGTCCAGCCCTGAGCCGCCCGGCCTAAGCAGGGTCTCGCCCTGGTGCAGGCTGTTCCACCACACCACCGAGTAGTGGATCACCGGCAGCATCACGACGCCTACCAGCGCGAACACCGCCCCCATGCGCGCGCCCCGCGCCTCGTCGTCGAACGCCGAGACGAGCGCGAGATAGGCGCCGTACATCAGGAACAGGAGCAAAAAGGAGGTCAGCCGCGCGTCCCACGCCCACCAGGTCCCCCACTCCGGCCGGCCCCACAAGGAGCCGGTGAGGAGGCCCAGGGCGGTGAAGGTCGCGCCGACCGGGGCCACGGCGCGCGCGGCGGCGTCGGCCAGGGCGTGGCGGAAGACGAGGCCCGAGAACGACGCCCCCGCCAGGCACAGCCAGCCGAACATGCCCATGAACACCGCCGGCAGGTGCACGAACAGGATCCGCACGGTGTCGTGCTGCTGGTAGTCCTCCGGTGCGGAGAGGCCCGTCCACGCGCCCCCGGCCAGGAGCAGCGCCGCCACGGCACCCAGCGCCGGCGCGAGCGGTCGCGACACGGCCATGAAGCGGGCGGGGTTGGCGAGGCCGGAGAGCATGGGACCGCGCCCGCTCTAGGCGCGGCCCCCGCGGGGAGCAAGCGAGGCGCCGCGTCAGCCCGCGGCGGGCGCCGGCTCGGCCCCGTCCCGCGCGTCGGACGCGCCGGCGCAGTGCAGCCGCCGCGCCAACCGGCCGAAGGTCAGCCCCTGCACCACCACCGAGAAGATCACCACGCCGAAGGTCAGCGCCAACACCACGTCGCGCTCGCGCCCGTGCGGCAAGGAGAGGGCGAGCGCCAGGCTGATCGCGCCGCGCAAGCCGCCCCAGGCGAGGAGCAGGCTCGGCCCCCGCTCGCCGTGGGTGAAGTGGAAGTAGGCGCCCCACGGGAAGACGACCACGAGCCGCGCCGCGGCGACCGCGGCCAGCGCGGCGAGCATCAGCCCCGCCTCGCGCCACTCGAGCGGCACCACGAAGATCTGGAATCCCATCAGCAGGAAGAGGAGCCCGTTCAGGACCTCGTCGGCCACGTGCCAGAAGCCCTGGATGTAGCGCTGCGTCTCGTCGCTCATCGCCGTCTTCACGCCGTAGGAGCCGACCACGAGCCCCGCCGCCGCCGCCGCGATCGGTCCCGACACGTGGCACGCCTGGGCGAGCGCATAGGCGCCGGTCGCCAGGGCGAGCGAGGCGGTGAGCTCGACCACATAGTCGTCGATCGCGCGCATGGCCCAGACCACGAGCCGCCCCGCGACCACGCCGAGGAGGAGCCCGCCGCCCGCCTCCAGGAGGATGGCCCCGCCCGTGTGCAGCACCTCCGGCCGCCCGCCGCCCGTTGCAAAGGCCAGCGCCGCGGTGAAGGCCACGAGTCCCACGCCGTCGTTGAACAGCGCCTCGCCCTGCAGGACGGCGCCCAGGGGCTTGGAGAGCCCGCCCGAGCGCACGTTGGCCATCACCGCCACGGGGTCGGTCGGGCTGATCAGAGCGCCGAAGACGAGCGCCCAAGGCAGGGGCAGGGGCACGCCCGTCAGCCGCGCCGCGCCCCACACGCCGAAGCCCACCAGCGCGGTGGAGACCAGGACGCCCAGCGTGGCCAACGACCAGATCGCCACGCGGCGTCGGCGGAACTCCCCCAGCTCGACCTGCATGCCGCTGGAGAACAAGAGGAAGGCCAGCATGTAGCCCAGGACCGTCTCGGTGAAGTCGAGCCGGGCGATCTCGGCGCGCACCGAATTGAAGCCCCAGAACGGCCCGATGGCGGTCTGGGCGGCGAACAGCACCCCGGCGCAGACGACGCCCGCCGACAGCATGGCCACGCTCTGCGGCGCACGCGCGGTGCGCGCGTTGATCCAGCCCACCGCCGCCATGATGGCGAGGAAGACGGCGGCGATCTGGAACAGCGTCATGCGGCGGCTTCAACGCGCCGGGGCGGCCGTCGGCCCCTAGCCAGGCCGCGACGCCTTCTCGTCCAGCCCCGACACGCCCGCGCGGCGCTCCAGCTCGGCCGCGACCATCTCCGGATCGACGCCCGCGGCGTGGAGCAGCACGAGCCAGTGGTAGAGCACGTCGGCGCTCTCGGCGGCGAGCGCGGGGGCGTCGCCCGCCACGGCGGCGACGACCGCCTCCACCGCCTCCTCGCCGAACTTCTGGGCGCAGCGGCCCACGCCCTCGTGCAGGAGGCGCGCGGTGTAGGAGCCCGCCGGGTCGGCTCCGCGCCGCGCGTCCACCGTGGCGGCGAGCGCGCGCAGGGCCTGGAGGAGCCGCTCCATCAGGCCGCCGCCTCGCGCAGCGGCGGGGCGGCGCGCACGGCCACGCCCGCGGCGGCGAGCGCGCGCTTGGCGTCGGCGATCCCGATCTCGCCGAAGTGGAACACGCTGGCGGCCAAGACCGCGTCGGCCCCGCCCTCGCGCACCGCGTCGACCATGTGCGCCGCCCCCCCCGCGCCGCCCGAGGCGATCACCGGCACGCGCACCGCGGCGGTCACCGCGCGCAGCAGCGCGAGGTCGTAGCCGCTCTTGGCCCCGTCGCGGTCCATGGAGGTGAGGAGGATCTCGCCCGCGCCGCGCTCCACCGCCGTGCGCGCATAGCCGACCGCGTCCAGCCCCGTGGCGCGCCGCCCGCCGTGGGTGAAGATCTCCCAGCGGGGCCCGTCCGGCCCGGGCGCGACCGCCTTGGCGTCCACCGCCGCCACTACGCACTGGGCGCCGAAGGCGTCGGCGCAGCGCGACAGTACGGCGGGGTCGGCCACCGCGGCGGAGTTGATCGACACCTTGTCGGCCCCGGCGCGGAGGAGCGCGCGCGCGTCCTCCACTCCACGCACGCCGCCGCCTACGCCCAGCGGCATGAAGCAGGCCTCCGCCGTGCGCGCGATCACGTCGAGGAGCGCGCCGCGCCCCTCGTGCGAGGCGGCGATGTCGAGGAACATGAGCTCGTCGGCGCCCGCCGCGTCGTAGGCCTGCGCCTGCTCGACGGGGTCGCCCGCGTCGCGCAGCGCCACGAACTGCACGCCCTTGACCACCCGCCCGTCCTTGACGTCGAGGCATGGGATCACGCGCGTTTTGACGCTCACGCCGCGGCCCTCAGCGCGTCGGCGGGGACGAGGCGGCCGGCGTAGAGCGCCTTGCCGACGATGGCGCCGGCGATCGGCGTTCCGGCGCGGGCCTTGAGGGCTGTGATGTCATGCGCGGAGGCGACGCCGCCCGAGGCGATCACCGGGATGGCCACGGCGTCGGCCAGGGCGCCCGTAGCCTCCACGTTAACGCCCTCCAGCGTACCGTCGCGGCCGATGTCGGTGATGATCAGGGCCGCCACGCCCGCGTCCTCGAACCGGCGCGCCACCTCGACGGCGGAGAGCGCGGACGCCTCCGCCCAGCCGGCGACCGCCACCCGGCCGTCGCGCACGTCCACCCCCACCGCGATCCGTCCGGGGTGGGCGGCCGCGGCCTCGCGCACGAGCGCCGGGTCGCGCACCGCTGCGGTGCCCAGGATCACCCGCGCGACGCCCGCCTCGAGCCAGCGCTCCACGCCCGCCCGGTCGCGCACGCCGCCGCCGAGCTGCACGGGCGCATTGGTGGCGGCGAGAATGGCCTGCACCGCCGGCGCGTTGGCGCTCGCGCCGGCGAAGGCGCCGTCGAGGTCGACCACGTGGAGGTGGTCGAAGCCGTCCGCGCGGAAGCGGCGCGCCTGGTCGGCGGGGTCGTCGTTGTAGGTGGTGGCCGCGTCCATCGCGCCGCGCAGGAGCCGCACGCAGCGGCCGCCCTTCAGGTCGATGGCGGGGTAGAGGATCATGCGCGCGCACCTAGGCCGCGGGCGCGCGCGGGATCAAGCGGGTGGCGCTGGTCGGCGCTTTGTTCTGTGAGCGCGGAGGGGGCCGCCGTGCTCGGTCGCGTCAAGGGACGCTTCGCTCTCCGCTGACGCTTCGCCCTTGACCCGCCCTGCGCGCGACGGCTGACGCAGGGGCGTCGGGACGCGGGGCGTCCCTTCCAACGAGTTCGACAACGCCTCCGGCGGGTCGAACACAGGGCTATGACTGTGAGGGTAGCGGCTAGGGCGACCGTCGAGCCCGAGCGGCTCGGTCGCTTCAGCGAGCGCCGCCCGCCGATGGCGGGCTATGGCAAGCGTCAGCCCTGTGTTCGACGCGGGCCACAGGCCAAGTCGAACTTGGACTAAGGGACGCCCCGCGTCCCGACCTCTCCGATCAGCCGTCGCGCGCAGGGCGGGTCAAGGGCGCAGAACGAAGCGTCCCTTGACGCGCCTGAGCACGGCGGCCCCACCCGGCGTCAGAACGAGACGCCGAGACGCCTCAAGCCAGCCCCCGCACCGCCTCCGCCAGATCCGTCCGCTCCCACGAGAAGCCGCCGTCGGCGTCGGGATCGCGGCCGAAATGGCCGTAGGCGGCGGTGCGGGCGTAGATCGGGCGGTTCAGGCCCAGGTGCTCTCGGATGGCCCGCGGCGTGGCCCCGCCGATCATCTCGGGGAGCGCGCGCTCCAGCTTGGCGGGGTCGATCTCGCCGCCCTCCAGGTCGACGTAGAACGAGAGAGGCTTCGACACCCCGATGGCGTAGCCGATCTGCAGGGTGCAGCGGCGCGCCAGCCCCGCGGCGACCACATTCTTGGCCAGGTAGCGGCAGGCGTAGGCGGCCGAGCGGTCGACCTTGGTCGGGTCCTTGCCGGAGAAGGCGCCTCCGCCGTGGGGCGCGGCCCCGCCGTAGGTGTCGACGATGATCTTGCGGCCGGTCAGCCCCGTGTCGCCGTCCGGTCCGCCGATGACGAACACGCCCGTGGGATTGACGTGCCACGCGGTCTCCGCGGTCACGAAGCCCTCGGGCAGCACGCGGCGGATGTGCGGCTCCACGATCTCGCGCACCGCGTCGGGGGAGAGCCCCTCGCGGTGCTGGGTGGAGAGCACGATCGAGGTGCAGGCGACCGGCGCGCCGTTCTCGTAGCGCAGGGTGATCTGGCTCTTGGCGTCCGGCTCGAGCCCCGAGTCGGGGGTCGACTTCCTGAACTCGGCCAGGGTGCGCAGGATCTCGTGGGCGTACTGCAGCGTCGCCGGCATCAAGGAGGGCGTCTCGGCCGTGGCGTAGCCGAACATGATGCCCTGGTCGCCCGCGCCCTCGTCCTTGTTGCCCGCCGCGTCCACGCCCACTGCGATGTCGGCCGACTGGGCGTGGAGGTGGCAGGCGTAGTCGGCCGAGCGCCAGGAGAAGCCCTCCTGGTCGTAGCCGATGTCGCGCACGGCGGCGCGCACCTTCTCCTCGAGCGCCTCCACCACGCCCTCGGGGCCGCGCACCTCGCCCGCCAGGACGATCCGCTGGGTGGTGACCAGCGTCTCGCAGGCGACCCGCGCCTGCGGATCGGCGGCGAGAAAGGCGTCCACCACCGTATCGGAGATGCGGTCGGCCACCTTGTCCGGGTGCCCCTCCGACACGCTCTCGCTGGTGAAGATGTAGGACGGACGGATCACTCGGGCGGCTCCGGTCGGCGATGCGGCGGGAAGCTATAAAGACATCGTTATATCCCGCAAGCGCGCGGCCACGCCGGCGGGCGGTCCGTCCTGCGCGCGCGTTGACACGCCTCACCTCCCGACTAGAAGCGCCCGCATGAGCCCGGCCCGCAGCGACACGTCCAACACCGATATGACGGTGGGCCGCGCGGCGTGGGCGGTGCGCGCGCCGCCCATGTCGCCGCACCTGCAGGTGTGGCGCTGGCACGTGACCATGGCCGCCTCCATCGCGACCCGCGCGACGGGGGTGGCGCTCTACGTCGGCGCCTTGATCGCCACGGCCTTCGCCGTGTGCCTGGCGTCGGGGCCGGCGGCCTACGGGCGCTACCTGGCGGTGATGGGGTCGCTCCTCGGCAAGCTCGTGCTGTTCGGGCTGACGGTGTCGGTGTTCTACCACCTCGCCGCCGGGCTGCGGCACTTGGCATGGGACGGGCCGGGCAAGGGCTTCCAGCCGCGCACCGCGAACCAGACCGCCATCGCCGCCTTCGCCTTCGGGATCGTCGCCGCCCTCGCGCTCTGGGCCTACGCCTTCGCGGTGGGAGCCGCCTGATGTCGACCGCACCCGGCTTCCGCACCCCGCTCGCCCGCGCCCGGGGCCTCGGCGCCTCGCACTCCGGCGTGGGCGACTTCATCGCCGAGCGCGCCAGCTCCGTCGCGCTCGTCTTTCTCTGCTTGTGGGCGGTGTGGGCGGTCGTTCACGTCGCGCCCACGGGCTACGCGGGCGCCGCCGCCTTCCTGCGCAACCCGATCGAGGCCACGCTGGCGGTGTTGCTGGTGGCGATCTCGTTCCAGCACACCCATCTGGGCATGCGAGTGATCATCGAGGACTACATCCCGAGCCACACCCAGCGTCTGGTCTACCTGCTGCTGAACAGCGCCGTCGCGCTCGTCGGCGGCGCGCTGGGCGTGGTGGCCATCCTCAAGGTCGCTTTCTCCGCCGCCTGACCCCCTTCGTTCGAGAGACCCGTCGCCATGTCCGCCTACAACTTCACCGACCACAGCTTCGACGTGGTGGTGGTGGGGGCGGGCGGGTCGGGCCTGCGCGCGGCGCTGGGCTGCGCCGAGGCGGGGCTGAAGACGGCCTGCATCTCCAAGGTCTTTCCCACCCGCTCGCACACGGTGGCGGCCCAGGGCGGCATCTCCGCCAGCCTCGGCAACATGAGCGCCGACGACTGGCGCTGGCACATGTACGACACCGTCAAGGGCTCGGACTGGCTCGGCGACCAGGACGCCATCGAATACCTCACCAGGAACGCGCCGGCCGCCGTCTACGAGCTCGAGCACTGGGGCGTGCCGTTCTCGCGCACAGACGAGGGCAAGATCTACCAGCGCGCCTTTGGCGGCATGACCAAGAACTTCGGTGAGGGACCGATCCAGCGCACCTGCGCCGCGGCCGACCGCACCGGCCACGCCATACTGCACACCCTCTACGGCCAGAGCCTGCGCCGGTCGGTCGAGTTCTTCATCGAGTACTTCGCGCTCGACCTCGTGATGGACGAGGAGGGCGCCTGCCGCGGCGTCACCGCGTGGAAGCTCGACGACGGCACGCTGCACCGCTTCCGCGCCCAGCGCGTGATCCTGGCGACCGGCGGCTACGGCCGCGCCTACTTCTCCTGCACCTCGGCCCATACCTGCACGGGCGACGGCAACGCCATGGTGCTCCGCGCGGGCCTGCCGCTGCAGGACATGGAGTTCGTCCAGTTCCACCCCACCGGCGTCTACGGCGCGGGATGCCTGATCACCGAGGGCGTGCGCGGCGAGGGCGGCTACCTCACCAACAGCCAGGGCGAGCGCTTCATGGAGCGCTACGCCCCGTCCGCCAAGGACCTCGCTTCGCGCGACGTGGTGAGCCGCGCCATGACCATCGAAATCCGCGAGGGCAGGGGCGTGGGCCCCAAGCAGGACCACATCTTCCTCCACCTCGACCACCTCGACCCCAAGATCATCCACGAGCGCTTGCCCGGCATCGCCGAGACCGCGCGCATTTTCGCGGGCGTAGACGTCACCAAGGAGCCGATCCCGGTGCTCCCGACCGTGCACTACAACATGGGCGGCATCCCCACGAACTATCACGGCGAGGTGCTGACCAAGGTAGGGGCCGATCCCGACTCGGTCGTATCGGGGTTGATGGCGGTGGGCGAGGCGGCGTGTGTTTCGGTGCACGGGGCCAACCGGCTGGGCTCCAACTCGCTGACCGATCTCGTGGTGTTCGGCCGCGCCGCCGGCCTCCGCGCAGGCGAGGCGCTAAAGGCGGGCGACAGCCAGCCCGAGCTCAAGGACAGCTGGTCCGACCGCGGGATGGACCGCTTCGACCGGCTGCGCCATGCGAACGGCTCGACGCCCACCGCCAAGCTGCGCGACGAGATGCAGCGCGCCATGCAGGAGGACGTGGCGGTGTTCCGCACCGGCGACACCCTGCAGCAGGGGCTGGAGCGCATCGAGGACGTGCACGCGCGCTCCGCCGACATCCGCGTGTCCGACCGCGGGATGATCTGGAACACCGACCTGATGGAGACGCTCGAGTACGACAACCTGATCCAGCAGGCGGTCGTCACCGTCGCCTCGGCGGTCAACCGGCAGGAGAGCCGCGGCGCCCACGCCCGCGAGGACTTCCCCGACCGCAACGACGGCGAGTGGATGAAACACACCCTGGCCTGGCTCGAGCCCCAGAGCGGTCGGGTGAACCTCGATTACCGGCCGGTGCATGCGTATACGATGTCGAACGAGGTCGCGTATATCGCGCCGAAGGCTCGGGTGTACTGAGGGCGTTGTCCGCCTGACGGCGGGCGCTGCGCGCGTGCCGCCGTGCTCGGTCGCGTCAAGGGACGCTTCGCTCTCCGCTGACGCTTCGCCCTTGACCCGCCCTGCGCGCGACGGCTGACCGGAGGGGTCGGGACGCGGGGCGTCCCGTAGTTCAAGTTCGACTTGGCCTGCGGCCCGCGTCGAACACAGGGCTGTACCTTGCCAGAGGCCGCCATTGGCGGGCGGCGCCTTCTGGAGCGACGAAGACGTGCGGGCTCGACCGGCGCAGCGACCCCTGCGGTCACAGGCAAAGCCCTGTGTTCGACCCGCCGGAGGCGTTGTCGAACGTGTTGGAAGGGACGCCCCGCGTCCCGACGCCCCCGCGTCAGCCGTCGCGCGCAGG
>CAXTAO010000027.1:0-38728 GCA_964242625.1 uncultured Caulobacteraceae bacterium | reverse complement strand
TCACAGGTGAAGCCCTGTGTTCGACCCGCCGGAGGCGTTGTCGAACTTGTTGGAAGGGACGCCCCGCGTCCCGACGCCCCCGCGTCAGCCGTCGCGCGCAGGGCGGGTCAAGGGCGGAGAGCGAAGCGTCCCTTGACGCGACCGAGCACGGCGGCCCCCTCCGCGCTCACCGAACAACTCGCCAGAGCCGCCTACCCCACGCCCACCCCGCTCGCCGCGAGCTCCCGCGCCAGCTCGGCCTCCAGCCGCGCCAGGGCGGCGGGGTCGCGCGCCTCCGCCCGGCAGGTGAGGCGGCTTTCGGTGTTGGAGGCGCGCAGGAGCCACCAGCCGTCCGGCGTGTCGACGCGCACGCCGTCGAACCGGCGCACGGGCGCACCCCGCGCCTCCAGCCGAGCGGCGACCTCCTCGACCACCGCCGCCTTGCGCGCGTCGTCGCACGGGATGCGGCGCTCGGGCGTCGCCAGCCAGCGGGGCAGGCGCGCGCGGAAGGCGGCCAGGCTCTCGCCGCCCCGGCTCAGCGCCTTGAGGAGCTTCACCGCCGCGTAGAGCGCGTCGTCGCCCCCGTCGAACAGGTCGGCGTAGAAGACGTGGCCGGAGAGCTCGCCCGCCAGCACCGCCCCCTCGCGCCGCATGGCCTCGCGCACGCGGACATAGCCGGAGGGGGCCATCACCGCCCGGCCCCCCAGCGCCTCCACCCCATCGAACAGGACGCGCGAGCATTTCACGTCGGCGGCGACGGTCGCGCCCGGCCGGTCGCGCAGGGCGTCGGCCGCCAGGAGCAGCAGGAGCTGGTCGGCCCAGACGATCTCCCCCGCGCCGTCCACCGCGCCGATGCGGTCGCCGTCGCCGTCGAAGGCGAGGCCCAGGTCCGCGCCGTCGGCCACCACCGCGGCCTGGAGGTCGCACAGGTTCGCGCCCACGGCCGGGTCGGGGTGGTGGTGAGGGAAGCGTCCGTCGGGCTCGGCGTGGAGCACGCGGTGCGACCCCGGCAGGCGCGCGACGAGGCGCTCCACCATGGGCCCGGCGGCGCCGTTGCCGCAGTCCCACACGACGCGCAGTGGACGCAGGACGCCCGCGCCGGCGCGCGCCAGGTGCTCGACATAGGCGTCCGCCACGTCGCCGGGGGCCATCGACCCGCCCGGCGCGGGCGCAGGCGCCGTGGCCACCAGCGCGTGCAGGGCGTCGCCGTGCAGCCGCTCGCCACCCAGGAGCACCTTGAATCCGTTGTGATCGGGCGGGTTGTGCGAGGCGGTGACCGCGATCCCGTTTCCCTCGAAGGGGCCGGTGCGCACCGCATAGACCAGCATGGGGGTGGGCCCGAGCCCCAGCCGCGTGACGCGCATCCCCCCCGCGACCAACCCCTCCACCAGCGCCGCCTCCAGCTCCGGCGAGGTGAGGCGCCCGTCGCGCGCCACCGCCACCTCCCGCAGACCGCGTCCGCGCGCCTGGGCCGCGTAGGCCCCGCCGAGGAGGCGGGCGTCCTGCGCGTCGAGGTCGCGGCCGACCACGCCGCGGATATCGAAGGCGCGCACGGCCGAGGTGCGCATGCGGGCGCGGGGCGGGAGGGCGGCGTCGGTCATGCGGGTCCGCGGGGCTCCCCTCCGCGCGGTCCACGAAGCGGTAAGCCCGACGCCTTACACCGTGCGCGCCACTCCGCGATCAAGCCATGAGCCCGCCTGCGCCCCGCCTGTCCGTGATCATCCCGACGCAGCGGCGGCCGGAGCCGCTGGCGCGCGCGGTCCGCTCGGTCTTCGCCCAGACGGGGGTCGACCTCGACACGCTCGAGCTCGTGGTCGCCGACAACGACGCCGAGCCTTCTGCGCGCGCGACGACGGAGGCGCTGGCCCGGGGCGCGCCCATGCCCGTGCGCTACGTCCACGAGCCGCGGCCGGGCGTGGCCACCGCGCGCAACGCGGGGGTGGCGGCGGCGCGCGGCGAGCTCCTCGCCTTCCTGGACGACGACCAGGAGGCGGACGCACGCTGGCTCCACGGGCTCCTGCAGGCGCGCGAGCGGTTGGGCGCCCAGGCGGTGTTCGGCCCTGTGCGCGCCGCCCTGCCGCCCGAGGTGCGCCGGCACCGCCGTTATTTCGAGCGCTTCTTCACCCACCCCGGCCCGGCGGAGGAGGGCCTCACGCCCCGCGGCTATGGCGCGGGCGTGTGCCTCCTGGAGCGCGCCGCCCTGCCCGACGCCCAGGCGCCCTTCGCGGCTGCCCGCAATCTCACGGGCGGAGAGGACGACGAGCTCTTCACCCGCATGATCGGCGCGGGCGCCCGCATGGGCTGGACCCCCGCCGCCTTCGTGTGGGAGCACCCCGCGCCCGAGCGGATCACTCTCCGCTACGCGCTGCGGCGCACCTTTACCTACGGCCAGGGCGGCACCAACGGGCCCCTGCTGCACCAGCCGCCCCAACGGGGGCGGGCGGCCTTCTCCGTCGCGAGCGGCGCGGTGCAGGCGGCGGCGCTGGGCGCGCTCTCCGCCGCGCTCTGGGCGGTGCGCTGGCCCGACCGCGCCTTCGTCTACGACAAGGCGCTGCGGGGACTCGGCAAGGTGTTGCACGGGCCGCGCTTCACCCTGCAGTTCTACGGCCTACGCCCCGGCGAGCACGCCGGCGGCTCCGCCTGGCGACCTTCCCGCCGGCCTGGGGCGCCGCGGCCACAGGGCGGGACCGCCACGAGCTGAGCCGCAGCCGCCGCGTTGACGGACGCGGCGTCACCCCGGCAAAGCGCCCGCCGACCGAGGCCCGCCAGAGGCCCGCGGCGCTTCGGGAGGCCGGCGTATGACTCGTGTTCAGGTGATGACGGGCGCGGCCCTGGCGGCCCTCGCGCTCGCAGCCGGCGCGCGCGCACAGACGGCCTCCGCCGCGCTCAACACAACCCTGCCGGTGGGAACGACCCGCGCCACGCCGCTGACGGGCATCACCGTGTTCGGCGACAGCCTGAGCGACGACGGGAATATCGCGCTCGCCACCGGCCTGCCCAACCTCACGGGCACGGCGGTGCTGCAGAAGTTCACCACCAACCCCGGCAACGTCACGGTGGAGAACGTGGCTTCGCGCCTGGGCCTCGCGCTCGCGCCCTCGCTCCTGGGCGGGACCGACTACGCCTTCGGCGGCGCCGGTGTGACGAACAACTCTCCGGGCACGCCCGCGACGGTGCCGACGGTGACCACCCAGATCACGGGCTATCTGGCCGCAAATCCGACGCTGGACAGCCAGCGCCTCTACACGGTGTGGGCGGGCGCCAACGACATCTTCTACCACGCGGCCGCCGCTGCGGCGGGTGCGGGCGCGGCCCAGGCGATCGCGGCGCTCCCCGCGGGCCTGCCGCCCGCCACGCTCGCCGCCTACACCGCCCAGATCAACGCGGGTGCGGCCGCCCAGGCGGGCGTGGCGTCCGTCGAGACCTCCGCCCAGGCCGGCCAGGCGGTCGCCGCCGCCGCCCAACAGGAGGTGACGCTCCTCACCGCCCTGCACGGCGCGGGCGCGCGGCATGTGGTGGTGTTCAACCTGCCCGACATCGGCGCCACCCCGGCCGCGGCCGCGCAGGGAGCCGCGGGGCAGACGGCGCTGACCGCGCTGACCGTCGCCTACAACCAGGTGCTGGAGGGCGGGCTCTCCGCCATCGGCACGGGGATCGTGCCGGTGAACGCCTTCATGCTGAACAACGAGGTGCGCGCAAACCCGGCCGCCTTCGGCTTCGTGAACACGACGGTGCCGGCCTGCACGACCTCCAGCTCGCTCACCTGCACGCAGAACACGCTGATCGCGCCGGGCTCCGCGCTCAACTACGCCTTCGCCGACAGCGTGCACCCGACCACCGGGGCCGACCGCGTCTTCAGCGCGGCCATCGTCGCCGAGCTGACCGCGCCGGCCTATGTGTCGCTCCTGGCCGAGGCGCCCTTGGCCTTCTCCTACGCCCAGCGCGCGCGGCTGGAGGACGAGATGGCGCTGGACGGGGCCGACCCGACCACGCGCACCCGCGCCTTCGCCTCGTTCGACTACCAGTCGCAGCACTTCGACGCCGACACCTACACCCGCGGCCTCTCGAACGACGGCGGCTCGGCGACCGTCGGCTTCGACTATCGCGTCTCGCCCGAGATCACCGCGGGCGCGGCCCTGACCTTTGGCGACAGCTTCTCGCGCTTCGGCGGCGACGTGGACAAGTTCCGCACCCAGGAGATCCTGGGCACGGTGTTCGGTCAGTACCTGTGGCGCAACGCGGGCTATCTGAACGCGACGGCGGGCTTCGGCGGGATCGACTTCCGCAACATCCAGCGCGTTTTCGCTCTCGGCGACGTGGCTCACCGGGCCGAGCGCGCCGACGCCTCGGGCTCGGACATCACCGCCAATCTGACGGCGGGCTGGTGGTTCGGCTTCGACGGGCTCTACCAGTCGCTCAAGGTCAGCCCCTACGTGTCGGCGCACTACGAGCGCGTGCGGGTGGACGGCTTCTCGGAGGACAGCGGCGACTCGACCGCCATGGCCTTCGGCGAGCAGACCCGCGAGGCGATGGTGGGCGAAGTGGGCGCCCGCGCCCAGGCCAGCGTACGCGTACCGTTCGTCACGCTGCAGCCCTTCCTGCAGGTGGCCTACGACTACGACGGCGACGCGCACCGCCGTTCGGTCACCGCGGGGTTGGTCTCGTTGCCGGGCACCTTCGACATGCCGGGCTACGCGCCGGCTGACAGCTGGGGCTCGGTGGAGGCGGGGGTGAACGCGCGGATCAACGAGCGCGTGAGTCTCTTCGCCGCCTACAACGGCCGCTTCTCCGACGACAGCCAGCGCTATGACGCCGCCAATGTGGGCGTGAAGCTCCTGTTCTGACGGCCGCGCGCGCGCACGGGCGCTTCCCCGGCGTAAAGCGGTTGCCGCCCCCGCTCGGCGCATGGCAGGTGAGCGCCCGATGGCCCCGCCCGACATCGCGCCCGAGACGGCGCCCGAGACGGCGCCCCAGACTGCGAGCGGCGCTGCGCCGACCCCGCCCGACACGGCGAGCGGCGCGGCCCTGGCGGTCGTCCTCGTGTTTGCGGCGGGCTTCGTCGACGCCGTGGCCTTCCTGGGGTTCGGCGGGGTGTTCAGCTCGTTCATGAGCGGAAATTCGACGCGGCTGGGAACGGCCTGGGCGGGCGGCGACACGCGCACGGCGGTGCTCTACGCCAGCGCTGTGGCGCTCTTCGTCCTGGGCGCGGCGGCGGGGCGGGTGGTGCGCACGGGCGCCTCGCCGTTCCGGCGCGCGGCCGTGCTGGCGCTGACCGGCCTCCTTCTTCTCGGCGCCGCCGCGGCGGGTCGCCTGGGCCTGTCGCCCGCGGCGCTGACCTTCTCGGCGCTGGCGATGGGCGTGCAGAACGCGGCCATCCACCGCGCGGGCGCGACCCCCGTCACCGTGACCTATGTCACGGGCGCGCTGGTGCGCGTGGGCGAGGCGCTGGGCGACCTCGTCACGGGCGTGCGGCCGCGCGGCCTCCTGGTGCATGCCGGCCTGTGGATCGGACTCGTCGCGGGCGCGGTCGCCGGCGCCCGTGCTTACGCCCACGAGGGGGTCGCCGCGCTCGTTGCGCCCGCCCTCCTGCTCTGGCTCCTCGCCGCCTTCCTCGCGGCGGGCGCAGCCCTTCGCCGACCCTCCCCCCGGAGCGCCGCATGATCCGCAGCCGCCACGCGCGCATCGTCGCCACCCTCGGGCCCGCGAGCCGGACGCCCGAGCGGGTGCTGGCGCTCGCCAAGGCCGGGGCCGACGTGTTCCGCCTCAACTTCAGCCACGGCTCGCACGAAGACCACGCCGCGACGCTGGAGGCGGTGCGCGCGGCGGAGGCGGCCACCGGGCGCCCGCTCGCGGCGCTGGCCGACCTGCAGGGTCCCAAGATCCGCCTGGGCCGCTTCGCCGAGGGCCGGATCGCGATCGCAGCCGGCCAGAAGCTGCGCCTCGACCTGGATCCCACCCCCGGCGACGAGCGCCGCGCGCCCATGCCCCACCCGGAGCTCTTGTCCGTCATGCGGCCGGGCAGCCTCCTCCTCGTCGACGACGGCAAGGTGCGGCTCGTGGTGCGCGCGGCGGGCGGCGACTGGGCCGACGTCGAGGTCGAGCAGGGGTCCGAGCTTTCCGACCGCAAGGGCGTGGCGCTGCCCGGCTCGGTGATCCCCGTGCCGGCGCTGACGCCCAAGGACCGCGAGGACCTGGCCTTCGCGCTCCGCCTGGGCGTGGACTGGGTGGCGCTCTCCTTCGTGCAGCGCCCCGCCGACATGGCCGAGCTGCGCGGCATCGTGCAGGGGCGCGCGGCGGTCCTCGCCAAGATCGAGAAGCCCGCCGCCCTGGACGAGCTCGACGCGATCCTCGACCTCTGCGACGGGGTGATGGTCGCGCGCGGCGACCTCGGCGTGGAGCTCGAGCCCGAGGAGGTGCCGGTCGCGCAGAAGGAGATCCTGCGCGCCGCCCGGAGCCGCGGGGTGCCTGCGATCGTGGCCACCCAGATGCTCGACTCGATGACCCACAGCGCCACGCCCACCCGCGCCGAGGCGTCGGACGTGGCCAACGCGGTCTACGAGGGGGCCGACGCGCTGATGCTTTCCGGCGAGACCGCCAGCGGCCTCTTCCCGCTCGAGTCGGTGGGCATGATGGCGCGCATCATCGAGCGGGTGGAGCGCGACCCCCGCTGGCCCACGCTGATGGGGGCCGAGCAGGGCTCACTGGCCGAGGAGGACGCCGACGCGCTGGTCGCCGCCGCGCGCCGCGCCGCCGACGTGGGCGGCACCGCCTGCATCGTCACCTTCACCTCCACGGGCTCCACCGCGCGGCGGCTCGCGCGCGAGCGGGCGCGCCAGCCGGTGATTGCGCTGACGACCGATCCCGGCGTGGCGCGTCGCCTGGCGCTCGTGTGGGGCTTGGAGGCGCGCGTGGCCGAGGAGGTGGCCGACCTTGAGGGCGCGACCGCGGTGGCGCTGCGCGAGGCGGTGAAGCTCGGGCTCGCGCGCCCGCACGAGCGCGTGCTGGTGCTGGCGGGCACCCCTTTCGGCCGGCCGGGCTCGTCCAACCTCATGCGCTTCGCCCACGCGCCCGCCGCCGGGCGCTGAGCGGGGTGGCGCGCGTCGAGCTCGCGCCGGGAATCGAGGTCGACGAGGGCGAGCTCGGCTGGAGCTATCTGGCGGGCACGGGGCCGGGCGGCCAGAACGTCAACAAGGTCGCCGCCGCCGCCCAGCTGCGCTTCGACGCCGGGGCGAGCCCCGGCCTGCCGGAGCGCGTGAGGGAGCGCCTGCGCGCCGTCGCGGGCCGGCGGATGACCGCGGAGGGCGTGCTGGTGATCACCGCCAACCGCTTCCGCACCCAGGGAGGCAACCGCGACGACGCGCTGGCGCGCCTGCGCGACCTCGTGGCCGCCGCCGCCGCGCCGCCGCCGCCGCGCCGTCGGCCGACCAAGCCGACCTACGGGTCGAAGCTGAAGCGGCTGGCGGGCAAGTCGATCCGGTCGGGAGTGAAGGCCGGGCGCGCCCGGCCTCCGTCCGGCGGCGAGGACTGACCTACTTCGAGATCGCGCGCCCGGCCATCAGGCCCAGCACGAGGAAGATCACGCAGCCGATCACGAACAGGAAGAACAGGATCTTGGCGACGCCCGCCGCGGCGCCGGCGATCCCGCCGAAGCCCAGGGCGCCGGCGATCAGCGCGACGACGGCGAAGATGATGGCCCACTTCAACATGATGCGTCCCCCTCAGGTCGGCGCGTGAACGTGGGCGGAGCTTCGCCGTTCCGCGCGGGGCCATGGGCGCGCTGGGTGGGGCCGCGAGCCGCCCGCGCGCCGAGGAAGGCGCTCTACGCTCGGCGCGACCCGTCGACCCGTCGACCGCGCCCGCCTATTCTGCGCCGCATGGACGACGCCTCCGCCCCGCCGGCCTCAGCCCTCCCCGACGCGCTGGAGGTGACGGACGCGACGACCCCTCCCCCCGCCGCGCCGGACGCGCCCATGCGGCTCTATCTCGTCGACGGCTCGGGCTACATCTTCCGCGCCTTCCACGCTCTGCCGCCGCTCTCGCGCAAGTCGGACGGCCTGCCGGTGGGCGCGGTGTCGGGCTTCTGCAACATGCTGTGGAAGTTCCTGGCCGACCACGGCCAGGGCAACGACGCCAAGGCCTTCAAGGGGCCGACCCACCTCGCGGTCGTGTTTGACAAGAGCGAGGCGACCTTCAGGAAGGAAATCTCGGCCGACTACAAGGCGCACCGCCCGCCGCCGCCAGACGACCTGATCCCTCAGTTCCCGCTGGTGCGCGAGGCGACCCGCGCCTTCGGCGTGCCGGCGCTCGAGATGGAGGGCTACGAGGCCGACGACCTGATCGCCACCTACGCCCGCCAGGCGGCGGCCATGGGCGCGGAGGTGGTGATCGTCTCCTCCGACAAGGATCTGATGCAGCTCGTCAACGAGCAGATCTGCATGCTCGACCCTGTCAAGGACAAGAAGATCTGCGCGGCCGAGGTGTTCGAGAAGTTCGGCGTCGCACCCGACAAGGTGGTCGAGGTGCAGGCGCTGGCGGGCGACAGTGTCGACAACGTGCCGGGCGCGCCGGGCATCGGCATCAAGACCGCCGCCCAGCTGATCACCGAGTACGGCGATCTCGACACGCTGTTGGAGCGCGCGGGCGAGATCAAACAGCCCAAGCGGCGCGAGACCCTCCTGACCTACGCCGACCAGATCCGCATGTCGCGCGAGCTCGTGCGGCTGGCCGACGACGCGCCCCTGCCCGAGCCGCTCGCAGACCTCGGCGTTCGCCCCTTCGACCCCGGCGTCCTCGGCCCCTTCCTCGAGACGCTGGAGTTCCGCGGGCTCGCCCGCCGCGTGGGGGCGGGGCAGACGCCCGCCTCGCCCGCCGCCCCGCCCCACGCCGGCGGCTGGGACGGACCGGCCGGCCGCACGCCGCGGCCGCCGCCGCCCCCCGTCGAGATCGACACGGCCAAGCACGAGCTGATCCAGGACGAGGCCGCGCTCGACCGCTGGATCGCCCGCGCCCACGAGATGGGCGTCTTGGGCCTCTCGGTGCAGACGGATGCGAGTTGCGGCGAGAACGGCATCTGGGGCGTCGCGCTGGCGACCGAGCCCGGCTGCGCCGCCTACCTGCCGTTGGCCCACTGCGTCGCGCCGGGGCTTCAGTTCGGCGAGGGGGGGGCCGAGGAAGGGAGCGGCTGGCGACAGCTCGACCCCGACTTCGCCCTATCGCGCCTCGCCCCGCTGCTGGAGAGCCGCGGCGTGCTCAAGGTCGGCCACAACATCAAGACCGCCATCCGCGCCTTCCAGGCGGCGGGGTTCGACTGCGCGCCCTACGACGACACCATGCTGATCTCCTATGTGCTGGAGGGCGGCGCCCACGGTCACGGGCTGGAGGAGCTGGCCCAGCTGCACCTCGGCCACGCGCCCATCCCGTGGAAACAGGTGGTGGGGACGGGGCAGAAGCAGGTCGCCTTCGCGCAGGTCGAGCTGCGCGCCGCCACCGCCTACGCCGCCCAGGAGGCGGACCTGGCGCTCAGGCTCCACGCCCTCCTCAAGCCGCGCCTCGTGCACGAGCGGCTCGTCACCGCCTACGAGACGCTGGAGCGCCCGCTGCCGCCGGTCCTGGCCGCCATGGAGCGCACGGGCGTGCTCGTCGACCCCGAGCGGCTCCGCCGCCTCTCCCACGAGTTCGGCCTGAAAATCGCCGAGCGCGAGGCGGAAGCGCACCAGCTAGCCGGTCACCCGTTCAACCTGGGCTCCCCCAAGCAGATCGGCGACGTCCTGTTCGGCGAGCAGGGGCTGCCCGGCGGCCGCAAGACGCCGACGGGCGCCTGGTCGACCGACGCCGACACGCTGGAGGCGCTGGGCGCGGCGGGCCACCCCCTGCCGCTCGCCATCCTTGAGCACCGGCAGATCTCGAAGCTCAAGTCGACCTACGCCGACGCCCTCCTCACCGCCGCCCACGCCGACGACGGGCGTGTGCGCTGCACCTACATGCTGGCCTCCACCACCACGGGGCGGCTGTCGGCCACCGAGCCCAACCTGCAGAACATCCCCATCCGCACGGAGGTGGGCCGCCAGCTGCGCACCGTGTTCATCGCTCCGCCGGGGCGGGTGCTCGTGTCCGCCGATTATTCGCAGATCGAGCTCCGGCTCCTCGCCCACATCGGCGACATCCCTCAGCTCAAGCAGGCCTTCAAGGACGGGGTGGATATCCACGCCCGCACCGCCAGCGAGATGTTCGGCGTTCCGGTGGAAGGGATGCCGAGCGAGGTGCGCTCCCGCGCCAAGGCGATCAACTTCGGCATTGTCTACGGCATCTCGGCCTTCGGCCTGTCCAACCAGCTCGGCATCCCGCAGGAGGAGGCCGGGGCCTACATCAAGACCTATTTCGAGCGTTTCCACGGCATCCGCGACTACATGGACCGCACGCGCCAGTTCGTACGGGAGCACGGCTACGTCGTCTCCTTGTTCGGGCGGCGCATCCACGTGCCCGACATCCGCGCCAAGGGCATGGGCCAGCGCCAGGCCGCCGAGCGCGCCGCCATCAACGCCCCGATCCAGGGCGCCGCCGCCGACGTGATCCGCAGGGCCATGGCGCGCATGCCGCGCGCGCTGGCCGAGGCCGGGCTCGAGGCGCGCATGCTCCTGCAAGTGCACGACGAGTTGGTGTTCGAGGCCCCCGAGGCGGAGGCGGACGCCGTATGCGCCCTGGCGCGCTCGGTGATGAGCCGGGCGGCGGAGCCCGCCGTGGCGCTGAGCGTGCCGCTCGACGTCGATGCAAAGGCGGCCCGCACCTGGGACGAGGCGCACTAGCGCGAGGCGGGGCGCCGGCGTGGGGCGCTCAGCGGCGGCGCGAAGCGCCCGGCGCGCGGACCAGCGCCGCGCTGGAGCCGGTCGCCAGCCCTGCGCGCAGGCCGACGATCTGAACGAGGGTGAGGCCGGTGAGGCGCTCCACCTCCTCGTCGCTACGGCCCTGGCGCAGGAGCGCCAGACCGTCCCGCCCGTGCGGCTCGGGACTCATGATCGCGTCTCGACGCCCGGAAGCGAGCGTGGCGGTCAAGCTAGATTCAAATTTGGAGCGTGTGGGCGAGCGTCCGGTCGGTGACCGAGGCCGCCTACTTGCGTGACCCCGGCGCCGCTCAGAACTCCTGCCAGCCGTCAACGTCGGCCGCGGGTCGAGGCGCGGCGCCGCCGCGGCCGGTGGTCTTCAGCGCGGGGCGGGCGTGTACGGGCGCGGGGGTGGGGCGGCGGACCGGCGCGGCCGCGCGCGGGGGCGTCGCGGCGGGGCCGCCCAGCCGGAACTGGCCGACGAGGCGGGCGAGCTCGGCCGCCTCGCCCGAGAGGGTGTGCGCCGCGGCGGTGGACTGTTCGACCATGGCGGCGTTCTGCTGGGTCACCTGGTCCATCTGGTTGACCGCGGTGTTGACCTGGGAGAGGCCGGCCGCCTGCTCCTGGGCGGAGGCGGCGATCTCGCCCACCACGCCCGAGATCTCGCTCACCTGCGCCACGATCCGCTCCAGGGCGCGCCCGGTCTCGCCGACCAGCGCCACCCCGTGCCCGACCTCTCGGGTGGAGGCGGTGATCAGCGTCTTGATCTCCTTGGCCGCGGCCGCCGAGCGCTGGGCCAGCGCCCTGACCTCCGAGGCCACCACCGCGAAGCCCCGCCCCGCGTCGCCCGCGCGCGCCGCCTCCACCCCGGCGTTGAGCGCCAGGAGGTTGGTCTGGAAGGCGATCTCGTCGATCACGCCGATGATCTGGCCGATCTGGCCGGCCGAGCCCTCGATCGCGGCCATGGCCGCCACCGCGTCGCGCACCACAGCGCCCGAGCGCTCCGCATCCGCCTGCGCCTGGCCTACGGTGGTGCGCGCGTGGTGGGCGCCCTCCGCGGTCTTGCGGACGGTCGCGGTGATCTCGTCCAGCGCCGCCGCCGTCTCCTCCAGACTCGCCGCCTGCTGCTCGGTGCGCCGCGACAGGTCGTCCGCCGCCTGGCCGATCTCGCCCACGCCGCCCCGCATCGCCTCCGCGCTCGTCGACACGTGCGACAGCGCCTCGGCGATCTTGTCGAGGGCGCGGTTGAAGTCCTGGCGGAGCGGGCCGAAGGCGGCGTTGGTCGACGGCGCGAGCCGCCCCGAGAGGTCCGCCTGCGCCACCTGGGCCAGCGCCCCGCCGACGTCGACCAGGACCTCCTCCAACGCCTGGGCGCGCTCGGTGATGTCGAAGGCGAACTTGATCACCTTCACCACCCGCCCGCCGAGGTCCAGGATCGGGTTGTACGAAGCCTGGATCCACACGGGCCGGCCGCCCTTGCCCACGCGCTTGAACTCGGCGGCGACGAAGCGGCCCTCGCCCAGGCCTCGCCAGAAGCCCTCGTACTCCGCCGAGCGGGCGAACTCGGGCTCGACGAACATGCGGTGGTGGCGCCCGCGGATCTCGTCCAGCGAGTAGCCGAGCGCGCTGAGGAAGTTGTCGTTCGCGTCGAGCACCTCACCCGTCGGCGTGAACTCGATCACCGCGGCCGCGCGGCCGATGGCGGCGAGCTTGCCGTCGGTCTCCAGCGCCGCCTGCTTCTCCGCGGTGATGTCGGCGGCGACCTTGACCACCTTGCACACGCGCCCGAGCGGATTGCGCACCGGCATGTAGGCGGCGCGGATCCACACCTCGCGCCCGTTCTTGCCGAGGCGGCGGTACTCGCGGGAGTCGTGTTCGCCCCGCGCCAGCGCGGCCCAGAAGTCCGAGTACTCGACGCTCTGGGCGAACGCCGGGTCGACGAACATCCGATGATGGCGCCCTTTGATCTCCGCGAGCTCGTAGCCCAGGGTGCGGCAGAAGTTGGCGTTGGCGGTGAGCACGACGCCCTCGGGCGTGAACTCGATGATCGCCATGGACTGGCTGATCGCGGTGAGTACGGCGGCGGGTCCGCCGTCGAGCATCGGCATTGCAGGGTCCATGACCGGTGTTGCGGACGCGTGCAGCCTCCCCGGGCAGGGTTGCCGGCAGATTAACCTGTGATGCCGCCCTCCAAAACGTCGCAGGCGCAATCTCCGCGCGCATCGCCGACGCCGACCCCGCGCGAACCGCTTGCCCTCGCCCACGCGAACCGCTTGAAGGCGCGCGCCGCGAGGAGCCCCCCGATGCCGACCCCCGCCGACCGCCCTGTGCACAAGGTCGTGCTCGCCTACTCCGGCGGGCTCGACACCTCCATCATCCTGAAGTGGCTGCAGACCGAGTACGGCGCGGAGGTGGTCACCTTCACCGCCGACCTCGGCCAGGGCGAGGAGCTCGGGCCCGCGCGCGAGAAGGCGCTGACGCTGGGCGTGAAGCCGGAGAACATCTTCGTCGACGACCTGCGCGAGGTCTTCGTGCGCGACTTCGTCTTCCCCATGTTCCGCGCCAACACAGTGTACGAGGGGCAGTACCTCCTCGGCACCTCCATCGCGCGGCCGTTGATCGCCCAACGCCAGATCGAGATCGCGCGGCAGGTGGGGGCGGATGCGGTGTGTCACGGCGCGACCGGCAAGGGCAACGACCAAGTGCGCTTCGAGCTCGGCTACTACGCGCTCGAGCCCGACATCCGGGTGATCGCCCCCTGGCGCGAGTGGGCGTTCAAGAGCCGCGAGGCGCTCCTTCACTTCGCCGAAGAGAACCAGATCCCCATCGCCAAGGACAAGCGCGGCGACGCGCCCTTCTCGGTCGACGCCAACCTTCTGCACTCCTCCTCGGAGGGGAAGGTCTTGGAGGACCCGGCGGTGGAGGCCCCCGAGTACGTCCACCAGCGCACGATCTCGCCCGAAGAGGCACCCGACCGTCCCACCGTCTTCACCCTCGATTTCGAGCGGGGCGACCCGGTCGCTATCGACGGCGAGCGCCTGTCGCCCGCCGCCCTCCTCGCCAGGCTCAATGCGCTCGGCCACGACAACGGCGTGGGCCGGCTCGACCTCGTGGAGAACCGCTTCGTCGGCATGAAGAGCCGCGGCGTGTACGAGACGCCGGGCGGGACGATCCTCCTGCACGCGCATCGCGGGATCGAGAGCATCACGCTGGACCGCGGGGCCATGCACCTGAAGGACGAGGTCATGCCGCGCTATGCGAGCCTGATCTACAACGGCTTCTGGTGGTCGCCGGAGCGCGAAATGCTGCAGGCGCTGATCGACAAGAGCCAGGAGGCGGTCGAGGGGCGGGTGACCGTGAAGCTCTACAAGGGCAACGTCGCCATCACCGGGCGCGAGAGCCCGTGGAGCCTCTACGACCAGGACCTCGTCACCTTCGAGGAGGGCGCGACCGCCTACGATCAGCGAGACGCGGCGGGCTTCATCAAGCTGAATGCTCTGCGCCTGCGGGTGCTCGCCAAGCGCGACCGCAAGCTCGCCTACCCCGAATAGGCGCGGCTCAGCCCTGGGGCGCGACGGGCGGCCCCGCGCCTTCCGGGGCGGAGCTGTCCGGGGTCGGGCCGCCGGGCGCGTCGGACCCCGGCGGACGCGGGCCGCGGGCCGCGCGCATGGCCTCCATGGCCGACCTGCAGGAGGGCGAGACTTCGCTCTGGCGCTCGCGCAGACAGCGCATGGCCCCGCCGCGCCGGCCGCCGTAGCCCCCGCCGCGGGCGGAGGTGGGCGCGCCCTCCTGGGGGACCGGAGCAGCCGCCGCCTCGGGGCAGAGTCGGGCCATGTCGGCCTCACACTGGGCGCGCACCGCGCGGCGCGCCTCGAGCATCTGCGGCGACGGCGCCCGGTCGCGCCAGCCCGCGCCCGGTGCAAAGGGCGGAGCCGGCCCGTCGGGCGCGCCTGCCTGAGGGCCGTTGGGCGCCGGCTGGGCGATCGAGGCCCCGGCCAGAGCCGACGCGAGGAGGAAAGGCGCGAGGCCGAGGGCGGGGCGCATGGGCGAGGCGATCTCCGGCGCCGCGACGGGGCGGCCTAGCGATGGCGCCCGAGAGCTGCGGCGCCGCTGTGGCGCGCCGTGTGTCAGCCGCGATGCGAAGGCCACGCCGGCCACGCGCCGACTGGCCCACGCGGTCTCATCTATCTGCAGTACACGGAGACATTACAGGGATTTCAGGAAGTGTTCGAACATGAATTCGTCTTCATGACCCTGAGTTAAGCTGCTTCCGCAAGTCGTCGCGTCCATACATCGGTCGTTCAGCGCACATGCGCCACCGCCTGAAGGACACAAGCCATGATCAAGTCGATGTTCGCCGCCGCCGCCGCCGTCGCCGCCCTGTCCTCGACCGCCTTCGCCCAGGATATCACCCTGCGCTACTCCGACCTGGACGTGAGCCGCCCCGCCGGCGCCGAGGCGCTGGACGCGCGGATCGGCGCTCAGGCGCGCGCCTGGTGCGACGCCCAGCCGCCGGTCACCGGCAGCATACTGCGCGACTCGTCCTGCGTGGCGCGGGTGAGCCGCACCGTGCGCGAGAGCCTGCCCGCGGACACCCAGCGCGACTACGCCGCCGCGCGCACCACCGCGACCACCGCCCTGGCCTCCCGGCGCTGAGCGATCGGCGCGGGACGGGAACGGTCGCGCCGGCCGCCGCGGCGGCCGTCCGTCCCCGCCCGGGCGTGCGCCGTCAGCCCTGCGCCGCCGGCGCGTCGTGGGCGCGGATGAAGTCGCGCACCCGCGGGTAGATCTCGTCGCGGAATCGGCGGCCGTTGAACACGCCGTAGTGGCCAACCGCCGGCTGGACGTAAAGCGCCTTCTTCCCGTCGGGCAGCCCCGTGCAGAGCGCGTGGGCGGCCTGGGTCTGGCCCACGCCCGAGATGTCGTCCTCCTCGCCCTCGACCGTCATCAGCGCCACGTCGGTGATCGCTTCGGGCCGCACGCGCCGCCCGCAGTGCTCCAGGAGGCCGCGCGGCAGAAGGTGGCGCTGGAACACGTAGTCGATGGTCTGGAGATAGAACTCCTCGGTGAGGTCCAGCACCGACAGATACTCGTCGTAGAAGTCGAGATGGCGCGCGGCGCCGTCGCCGTCGCCCTTCACCAGGTCGTCGAAGTAGCGGCGGTGCGCGGCCTGGTGGCGCTCGGCGTTCATCTGCAGGAAGCTGTAGAGCTGCACGAAGCCGGGGTAGACGCGCCGCATCGCGCCCGGATGCGGCGCGGGCACGGTGTCGATCATGTTCGACCGGAACCAGGCGAACGGCCGCTCGGTGGCGAGGTGGTTGGGCGCGGTGGGGGCCAACCGGGCGTCGATAGGGCTCCCCATGAAGGTCATGGAGGCGGGGCGCGCGGGGTCGCCGTCCTCGGCCATCAGCGCGGCGGCGGCCAGGACCGGCGGCCCCGGCTGGCACACCGCCACCACGTGCGCGCGCGGCCCCACCGCCGCCAGCATGGCGCGGATGTGGTCCACATAGTCGTGGAAGTCGAAGCGGCCCTCCATCACCGGCACCTCGCGGGCGTTCACCCAGTCGGTGACGTAGACCTCGTGGTCGTGGAGGAAGCGCTCCACCGTGCCACGGAGCAGGGTGGCGTAGTGGCCGGAGAGCGGCGCCACGATCAGCACGGGCGGGTCGAGCGTGCGGCGGCCCGCCTTGCGCAGGTCGGCGCGGTCTCGCTCGAAGTGCACGAGCCGGCACCAGGGCGAGCTCCACTCGGTCTGCGCCTGCACCCGCACGGGGCGGCCGTCGACGCTCACCTGATCGATGCGCCACTCGGGCTTGCCGTAGCGGCGGGTGACGTTGGCCAGGAGGTCGGCACCGGCGAAGACATTGCGGCCGAGCTCGGTGTCGCGCCAGGGATTGCTGGGCGCGCCCCACACGTCGCGCGCCGCCCGGGCGCCCAGCCGCGCCGGGGTCAGGGCGGCGTAGGCCCACTCGGTCCAGGCGTAGAGCATGGGGTGCGGCGTCTCCTGCGCGCCTGCAGCCTAGCCGTGCTGCAGTTGCGAAAGCGCCAACATGGCCCCGCCCGCGGGCTTGCGCCAGCGTGCGCCCGCGGGAGGCGACCCGGCCGCCCGCTCAGGCCCGCCCGGCCATGGCTCGGCCGATGGCGTCGGCGAGCCGCTGCGGCCCCAGCGTCTCCGAGAGCGGGACTGTAAAGCGCCCGCGCGGGTTCATCAGGTAGATGGCCGCCGAGTGGTCCATGTCGTAGGCGCCGCCGCTGCGTGGGACCTTCTGGTAGTAGACGCGATACGCCTTGGCGATCCGCGCCACCTGCGCCGGCGTGCCCGTCAGTCCCAGCGTTCCCCGCGGGAAGTCGGGCTGGGAGAGATAGACCTTGAGCTGGGCGGGGGTGTCGCGCTCGGGGTCGACGGTCACCAGCACCACGCGGACATCCTTGGCGCGCGCGCCCAGCCGGTCCTGCGCGGCGGCGAGCGTCTGCAGAGTGGCGGGGCAGACGTCGGGGCAGGAGACGTAGCCGAAGAAGACCGCGCTCCAGCGGCCGTCGAGCACGTGCTGGTCCACCGCCTGCCCGTTCTGGTCGACCATGCGGAACGGGCCGCCCACCGCCGCCTCGCCTCCCGACGGGCCGGAGCCGGAGACGCCAGGGGATCGCAGGAGGGCGAAGCCCACCAGCGCGACCAGCGCGAGGGCGGCCAGCACCACGCCGATCCCGCCCACCCGCGCGCGGGGCGGCGGCGCTTTCGTTCGGGCAGGCGAGCCGCCATGGTGGGGGGCGGACGTCTTCCGGTCCGCGCCGTCGCCCCGTCCCCGCATGCCGCCGCCCTCGCTCCAGGTCCGACCGGCCGAGCCGTTCTACGGCGCGCCCTCCAGCCCATCTGGGTCCGCGCAGGGGAATAAGGCCGACCCGGGGCGCCAGCAAGGCGGCCGCGCCGTCCTGGACGAGACGCCGGAAGGTGGGCTGTGGGACTGGTCGCAGGCGCGCCGCGGCCTGCGCCTGCGCACGCTGATCCTCTTGCGCTGGGTGTCGACAGGCGCGCAGGCGACGCTCCTTCTCCTCGTGGGCGCGGGGTTCGGCTTCCGCCCGGCGATCGTGGCGGGGCTGGGCATCGTCGCCGCCGCGGCGCTCGTGAACTACGTGCTGGCGGTCGGCCGGCCGCAGACGCGCATCGCCGGCCGGCGCGAGGCGCTGGTGCAGCTCGGGCTCGACATCGCCGAGCTCACGGCCGTGCTGGCGCTGACCGGCGGGCTGCAGAACCCCTTCAGCTGCGTCCTGATCGCGCCGGTGACGGTGGCGGCGGCGACGCTGGAGGCGCGCTGGGCCACGCTCGTGGGCGTGGTGGCGGTGGCGGCGGTCAGCGCGCTCTACTTCGTCGCCCTGCCGCTGCCCTGGATGCGCGGCTCGGCGCTCGACCTGCCGGAGACCTACCAGATCGGCCTGTGGGCGGGCACGGCGGCGGGGATCGGCTTCGCGGCGCTCTACGCCTGGCAGGCGCAGGCGGAGGCGGCGCGGATGGAGCTGGCGCTGGCGGCGACCCAGGCCGTCTTGGCGCGCGAACAGCGCCTGTCGGCGCTGGGCGGGCTGGCCGCGGCGGCGGCGCACGAGCTCGGCACGCCTCTGGCCACCATTCAGGTCGTCACCAAGGAGATGCTGCGCGAGCTGGAGGCGGGCACCGCCCTGCATGAGGATATCTCCCTCCTTGCGAGCCAGGCCGAACGCTGCCGCGACATCCTGCGCAAGCTGTCGCGCTCACCCGAGGCGTCCGACGTGCGCCACGAGCGGATGAGCCTGTCGCAGCTGATGGAGGAGATCTCCGAACCCTTCCGCGCGGGACCGGTCGCGGTCGAGCCGGAGGTCACCTGCGCGGTCGGGGCGTCGATTCTCGAGGTGCGCCGCCTGCCCGAGGTGCTGCACGGGCTTTCGGCCTTCGTGGAGAACGCGGTCGACTTCGCCGAGTCGCTGGTGGAGGTGAACGCCTACTACGACGCCGAGCGGCTGATCGTGGAGGTGCGCGACGACGGGCCGGGCTTCCCGCCGGACGTCCTCGGCCGCCTGGGCGAGCCCTATGTCACCACCCGTCCGAATGCGGAGAACTCGCGCACGCACCATCAGGGCATGGGGCTGGGGTTCTTCATCGCCAAGACGCTCCTGGAGCGCACGGGCGCCGACGTCGAGTTCCGCAACGCGCGCACGGGCGGCGCGGTGATCGGCGTACGCTGGCCGCGTCGGCGGGTGGAGGCGCCCCCCGCCGAGCTCTGATTGCCAGCCCCCTCTTGCGGCGGTATGCCGCCGTGCGACAGACTGTCATTTACAACAATCAGCACGGGGCGGCGGCGCAACCCATGACCGACATGACGGCCTCCGTCGCGGCCCTGCCCGAGAAAACGCTGCTGGTGCTGGACGACGATGCGCCGCTCCGCACGCGGCTCGGTCGCGCGCTGGAGAGCCGGGGCTTCGAGGTCCGCCTCACCGGCTCGGTGGCCGAGGCGATCGCCGCGGTGCGCGAGCGGCCCCCCGCCTTCGCCGTGCTCGACCTCCGGCTGGAGGACGGCAACGGCCTGCAGGTGGTGGAGACGATCCAGGAGCTCAGGCCCGACGCGCGGGTGGTCATGCTGACCGGCTACGGCAACATCGCCACCGCGGTAGCTGCGGTGAAGGCCGGCGCGGTGGACTATCTGCCCAAGCCCGCCGACGCCGACGACGTGGCGCGAGCCCTCTTGGCCGCACGCGAGGGCAATGCGCCGCCGCCGCCCGAGAACCCCATGAGCGCCGACCGGGTCCGCTGGGAGCACATCCAGCGCGTCTACGAGCTCTGCGGCCACAACATCTCGGAGACCGCGCGGAGGCTCAACATGCACCGCCGCACCCTGCAGCGCATCCTGGCGAAGCGCGCGCCGCGCTGAGGCTCGCGCGGCCTAGCCCGCCAGCGCGCGCCACGCCGCCAACCGCGCGAACTGCAGGGTCAGCGCGCGGCGTCGCGCGGGGGCGAGCGGGTGCTCCGGCGCCTCCCGCACCACCATGCCGCCGAAGCCGTCCGCCACGATCAGCCCGGGCTCGGCGGGCAGGAGGTCGCGCGGGAACTCGGGGTCGACGGCGAAGAAGAAGCGGTCGCAGTAGGGGCCGTACTGCGGCCACTTGCCGTCCGCGCGGTAGTCCTCGATCCCGCTCTTCACCTCCACGATCACGAGCTCGCCGCGCGGGCTTAGCGCCATGAGGTCGGCGCGCCGGCCGTTGGGCAACGGCGCCTCCGCCAGCGGCGCGAGGCCCAGCCCGGTGAGGAGCCGCGCCGCCCCCCGCGTCACCCGCCCGGTGATCTGCGGCCGCGCCGAGAGCTCGATCGAGAGCGCGGCGGGCGCCTCGACGCCCTGAGCGTCGGTGTCGGGCGGAAGCGGATACGCGTCGTCCACCCCCGACCATGTTCCGCTTGCGTTCCGCCCGTCAAGCGGCGTTGGCGGGGCTAGCCGAACATCCCGCGCTTCGGGCCGGGCGTCACGCCATGGTCGAGGAGGAAGCGCTGCAGGCGCGCCCAGCCGTCCTTGGCGGCGGCGGGGTCGTAGCTCGAGCGGTAGTCGGCGTGGAAGCCGTGCTGGGCTTCGGGGTAGGTGACGAGCTCGTAGCCCGTCTTGCCCGCGGCGCGCAGCGCCTCGCGCATGCGGTCGACGTCGGCGGTGGGTATGCCCTTGTCCTGCCCGCCGTAGAGGCCGAGCACGGGCACGCGCATCTCGCCTACCTGCTGCAGCGGCCAGCGGCGCTCGGCGTCGTCGCTCATGAACTGGCCGGGCGCGGGGGGCGAGAGCCGGCCGTACCAGGCCACGCCCGCGCGCAGTTCGGGGAAGCGCGTGGCCGCCTCCCACACCACAGCACCCCCCCAGCAGAAGCCCGTGATCGCCAGCCGGCGGCGGTCGGTGAAGGGCTGGGCCTTGAGCCAGTCGAGCGCGGCGGCGACGTCGCCCATCACCTGCTCGTTGTGGGCCTGGCCCACGATCTTCTGGATCTCGCCGAAGTCTTCGGTGGTCGCCAGCCGGTTGTCGGGATCGGCGCGCACGAAGAACTGGGGCGCGATCGCCACATACCCCAGCTTGGCGAAGCGGCGGCACACGTCGCGGATGTACTCGTGGACGCCGAACACCTCATTGACGACGACCACCGCGCCGTAGCGGCCGCGCGCGGCGGGGCGCGCGACGTAGGCGGGGACGGCCCCCGCGCCCTCGGTGATGGACACGGTCTCGGCGACCAGCCCCTCGCCGTCGGTGGTGATCGGCGCTGCGGCCGCGTCCAGCGCAAAGGCGGCGTAGCCTGCCGCAAAGGCCGCGCCGCCCAGCCAACCGCGGCGCGACAGGTGGAGGTCGACGGCGGGCGTGCCCTCGGGCCGGGTGAGGACGGGCATGGCGAGGTGGCTCCAGCGGAGGCGGACGGCTGGCGCCAGCTTGGGGCGTGTGGCCTTCGACTGTCAAAGCCGACGGGACACCCTCATGCGCCCGGCGCTGTGCGCAGGTCACACCCGAAGAGCCGCATCATGCCTGATCGGAACGATCCCTCGCCCCAAGCCACGGTGAGGCACGCCGCCGACACCGACGGCGACCTCAGCCGTGCGAGCGCCCAGTCGGCGGAGGCGAGCCGCGAGAGCCACCACCACGAGGACGGCGGGGCCGACCCGGGCGGACGCGCGCTCGGCCGCAAGGACCCAACGCTTTCGGGCGAGACCGACCCGGACAGGGGGGAACCTGCCCGTCCGCTGACGGGCGCGTTCCGGCTCAGGCGCATCGGCCGCAGCGGCCCCGCACCTCCAGCGAGACCTCGCGGGGGCGGAAGCCACGACCGGCGGCGGCGAGCGAGGCGGCGGCCAGCACGTCGGGCGCGAACTCGTCCGCGCCGCCGCAGCAGTCGCAGATCAAAAAGGCGGCGGCGTGCCCGGCGCCCGGGCCCGCCGCCTCGTCATGCCCGGCGTGGCCGCAGGCGAGGTAGGCGTTGAGGCTGGGGATGCGGTGCGCCAGACCGCAGCTCTCCAGGAACTCGAGCGCGCGGTAGACGGTCGGCGGTTTGGCGGCGCGGGCCGCCCCGAACAGCGCCATGAGGTCGTAGGCCTTCACCGGCCGGCCGTGGCGCACCAAAAGCTCGTAGACGCGCCGACGCGGGGCGGTCCACCGCTGACCGAGCGCTGCGATCCGCGCCTCCGCCCGGTGCAGGGCGCCCGCCACCGCGCTCTCCGGCGCGGGACGCCCTCCGTCGTGCTGGCAGGCGGCGGCGGTCACGGCGCGAGCCTCGCGGATCGCGCCGGGGTCGGCAAGCCGGACGGCGCGACGCGCTCCACCTCCAGCGTCACGTGCGACAGGCCGGGTAGGCCGGCCAGCCGCGCGCGGTAGTCGGCGACGGCCAGCGGCGCCGTCGCCGACACCTGGGCGATCAGCGCGAGGTGGCCGGGCCCCAGCCTCCACAGGTGGAGGTCGGTGACGCGCCCGCCCCCGTCCTCCAGCCGGCGCCGCACCTCGGCCGCGAGCGCCGGGTCGGCCTGCTGGTCGAGCAGCACGCCGCCCGCGCGCCGCATCAACTGCACCGCGAAGCTCGCCACCAGCGCCGCGCCCACCAGCCCGACCAGCGGATCGAGCCAGGTCCAGCCCGTGCGCGCACCGATTTCCAGCGCCAGTATGGTCAGGGCCGAGGTGGCGACGTCGGCCACCATGTGGAGGTAGGCGGCCCATACGTTGTGGTCGCGCCCGTGGTCGTGCCCCTCCGCCGCCGGCCCGTGGTGGAGGAGGACGGCGCTGACGAGGCTCACCCCGAGGCCGAGCGCCGCCACCGCCGCGCCCTGGGCGAAGGCGATGGGCTCCGGGCGGAAGAGGCGCGCCACGCTCTCCACCGCGATCAGCCCGGCCATGGCGAGGAGCCCCACCCCGCTGCCGAAGGCCGCGAGGTCGCCCACCTTGCCCGCGCCGAAGCTGAAGCGCGGATCGCTGCCGCGCCGCCGGGCGTAGGCGTAGGCCGCCGCCGCCGCGATCAGCGCCGCCGCGTGAGTCGACATGTGCAGGCCGTCGGCCGTGAGCGCCACCGAGCCGAACGCGCGCCCGCCCCACAACTCGGCCGCCATGGCGACGAGCGAGACCGCCACCACCCAACGCGTGCGCCGCTCGTGGCGGCCGTGGTCGGCCCCCAGGAAGTCGTGGAGGTGCGGCCCTGGCGCGACGGCGCAGGCGGGTTCAGGCCCGGTCGCGCCTGCGCCCCCGTCCGCCATCAGAAGCTCTTGGTCAGGCCGCCGAAGAAGCCTCGGCGCGGGCCGTACTCCGGCGCGCCCACGCCGATCCCCGAGCCGTCGCGGATCTCGTAGCGGGTGTCGCCCACGTTGATCACGTCCAGCCGCGCCGAAACCTTGCCGGCGCCGGGCAGAGTGAAGCCGTAGGAGCCCGTCAGGTTCACCTGCAGGTAGTCCGCCAGCGACGCCCCGTTCGGCACCTCGCCGTCGGCGCGCAGCCCCGAGCCGTAGAGCGCGTCGGCCCCGAGCTGCAGCCCGCGCAGCGCGCCCTCGCGGAAGCGGTAGGAGGCCCCCGCCGAGGCCGTGTAGGTCTGATCGTGATCCAGATAGATGTAGTGGTCCTGGATATAGGCGAGGTCGCCGGGATCGAAGGAGAACTGCGACGAGACGATGTCCTTCCCCTGAGCCTTGGCCCAAGCGAAGTTGGCGTAAGCGAGCCACGGCCCGTGGGCATAGTTGCCGCTGAACTCGACGCCGTGGATGTAGCCGTAGCGGTAGTTGAAGGGCGTGAGGATGATCGGCGCGCCGAACTGCCCCTCGTCGATCAGGTTGTGCGAGTTGCGGTAATAGGCGTCGACGCCGAGCGTCAGGCCCGTCACCTGCGACACGCGCTGCTGCACGCCCACGTCGTAGTAGTCTTGCCGCTCGGCGAAGGGCGTCGTGTCCTGCGTCAGCGGCGAGGCGGCGGTGGTGTTCTGAAACAGCCCCACGGTCTGCGAGCCCACCAGCTCGAACGGCGGCGGCGTGAAATAGCGGGCGTAGCCGATATGGGCGGTCGTGCCGTCCAACGGCGTCCACACCGCGTTGATGCGGGGGCTGAGCTGGCGCTCGTTGCGATAGGCGTTGAATGCGTCGCCCCGCAGGCCGTAGTTGAGCACCAGCGTGGGGGTGATCTTCCACTCGTCCTGCAGGTACACGCTGTAGGTGTACTGGCTCTTGCCGCCGTTTTCGGCGAGCGACAGTGGGGTGTCAGAGGTCTGCGCCCCGGCGTCGTCGGTCGGGAACACGAGGCTCGACGTCTTGGACTCGGCGCGCTCGCCCTGAATGATCACTCCGCCGCGCAGAGTGTGGGCGCTGGACAGCCGGTACACGCCTTCCGACTGCAGGCCGACCGCGGTGTCGGCCTTGAAGGCGGTCTGCGCCAGGCCGTTGTAGAGGAGCTCGCCCGTGACGTCGGGGGTGTAGCTCAGCGTCGAATAGCGGCCGAATAGCGAGGTCTGCAGCGTCCAGCGGCCGGCGTGGTGCAGCCAACTGCCCTGGGCGAAGCCCGTCACCTCGCGCTGGCGCTCGTTCAGCTGCTCGCTGGGATAGCTCCCGTCGGAGCCCGCGAGCGCGAAGCTCCCGTCCGGCTGCAGCCCCACGGGGTCGGGGATCTGGAAGCGCGCGTTGGAGTAGCCGCCGGTGAAAGCCACCCGGTCGCTCTCCGACAGGATGTGGTCGGCGTAGACGAACACCTGGCCCTGGTCGGTGCGGTCATGGGCGGCGCCGTAGGCCCCGTTGACGTTCTCGATGCCAAGCTGGTTGCGGGTGAAGGAGCCCGAGACGAAGACGTTGCTGTCGGCCACCCGCCCGCCGTACTCGAACGACGGCTCGTAGAGGCCGTGGCTGCCGCCGTAGATCGACACGGAGCCGCCGTTCTCGAACACCCCGCTCTTGGTGGTGAGATCGAGGATGCCCGCCGTGCGCAGGCCGTACTGGGCGGGGAGCGCCCCGGTGATCAGGTCGACCTTCTCGACCAGCCGCGGCGACAGCGTCTGGCCGAACACGCTGATGCCCTCGGGCAGGATCACCCCGTTCAGCCGGTACTGCAGGTTGTTGTGGTCGTCGCGCACATGCAGCTGGCCGAACCCGTCCTGCACCACGCCCGGCAGCTGCAGGATCACCTGGTTGAGCGGCTGGTCCTCGCCGCCCGGCAGCGCCTCGATGGTGTCGTGGGTCACCGAATAGGTGGTGGCGCCGAGCCCGGGGTTGATCGTCTGGCGCGCCTCATCGAGCCGCCGCGCGGTCACCACCACCCCGGCGTTGCGACCGGCCGGCGCCGGCGTCGGCGCGCTGGCGGGGGCGGTCGTGGCCTGCGAGGCCGGCGTCGGTCCCGCCGCGCTCGGAGCCTGCGCGCTGGCGGCGCCCGCTAGCGCCGCTGTCGCCGCCGTCACCGCCAGGAACCCCGTCTTGCCGTTGGTCATGAGCCGCTCCGCCGAGGCGAGGGCTGTTACAACATAACACCGCGTCCGCAAGTCCCGGCGCGACGGGCCGTCCTCGGCTGTGTCGCGGCCGCCACGTCCGTCGGTGCCGCCCGACGATCGAACGGGAGAAGGGGGAAGGAGTGGTGCCGCCTAGGTGACTCGAACACCTGACCTACGCATTACGAATGCGCCGCTCTACCGGCTGAGCTAAGGCGGCCCGCTCGGGGGCGGGTCTCCCATAGCGGCGGCGGGGCGCGGCGCCAAGGCGGGCGCGGCGTCGCGGGTCAACCGTCCAACCGGGCGAGGAGGGCGGCCTCCGTCGGGCGCTCGGCGATCCGCACCTCCCCCGCGAGGCCGGCCAGGGGCTCGGCGCAGGCGAGCGAGAGCGCCAGGACGAGCCACCGGTCGCCGGTCGGGACCCCGCCGGGCGCGGCGTCGCGCAGGGCGCGCGCGGCGGCGGGCGACTGCAGGAGGACCGGCAGGCGCGCGCGGGCGGCGGCCTCCAGCGCCTGCGGCCAGGGTCCCGGCTCACGCTCGGCGGCGTAGACGGCGAGGCGCTCGGCGCGGGGAAGGAGGCCGGCGGGCTCGCGCGCGCCGGGGGCGAGCACCCGGCCGGGCGGGGCCTTGCGCTCCAGGAGCCGACCGAGCGCCGCCACGTCGCCGTCGGCGCTCAGCACGGCGCTCCAGCCCGCGGCGCGGGCGGCGCGGGCTGTGGCCGCCCCAACCACGAACACCGGCAGGTCGCGGCCCGGGTGAAGGGCGGTGAAGGCGCGCACCCCCGCGGCGCTGGTGAAGGCGAGCGCGCCCACGCCGTCCATCGCCGGAGGCTCCACGGGCAGCGGTCGCAGCAGGAGGAGCGGCTCAACCAGCGGCGTCCAGCCCAGCGCCCGCAGGCGCGCGGCGGTCTCCTCCGCCGCGGGCCGGGCGCGCGTGACCCAGACGGGGCCGCGGGGCGGGGCCGCCGGGCTCAGCCCGCCCCCATCCATTCGAGCCGGTCGCCGCCGTCGGCGCGCACGGCGGTCCCGAGTTCGAGCCCCAGGGCGCGCGCGTCCGCCTCCGTGGCCGCGGCTTCGCCCTCGCGGCGGAAGCGGGCGGAGCCGTCGGGGACGAGCGCCTCCACCACCAGCCGCACGCGCCCGTCCTCCAGCCGGGCGTAGGCCCCCATGGCGGTGCGGCACGAACCCTCCAGCGCCTGCAGCGCCCCACGCTCGGCGGCGACCGCGACGCGCGTCTCGGCGTGGTCCAGCGTGCGGGCCCAGGCGAGGTCCGCGTCGGCGGTGCGGGTCTGCAGGGCGAGCGCGCCCTGGGCGGGGGCGGGGGGCGCGGCCCAGGGGTCGAGCGGCTGGTGGGGGCGATCGTCCAGCCCCAGCCGACGCAGCCCCGCGAGCGCCAGCACGATCGCGTCCATTTCGCCCGCCTCCAGCCGCGCGAGCCGGCTGTCGACGTTGCCGCGCAGCATGACGATCTCGAGATCGGGCCGCTGGCGCAGGAGCTGGGCCTGGCGCCGGAGGCTGGCGGTTCCCACCCGCGCCCCGCGCGGCAGGGCGTCCAGCGCGCGCCCGTCGCGGGTGAGGAGGGCGTCGCGCGCGTCCTCCCGCTCGGGATAGGCGGCGATGACGAGGCCGTCGGGGCCCTCAGCGGGCAGGTCCTTGCCCGAGTGCACCGCCGCGTCGATCCGCCCGTCGATCAGCGCCTGTTCGATCTCCTTGGTGAACATGGCCTTGCCGCCCACTTCCAGCAGCCGGCGGTCCTGCACCCGGTCGCCGGTGGTGGTGATGACCACGAGCGGGGCTAGCGCGTCGGCGTCGGCCTCCGCGCCGCCCAGCGCCTCCGCCAGTCGCCGCCGCACCCAGGCCGATTGGGTGCGCGACAGGAGCGAGCCGCGCGCGCCCACCCGCACGGGTCCGGCCGCCGCATGTCCGGCGGCGCCCTCGGTCAAGACGGGCGGAGCGGCCTCGGGCGGGGGCGATTGCATGGGCGGGGTGCGCGGCCTAGGTCGGCGAGGGAGGTGGTGAGCTAGCCCGGCTCCGCCGTCCGCCGCAACTCGCAGGAGCCCGGCATCCCCGTCCCCCTCACCGTGCTCGGGATCGAGACCAGCTGCGACGAGACCGCCGCGGCGGTGGTGCGTCTGGACGGGGACGGGCGTGCGAAGGTGCGGTCGTCGGTGGTGGCGAGCCAGGCCGAGGAGCACGCCCCTTATGGCGGGGTGGTGCCGGAGGTGGCGGCGCGCTCGCACGTGGAGGCCATCGACGGCGCGATCCTCCGCGCGCTGCGCGAGGCGGGGATCGGCATGGACGGGCTCGACGGGGTGGCCGCGACCGCGGGACCCGGCCTCGTCGGCGGGGTGATGGTAGGGCTCTCGGCCGGCAAGGCGATCGCGCTGGCGCGCGGCCTGCCGCTCGTGGCGGTGAACCACTTGGAAGGCCACGCCGTCTCCGCCCGGCTGGAGGGCGAGGCGCCCTACCCCTTCCTCCTGCTCCTGGTGTCGGGCGGGCACTGCCAGCTCATCGACGTGCGCGGCGTGGGCGACCACCGGCGCCTCGGCGCCACCATCGACGACGCGGCGGGCGAGGCGTTCGACAAGATCGCCGCCCACCTCGGCCTTCCCTACCCCGGCGGGCCGGCGCTGGAGCGGGCGGCCGCCGGGGGCGACCCGGAACGCTACGCCCTGCCCCGCATGCTCGCGGGCCGCGGCGGGTGCGACTTCTCCTTCTCCGGGCTGAAGACCGCCGCGGCGCGGGTGATCGACCGCGAGGTGCGCAGCGACGCCGACCGGCGCGACCTCGCCGCCGCCGTCCAGGCCGCCATCGCGGACCAGCTGGCTGAGCGCTCGTCGCACGCCATGGCGCTGTGGGCCGGGGCGCACCCGGGCGCGGCGCGGCTCCTCGTCGCCGCGGGCGGGGTGGCGGCCAACGGCGCGGTGCGGGCCGCGCTGGAGGCGGCCGCGGGCCGGGCGGGCTTCCGCTTCACCGCGCCGCCGGGGCGCTACTGCACCGACAACGCCGCCATGATCGCGCTCGCCGGGGCCGAGCGGCTGGCGCTGGGGATGGTGGACGGGCTCGACGCCCCCGCCCGCCCGCGCTGGCCGCTGGACGCCGAAGCCGCGCGCATCGCCCCCGTCCACACGCCCGGTCGCAAGGGGGCCAAGGCGTGAGCGCGCCCTTCCGCCACGCGGGCGTCCTGGGCGCGGGCGCCTGGGGCACGGCGCTCGCGCAGGTGCTGGCGCGCGCAGGCCTTCCCGTCACGCTCTGGGCGCACGAGCCAGAGGTCGCGCGGGCGCTGGCGGCCGAGCGCGAGAACCGCCTCTACCTGCCCGGCGTGCGGCTGGAAGCCGCCGTCTCACCCACCGCCGAGATGGCCGACCTCGCCGCGTGCGACCTCGTGCTGGCGGTCGCGCCCGCCCAGCACCTGCGGGGCGTGCTGGAGAGCTTCGGCCCGCACGCGCGGCCGGGGCTGCCGGTGGTGCTGTGCGCCAAGGGCGTCGAGCAGGGCTCGCTCCGTCTCACCCACGAGGTCCTGGCCGAGGCGCTGCCCCAGGCGCGCGCCGCCGTGCTGTCGGGACCGAGCTTCGCGGCGGAGGTGGCGCGCGCGCTGCCCACCGCCGTCACCCTGGCGTGCGCCGACGCCGAGCTGGGCGAGCGGTTGGCGCGCGCCTTCGCGGCCCCGGGCTTCCGGCCCTACCTCAGCGACGACCTCACCGGCGCGGAGGCGGGGGGCGCGGTCAAGAACGTGCTGGCCATCGCCTGCGGGGTGGTGGAAGGGCGCGGTCTCGGCCGCTCGGCCCACGCCGCCCTCCTGACGCGGGGCTTCGCGGAGATGACGCGGCTGGGCGTGGCGTTGGGCGGCCGGGCGGAGACGCTGGCGGGCCTGTGCGGCCTGGGCGACCTCGTGCTCACCTGCTCGTCGGCCCAGTCGCGCAACATGAGCGTGGGGCTGGCGCTCGGCCGCGGCGAGCGGCTGGAAGACGCGCTGGGCGGCCGTCGCACGGTGGCCGAAGGGGTGGCGTCGGCTCCCGCGGTGCGCCGGCTGGCGGCCCAGCTGGGCGTCGAGGCTCCGATCTGCGAGGCCGTAGCCCTCGTGCTTGCGGGGGAGGCCGGCGTACAGGAGGCGATCGACGCCCTTCTCGCCCGGCCGCTCCGCGCCGAAGCCGATCCGAGCTGAAGGGAGCGCCTGCGTGCCGCTGTTCACGATCTCCTGCCGCGACAATCCCGAGAGCTTCGACCTGCGCGCCGCCACCCGCGACACGCACCTGGCTTGGCTGGCCGGGGAGGCGTGCGTGCGGCTGGGCGGCCCCTGGCTCGACGCGCAGGGCCGCTCGACGGGGTCGCTCCTGATCGTTGAGGCGGCCGACCGGGCGGCCGCGGAGCTGTGGGCGGCCGACGATCCCTACGCCCGGGCGGGGCTGTTCGCCGCCGTCTCGGTTGAGCCCTGGCGCCTGGTGGTGGGCGGTTTCGCGGACGCGGGGGCGTGAGCGACGACGGCCGCCCGGCCGCCGGCCACGCGCTCTGCAGTCTGGACGAGCTGCCCGACCCCGGCGCGCGTGGGTTCAGCTTCCCCGCCGCGGAGCCGGACGGACGGCCGTTCCAGGGCTTCGTTATCCGGCGGGGCGAGGAGGTGCGCGGCTATGTCGACAGCTGCCCTCACACCGGCGCGCCGTTGGCCGCCGAGCCCGATCGCTATCTCGACGCGAAAGGCGCCTGGATCCTGTGCTGGACCCACGGCGCCATGTTCCGCCCGGAGGACGGGCTGTGCGTGGCGGGACCGTGCATCAAGCGCAGCCTGCGGCCGTGGCCCGTGGAGGTGTGCGGGGGGCGCGTCCTGACGGCCTAGGCCGGGCGGCCAGGACGCGATCGGCGGCGGGCGCGACCGCGCATCCTCAGGCCGGGGCGGGCTGCGCCTCCTGGGCCAGGAGCGCGTACATGGCGTCGGCGCCGCGGGCCGCGCGGAGCTCGGCGCGCACGTCGCGCCGGCGCAGAAGCCGCGCGGCGCGGGCCAGGGCGCGCAGGTGGTCGGCCTTGGCCCCGGGCGGGGCGAACAGGGCGAACAGGAGGTCGACGGGCTGGTCGTCGACCGCGTCGAACGCGACCGGCTCGTCGAGGCGAAGAAACACCGCGCGCACTCGCTGCAGCCCGGGGTGCTCGGCGTGCGGCAGGGCGACGCCGCCTCCCGAGCCCGTGGAGCCCTGCGCCTCGCGCTCGACCAAGGACTGGAGAAGGGCGGCGGGGTCGCCGCCCAGCGCGCGGGCGGCCACCTCCGCCACCGCGCCCAGCGCCTGGCGCTTGCTGGACGCCCCCACGCGCTCGACCACGGCGCCCGGGTCGAGCAGGTCGCCGATGTCCATCGCCGCCCCTCCGCCTGCCGCCCGGCGCCTCAGCCGGCCTGCGGGCGGTCGCGCTCGGGATCGAGCCAGCCGATGTTGCCGTCAGCCCGGCGGTACACCACCGAGAGCCCCCCGTGCGCCACGTTGCGGAACAGGACCACCGGCGCTTCCGTCAGGTCGAGCTCCATCACCGCCATGGAAACGGTGGCGGTGCGCACCTCCGACTGGGTCTCGGCGATGATGGCGGCGGCGGGCGCACCGTTCCCGGCCGAGCCGTCGGCGCCCCACTCGTCGGTGGCGAGGTCGTCCTCGTCCTCGGGCGCGCGCAGTACGGTGTAGGCGGCGACCTCCGCCCGGGCGGTCGGGCCGCCGTTGTGGGGCTTGTGGCTGACGAGCCGGCGCTTGTAGCGGCGGATGCGGGTCTCGAGCTTGGTCAGGGCCACGTCGAAGGCGGCGTGGGCGTCGCCCGCCGAGCCGCGCGAAACGAGCCGCTGGCCGGTGGCCAGGCGCACCACGAGGTCGACGCAGAAGCCGTGGCCGTCGCGCTGGATGTGCACGTCCGCCTCGCCGCCCCGGTCGAAGTACCGGCCGATCCCCGCGATCAGCGCGTCGGTGATCCGGCTTCGCAGCGCCTCGCCCACCTCCATCTGCTTGCCGGACACCTGCACGTCGAAGCGGGTCTCGACCGGGGCTTGGGCGTCGGGCTGCATGAGGGTCTCCACCTGATCTGAAACATCCGGCGCGCCTGAACGGGGGCGCCGCGCCGGACCAGGAAGAACGCAGCCTATCGCCCTCGGTTCACGTGGCGTCCGGGGCCGAGGGAGCAGGGTGAACGCGGCGTTAAGGCGGGCCGCCTAGGCAAGGCGACGCCCCGCCATGCCCGTCGAACGCATCCTGCACCACTTCCCGCTCGACCCCTTCTCGCGCCAGGTCAGGCTGGCGCTGGGGGAGAAGCGGCTGGGCTATACGGAGGTCGTGGAGCGCTACTGGGAACGGCCGGAGGGCCTCGCCGCGCTCAACCCCTCGGGCCTCCTGCCCGTCTTGGTGGAGCGCTCGGGCGGGGTCGCCGTCACCGCCTGCGAGACCCGCGCGGCGCTGGATCATCTGGAGGAGGTGCACCCTAGCCCCGCCCTCCTGCCCACCGACCCGCGCGGGCGCGCCGAGGTGCGGCGGCTCCTGCAGTGGTTCGACCGTAAGTTCGACGGCGAGGTCAACGCGCTCCTCCTGCACGAGAAGATGGAGAAGCGGCTCCTGGGCCTGGGCGCGCCCGACCTCGCCAACCTGCGCGCGGGGCGCGACGCGCTGCGCGCCCACCTCGGCGTGATGGAGGCGCTTCTCGCCGCGCGCGACCATCTGGCGAGCGAACGGCTGAGCCTAGCCGACCTCGCGGCGGCCGCGCATCTGTCGGTGATCGACTATGTCGGCGAGGTGCGGTGGGACGACTTCCCCGCCGTGCGCAGCTGGTACAGCCGGCTTAAGTCGCGCCCGGCGTTCCGCCCGCTTCTCGCCGATCGCCAGCCGGGCCTGCCACCCGCACCGCACTACGACGACCTCGACTTCTGAGCCGCAAACGAAGACGCCGGCCCTTTCGGACCGGCGCCGTCGCGCATCAGCGTTGTGAGGCGGCGCGTCAGGCCGGGGCGGGAGCGCCGCCCGGCGGGAACGGCAGGGGCTTGGGCGCGTGCGTCAGCGGCACCGCCACCGAGCCCGTGACCGCCTTCGGCTCCTCCGGCGCGTCGCGCACCGGAAGGATGCCCTGCAGCACCTTGATGATCTCGTCGCCGGTCAGCGTCTCGAACTCCAAGAGCGTCTTGGCCAGGACGTGCAGGTCCTCCAGCCGCTCGGTGAGGATGCGCTTGGCCTCGTCGTAGCCGGCGTGGACCAGCCGCTTCACCTCGGCGTCGATCTTCTTGGCGGTCTCGTCCGACACGGCCTGGGTTCGACCCATGCTCATGCCGAGGAACACCTCGTCCTGGTTGTCGCCATAGGCCACGAGGCCCAGCTCGTCCGAATAGCCCCAGCGCGTCACCATGGCCTTGGCGAGCTTGGTAGCCTGCTCGATGTCGGACGAGGCGCCGGAGGTGATGTTCTCACGCCCGAAGATTAGCTCCTCCGCCACGCGCCCGCCCATCAGGATGGTCAGCCGCGAGGTCATCTGCTGCAGCCGCATGGAGTAGCGGTCGCCCTCCGGCAGCTGCATGACCATGCCGAGCGCGCGGCCTCGCGGGATGATCGTCGCCTTGTGCACCGGGTCGGTCGAGGGGACGGTCAGCGCCACGATGGCGTGGCCGCCCTCGTGATAGGCGGTGAGCTTCTTCTCCTCGTCGGTCATGGCCATGGACTTGCGCTCAGCGCCCATCATGACCTTGTCCTTGGCGTCTTCGAAGTCGCGGTGGCCCACCATCTTCTTGTTGCGACGCGCCGCCATCAGCGCCGCCTCGTTGACGAGGTTCATCAGGTCGGCGCCCGAGAAGCCCGGGGTGCCGCGCGCCAGCGTCTTGACGTTGACGTCGGCCGCCAGCGGCACGTTGCGCATGTGCACGCGGATGATCTTCTCGCGCCCGCCGACGTCGGGGTTGGGCACAACGACCTGACGGTCGAAGCGGCCGGGACGCAGCAGGGCGGGGTCGAGCACGTCGGGCCGGTTGGTCGCGGCCACGAGGATGATGCCCTCGTTGGCCTCGAAGCCGTCCATCTCGACCAGGAGCTGGTTCAGCGTCTGCTCGCGCTCGTCGTTGCCGCCGCCGAGGCCCGCGCCGCGGTGGCGGCCGACCGCGTCGATCTCGTCGATGAAGATGATGCAGGGCGCGTTCTTCTTGGCCTGCTCGAACATGTCGCGCACGCGGCTCGCGCCCACGCCCACGAACATCTCCACGAAGTCGGAGCCCGAGATGGTGAAGAAGGGCACCCCCGCCTCGCCGGCGACGGCGCGGGCCAGAAGCGTCTTGCCCGTGCCGGGGGGGCCGACCAGGAGCGCGCCCTTGGGGATCTTGCCGCCTAGCCGCTGGAACTTGGCCGGGTCTTTCAGGAAGTCGACGATCTCACTCAGCTCGTCCTTGGCCTCGTCCACCCCGGCCACGTCTTCGAAGGTGACGCGGTTCTTGTTCTCGGTGAGGAGCTTGGCCTTCGACTTGCCGAAGCCCATGGCGCCTTTGCCGGCCCCCTGCATCTGCCGCATGAAGAAGATGTAGAAGCCCGCGATCAGCGCGATCGGCAGGAGCGACTGCAGAAGGAGGAACCACACGCTGGGCTGCGACGAGCGCGCCTGGATGTTGACGTTGTGCGCCTCCATCCGCTTCAGGATGTCGCTGTCCTGCGGCAAGACCGTCGAGAACTGATGCTTGCCGGCGTCGGTGGCGAGCACGCTCTCGCCTTTAATCATCGCCTCCTTGATCTCGTTGCCGTCGATCTTGCCGATCATCTGCGTGTAGCTGATGTCGTCGACCGCCCCCGTCTCGCCGGGGCCGTGGCGCAGCACGCCGTAGAAGAGCACGACCAGGACGGCGATGAAGACGCCCCAGATCGCCAGATTTCGAACGTTCATGTGCGCGAGCCTGTGAGTTCCCCGCCACGACGGGGTGCGGTCATCCGCTTGTCAACATAGGAACCGCATGCGCGAGGCGCCAATGCGGCGGAGCGTGTCCCGCGGGCGACTCGGGCCTCGATTTGGGGCGTCGACGGGGTTCTCACGGCGCGGGCGCCGGGCCGGGATCGTCGGCGGGGGTGTTGCGGGCGAGTTCGTCGAGCCAGACGTCGGCGGGCGCGTCCGACGGCATGCGCCAGTCGCCGCGCGGCGAGAGCGAGCCGCCAGAGGTGAGCTTGGGCCCGTTGGGCAGGGCCGAGCGCTTGAACTGGTTGGCGAAGAAGCGCCGGAGAAAGAGGCGCATCCAGCCAGTGATCTCGGACAGAGCGTAGGCGCGCCGGTCGCCCGCGGGCAGGCCGGGCGGCCACGCCCCGCGCGACGCGTCGCTCCACGCGGTCCACGCGAGGTAGGTGATGTCGGACGGCGCGCGGCCGAAGCGTGTGAGGTGGTGCAGGGTGAAGTCCTGCAGCGGATAGGGTCCGACCGCCGCCTGGGTCGACTGCGGCCCCGCCCCGCCCTCGCCCGCGGGCACGAGCTCGGGGCTGATCTCCATGGCGAGCACCGCCTGCAGCGTGTCGGCGGCTTCCGGAAACTCACCCGCCTCGGCGGCGTAGCGGATCAGGTGCTGGATCAGCGTCTTGGGCACCGCCCCGTTGGGGTTGTAGTGGCTCATCTGGTCGCCGACGCCGTAGGTGCACCAGCCCAGCGCCAGCTCCGAGAGGTCGCCCGTGCCCACCACCAGCGCGCCGTTCTGGCCGGCCAGGCGGAACAGGTAGTCGGTGCGCAGGCCCGCCTGCACGTTCTCGAAGGTCAGGTCGTAGACCGGCTCGCCGCGCGCGAAGGGGTGGTCCATGTCGGCAAGGAGCTGGCGGGCGGCGGGGCGGATGTCGATCTCGGCGGCGGTGACGCCGAGCGCGCGCATCAGCGCCCAGGCGTAACCCTTCGTCGCGTCGGAGGTGGCGAAGCCCGGCAGGGTGTAGGCCAGCACGTGGGCGCGCGGGAGCCCCAGCCGGTCGGCGGCGCGGCAGGCGACGATCAGCGCCTGCGTCGAGTCGAGCCCGCCGGAGACGCCGATCACCATCCGCTCGACGCCCGTCGCGCGCAGTCGCTCGGCCAGCCCCTGCACCTGGATGTTCCACGCCTCCTCGCAGGTCTCCGCCAGGCGCGCGGGATCGTCGGGAACGAAGGGAAAGCGCGCGACGGGCCGCCGCAGGGCGAGCGCGCCCGCCGGGGCCTCATAGGCGTGCTCGACCGTGCGCCACGCCGGCCCGCGTGCGAGCGCCTCCGCCTGGCCGTCGCCCCAGCTGCCGGTGCGCAGGCGCTCCAGCCGGATACGGCCGATGTCGAGGTCGGCCGCGACCATGGGATCGCCCGCGCCGAAGCGCAGGGTCTCCGCCAGGGGCTCGCCCAGGTCGTAGATCGCCGCGTGGCCATCCCAGGCGAGGTCGGTGGTCGACTCGCCCTCGCCTGCGGCCGAGTAGAGGTAGGCCGACAGACACCGCGCCGACTGGGACTCGCACAGGAGCCGGCGCGTGCGCGCCTTGCCGAGCACCACGTTGGAGGCGGAGAGGTTGACCAGCACCTCCGCCCCGGCCAGCGCTCCGCGTGAGGAGGGCGGCTGCGGCGTCCACAGGTCCTCGCAGATCTCGGCGTGCACCCGCGCGTCCACCGCGCCGCGCAGATGGAACAGGAGGTCGGTTCCGAACGGAACCGCATCGCCCGCCAGCTCGATGGTGCGGCCCGCGACATCCCGGCCGGAGGCGAACCAGCGCGCTTCGTAGAACTCGCGGTAGTTGGGCAGGAAGCTCTTGGGAACGACGCCCAAGACGCGGCCCGCGCCCACCGCCACCGCGCAATTGTAGAGCCGGCCCTCCGCCGCCAGCGGCGCGCCGACGAAGACGAGCGGCCGCAGCCCCGCCGTGGCCGCCGCCACCTCCGCCACCGCCTCGCGCACGCGGTCGAGGAGCGCGGCCTGGCCGAGGAGATCGTCGATGGCGTAGGCCGAGAGCCCGAGCTCGGGGCAGACCAGGAGCGCGCAGCCCTCGTCGTGGGCGCGCCGGACCAGCTCGAGCGTCCGCTCCGTGTTGAACGCCGGTTCGGCCGGGCGCACGGGCGGCGCGCAGGCCGCCGCGCGCAGGAAGCCGTGCGCATAGGGGTTGGCGAAGGGCAAGCCAGCGGGGTCGGGCATGGAGGGCGGTGCGGCTCCCGGGCTCCCTGGGCGGGACTGACCCTCTCCCTACAGCAAGCCGGGGGCCGGCGCGCGCGCGGCCGCTCGGCGGGCGGGCACGTTGCCGCCGCGGGCGCCGCGGCCTAAGCGCCGCGCGATGGCCCCGCCCGCCCCCGCCCTCGCCGAGCCCGACGCGCCGCGCGCCCCCTCGCGCGCTTGGTCGCGGCCGCGTCTGGCCGCGCTGTTCTGGTTCTACGACCGACTGGAGGTGTGCCGCGCGCGCGTGCACGAGCTCAGGCGGCTGAACCCGGGCGTGGCGATCTACGGCCTCTACGGCGGCGAGCCGGAGGGGGCGGAGGCCGCGCGCGCGGCGCTGGGCCCGCTCCTGGACGACCTGTGGAGCTACGACGCCCCGTCCACCGCCGAGTGGCGCTGGGTGTGCGGCGACCAGGTGATCGCCGCCTGGGCGCGCGACCGCGGCTTCGCCCTCTCCTGGGACACGCTGGTGGTCATGCAGTGGGACCTGCACCTCGCCGCGCCGCTGTCCGAGCTGTTCGGCGACCTGCGCGACGGCGAGGCCGTATTCTCCGGCGACCGGCCGCTCGCTGAGGTCGAGGGCTGGTGGGGATGGGGCGGGGCGCACGCCCCTGGCCGCGAGGCGCTGGCCACGCTTCGCGCCTGGCTTCTCGAGGCGCACGGCTACGACGGCCCGCTGTGGGCGTGCCTGTTCATCCTGGCCGCCCTGCCGCGCGCGTTTCTCGAGCGCTTCGTCGCCGACGGCCCGCCGGAGCCGGGCTTTCTGGAGGTGAAGCTCCCCACGCTGGCGCGGGTGTACGACACGCCCGTGCGCCCCCGGCCCGACCTCGCGCCCTGGTGGAAGGCCGATCCCGCCACGCGCGACGCTCCCCCGCGCGACCGCGCGCTTAACGCCGGCGGCGAGGAACCCACCGGCGCGCTGATCCGCGCCGAGCTGGTCGATCCCCTTGGCGCGCGCGCCTTCCATCCCGTGCCGCGACCGGATCCCCTTCCCGGTGCGTGGACGGCGCCCCGGCCGGCGCCGACGTTCCGATGCGCCGTCTGCGGCGGCGATGACGGGCGGGAGCATCGCGCGCGCGAGATGATGTTCGGCCTGCGCGACCCCTTCACCTACGGCGAGTGCGCCCGGTGCGGCTGCGTGCGGCTGCTAGACCCGCCAGCCGACCTCGGCCGCTACTACGGCCCGGGCTACTACAGTTTCGGCGCCGACCTCGACGCCGAGTTCGACGACCCGGCGCGGCGCGCGGTCTGGGGCAAGGCGGTGCGCGCGCTCCTGACGTTGCCGGAGGACGAGGCGCGCGCGGTCGTGCACGCCGACATGCGCCGGCCGTTGTGGTCCCTGCGCCCGCTCGACCTCACGCCCGGGAGCCGGGTGCTGGACGTGGGCTGCGGCTCGGGGCGGCTCCTCTACCAGCTCGCCCTCGCGGGCTTCACGGGCGGCGCGGGGGTGGACGCCTTCATCGAAGCCGACGTGCGCCACGCGAACGGGCTCGAGGTCCGGCGCGCCTCCCTCGCCGACACGGGGGGCGGCTGGGACGTCATCATGCTCCACCACGCCTTCGAGCACCTGCCCGACCCGCGCGGGGCGATGCGCGAGATCGCCGAACGGCTCCGACCGGGCGGGCGGGCGCTCCTGCGCCTGCCGGTGACCGACAGCGAGGCGTGGCGCATCTACGGCGCGGACTGGGTTCAGCTCGACGCGCCCCGCCACTTCTTCCTGCACACGCGCGAGAGCCTGCGCCGGCTGGCGGCTGAGGCGGGCCTCGTCTGGGACGGCGCCGTCAGCGACAGCTACGAGCTGCAGTTCTGGGCAAGCGAGCAGTACCGCCGCGACATCCCGCTGCACGACGATGGGGGTCGCTCGCGCTGGGGCGGCGCGCCGGGGGTGTTCTCGCCGGAAGAGATCGCGCGCTGGCGGGCGCGCAGCGACGCGCTGAACGCGGAAGGGCGGGGCGACCAGGCGGCGGTGTACCTGCGGCGGCCGGGGTAGGTCGTTTCGGGCGCTTTGTTCTGATGCCGGGTGGGGCCGCCGTGCTCGGTCGCGTCAAGGGACGCCTTCGGCTCTCCGCTGACGCTTCGCCCTTGACCCGCCCTGCGCGCGACGGCTGACGCGGGGGCGTCGGGACGCGGGGCGTCCCTGCTCCATAGTTCGACAACGCCTCCGGCGGGTCGAACACAGGGCTTCACCTGTGAGGGTAGCGGCTAGGGCGACCGTCGAGCCCGAGCGGCTCGGTCGCTTCAGCGAGCGCCGCCCGCCGATGGCGGGCTCTGGCAAGCCCCAGCCCTGTGTTCGACGCGGGCCGCAGGCCTAAGTCGAACTTGAACTACGGGACGCCCCGCGTCCCGACCCCTTCGATCAGCCGTCGAGCGCAGGGCGGGTCAAGGGCGCAGCGCAGCGAAGA
>CAXTAO010000026.1:0-42934 GCA_964242625.1 uncultured Caulobacteraceae bacterium | reverse complement strand
CGGTCGCGTCAAGGCGACCTGCTACGCAGGAGGCGCGTTCCGCGCCTGCCTTGACGCGCCCTGCGCGCGACGGCTGACCGGAGGGGTCGGGACGCGGGGCGTCCTTTCCAACAAGTTCGACTTGGCCTGCGGCCCGCGTCGAACACAGGGCTGCTGCTTGCCGGAGCCCGCCATCGGCGGGCGGCGCTTTCTGGAGCAGCCGGAGCCGTTCGAGCTCGACGGTCGCCCCCATCGCCCCCCTACAGTTGAAGCCCTGTGTTCGACCCGCCGGAGGCGTTGTCGAACTTGATCGGAGGGACGCCCCGCGTCCCGACGCCCCCGCGTCAGCCGTCGCGCGCAGGGCGGGTCAAGGGGGGCCACAGGCCGGCGCGGAGCGCGAACCCTTGACGCGACCGAGCACGGCGGCCCCCTCCGCGCTGACAGAACAAAGCGTCTAACGCCACCCTCGCCACCCCGTGCCCACCCCGCTAAACACCCCGCCCCATGATCACCGCCGCCCAATTCATAGACGCCGCCCGCGCGCGGGGGTTCGACTTCTACACGGGCGTGCCGTGCTCCTTCCTAACGCCCCTGATCAACGGCGTGCTCTCGGACCGGTCGCTCCACTACGTCGGCGCGGCGAGCGAGGGCGAAGCCGTGGCGATCGCGGCGGGCGCCTGGCTCGCCGGCCGTCGTACGGTGGTGATGTGCCAGAACTCCGGGCTCGGCAACGCGGTCAACCCGCTGACCTCGCTCAATTTTCCCTTCCGCATCCCCACGCTGTTCGTCACCACCTGGCGCGGGGAGCCGGGGCTGAAGGACGAGCCCCAGCACGAGCTGATGGGCGAGATCACCCACGACCTCCTGCGCCTCATGCGCCTGCCCGTGGAGGACGTGTCCGCCGACCCGGCGGCGCTCGGCCCCGCCTTCGACCGCGCCGGCGAGCACATGGACGCCACGGGCCTCCCCGCCGCCTGGGTGCTGCCCAAGGGAGCGGTGGACGACGGCGGCCTCGACCAAGCCCCCACCGGCCCGCGCCCGCCCGGCCGCCGCGACCATCACGAGGCGGGCGGCGAACGCCCTTCGCGCGAGGCGGCCCTCAGGCGCGTGCTGGAGCTCGTGGATGACCGCACCGCGGTCGTGGCCACCACCGGCAAATGCGGGCGCGAGCTCTTCACCCTCCATGACCGCGAGCAGCACCTCTATCAGGTAGGCTCCATGGGCGGGGCGAGCGGCATGGCGCTGGGCGTCGCGCTCAACACGCCCAAGCCTGTGGTCGTGCTGGACGGCGACGGCGCGGCGCTGATGAAGATGGGGACTTTCGCCACCATCGGCGCCTACGCGCCGACGAACCTCCTGCACCTCGTGCTCGACAACGGCGTGCACGACTCGACCGGCGGCCAGGCGACGGTGTCGGCCTCGGTGGACTTTGCGGCGGTGGCGCTCGCCTGCGGCTACGCCTACGCGGCCAGCGCCAACACGGTCGACGGGCTGGTCGCCGCCTGGGCCGAGGCGAAGGCGGCGGGCGGGCCCGCGCTGATCCACCTGCGCATCGCGCCGGGGTCGATGACGACGCTGGGGCGGCCCACGGTGAAGCCGCCGGAGGTGGCGCGGCGGTTCAAGGCCTTCCTGGCGAGCTGAGGCGCGCCCTTCAGCCCGTCTTGCGCAGGCGACGGCGCTCGAGCGAGCTCGGGATGCGCAGGGCTTCCCGGTACTTGGCGACGGTGCGGCGCGCGATGTCGACGCCGGTCTCCTTGAGGATCTCCACGATCCGATCGTCGGAGAGCACGTCGGCCTGGGCCGCCTCCGCCTCGATCAGCGCCTTGATGCGGTGGCGCACGGTCTCGGCCGAGTGCGCCTCTCCGCCGTCGACGGCGGCGAGGCCCGAGGTGAAGAAGAACTTCAGCTCGAACACCCCGCGCGGCGTGGCCACGTACTTGTTGGAGGTGACGCGGCTCACCGTGGACTCGTGCATGCCGATGGCGTCGGCCACGTGCTTGAGGTTGAGCGGGCGCAGGTGCTCCACCCCGAAGGCCAGGAAGCTGTCCTGCTGGCGCACGATCTCGCTCGTGACCTTGAGGATGGTCTTGGCTCGCTGGTCGAGGCTCTTCACGAGCCAGCTGGCGCCTGCGAGCTGCTCGGCGACATAGGTCTTGTCCTCGGCCGATCGGGCGCGACCGGAAACGACGGCGTGGTAGCGCTGGTCGACCAGAAGGCGCGGCAGGGTGTCGGTGTTGAGCTCCACGCGCCAGCCACCCAGCGGGTCCTCCCGCACCACCACGTCGGGGACGACGGCCTGGGTCGGCGTCTGGCCGAAGGCTGCGCCCGGCCGGGGAGTGAGCGCGCGCACCTCGGCGATCATCTCGCGCAGGTCGTCGGCGTCCACGCCGCACAGGCGCTGCAAGGCCGTGAAGTCGCGCCGCGCCAGGAGTTCGAGGTGCGCGATCAGCCCGGCCATCGCCGGGTCGAAGCGGTCGCGCTCGCGCAGCTGGAGCTCCAGGCACTCGGCGACCGAGCGGGCGGCCACGCCCGTGGGTTCGAAGCCCTGGATCACGCCGAGCACGCGCTCCACCCGAGCGGTGTCGCAGCCCAGCCGCTCGGCTGTGGCCGGCAGGCTGTCGCCGCGCAGGTAGCCGCCCTCGTCCACCGCGTCGATCAGGACGGCCGCGACCGCGCGGTCGGGTCCGTCGAGGTGCGGGGCCGCGGCGAGCTGGGCGTGGAGATGGTCGTGCAGGGTGAGCTCGGCGGAGAGCGCGCCCTCCAGCCCGTCCTCCCCCTCGAAGCCCGAACCGCCAGCCCCCGCGCGCGACCAATCGACGGCGCCGCCCGCGTCGGCGGCCCCGGCCTGCCGGTCGCCGGGCGCAGCGTTGGCGTCCATGGCGTGATCGGGCGCATCGAGGTCGGCTCGGGCGTCCTGCTCGGGCGCGCCGTCCAGCTCGCGGTCGGCCGAAGCCGGCTCCGCCCTGTCGGGCGTGGAAGCGCCGTCGTCCTCGCTCTCCTCGCGGGCCAGGAGCGGATTGCGCTCCAGCTCGGCCTCCACAAAGGCGTCGAGCTCGAAGTTGGAAAGCTGCAGCAGCTTGATCGCCTGCTGCAGCTGGGGGGTGATGACGAGCCCCTGGCCCTGCCGGAGCTCCAGACGGGAGGTGAGCGCCACGGGGTGTCAGGACCTCGGTCGAACCTGCGCCACCCTAGGCGGCGCGGGGCGACCGGGAGGTTAACGGGAGCGTCGCGGCGGCTGCGTCACCTGCGGCCGAACAGCCGCTCGATGTCGGCGAGCTTGAGCTCCACCCAGGTCGGCCGGCCATGGTTGCACTGTCCCGACCGCGGGGTGGCCTCCATCTCACGCAGGAGGGCGTTCATCTCCTCGCCCGTGAGCCGCCGCCCCGAGCGGACGGAGCCGCGGCAGGCGGCGGTCGCCAGCACCTGCAGCAGGCGCTCGGCCAGCGCCTCGCCCTCCCCGCCCTCCGCCAGGTCGTCGGCGAGGTCGCGCACCAGGGCGGGCGCGTCCAGCCGGCCGCCCAGGAGGGCCGGGACCTCGCGCACGATCACCGCGCCCGGGCCGAACGGCTCGAGCCCCAAGCCCAGCGCCGCCAGGGCGGGCGCGTGGGCGGCGACGCGCTCGGCGTCGGCGGGGTCGAGGTCGACCACCTCGGGCAGGAGCAAAGCCTGACGCGGCGGCGGTCCCGCGGCGACGGCGGCCTTGAGGCGCTCGTACACGAGCCGCTCGTGGGCCGCGTGCTGGTCGACGATCACCACCCCGTCGCGGGTCTGGGCGACGACGTAGCAGGCGTGGAGCTGGGCGCGCGCGGCTCCGAGCGGCCGCTCTTCGTCGGGCTCAGCCGCAGCGGGGGGCGCGGGCTCCGCCTCGACCCGCGCCGACGGCTCCTGCAGGCCGGGCAGCGGGGCGGAGGCGGGCTCGCGCCAGCCGCCCGTCGCGCTCCAGCCCGCGGCCGAGGGCGGCGGCGTCCATCCCGCGCGCGGCGGGGCCGGGGCCGGTCGACGCAGCACCTCCAACGCTTCGCCCGCCACCGTGGAGCTGGCGCGCCAGCCCTCCGTCGCCAGGAGGTGGCGAAGCCCGCCCACGATGAGGCCGCGCACACCGGCGGGATCGCGGAAGCGCACCTCGGCCTTGGCGGGATGAACGTTGACGTCCACGAGCCCGGGGTCGAGCTCCAGGAACAGCGCCGCCACGGGGTGCCGGTCGCGCGCGAGCACGTCGGCGTAGGCGGCGCGCAGGGCGCCCGCGAGCAGCCGGTCCTTCACGGGGCGGCCGTTCACGAACAGGTGCTGGTGGCGCGCGTCGCCGCGGTGAAAGGTCGGCAGGCCCGCGTAGCCCGTCATGCGCACCCCGTCGCGCGCCTGGTCGACCGCGAGCGCGTTCCCCTCCCAGTCGCGGCCGAGCACGGCGGCGAGCCGCTGCAGCCGGCCCTCCGACCCCGGCGCCTCGGGGGCGAGCCGCAGCACACGCCGCCCGTCGATCTCGAGGGTGAAGCCCACGTCGGCGCGCGCGAGGGCGTGGCGCTTCAGCTCGTCGGCGATGGCGAGCGCCTCCGCCCGCTCGCTCTTCATGAACTTGAGGCGCGCCGGCGTGGCGTGGAACAGGTCGCGCACCTCAACCCGCGCGCCCTGCGCTCCGCCCAGCGGATTGGCGAAGGCCGCGGGACGCACCGCGCCGACCGCCCCCGCCTCCACCGTCAGCGCATGGGCGTCTCCGCCGGCGCGCGGGCGGCTCGTCAGCGTCAACCGGGCGACCGCACCGAGCGAGGGCAGGGCCTCGCCGCGGAAGCCCAGGGTGCGAATGTCCAGGAGGTCGGGCTCGCCGTCGGCGCGCTCGGGCAACTTGGAGGTGGCGTGGCGCTCCACCGCGAGCGCGAGCTCGCCCGGAGCCAGGCCGCAGCCGTCGTCGGCGACGAGGAGCCGGCGCAGGCCTCCGCCCTCGACCTGCACCTCGACGTGGGTGGCGCCGGCGTCGAGCGCGTTCTCCACCAGCTCCTTGACGGCGTTGGCGGGTCGCTCGACCACCTCGCCCGCGGCGATGCGGTCGACGGTCGTGGGCGGGAGGCGGCGGATGGGCATGGCGACTCGCAGACGAGACTAGCCCGGACGCCCCGTGCGAGTCCGCGCGCGTCGATGTGTCATCCGGACCACGGCCAAGCTGGATTCGACTCCATTTCAGCTCGGACATACGGTCCGCGGCGCCCGCAATCCGCGGGCGAGTACGGGCGCCGCGGCGCGTCCGCAGGGGAGGGCTGGAGATGATGCGGATCTTGGCGAACGGGGCGGCGGCGCTCCTGGTCGCGGCGCTCGGGGGAGCGGCGCACGCCGCCAGCCCGTTTGACGGCACCTGGCGCAGCGACATGAAGACCGCCGACCTCTCGAAGCGGCCGAACGTGATGATCGTGAAGGACGGCACGTTCGAGTGCCGCTCGTGCGTGCCGCCCTATTCGATCAAGGCGGACGGCGCCTTCCACCGCGTCAAGGGACAGCCCTCCTTCGACGAGACCTCCCTCAAGATCGTCGACGCCCACACGGTTGAGAGCGTCGACCGCAGGAACGGCCGCGAGGTGGGCCGCACGCGCGTGACCGCGTATCCCGACGGCAAGTCGGGAGAGGTGAACTGGACCGACACCACCAACCCCGGCAAGGCCTCGACCGGCAAGGTCATCGAGACGCGGGTGGGCGCGCCCGCGCCGGGCGAGCACGCCACCTCGGGCACGTGGGTCGCCGCGAAGGTGGAGGCGGCCTCGCAGAATGCGCTGGAGCAGACCTTCCGCATGGAAGGCGGCGTGCTGCACCTGTCCACGCCGACCGGCCAGTCCTACGCCGCCAAGGTGGATGGGCCGGCCGCGCCGTTCCACGGCGATCCCGCGGTGACGACCGTGAGCGTGAAGCGGATCGGCGAGCGCGAGCTCGTGGAGACCGACTTCCACGACGGCAAGCCCGTCACCGAGCTGCACATGACCGTGTCGCCCGACGGCCGCCGGCTGACCCTGCGCGGCAAGAACTTCAAGACCGGCTCCACCTTCGGCGTCGAGGCCGACAAGGTCTGACCTCCGCGCAGGTCGTCCCGCTCCGGTTGCGCGCCGGGGCGGGCGGGCCATAGAGGGGCGTGGCGTACCTCACGACCGGTCGGCAGGCCCGACGTCTCCGTATGGCGCTGGCCGGGCTCCTCCTCGCGCTCGTCGCCGCCGCGCCGGCGCGCGCCTGGCTGTCCGACGGGCACATGGCGACGGGCGCGCTGGCCTACGACGACCTCCTGCGACGCGACCCGGCCACGATCGCCGCCGTCGTGCGGATCATGGCCGCGCACCCCGACCGCGCGCGCTTCGACGCGGCCCTAGGCGACCTGCAGGGGCCCGCGCGAGACCGGCGCCTGTTCGAGCTCATGGCGCGCTGGTCGGACGACGTGCGCCGTACGTCCTTCGACCGCGACAGCTGGCATTACAGCCAGAAGCTGGTCTCGCCCTGGCGCTATGCGCTGCCGCGCGCCTTCGGCGGGGCCGAACGCGCCTTCCCGCGCGAGCTGGCGATCGCGCGGGACACCCACGCGCCTGCGGGCGAACGCGCCGTCGCCCTGTGCTGGGTGTTCCACATCGTGGGCGACATGCACGAGCCCCTGCACGCGGCGCTGTGGATGGACCCCCGCTTCCCGCTCACCGACCAGGGCGGCAACGCCGCCTGGGTGCGCGCCGCGCCCGGCGCGCCGCCGCAGAAGCTGCACTGGTTCTGGGACTCGGCCGGCGGGGCGGCGGGACGCGGGCGCGGCAGCCCCGCAGCGCTTGAGGCGAGGCTCGAGGCCGAGCACCCCGACCCGCTCGCGCCGCCGCCCGCCCACCCGGTCACCGCCTTCCGGAGCTGGGTGGCGGAGAGCCGCGAGCTGGCGCGGGACGGCGTCTACCGTCGCGGCGCCGCGCCGCGCAGCCCGGCGCCGGCAGACGCGCCCGTGCTCGACGCCGCCTATGTCGCGGACACCCAGGCGGCGGCGACGGCGCGGCTGGCGCAGGCGGGCTGGCGACTGGGCGCCCTCGTCGCCGGCCTGCGCTGAGGCGGGAAGCTCAGATGTCCAGGGCGGCGTAGGCGTCGGCCGCCCAGCGCTTGTGCACCCAGAACCACTCGGACGGGGCCTCGCGCACGCGCGCCTCCACCCAGGCGTTGAGCTGGGCCACGCCCGCGCGCAGGTCGCGCTCGCGGTCGCCGGTGGCCGCGAGCTCGATGGGCGGGTGGATGGTGACGCGGAAACGCGCCCTGGGCAGCCGTTTGACCGACATGGGATGGAGCCTGCGACCGAACCGCAGGGCGAGCCGGGTCGGGCCGCCCGCCGTGCGCGCGGGCGCGCCGAAGAAGGGCGCGTCCACGCCCCCGTTGAACTTCTGATCGTTGAGGAAGGCCACCGCCTCGCCGCCCTTGAGCGTGTCCAGGACCTCGCGCCCGCCCTCCCCGCCGCCCTTGGGAGCGAACAGCTCCACGCCGTAGCGCGCGCGGGTCTGGGTGATGCGGCGGTCGAAGCCCGGGTTGTTGGCCGCGCGGTAGGTCACCCGGCAGCGCAGGCCGGTGGAGACGATGGCCGCCGCCATCACCTCCCAGTTGGCGAAATGGCCGGAGACGAGCACAGCTCCCTCGCCCGCCTGCGCGAGCGCGTGGAAGCGCTCGGCGCCCACCACCTCCACCCGGCCCGTGGCCGGGGTGATCCGGTCGGTCAGCGGGAACTCGAACAGGGTTCGGCCGAGGTTGTCCCACTGGGCGGAGAGCAGGCGGTGGCGGGCGGCGGCGGTGAGCTCGGGAAAGGCGATGCGCGTGTTGCGCTCCGCCAACCGGTGCAGGCCCGTGAGCGGCCCCACCGCGCGGAAGATCGCGCCGCCGAGGCCGGAGACCCAGCTCACGGGGAAGACCCGCAACAGCGCGCTCAGCCCGTCATAGGCCACGAGCTCGGCCGCCCAGGCGAGGCGCTGGGCGCGGCTGGCCGGCGGGCGCGACATGGGGCGGTGTTAGGCGCCGCCCCCCGCCCGCGCAAGGCGAGCCCGGAGCACGGCGCTAGCCGATCACGCCCGAGCTGATGGTGGCGCCGCCGTCGATCACCATGATCTGGCCGGTCATGAACGAACCGGCGGGGGAGGCCAGGAACACGGCGGCCCCGGCGATCTCGTCGGGTTGGCCGATGCGCTGGAGCGGCGTGGTGGCGGTCGCGGTCTTGAGGATGGCCGGGTTCTCCCACAGGGCGCGGGCGAAGTCCGTCTGCACGAGGCCGGGCGCTATGCAGTTGACCCGCACGTTGTGCGGCCCCCACTCGACGGCGAGGTTGCGCGCCAGCTGGAAGTCGGCCGCCTTGGAGATGTTGTAGGCCCCGATCACCGGCGAGCCGCGGAGGCCGCCGATGGACGACACGATGATCACCGCGCCGTCGCGCCGCTCAATCATCGCGGGAGCCGCCATCTGGATCAGCCAATTGTTGGCGATGACGTTGTTCTCGAGAATCTTCCTGAACTGGTCGTCGGCGATCCCCGCCATCGGCCCGAAGTAGGGGTTGGACGCGGCGTTGCAGACCAGGACGTCGATGCGCCCGAAGCGCTCGACCGTCGTGTCCACCAGCCGCTGCAGGTCGTCCTTGGACGAGATGTTGGCGGGGACGGCGATCGCCCGCCCCTCGCCGCAACGCTCGTCGATGCCGCGCGCCACCTCCTCGCACGGGCCGGCCTTGCGCGAGGAGACCACCACGCGTGCGCCGTGCTCGGCCATGCGCTCCACGATCGCGCGGCCGATCCCGCGCGAAGAGCCGGTGACGACGGCCACGCGGCCGGCGAGATCGAACAAGGGGGCGACGGTCACCGGGCGTCCTCGGGTCGGCTCAGGTTATCGCCGATCAGGTTCGGCCGACGCCGGCCCGGGGTCAAGCACGGCGACGGTTCGGAAGCCGGAGATCAGGCGGCGAGCACCGCTGGCTGCCCCTGAACGAACACGCCCTGCGATCCGCTCCAGCCCGGCAGCGGCATCAACTCCCGCGCGCCCAGGATCAAGCGCCCGTCGGGGGCCAGGAGGGCGGCCATCGACTCGGCGGCGCGCCGCGCGCTCGCGGGCTCCATGTGGGGCAGGACGTCGCGGCACAGAATCACGTCGAAGCGGCCGAGGCGCGACAGGTCCTCCACGAGGTTGACCCGCGCCCAGCGCACCGCGCCGCGGATCTCGGGCGAGAGCCGCCAGATGTCGTCGAGCTTGCTGAAGTGCTGCAGGAGCATGCGCACGGGCAGACCGCGCTGGACCTCGAAGTGGCTGTAGGCCCCGGCGCGCGCCTTCTGCAGGGCGCGGGCGGAGAGGTCGCTGCCGAAGAGCTGCAGGTCCACGCCGCGCAGGGCTTCGGGGCGGTCGGCGGCGGCCAGCGCCACCGAATAGATCTCCTGCCCCGCGCCGCAGCCGGCCGACCACACGCGCACGAGCCCCCCCGGGCGGCTTCTCGCGAGCTCGGGCGCGAGCTGACCGCACAACCGGTCGAACACCGCGGGGTCGCGCAGGAAAGCGCCGTCCTGCGGAGCCAGCGCCTCGACCAGGGCGTCGAGGAGGCGAGCGTCCCCCGTCGAGCGCGCGCGAGCGAGGAGGTCGGCGGCCGAGTCCGCGCCTTCGCGCCTGGCCACGGGGTCGAGCCGGGTCTCGGCGGCGTAGGCGGCGTCGGCGCCCAGGCGCAGCCCCGCCCGGTCGCGCGCGACGGCGCGCAGGAAATCGAGGTCGGCGGGCGTCACAGCAGGCCCGCCTGGGCGAACTTCGAGACGATGATGTCGCCGTCGAACGGCTTCATAATGTACTCGTCGGCCCCGCGGTCCACCGCGTCGGCCATGCGCGCCGGATTGTGCTCGGCCGAGCAGAACACGACCACCGGCTTGTCGCCGCCCGGCTCGTCGCGCAGTCGGCGCAGGAATTCGAGCCCGTCCATCACGGGCATGGTCCAGTCGAGCAGCACGACGTCGGGCATGGCGGCGCGGCAGGTGTTCAGCGCTTCCAGCCCGTCGGCCGCCTCCACCGTCTGGAAGTCGAGCGCCTGCAGGATGCGGCTGGCCACCTTGCGGACGACCTGGCTGTCGTCGACGACGAGACAGGTCCTCACGTCGACCTCCGGGGGGTGCACGCCATGACCGGAGGGTGCGGCCGCGGCCGTTAATCCGGCGTGTGACGGCGCGGTGAATCGCGCGTTCACCATGCCCGGTGGAGCCGCCGCTCAGCTCGGCGCACGCGCCCTGAGCAGCACTCGGCCCTCCTCCGCCAGCGCCTCCACCCGGCCGCCCACGGAGGCGAGCTGGGCGTGGAGGTAGTAGCCCTGCACCCAATGGCCGGCGAGGCCGTCGTCGAGCGGGCGGCCGGCGAGCCCCTGCGCCACCTCCGCCCGAAGTCGTGCCCGCGGCGACAACGCTTCGGCGGCGAGGAGCGCCCAGCCGTCCTGCACCAGGGCCGAGATCCGCGCGACGCCCCCGCTCGGCAGCGCCCCCGCGCCCAGCTGGGCGAGGTTCAGGAGCGCGCGGGCCGCGGGCTTTCCGAGCGCGGGCGCCTGCACCCGCCAATCGAGCTCGGCCCGCACGTGCGCGAAAACGCCCTCCGTGAGCTTCTGCAATTCGCGTGTGTCGAAGGTCTCGGCCGACGCGCTGGCCCCGAACGCGATGCGCGAAAACGCCAGGAGGTCGACCAGCTTCTTGGCGGACGAGCGCACGAGCGTCTCGGCGTCGGCGCGCATGTCCTGGGCGGCCGGGTCCTCCAGCAGGTCCATGCCCGAGACGATGGCGGAGGCCGGGCTGATGAAGTCGTGGCACATGCGCGCCGCCAGCGCCGCCGCGAGCTCGGCGGGGGCGACGAGGGGGGTCGCCGGGGCGGGGGGTACAGGGTCGTCGATGTCGCTCATCGGCGGTCGCTCCAGGCGGGCGGACGGGCACGGTCCTGGCCGCTGTAAGCCAGACACGCCCCGATGCGACATGATTCGCATTGCCTCGTCTGCGGGCCGAAGGCATTACCGAAAGGTGAACGCGCGCGCTCGGGGGGTGCGCTGACGTTCGCGCGACCGCCGCCCGACGCTCCGCCGCCCCGTCTGGGGCCCCGCGGGCCTCGCCAGAACGCTCCCGAGCCGCCCCATGACCCACCTCGATCCGCGCTCCGCGCCCGCCCTGTCCCGCGCGCCCGCCGTGGCGGGCTGCGGCGTCGTGTTCCTCGCGGCCGCGCTGGGGCTCGCGGCCGCGCGCCTGGCCCCTGCGGTCGCGCCGGCGCTGACGGACGCGTCCTCCGTCGCGCACCGCTCCCGACCGGCCCTCGCCCCGGCGCCGGGGTCGATCGCCCTGGAGCTACGGGTGCGGCCGGGCGAGACGCTGCTGGCCGCCGTCGCGCGTACGGGCGTGGCCCCTGAGGAGGCGCGGCTCACGGTGGCGCTCCTGTCGCGCGCCTTCGACGTGGCGCATGTGCGCGCCGGCCTGAAGCTGCAGGCGGCGGTCGCCCCGCGCGGCCCGGCGACCCCCGCGCGCCTCGTCGACCTGTCGCTGCGGACGGGGCCGGCCAGCGCCGTCTCCGTCAGCCGCACGGCGAGCGGCGCGCTGACGCTCAGGGAGACGCGCGCCGTCGTGCGCGACGACACGGCGGTGGCGGCGGGTGTGATCCGGGGCTCGTTCTACGAAAGCGCGGTGCGGGCCGGCGTCACGCCGACGCTGGTCGCCGAGGCCTCGCGCCTGTTCGCCCGCTCGCTCGACTTCGCCCGCGACATTCACGGAGGCGAGGGCTTCCGCCTTGTGTTCGACCGCACCGCCGACGCGGGCGGGCGCACCGTGGAGGCCGGCGACCTGCTCTATGCCGAGGTGACGGCGGACGGGCGCGCGCGCCGGTTCTACCGTCTCGCCCACGACGGACGGGTGGACTACGTCGACGACCTGGGCGCCGCGCAGAAGCCTCTCCTCCTCAAGACGCCGCTGGACGGCGCGCGGGTGACTTCCGCCTTCGGCATGCGGCTGCACCCGCTCCTCGGCTACACGCGCATCCACCCGGGCATCGACTTCGGCGCGCCGACCGGCACTCCGGTGTACGCCGCAGGCGACGGCGTAGTGGAGGAGGCGCGCTGGGCCGGCGGCTACGGCCACTGGCTCAAGCTCGGACATGCGGACGGGTGGGAGACGGGCTACGGCCATCTGTCGCGCTATGCGGCGGGTGTGCGCCCCGGCGTGCCGGTGACCCAAGGCCAGGTGGTGGCCTACGTCGGCTCGACCGGGCTCTCGACCGGCCCGCACCTGCATTACGAGATCATGCACGGCGGAGCGAAGCTGAACCCGGCGAGCGTCAAGGCGCCGACCGCGCCGTCCGTCGACCGGGCCGCCGCGGCGGAGTTCATCGCGCTGAAGCGGCGCGTCGACGGTCTGCTCGCGCGCGGTACGACCCTCGCCGAGGCGGGCGCGCCGGTCCCGTTACGTCCGCGCGAAGGCGTGTGAGCCCGAGCGGAGAGACCTCGCCTCACGCGCGACTCGGCGGGTGACGCCGTTCATCTCGCGTTCAGCTTCGAGAGACTCACGCGTTGCCTTTGCGCGCCTGCGGAAATGCCCACGGAAACCACCGCGCTCTCTTAACGTTCACGGGCCGACACCCTATCTCACGGGGCGAGCAACGACGCAGGAGCGTCCCATGACCAAGATGATGACGGTCGCGATGGCGGCCTTGACGGTGGCGGCAGGCGCGGCGGCGACGCCCGCGGCCGCTCAGCGCGGCGGCGGCCACGGCGGCGGCGGTTTCCACGGTGGAGGCGGTGGTTTCCACGGTGGAGTCGGCGGCTTCCGCGGCGGGGGCTATGGCTACCGGGGCGGCGGCTACGGCTATCGGGGCGGCGGCTATGGGTACCGCGGCGGCTACGGCTATCGTGGCGGGTACTATGGCCGCGGGTATGGCTACTACGGCGGCGGCCTGCTGACAGGGCTGGCCGTGGGAGCGGCGCTCGGGGCGTACAGCTACCCGTACTACAGCTACGGCGCGCCCTACTACAGCTATCCGAGCTACTACTCTGGGTATTATCCGTACGGATATTCCAGCTACGACTACGACGACGGCTACGATTACTGACCTAGGTCCGCGCGGTCGGGTCATCCAGCGCCCCGGGAACGATCCCGGGGCGTTCGTGCGTCCAGGCCCCGGGTACGCTAGGCGGGAGCCATGACCGACGCGCTCCAGCGCCTGAAGGTGGCCGTGGGCGAGGGCGGCTGGACCGACGACGCCGCCCGGATCGCGCCCAAGCTCACCGAATGGCGCGGACGCTGGACGGGGGAGACGCCGCTCCTCCTCCTGCCGCGCACGGCAGACGAGGTGGCCCGCATCGTTCGCGTCTGCGCCGAGACCGCGACGCCCGTGACCGTCCAGGGCGGCAACACGGGGCTGGTGGGCGGCCAGATCCCGCGCGGCGAGGTGCTGCTCTCGCTGGAGCGCCTGCGGACGATCCGCGAGGTGTCGGCCGCCGACGGGCTCGTCGTGGCGGAGGCGGGCGCGACGATCGCGGAGGCGCAGGCGACGGCTGAGTCGGCGGGGCGGCTCTTCGGCGTGCGTCTGGCGTCCGAAGGGTCGGCGACCGTCGGCGGCGCGATCGCCACCAACGCGGGCGGGATCGGCGTGGTGCGCTACGGCTCCATGCGCGACCAGGTGCTGGGGCTGGAGGCGGTCTTGCCCGACGGCTCGCTGTGGAACGGGCTCTCGCGGCTGCGGAAGGACAACACGGGCTACGACCTGCGCGGGCTCCTCTGCGGGGCCGAGGGCACGCTGGGCGTCGTCACCGCCGCCACGCTCAAGCTGCATCCGTGCCCGGCCGCCCGCGCCCTGGCCTTCGCCGCCCTGGCCTCGCCCGAGGCGGCGCTGCGGCTGCTCTCGCGCGTGCAGGCGACGGCGGACGGCCGGATGGAGGCGTTCGAGCTGATCTCAGGCGCGGGCCTGGAGCTCGCGGTGCGCCACCTGCCCGATGCCCGCCCGCCCTTCGCTCGCGCGCCCGCCTGGGCGGTGCTGACCGAGGTCGCGGGGACGGACGCGGCCGAGGCGTCGGCCGGGCTGGAGCGCGCCTTGGCCGCGGCGCTCGAGGCGGGGGACGTCGAGGACGCCGTGCTCGCCGCTTCGGGCGCGCAGGCGCAGGCCTTCTGGCGACTGCGCGAGGGGCAGTCGGCCGCGCAGAAGGCGGAGGGCCAGGCGTGGAAGCACGACGTCAGCATCCCCGTCGGCGCCGCGCCCGAGTTCCTCCGTCGCGCCGGCGAGGCGGTGGAGCGCGTGTCGCCCGGCGCGCGGGTGGTCGCCTTCGGTCATCTCGGCGACGGCAACATCCACTACGACGTTCTGCCCCCGCTCGGACCCGCTCCCCGAGCGTCGGAAGCGGACCACCTCGCCCGACGCGACGACGGCGCGCGCGCGGTCCACGACGTGGTGCACGCGCTGGGCGGCTCCATCTCGGCCGAACACGGGCTGGGGGCGGTGAAGACGGCGGAAGCGCTGCGCTACAAGGACCCGGCCGCCGTCGCCGCCATGCGCGCGATCCGCGCGGCGCTCGACCCCCGCCGCATCCTGAACCCCCGCGTCCTGTTCTAGCGGGCGCGGTTGCGGCGGCCGCGGAGCGGAGGCAAGACGCGCGACCATGCTGTTCGTGCTCTCGCCCGCCAAGACGCTGGACATGACGCCCGGACCGGAAGGCCTGCCCGCGACGCGCCCCGAACTCTCGGCCCGCACGACCGAGCTGGCGCGCACTACGCGCACGCTCAAGGCGGGCGACCTCAAGCGCCTCATGGGAATCAGCGACAGCCTGGCCGAGCTCAACGTCAAGCGCTTCCGCGCCTTCCGCCCGCGCGCCCACGAGGCGGGGGTGCAGGCGGCGCTGGCGTTCGCGGGCGACGTGTACCGCGGCCTGGACGCGCGCACGCTCTCGGCCGAAGACGTCGCCTGGGCGCAGGACCGGGTGCGCATACTGTCGGGGCTCTACGGCGTCCTGCGCCCGCTGGACCGCATCCAGCCCTACCGGCTGGAGATGGGCGTGCGCCTCCCGACCACGCGGGCGTCGGACCTCTACGGCTACTGGGGATCCGAGATCAGCCGCGCGCTGAACCGGGCGGGGCGAGGCCAGGCCGACCCAACCGTCGTGGATCTCGCCAGCCAGGAGTACTTCGGCGCGGTCGACCGGAGCGCGCTGAAGCTCCCCGTGGCCGTCTGCCAATTCAAGGAAGAGGTCGCCGGCGCGCTGAAGACCGTCAGCTTCTACGCCAAGGTCGCGCGAGGCCTCATGGCGCGCTTCGCCGTCGAGACCCGGGCGGAGCGGCTGGACGACCTCCGGCGTTTCGACCGGGCGGGCTACCGCTTCCAGCCCGAACTGTCGGGCGAGGCCGAGCTCGTGTTCGCCCGTCCGCACCCCTGACCCGCGCCCAGGAGCCCTCCGCCATGCCCACCGTCCTCATCACCGGCGCGAACCGCGGCCTAGGTCTCGAGTTCGCGCGCCAGTACGCCGCCGACGGCTGGACGGTGGTCGCGGGCTGCCGCCGCCCGGACGAGGCGTCGGAGCTGCGCGCTATCGACAAGGTCGAGGTGCACGCGGTTGACGTGGCGGAGCCGACGGAGGTCGACAGCTTCGCCCAGGCGGTGGGCGAGCGCCCGCTCGACCTCGTGATCACCAACGCCGGCGTATACGGCGGCGACGGCCAGACGCTGGGCGCCATCGACTACGACGCCTTCGCCAGCACCCTGCGCGTCAACCTGTTCGGCCCGCTGCGGATCGCGGAGGCGTTCCGGGCGAACCTCAAGGCGGGCGGCGGCAAGCTCGTCGCGATCACGAGCCAGATGGGCTCCATCGACGACAACAAGAGCGGCGGCTTCATCGCCTACCGAGCCTCCAAGGCGGGGCTGAACGCGGCGTGGAAGAGCGTGGCGCTGGCGCTGGCGCCCGAGGGCGTCACGGCCATGGTGATGCACCCCGGATGGGTCGCCACCGACATGGGCGGCCGCCAGGCCCCGACCACGCCCGAGCAGTCGGTGACCGGCATGCGCAGGGTGATCGCCGAGCTCGGTCCCGACGCCGCCGGCACCTTCCGCGCCTTCGACGGTCGCACCCTGCCCTGGTGAGGCCGATAGACGGGCCGCCCCCTCTGGGTTAGGCCGCCGGGAGGCGTCCACGCCGCGGAGGGGGTTTCCCCATGATCGACGAACTCGTGCAGCGCGCCGCCGCTGCGACCGGCCTCTCCCCCGACCAGGCGCGCATGGGGCTGTCGGCCGCCATGTCGCTGATCCAGAAGCACGGCGACGACGGCAAGGTGGGCGAGCTCTTCAACGCCATCCCCGGCTCGGCGGGTCTGGCCGACGAGGGCGCCGCCATGACCGAGGGCAAGTCCGGCGGGCTGATGGGCGGGTTGATGCGCGGCGCGGGCGGCGCGGGCGGCGCGGCGATGAGCGACGCCATGGCGCTCGGCCAGCGGCTCACCAAGGAGGGGGTCACCACCTCCGACATGCAGAACATCCTGCCCGTCGCCATGGAGTTCGTGCGCGAGAAGACCGGCAGCGACCTGCTCCGCCACGTGCTGGGCTCGATCCCGGGGCTGGGCCCGATGATGACGGCGCAGGCCTGAGGCCGCGCGGCGCGGCCTAGGGCAGTCGCGCCTTCTCGAAGCCGCGCCACACGTCATCGTAATCGAGCTGCATGGCGGGCGTGTCGAGCGCCCAGCGCGTGGGCGTCAGCGTCCACCGGCTCTCGAACATGAAGGCGAGCGTGTTCTCGATCCGGTGCGGCTGCAGCGTGGCGGCCGACGCCTTCTCCCAGCTCGCCTGGTCCGGTCCGTGGCCCGACATGCAGGGATGGAGCGAAGCGCCGCCCGGCGAGAAGCCGCCCTGCTTGGCGTCGTAGGCGCCCTCGATCAGCCCCATGAACTCGGTCATCACGTTGCGGTGGAACCAGGGCGGGCGGAAGGTGTCGTCGGCCACCATCCAGCGCGGCGGAAAGATCACGAAGTCGAGGTTGGCCACCCCCAACGTGTCCGAGGGACTGGTCAGCACGGTGAAGATCGACGGGTCGGGGTGGTCGAAGCTCACCGTATTGATCGTGTTGAAGCGGCTGAGCTCGTAGGCGTAGGGGGCGAGGTTCCCGTGCCAGGCGACCACGTCCAGCGGCGAGTGGTCGAGCTCGGTCTCCCACAGCGCCCCGCCGAACTTCTGCAGCACGCGGGTGGGGCGGTCGACGTCCTCATAGGCGGCGACCGGCGTCAGGAAGTCGCGCGGATTGGCCAGGCCGTTGGCGCCGATAGGGCCGAGCTCGGGCAGGCGCAGGAGGGCACCGTAGTTCTCCGCCACATAGCCGCGCGAGCGCCCGTCGGGCAGTTCGGCGCGGAAGCGCACGCCGCGCGGCACCACGCCCAGCCAGCCAGGGGCGAGCTCCATCCGGCCCATCTCGGTAACCAGGAGGAGCCGCCCCTCCTGCGGCAGGATGAGCATCTCGCCGTCGGCGCAGGCGAACACCTCGTCCGCCATGGGCCGGGTGGCGAAATAGAGGTGGGCGGCCACCCCCGACTGCTCGGCCGGCGCCCCGGCGCCCACGAGCGTGGTCAGCCCCTCCACGAAGCTCGTGGGCGCCTCAGGCCAGGCGGGCGGGTCCCAGCGCATGCGGTTCGGCGCGGCGGGCGCGTCGCGGAAAGGGCCGGAGCGCAGGTCGCGCGCGTCCGCCGGGCGGTAGGGGCCATGCTGGGCGGTCGGGCGCAGCCGGTAGAGCCACGAGCGGCGGTTCTCGTGGCGGGGCGCTGTGAAGGCCGTGCCCGAGAGCTGCTCGGCGTAGAGGCCGAAGGCGGGGCGCTGGGGCGAGTTGCGGCCCCGCGGCAGGGCGCCCTCGACCGCCTCCGTCTCATGGTGGGCGCCGAAGCCCGACATCCAGCCGGCGCGCCCCGGACCGGTCAGAGCGGGGCCCGTGCGGCCCTCGCTCACGGGTGTGGCGTGGGCGGGATCGATCCGGTCGAGACCCATGGCGCGTTCCTCGGGGCAGGCCGCCTCTCCCGGGCGGTCCCCGTCAATCTAGGCGCAGGCGGCGCGCCATAGAAGCGCCGCGCCGGGTGTGCTTGGGAGGAGCGCACCCCGCAACCTCCGGACGTCGATGCGCCGCCTCCCGCTCACCGCCCTTCTCCTCGCCGGGGCCGCCGTCCTCGCCACGCCCGCCGCCTCCGCCGAACCGGTCAAGCGCGACGGAGTGTGGGGGCAGGACTACAGCGACCTGAAGCCCGAGACCGGCGTGCGCTTCGGCCGGCTGCCCAACGGCCTGCGCTACGCGGTGAAGCGCAACTCGACGCCCGCGGGCCAGGCCTCACTGCGGCTGCGGATCGGCTCGGGCTCGCTGCAGGAGCGCGACGACCAACAGGGGCTGGCGCATTTCCTGGAGCACATGGCGTTCAAGGGCTCGGCCCACGTGCCCGCGGGCGAGATGATCCGCATCCTGCAGCGCAAGGGCCTCGCCTTCGGGCCCGACACCAACGCCTTCACGAGCTTCGACCAGACCGTCTACGAGCTCGACCTGCCCGAGACCGACACGGACACGGTCGACACCGGCCTCATGCTGCTGCGCGAGACCGGAAGCGAACTCACCCTCGACCAGAAAGCGATGGACGCCGAGCGCGGCGTGATTCTCTCGGAGGAGCGCCTGCGCGACAGCCCAGGCTACCAGTCGCAGAAGGCCGAGTTCGGCTTCCTGCTGAAGGGCCAGCGCGCGCCCACCCGCTGGCCGATCGGCGAGGTGGAGGTGATCCGCACCGCGCCCGTGTCGCTGATCCGCCAGTACTACGAGGCGAACTACCGGCCGGAAAACGCGACGGTGATCGCGGTGGGCGATTTCGACCCGGGCGAGATAGTGCGCAAGATCACTGCCCGCTTCGGCGACTGGCGCGCCAAGTCGCCCCCGCCGGCCCCGGTCGACCTGGGCGCGACGGCGAAGCGTGGCGAGGCGACCGAGGTGTTCTCCAAGCCCGGCGCGCCGCAGGAGGTGCAGGTCGCCTGGGCCCAGCCCTACGATCCCGCCGCCGACACCTTCGCGCGCGAGCGGCGCGATACGGTCGAGCAACTGGCGTTGGCGGTGCTCAACCGCCGGCTGGAGCGGCTGAGCCGCCGGCCCGACGCGCCCTTCATCGCCGCCCAGGCCTCCCGCTCGAACACGGTGCGCTCCGCCAAGCTCACCGCCGTCAGCGTCGACACCACGCCCGAGGGCTGGGCCCGCGGGCTGGCCGCCGCCGAGACGGAGGTGCGCCGCATCGTGCAGTATGGCGTCACCCCCGCCGAGCTCACGCGCGAGATCGCCGAATTGCGCGCCTCGCTCTCGGCCGCCGCCGCCGGGGCCGACACCCGCAAGACGCCGGCGGTGGCGCAGGAGATCGTCAACGTCGCCAACGACGACGAGGTCTACACCGGCCCCGCGCAGAACCTCGGCCTGTTCGAGCAGTACGTGACGGCCGCCACCCCGCAGGCCGCGGACGCCGCCCTTCGCGAGGCGTTCGCGGGCTCGGGCCCGCTCCTGAGCCTCTCGAGCGCCCAGCCCGTGCCGGGCGGCGAGGCGGCGCTGAGGGCGGCGTGGGATGCGGCGGGCCGCGCGCCGGTGACCGCGGGAGCAGCGGCCGCGGCCAAGGCGTGGCCCTACGGCGGCCAGGCGTTCGGCGCGCCCGGTCGGGTGGTGGAGCGGCGCGCGGCGGCCGATCTCGGCGTCGTGCAGGCGCGCTTCGCCAACGGCGTGCGACTGACGGTGAAACAGACGCCCTTCGCCGCCGGCCAGGTGCTGGTGGCGATGCGCGTGGGCGAGGGGCGGCTCGGCCTACCGCGCGACCGCGCCGCGCCCTTATGGAGCGTGGGCGCGCTAACCGCCGGCGGCACCCGCGAGATGGCCGCCGATGAGATCGATCAGGCGCTGGCCGAGCGCGTCGTCTCCGCGCGGCTGCAGGCCGCCGACGACGCCTATCGCTTCACGGGCGTCACGCGCCCCGCCGACCTCGACACCCAGCTGCAGCTCCTCGCCGCCTATGTGGCTCGGCCGGGCTTCCGCGCCGAGGCGTTCGCGCGCCAGCAGCAGGGGCTCCTGGCCGCCCTGCCGGAAATCGACTCGACGCCCTCGAGCGTCGCGGGCCGCGATCTGCCCGTGCTGCTGCACGGCGGCGACCTGCGCTTCCAGCTGATACCCGACGCCAAGGCGACAGCCGCCGCCACGCCCGCCGACTGGCGCGCGCTCCTCGAGCCCGCCCTGCGCGACGGGGCGCTGGAGGTGACCGTCGTGGGCGACGTCGCGCCCGATGCGGCGATCGCGGCCGTGGCCAAGACGCTGGGCGCCCTGCCCGCGCGCCGCGCCTATGCGCCCCCCCCGGCCGAGCGCGCGGTGCGCTTCCCCGCGCCCACGCCCGAGCCCGTGGTCGAACTGCACGCAGGCCGCGCCGACCAGGCGATCGCCGCCGCCGCCTGGCCGACGACCGGCTTCTACGCCGACCCGCAGGAGGCGCGCACGCTGGACGTCGCCGCCCAGGTGCTGGAGAGCCGGCTGATCGACCAGGTGCGCATCGCCGAGGGGGCCAGCTATTCGCCGGGCGCCGACGCGTCCTCCAGCCAGGTCTTCCCCGGATACGGCTATGTGCTGGCCCAGGTGGAGACGCCGCCCGCCAAGATCGCGGGCTTCACCGACGACCTGCGGAAGATCGCCGCCGACATGCGCGCCCGTCCGCCCTCCGACGACGAGCTTCAGCGGGCGAAGAAACCGCTCGTCGAGACGATCAGCAAGCAGCGGGGCTCCAACGAGTTCTGGCTGGCCCGTCTCGACCGCGCCTGGAGCGACCCCGCCTCGCTCGACGCGATCCGCTCCCAATTGCCCGACCTCGGCCGCGTGAGCGCAGCCGACGTGCAGCGCGCCGCCGCCCGCTACCTCACCGACGACAAGCTGTGGCGGCTCGTGGTGCGCTCGCCCAACCCAGCGCCCGGCGCGCCCGAGGAGCGGCCCATCCCCGTCCAGCCCGCGCGGCCCACGCCGTCCGCGCCCGTGCCGGAAATCCCCTCCACCGCACCGGGCTCGCCGACGACGGCCGCCCCGCCGCAGGGGCCGGCGACGGGGCTGAAGACGGGCGCGCCCACCGCCCCCGCCTCCGCCGCCCCGACCGCGGCGACGCCGCGGGGCTGAGCGCTCTCAGGGCTGCGACAGAGCCGCGAGCCGGGCGTCGAGCCCGCGGCGCACCGCGGGCCAGTCGAGATCGGTGACGGCGTACATCACCGTGTCGCGCACGTGGCCCGTCCAGGTGGTCTTGTGCCGGCGCAGCACGCCCTCGCGCATGGCGCCCAGCTTGGCGATCGCCGCCTGACTGCGGAGGTTGCGCGCGTCGGTGACGATCTCCACCCGCCGCGCGCCGCATTGGAAGGCGTGCGCCAGCATGAGCCGCTTGGCCGCGGTATTCACCGCCCCGCCGCGCGCTTCAGGGTGCAGGAAGGTCGCGCCCAGCTCCACCCGGCCGTGCGCCGACAAAGGCTCGATGAAGCTCGACATGCCGACCACGCGGGCGTCGTCGCGGCGCACCACCGCGTAGCCCAGCCAACGGCCCTCGGCCGTGCGGGCCAGCGCGTCGGCCCACCAGCCGTCGAAGCGCTCCCCGAGCGCGCAGCTGGAGAACAGCGCCCAGCTCTCCGGGTCGACGTCCACCGCCGCGCGCACCGCCTCCCGCGTCTCCGGGCCGAACGGCTCCAGCGCGACCCAACGATTCTCGTGGCGTCCGGGGGTGAGCCGCATGGCGTGCGGGATTGCGGAGCCGCCGCCGCCGGTCAAGTATGAACGGCGATAACCTGAGCCGTCGCCCGGGGAGGGCGCCCCATGGACTTCACCTACTCCGAGCGCCAGCGCCACTGGATCGAGCGCGTCGGCCGCTTCATGGACGCGCACGTCCACCCGGCGGTCGCCACCTACGACGCACAGATGGCGGGCTTCGGGGTGGAGCGCTGGCAGGTGCCGCCGATCGTCGAGGAGCTGAAGGCCAAGGCGCGGGCCGAGGGGCTGTGGAACCTCTTCATGCCGCCGCACTCGGGCGCGCCCAAGCTGGACGACAGCTTCGCGTTCGAGGCGCCCGGCCTCACCAACCTCGAGTACGCGCCCCTGGCCGAGATCATGGGGCGCGTCTTGTTCGCGTCCGAGGTGTTCAACTGCGCCGCGCCCGACACCGGCAACATGGAGGTGTTGGAGCGCTACGGCACACCTGCGCAGAAGGCGCGCTGGCTGAAGCCCCTGATGGACGGCGAGATCCGCTCGGCCTTCTTGATGACCGAGCCGCAGGTCGCCTCGTCCGACGCCACCAACATCGAGACGCGCATCGAGCGGGACGGCGGCGACTATGTCGTCACCGGGCGCAAGTGGTGGTCGTCGGGCGTGGGCGACCCGCGGTGCGAGATCGCCATCGTCATGGGCAAGACCGACCCGGAGGGCCGCCCGCACGCCCAGCAGAGCCAGATCCTCGTTCCGCTGGACGCGCCCGGGGTGCAGGTGGTGCGCATGCTGCCCGTGTTCGGCTTCGACGACGCGCCCCACGGCCACGCCGAGGTGGTGCTCGACCACGTGCGCGTGCCGGCGGAGAACCTGCTGCTAGGCGAGGGGCGCGGTTTCGAGATCGCCCAGGGGCGGCTCGGCCCCGGCCGCATCCACCACTGCATGCGCACGATCGGCGCGGCGGAGGTGGCGCTGGAAAAGATGGTTCGCCGGCTGCAGACGCGCACCGCCTTCGGCAAGCGCGTGTCCGAGCAGTCGGTCTGGGAGCAGCGCGTGGGCGAGGCGCGCACGGAGATCGAGATGTGTCGCCTGCTGACCCTCAAGGCGGCCGATATGATGGACAAGGCGGGCAACAAGGCCGCGCGCGCCGAGATCGCCATGATCAAGGTGGCGGCGCCCCGCATGGCGCTGAAGGTGATCGACGACGCCATCCAGGCCTTCGGCGGCGCGGGCGTCACCACCGACGCGGGGCTCGCGAAGATGTACGCCGGCATCCGCACCCTGCGCCTGGCCGACGGGCCGGACGAGGTGCACCTGCGGACGCTGGCGCGCCTGGAGTACGCCCGCCACGGCGAGGCCGCCGCCGCCTGAGCCCGCCCTCGCCCGTCGTCGGTCGCCTCCCGCGCGAAAGGGGCTGCCGCAACCGCCGCCGCTGCGCTACGTTGGTTTACGAGACGTAAACGGGCGAGGCGGGCGTGCGCGAAATCATCAGCTCCACGGGCGCCTCGCTCTTCACCGCGGCCGTGCTGATCGCCCAGTCGCTCGCCGGGGCCGACGCCGGCCCCCGGGTGGTGCACACGCCGCATCTGACCGCCGTCGCCGCCGCGCGCTGAGCGCGCCCGACCTTATGGCCCGTTTCGTCAAGTTCATCGGCGTGCACGGCGAGGTGGCCGTGAACCCCGAGCGCGTGCTCTACGCCGCCCCCCTGCCCGAGACGGGCGACTGCTGGCTCTACTTCGGCGGCAAGGGCCAGGCGGAGGAGGGCCACCCGCCGGTGATCGTGGTGCAGGTGAAGGGCTCGCTCGACGAAGTGGTGGCCGCGCTCGAGGGGCCGGCCCGCGAGGCCGACCGCCCCCGCCGCAGCGAGGGCGAGGATGTCGACCACCGGCCGCCCTTGCAGGCCGCCGCCGAGGACGAGCCGCCGCTCCTGCCGCCCCCCGGGCGCTGATGCTGCGCACCGCTGCGTTGGCGGGCGCCGCCCTTGCGCTCGCAGCCTGCGCCACCTCGCGGCCGGCCCCCGCGCCCGATCCGTACGCCGCGCTACGGACCACGCCCGCCCGACCGCGTGCACGACTCTACGCTGACTGCTTGGCCGCAGCCGTGGCTGAAGGCGGGGTGGAGAGCCTGGGGCGGCTGGCTCGCTTCACCTGCCGCGGCCCCGCCGCCTCCGCCCTGTTCGACGCGATGGCTCCGTTCGCCCGTGCGCACGGCTGGAGCGACGGCGGTCGGGGCGGCAAGGTGGAAACCGTGCGGGCGAGCGAGCGCGCGTGGGACGACCAGTGCGTCAGCGGGTCAGCCGCCGGGCCGGGCCTCACCGCCGACCGGCGCTGCACACTGGACGTCAACTTGGGCCCTTTCGGCGAGGACGACCGCGGCGCTTGAGAGGGCTGCGCGCTTGACCGTCCAGGTCAGCCGGCCTATCTCCCCGCTGTTAGCACTCGTCGAGCCCGGCTGCCAAAGCGGGTTGGCGAGCGTTTGTGCAAGCCAAATCAGGAGGTCCGAAATGGCGTTTCGTCCGCTCGGCGACCGCGTGCTCGTGAAGCGCGTGGAAGAGGAGTCCAAGACCAAGGGTGGGATCATCATCCCCGACACCGCCAAGGAGAAGCCGCAGGAAGGCGAAGTGATGTCGGTGGGCGAGGGCGCCCGCGACGACGACGGCAAGCGCGTCCCCATGGACGTCAAGGCCGGCGACCGCATCCTGTTCGGCAAGTGGTCCGGCACCGAGGTCAAGCTCGAGGGCGAAGACCTGATTATCATGAAGGAAAGCGACATCCTGGGGATCGTGGGCTGAGCGTCTAGCTCGCCCGATCGCCCGACGCTTTCTCCCGACAACCTTCTTTAGGAGCCTCACATGGCCGCCAAAGACGTTTATTTCGCTTCCGACGCCCGCGACCGCATGCTGCAGGGCGTCAACATCCTCGCCAACGCGGTGAAGGTGACGCTGGGCCCCAAGGGCCGCAACGTGGTGATCGAGAAGAGCTTCGGCTCGCCCCGCTCGACCAAGGACGGCGTGACCGTCGCCAAGGAGATCGAGCTCTCCGACAAGTTCCAGAACCTGGGCGCCCAGCTCATCCGCGAGGTGGCCTCCAAGACCAACGACAAGGCCGGCGACGGCACCACCACCGCCACCGTCCTGGCGCAGGCGATCGTGGTCGAAGGTCTGAAGATGGTCTCCTCGGGCCGCAACCCGATGGACCTGAAGCGCGGCATCGACAAGGCCGTCACCGCGGTGATCGCCGACATCAAGTCGAGCGCCAAGAAGGTCTCGGCCAACAGCGAGATCGCCCAGGTCGGCACCATTTCGGCCAACGGCGACAAGGAAGTCGGCCAGATGATCGCCCAGGCGATGGCAAAGGTCGGCAACGAGGGCGTCATCACCGTCGAAGAAGCCAAGACCGCCGAGACCGAACTCGACGTGGTCGAGGGCATGCAGTTCGACCGCGGGTATCTCTCGCCCTACTTCATCACCAACGCCGACAAGATGGAGACTCTGCTGGAGGAGCCGCAGATCCTGCTGTTCGAAAAGAAGCTCTCCTCGCTGCAGCCGCTCCTGCCGGTGCTGGAAGCCGTGGTCCAGGGCGGCCGTCCGCTCCTGATCATCGCCGAGGACATTGAGGGCGAAGCCCTGGCCACGCTCGTGGTCAACAAGCTGCGCGGCGGCCTGCGCGTCGCGGCCGTCAAGGCTCCGGGCTTCGGCGACCGCCGCAAGGCTATGCTGGAGGACATCGCGATCCTCACCGGCGGCCAGGTGATCTCGGAAGACCTGGGCATCAAGCTCGAGAATGTGACGTTGGATATGCTGGGTAAGGCCAAGCGCGTCACCATCACCAAGGACGACACGACCATCGTCGACGGCTCGGGTGAGCGCGCCGGGATCGAGGGCCGCATCGCCCAGATCAAGACGCAGATCGAGGACACGACCTCGGACTACGACAAGGAGAAGCTGCAGGAGCGTCTCGCCAAGCTCGCCGGCGGCGTCGCCGTCGTGCGCGTCGGCGGCTCGACCGAGGTCGAGGTGAAGGAGAAGAAGGACCGCGTCGACGACGCCCTCAACGCGACCCGCGCGGCCGTGGAAGAAGGTATCGTGCCCGGCGGCGGCGTGGCGCTGCTCAAGGCGTCCAAGGCGCTAGAAGGCGTGACCGGCGAGAACGACGACCAGAACGCCGGCGTGCAGATCGTGCGCCGCGCTCTGCAGGCGCCGATCCGCCAGATCGCCGAGAACGCCGGCGTGGAAGGCTCGATCGTTGTCTCCAAGGTCCTGGAGAACGCCGACGCCAGCTACGGCTTCAACGCCCAGACCGAAGAGTACGGCGACCTCGTCCAGCAGGGCGTGATCGATCCGGCCAAGGTGGTGCGCACCGCTCTGCAGGACGCCGCCTCGGTGGCGGGGCTCCTGATCACGACGGAAGCCGCCGTGGTCGAGGCTCCGAAGAAGTCCGCGCCCGCCGCTCCCGGCGGCGGCGGCGGCATGGGCGGCATGGGCGATATGGACTTCTAAGTCCGACGCTCGGCCGCATCGGCTGAAGCTAGAGACCCCCGGCGGGCGACCGCCGGGGGTCTTCGTTTGCGCTCTAGGCGGTCGCCAGGGCGCGCCGGCGACGCAGGGCGAAGCCCGCCAGGCCGACGCCGAGCGTCAGAAGCGCCCAGGTCGAGGGCTCGGGCGCGGCGGCCACCTCCGCCAGCGACACGTTGTCGATGGCGACGTCCGAATGGTAGCTCTGGTTGTTGATCGACAGCGTCGCCGCGTCCGACTCGGCGGTGAACCGCACGGTCACCTCCTGGAACGGGATGCCGTCGAAGTTGTAGGGGCCGTAAACGTCGGAGGTGAAGCTGGCGTCTGCCAGGAGATCGCCCGCGCCGTCCGTCCCGTTGCTGACGAAGATGCCGATGCCCGACGGCAGGGACGCCCCGAAATCGGTGCCCGAGGTGCGGTTCAACACGGCGAAGTAGAGGCTGACCGCATAGCTCTTGCCTGCTTCGAAGCCCGTCACCGTCTGCGACTCGATCGAGTGGAAGCTACGGTGAGCGATGTTGCCGAGAACGAGGAACTGACTGCCGAACGGGGTCGTCCCCGTGAAGTCGCAGCAGCCGGCCTGAACGTTGCCATTGTAGATCGACTCCCGAACATCCGGGAGCCCGTCCCCGCTCCAGCCGCCCACCGCCTGACCGGTGATGTTAGTGATGGCGTTCTTCGCCGTCGCGATGTCCTCGAAGCTCCCATCGGTGATGGTGGGCGCGGCCTGCGCCGACCCGGCCATCACCATCGCCGCTGCCGCGACGCCCCACGCCTTCAAGCCCGTCATGCCCCACTCCCAACTTGGTTAACAGATGAGGGCATCCGGCGGTGCGGGACGGCCGATGTCAATCCTCGGCGAGCTCGCAAGGTGGAGGCGCGACGGCGCGCTCGATCCCGCGTCGGCGAAGCTCGCCGCGCAGGCGCGCCCGTCCGTCCACAGCCCCTGTGCACAACATCTAGCGGTCTGCGGCGATTTTAACGCTGCATGTATGAAGGTGCGGGCGTAGGGTGACCGCCTCATCTGCCAACCCCCGCGAAGGGCCAGCTCCTATGGCGTTCGACTCCCCCGCCGCCCTGCCCGGGCTGATGACGCCCTCCCACGCCTACAAGCCGTTCCGCTATCCGTGGGCGCACGAGTTCTGGAAGCGCCAGCAGCAGGTGCACTGGATGCCCGAGGAGGTGCCGCTCGGCGAGGACTGCAAGGACTGGGCGACCAAGCTCAACGACCGCGAGCGCAACCTGCTCACCCAGATTTTTCGCTTCTTCACCCAGTCCGACGTCGAGGTGAACGACAACTACATGGAGCGGTACGCTCGCGTCTTCAAACCGACCGAGGTGAAGATGATGTTGAGCGCGTTCTCCAACATCGAGACCATCCACATCGCCGCCTATGCGTTGCTTCTGGAAACCATAGGCATGCCGGAGGGCGAGTTCTCAGCTTTCCTCGAATATGAAGCGATGAAGGATAAGCATGACTACATGCAGACGTTCGGGGTGGAGACGACCGCGGACATTGCGCGCACCCTTGCCATGTTCGGCGCCTTCACCGAAGGGCTGCAGCTGTTCGCCTCGTTCGCCATGCTGCTGAACTTTCCGCGCTTCAACAAGATGAAGGGCATGGGGCAGATCGTGAGCTGGAGCGTGCGCGACGAGAGCCTGCACTGCGAGGGCATGATCAAGCTCTACCACGCCTTCAACAAGGAAACGGGCGCGGTCACCCAGAGCGTCGCGTCCGATATCGTGGAGAACTGCCGCACGGTGGTGAAGCTCGAGGACAAGTTCATCGACCTCGCTTTCGAGGCGGGCGAGGTGCAGGGCATGACGCCGCACGACATCAAGCAGTATATCCGCTTCATCGCCGACTGGCGGCTCCGCCAACTAGAGCTGCCAGAGCTCTACGGCGTGAAGGAGAATCCCCTGCCCTGGCTGCAGAGCCTCTTGTCTGGCGTGGAGCACGCCAACTTCTTCGAGGCGCGCTCCACCGAATACTCCAAGGGCGCGACCGTCGGACGGTGGGAGGGCGGCGAAGGCGTGTGGGCCAACTTCGACCAGCTGCTCGCCCGTCGGGGCGCCGTGGCCAACGCCTGACGTCGGAACGGCCGCGACCGCCGCTCCGTTGTCCCTGCATCAACGATAGGAGCGGCGGCCATGGCGGACGCGAAAAGCCTCAAGGCGGGCGACAAGGTCAAATGGGGTACGCCGCAAGGTGAGACGCATGGTGTCGTCGAGAAGAAGGTCACCTCGACCGAGCACGTGAAGGGCCACACCGCCAAGGCCAGCAAGGACCATCCCGAGTTCAAGGTGAAAAGCGATAAGTCGGGCAAGGAAGCGATCCACAAGCCCGAGGAGCTCAAGAAGGGCTGACGATCCCCGTCGTCGGAAAGGGGCCGGTAAGTCTCTTCCATTAGCCTCGCCTCCCAATGAAGCCCCAAACGGGCGATAGGGGGAAGCGGAATGGGAGAGGCCTACGTTCTCCTGGCCGAGCTTGACGGCGTGACCGTGCGCCTCGCCACGGCGCAGCCTGGGGAGGAGCCGGAACGGACTGAGGTCGCGTCCTGCGGATCGGTCAACAGCTTCGCCCGGCAGGTGCGGGCGCTCGGATTGCGAGCGCGGGGACGCCTCGTCGGCGCGGCTGTGGCGGCCGCCGGGCCGCTGGTGGACGACGCGATCGTGATGAGCCGGGGCGGCTGGCGGCTGGACCGACGCATGCTCCGCGACATGATCGGCGTCGAACGCGTCCACCTCGTCAATGATTTCGCAGCGTGTGCGCTGGCCTGCACGCGGCTCCCCGACACAGTGCTCGATGCGGTGGTGCCCGGCGAAAGGGCCCGCAGGGCCGAGCTCGTCATCATCGGGCCGGGCGAAGGCCTGGGGATGGCGGGGCTCCTCCCCGGTCCGCGTGACAGCTGGAGGCCGCTGACCAGCGAGGGCGGCCATGTCGCGCTGGCCGCGGCGAGCTCCCGCCAGGCCGAGGTGCTGGAGGCGCTCACCACCCGGCAGGGCCGGGTGACCGCCGAGGACGTGCTCTCGCGCACCGGCGTCTCGCTCCTGCACGCGGCGGTGCGCGACATGCACGGCGCGCCGCAGGACGATTGCACGCCCGAAGCCGTGGCGCAGGCGGCCCGCGCGGGCGACGGCCACGCGCTCGAAACGTTCAGCCTGTTCAGCGCCTGGCTCGGGGCCTTTGCGCGCGACGCGGTCCTGATGCTCGGCGCGCGCGGCGGCGTCCGACTCAACTCGGCCTGGCTCCTCGCCACCGAGGACCTGCTGGACCGGCCGGCGTTCCGCGCCGCCTTCGCCGACGCGGGGCGCATGCGGCCCTACCTCGACGGCGTGCCCGTGCACCTGATGCGAGCCGGAGCGCCGACGCTCCTCGGCCTGTCCACGCTCTTCAGCGCCAGCGACGGGCTGGCGGCCGATGCGCCGGTGATGATGCTCGACTGCTGAGCCGTCTCGCGGGCGTCGCGCCGGGCGGCTAAACCGACGGGCCATGACCCGTCACACCGACCCCGCCGCCGCCGTGGACGCGCTGCAGGCGATCTACGCCGAGGCGGTGACGTCGCTGCGCGGCGCGCTCGCCGCCTATCTTAGGCGGGGCGAGCGGCCCGATCCGCAGGCGCGGGCCGACGGCGCGTTCGCCTACCCTGAGCTCAGGCTGGTCTACGCCCCGGAAGGACCCGCCCCGCGGGTCTCGCGCGCCTTCGCCCGGCTCAATCGCGCCGGGACCTACGCCACGACGGTGACGCGGCCCGAGCTCTACCGCGCCTACCTGCAGGAGCAGCTGCGGCTCCTGATCCGCGACTACGGCGTGGAGGTGTCGGTCCGCAGGTCCGAGCAGGAGGTCCCCTATCCCTACGTGCTGGACGGGGCCGACGACCTGCAGCTCGACGGCGCACAGGCGGTCGAGCTCGCCCGCTGGTTCCCGTCCGCCCGGCTGGCGGCCATTGGCGACGAGATCGCCGACGGCGTGTGGTCGCCCGCGCTGGAGGCGGCGCGGCCGCTGTCCCTGTTCGACGGGCCGCGCACCGACTTCAGCCTGGCGCGGCTGCGCCACTACACCGGCACCCCGCCGGAGGACGTGCAGCCTTTCGTGCTGTTCACCAACTACACCCGCTACGTCGACGAGTTCGTGCGCTGGGCGGCGGGCGAGCTCGCCCGGGCGGATAGCCCCTACGCCGCCCTGTCCGCCCCCGGCGGGGTGCGCGCCGAGGCGGGCGACCCCGATGTCGAACGCCGGGTGTCCGGGGGCGATTGGCGACGCCACCAGATGCCCGCCTACCACCTGATCGGGCGCGAGCCGGGCGCAGGCGTCACGCTGGTCAACATCGGCGTGGGCCCCTCCAACGCCAAGACGATCTGTGACCACCTGGCGGTGCTGCGGCCCCACGCCTGGCTGATGATCGGCCACTGCGGCGGCCTGCGGCCCTCACAGACCATCGGTGACTATGTGCTGGCCCACGCCTATCTGCGCGACGACCACGTGCTGGACGACGTCCTGCCCGTCGAGATCCCGATACCCGCCATCGCCGAGGTGCAGCAGGCGCTGCAGGGCGCGGCGGAGGCGGTGATGGGCGCCCATGGCGACGCGCTGAAGGGCCGGCTGCGCACGGGCACGGTGGTCACCACCGACGACCGTAACTGGGAGCTGCGCTATACCTCGTCGGCGCTGCGGTTCTCCCAGTCGCGAGCGGTGGCGATCGACATGGAGTCCGCGACGGTCGCCGCCCAGGGCTACCGCCTGCGGGTGCCCTACGGCACGCTCCTCTGCGTGTCCGACAAGCCGCTGCACGGCGAGATCAAGCTGCCGGGGCAGGCGAACCGCTTCTACGAGGGCGCGATCAGCGAGCACCTGCGCATGGGGCTGGAGGCGGTTGCGCGCCTGCGCGAGGAAGACGGTCGGCTGCATTCGCGCAAGCTGCGCGCCTTCGACGAGCCGCCGTTCCGCTGAGGGCTAGTCCTCGCTGTCGTCGGGGCGGATGCGCTCCACCCTCCGGCGGATCTTCACGCCGCGGTCGTTTAGCCCGTCGGCGACGAGCCCCATCACCGCGCCGTAGAACAGGTGGGTGAGGAAGCGCTCGGTCGAGACGCCCGGCTCTTCGTTCGGCTCGCCCTTGGTCACGCCGAGTTCCGGCAAGACGCCCGCCACCCCGAAGGCATAGAGCGCCGCGCCGAACAGGGCGCCCGAGATGGCGCCGGGAACGGGCACGTACGGGCGGAAGGCGCCGTAGGCCGCGCCGAAGCCGAGGCTCGCGGCGTAGTGGCCCGCCTGCTCGATCAACTCGGTCCCGTCCTCGCCGAAGCGCGCCCGGGCGCCGAAGCGCTCGTCCAGCCAGTCCTGGGTGTTGTGGGAGAGGGTGGGGCGGAGCCAGCCCGCGTCGCGCCCGATCAACATGACGCCGGAGGTCACGGCGCCGGCGATCAGGCCGCCCAGGGCTCCCGCGGTGGCGCTGCGCATGGCCCTCTTCCCTCTCCGTCCGGTGCGGCTTTTGAAGCTCCCGCGCCGCCGGATCGTTCCGCAGGCGGCTTGACCGGCGGCGCGGCGCACGGGAAGGCGCGGAGCATGAACGTCCTTCTGGTCGGTGCGGGTGGGCGCGAGCACGCGCTGGTGTGGAAGCTCGCGCGCTCCCCGCGGCTCACCCGCCTCGTCTGCGCGCCCGGCTCGTCCGGGATCGCGGCGGTATGCGAGACGCGTGCGACGTCCGCCACCGACGTGCAGGGGCTCGTCGCCCTGGCCCGCGAGATCGCCGCCGACCTCGTGGTGGTGGGGCCGGAAGCGCCGCTGGCCGCGGGCCTCGCCGACCGGCTCGCCGAGACGGGGATCGCCTGCTTCGGCCCCAGCGCCGCCGCCGCCCGGCTGGAGAGCTCCAAGGGTTTCACCAAGGCGTTCGCCGACCGCCACGCCCTGCCGACCGCTGCCTGGACCGAGGCGCGCTCGGCGGCGGCGGCCCACGCGGCGCTGGACCGCTTCCAGCCGCCCTTCGTCATCAAGGCGGACGGGCTGGCGGCGGGCAAGGGCGTGGTGATCGCCGCCGACCGGGCGGAGGCGGAGGCGGCGATCGACGACATGCTGGGCGGCCGCTTCGGCGACGGCGCCTCCGTGGTGATCGAAGAGTTCATGAAAGGCGAGGAGGCCTCGTTCTTCGCCCTGTGCGACGGCGCGACGGCCGTCCCCTTCGGGGGCGCGCAGGACCACAAGCGCGCGGGTGAGGGCGACACCGGCCCCAACACCGGCGGCATGGGTGCCTACGCTCCCGCCCCCGTGCTGACGCCCGCCGTGGAGCGTCGCACCCTCGACGAGATCGTGCTGCCCACCGTCGCCGGCATGGCGGCGGAGGGTGCGCCCTACCGCGGCGTGCTCTACGCGGGGCTGATGGTGGGGGACGACGGCGCCCTGCGCCTCGTCGAGTTCAACGCGCGCTTCGGCGACCCCGAGTGCCAGGTGCTCATGCTGCGGCTGGAGAGCGACCTCCTGCCCTACCTCCACGCCGCCGCGACCGGCGCGCTGGCTGCGCTGCCGCCGCCCGCGTGGCGCGACGAGGCGGTGGTGTGCGTCGTCATGGCCGCCCGGGGCTATCCCGACGCCCCCGAGACCGGCGGCGAGATCGTGGGGGCCGACGCCGACTTCGGACCGGACGTCGCGGTGTTCCACGGCGGCGCGGCGCGCGACGGCGAGGGCCGGCTGGTCTCGTCGGGCGGGCGGGTGCTGAATGTCTGCGCCCGGGCGCCCACCGTGCGCGAGGCGCGAGACCGCGCCTACGCCGCCGTGGACGCGATCCGCTTCGCGGCCGGTTTCCACCGGCGCGACATCGCCTGGCGTGCGCTGCGCGGCTGAACGCCGTTCACATGGTGGCGCCCGCCGGTCTAGGCTCGGCCGACGAGCACGGAGACGGCAGGCGGATGGCGCAGTCGGCGCAGGAGCGGTTCACCGGCGTGCGCGAGCCCGACGAGCGCGACCGGCTGGACGAAACGCGGCTCTCCGCCTGGATGGCCGCCCAAGTGGAGGGCTTCGCCGGCCCCCTCGCCGTTCAGCAGTTCCGCGGCGGCCAGTCCAACCCGACCTACGAGCTCACGACGCCGGATCGCGCCTATGTGCTCCGGCGCAAGCCCTTCGGCCCGCTCCTGCCCTCGGCCCACGCCGTGGACCGCGAGTTCCGGCTGATCTCGGCCCTGCACCCCACGGGCTTCCCCGTCGCGCGTCCCTACGCGCTCTGCGAAGACCCGGGCGTCATCGGCGCGGTCTTCTACGTGATGGAGCGGGTCGAGGGGCGCATACTGTGGGACCTAGCACTTCCCGGCGAGACGCCCGCGCGCCGCCGCGCGGTCTACGCGGCGCAGGTGGAGGCGCTGGCGCGGCTGCACGGGATCGATCCCGCGGCGGTGGGGCTGGAGGGCTACGGCCGGCCCGGCAACTACTTCGCGCGGCAGGTCGACCGCTGGTCGAAGCAGATCCGCGCCTCGGGCGGCGAGCCCATCCCCGCGCTCGAGCGGCTCATGGAGTGGCTGCCGCGCACAGTCCCGGACGCCGACGCGCGCACCGCGGTCGTCCACGGCGACTTCCGGCTCGACAACATGGTGCTGCACCCGAGCGAGCCCGCCATACAGGCGGTGCTGGACTGGGAGCTGTCGACGCTGGGCGACCCCCTGGCCGACTTCTCCTACTACCTGATGCAGTGGGTCATGCCCGCCGCGGAAGGGCGCGGGCTGGCGGGGCTCGACCTGGCGGCGCTGGGCGTGCCCGCCATGGAGGAGGTGGTCGCCCGCTACTGCGCGCTGACCGGCCGGCCCGAGGGGCTGCCGCGACTGGACTGGTACTTCAGCTACAACCTGTTCCGCCTCGCGGGGATCGTGGCCGGCATCGGCGGCCGCGTGCGCGAGGGCACCGCCGCCAGCCCCGAGGCCGCCGCCATGGCCGCCCGCGCGCCCATGCTGGCGAACGCGGCGTGGAGCTTCGCGGAGCGGGCGGGGGCGTAGGCCCGCAGGCGGCTGCGCCCGTAGACACGCGCCCGAGACGCGGCTGCGTCCGCCCTTGACCTCTTGAAGGCACTGAGCGGGAATGCCCCCAAGAGGCCAAGGGCTCACCTCGCCGCGCGCGCGCCGGGGCGACGCTTGGAGGATGGCTGCCGCCCGTCGGGCGTCGCAGGACGTTCGCAGGCCCGGGGGAAAGATGATCGGACGACTGCTGACGGCCGCGGCCGCGTGTCTCTGGGCCGGCGCCGCGCTCGCGCAGACCGCCGCCCCGGGCTCGGGCGCGGCGCAGGCGGGCCCCGGCGCGCGTGGCCCGGAGTCGGCGCTCGTGTACGTGCAGGCGGGACGGCTGCTGGCCGATCCCGCCACCGGCCGGGTGACGCGCGACCAGACCGTGGTGGTACGCGACGGCCGCGTGGTCGAGGTCCTGGCCGGATTCCCCGCCCCGCCCGCCGCCGCCCATGTCGTCGACGCCCGTGCGCGCTTCGTCCTGCCCGGGCTGATTGACAGCCACGTTCACTTGCTCGGCGAGAGCGGGCCGACCGAGCGTCTGGACGCGGTGACCAAGACCACTTCGGACCAGCTGGTCGACGGCGTGGTGTTCGCGCGGCGAACGCTGCGCGCCGGCTTCACCACCGTGGCGGACGTGGGCGACACCAACGAGGCCATCTTCGCACTGCGCGACGGCATCCGCGCGGGCAAGCTCGTCGGCCCGCGCATCCTCACCTCCGGCGATCCGCTAAGCCCCCACGGCGGTCACGGCGACGTGACGCACTACCGGCCCGACGTGGTGAAGGTGCTCGAGAGCCCGACGCTCTGCACCGGAGCCGACGCCTGCGCCAAGGCGGTGCGCGAGCAGATCAACGCGGGCGCCGACCTCATCAAGATCCTCGCCACCGGCGGCGTGCTCGACGGCGGGGCGACGGGGGTGGACCAGCAGTTCACCGACGCCGAGCTCACCGCCATCGTCCAGGCCGCCCACGCCATGGGCCGCATGGTCAAGGCGCACGCCCACGGAGCCAAGGGCATCAACGCCTGCCTGCGCGCGGGCGTCGACTCGATCGAGCACGGAACCTTCCTCGACGCCGAGTCGGTGCGGCTATTCCGCCAGACCGGCGCCTGGCTCGTGCCCACGCTGATCGCCGGCGACACGGTGGCGCGCGAGGCGGCGCGGCCCGACACCTTCTTCCTGCCCGAGGTGCGCGAGAAGGCGCTGGCGGTAGGGCCGAAGATGCTGGCCATGGGCCGGCGTGCCCACGACGGCGGGGTGAAGGTGGCCTTCGGCACCGACTCGGGCGTCTCGCACCACGGCGACAACGCGCGGGAGTTCGCGCTGATGGTCGAGGCTGGCTTCACGCCCTTGGAGGCGATCCAGGCGGCCACCACCCGCGGGGCCGAGCACCTGCGCCTGTCCGACCGGATCGGCAGCCTCGTCCCCGGCAAGGAGGCCGACCTGATCGCGGTGGATGGCGACCCGCTGAGCGACGTCACCACCCTGCAGCACGTCGCCTTGGTGATGAAGGGCGGCCGGGTGCTGGCGGACTAGGGGCCGCCTTGCCCCTGCCGCGGTCGCGGCTCATCTAGCGGCCATGGCCGACGGAACCTTTCACGACACGCTCTCCGGCTGGGACGGGCTGGACGCCGGCAAGTCCAGGGAGGAGGGCGAGGCGGCTCGGGCGCTCCTCCGCTCCGTCCCGCTCGGACCCGCCGAGCGTGCAGCGGCGACAGCCGACGCCGCCGACCTCGTGCGGGCGGCGCGGCGCTCGGCCAAGCGCCAGGGCGTGGTGGAGAGCTTCCTCCAGGAGTTCAGCCTCGGCACGCGCGAGGGCTTGGCGCTGATGTGCCTGGCCGAGGCGCTCCTGCGCACCCCCGACGACGAGACGCGCGACCGGCTGATCGCCGAGAAGATCGGCTCGGCCGACTGGGCGGCGCACCTCGGCCGCTCCGACAGCGTGTTCGTCAACGCTTCGACCTTTGGCCTGATGCTCACCGGCCGCGTGGTCGACGTCGACGCCGACGCCCGCGCCGACATGGGCGGCTACTTCCGCCGGCTGACCGCGCGCCTGGGCGAGCCCGTGATCCGTGCCGCCGTCGCCCGCGCCATCCGCATCATGGGCGAGCAGTTCGTGCTGGGCCGCACCATCGAGGAGGCGCTGCGTCGCGCGCGCCGCGAGGGCTATACCTGCTCGTTCGACATGCTGGGCGAGGGTGCGCGCACGGCCGCCGACGCTCAGCGCTACGAACAGAGCTACGCCGACGCGATCGAGGCGGTGGGGCAGGCCCAGGCCGGCGCGTTAGGCCCGGAGCGCGGCCACGGCGTCTCCGTCAAGCTCTCGGCGCTCTCGCCCCGCTACGACGCCCTGCAGGAGGCGCGGGTGTGGAGCGAGCTTTATCCCCGCCTGCACCGGCTGGCGCTGATCGCCGCGCGCCATGACCTCAACTTCTGCATCGACGCGGAGGAGGCCGACCGGCTGGTGCTCTCGCTCAAGCTCCTAGACCGGCTGGCGCGCGAGCCCGACCTTGGCGACTGGCGGGGCCTCGGGCTGGCGGTGCAGGCCTACCAGAAGCGCGCCCCGGAGACGGTGGCCCGCGTCGCCGACCTCGCGCGCCGCACCGGCCGGCGGCTGATGGTGCGCCTCGTCAAGGGCGCTTACTGGGACACAGAGATCAAGAAGGCGCAGATCGCGGGCCGCCCCGACTATCCGGTGTGGACCTCCAAGGCCGCCACCGACGTCAACTACATCGCGTGCGCGCGCGCCATGATCGACGCCGCGCCCCACCTCTACGGCCAGTTCGCCACCCACAACGCCCACAGCCTCGCGGCGGTGAAGCGCATGGCGGACGCCGCGGGGGTGGTGGTCGAGTTCCAGCGCCTGCACGGCATGGGCGAGGCGCTCTACGCCGGGGCCCGCGCGCGCTACGGCGACTTTCCCCTGCGCGCCTATGCGCCCGTGGGCGGGCACGAGGATCTCCTGCCCTATCTCGTGCGGCGCCTCCTGGAGAACGGGGCCAACACCTCTTTCGTCCACGCTCTCCTCGACGACGCGGTGGCGCCCGAGGCGGTGGTGGCCGACCCTATCGCGGCGCTCGAGGCGCGCCCCGACCGGCATCCCAAAATCCCGCCGCCGCCCGCGCTTTACGGGGCGGGCCGCGTCAACTCGACGGGGCGCGACCTGTCCGTCGGCGCCGAGCGCGACCGAATGCTCCACGCGCTGGCGCGCCTGGACGCGGGACGGATCGAGGCGGGCGTGCTGATCCGCGGCCAGGGAGAGGCGGCGGGCCTTGAGGGCGAGGCGGTGCGTTCGCCCACCGACCGGTCCCGCGTCGTCGGCCAGGTGCGCGCGCCGGGTCAGGACGCGGTCGCCCACGTGCTCGACGCGGCGGTCGGAGCGGCGCGCGAGGCGCAGCCCGCGTGGGACGCCCGCGGCGGCGCGGGCCGCGCCCCGGTGCTGCGCGCCATGGCCGACGCGCTGGAAGGCGACCTCGACCGGCTGGCGGCGCTCGCGGTGCGCGAGGCCGGCAAGAGCTGGACCGACGCCGTGGGCGAGGTGCGCGAAGCGGTCGACTTCCTCCGCTACTACGCCCTGCACGCCGAGCGCCTGTTCGGCGCGCCGCAGGTGCTGACCGGTCCCGTGGCCGAGCTCAACACGCTGGAGCTGCACGGCCGCGGCGTGTTCGCCGCCATCTCGCCGTGGAACTTCCCGCTGGCGATCTTCACCGGCCAGGTCGCCGCCGCGCTCGCCGCCGGCAACGCCGTGGTCGCCAAGCCCGCCGAGCAGACGCCGCTGATCGCCCACCAGGCGGTGCGCCTGTTCCACCGTGCGGGGCTCGACGCGCGGCTCCTGTCGCTGATCCCCGGCCCGGGCGAGACGGTGGGGGCGGCGCTCGTCTCGCACCCCGGGATCGATGGCGTCGCCTTCACCGGCGGCACCGACACCGCGCGCGCCATCAACCGCGCCCTGGCCGAGCGGCCCGGCCCCATCCTCCCCTTCATCGCCGAGACGGGCGGGCTGAACGGCATGTTCGTCGACACGACCGCACTGCGCGAGCAGGTGGTCGACGACGTCGTGGTCTCCGCCTTCGGCTCGGCCGGCCAGCGCTGCTCGGCGCTGCGGCTCCTCTACCTGCCCCATGACACCGCCGACCTCGTGATCGAGGGACTTCAGGGCGCCATGGACGCGCTCGCGGTGGGCGACCCCGCAGACCCGGCGGTCGACGTCGGCCCGGTCATCGACGAGGACGCGCAGGCCGCGCTGGAGCGCCATCTCGAGCGGCTTACAGGCGAGGCGCGGCTGCTGCGTCGCGCCGCCGTGCGACCGGCCGACGCGGCGCGCGGCGTGTTCTTCGCTCCCACCCTGGCCGAGATCCCGCACCCTGGCTGGTTGGAGCGCGAGGTGTTCGGCCCCGTGCTCCACGTCTGCCGCTACGACCCCGAGCGGTTGGACGAGACCGCCCGCGCCCTCGCCGACAAGGGCTACGGCCTGACCTTGGGCGTGCACTCGCGGATCGACGGCTTCGCCGAGCGGGTGCGCGCGCTGGTCCCCGCGGGCAACGCCTACGTGAACCGCACGGTGGTGGGGGCGGTGGTCGGCGTGCAGCCCTTCGGCGGCGAGGGGCTGTCCGGCACCGGCCCCAAGGCGGGCGGCCCCTTTGCCCTCCTGCGCTATGCGGTGGAGCGCGCGGTCAGCGTCAACATCGCGGCTCAGGGCGGCGACCCGGCGCTGCTCAACCTGGGCGGGGTGTCGCCCTAGGTGGCGGCCACCGAAGGGGCGAGGAGCGCCAGGAGGCGCACGTCCTGCCCACGTTCCTCGGCGAGAGAAGCGGCCAGCGCCTCGGCGTCGCCCGACCGGCCGAGTGCGCGCGCCACGGCCACGGCCGTCTCGTAAGAGGCGGCCTCGGCTTCCTCGATCTTGCGCCAGGCGCCTATCAGGGCGACGTCGAGGAGCGACCCCGGCTCGACGGTCTCCGTGTCTCGGCGGGCGTCGTGCAGCATGCCCGTCATCCATAGGTTCTCCGGGCCGGAGGGCTCGACGCGGAGATCGCGCGCAATCCGCTCCAGGCGCTCGAACTGCTCGCGCGTCTCCCGCTCGTGTCGGTGGAGCGCGTCGCGCAGCTCGGGCGCGGAGGCGCTCCTCGCCAGGTCGGCCCAGGCGTCGAGCGAGGCGCGCTCGCCCATCCAGAGGTCCTGCAGGCAGTCGACGAAGAGGGCGGCGCGGGTTTGAACCTCGGCCATCGGTGCTTCCTTCAGGCGTCGACCCGCGCGTCGTCGCGCACCAGGAGCGGCGGGGCGGCGGCGTGGCGGGCGGCGGTGATCTCGGCCAGGACGGCGATAGCGATCTCGAAAGGGGCCTTGCCGCCGAGGTCCAGGCCGATTGGTCCGTGCAGGCGCGCCAGCGCCTCGGGCGCCACGCCCCGGGCGAGGAGGCGCGCGCGCCGCTCAGGCAACCGCCGGCGCGCGCCCAGCACGCCGACATAGCCGGCGGGCGACGCCAGGGCGCAGAGGAGCGCCGCCTCGTCGGTCTCGAGATCGTGGGTGGCCACGGCGACCGCGGTCCACGGGTCGAGCGGCACGACGTCGAAGGCGCGCTCGGGGGGTCCGCGGTGGTAGTGGACGCCGGGCGCAGGCGGCGGCGCCTCGGGCCCGCGCGGGCGCACGAGGTGGGTCTCCGCACCCGTCGTCTGCGCCAGGAGCGCGATGGCGAGCGCGGTCGGGTCGCCGCCCACCACCGCCACGCGCGGCCGGGGGTCGTGGCGGCGCACGAGCGTCCATGGACCTGCCGGGAGCCGGTCGTCGGCGTCGACGCAGGCGCGGCGAGCGCCGTCGGTGGCCCACAGGGCGGGCCGGCGGCGTTCGGCGAGGTCGAGGAGGGCGGCGGCGGCGGGATCGTCGGGGGCGACGCGCTCGACCAGGAGCTCGATGCGCGCACCGCAGAGGAGGCGGATGTCGGGCGGACCGCCCTCGCCGTACACGAGCCGGCGCGGCTCCCCGTCGGCCAGGCAGGCGCGCGCGTGCAGCATGACGTCGCCCTCGACGCAGCCGCCGGACAAAAAGCCCGCCAAGGTGGAGGCCCCCACGAGCATCTGAGCGCCCACGGGACGGGGCGCGCCGCCGATGGCGGCGTGCAGGGTGACGAGCGCCACGGCCTCGCCCGCCGCCCGCGCCTGGGCGAGGGCGGGACGGACGTCGTCGGCGAGGCCGAAGCTCGGCCAGTCGGGCGGCGCGCTCACAGCGATGGAGCGCGAAGCGCCGCCGCCGGTTCCGCCGCGATTAGCTCAAGGGGGAAGGCGGCCGGTCGGCCAGGAGGTCGCGGATTTCGCGCAGGAGCCCTTCGGAAGGCGTGGGCGCCGGCGGCGCGGACGGCGCGACCGCCTCCTCGCGCTTGAGCGTGTTCACCAGCCGCACGATCAGGAAGACCACGAAGGCGATGATCAGGAACTGGATCACCGTGTTGAGGAAAGCGCCATAGCTGACGGCCACTTCCGCCTGCTTGGCGGCCGGGTTCGCGGGCTGCAGCACCCACTTCAACGAGGAGAAGTCTACCCGCCCCGTGAGGAGCCCGATCGGTGGCATCACCACCTGTTCGACGAGGCTGGTCACGATCTTGCCGAACGCCGCGCCGATGATCACGCCTACAGCGAGATCGACCACATTGCCGCGCGCGATGAACGCCCGGAACTCTCCCGCCGTCGACATGCCGCATCTCCTCCGCCGCGACAGGGAGCGTGTCGCAACTCTCAAGCTTTTGGAAGACCCGCGACCCTTGGGTCGCACAAGTGGGGCCGGGCGGCGACTTCTAGGCCTCGTCGATCGCGTTGAGGCGGGCGCGCATCTCCTTGCCGGCCTTGAACAGGGGCGCAGCCTTGGCCGCGACCGCCACCGCCTCGCCCGTGCGGGGATTGCGCCCGTCGCGCGCGGGCCGGGCCCGTACGGAGAAGGCGCCGAAACCTCGAAGCTCGACCCGGCGCCCTTCGGCCAGGGCGTCGCCCATGGCGTCCAGGAGGGTGGAGACGACCCGGTCGATGTCGGCGCGGGTCAGGTGCGGGTTCTCGGCGGCGAGCTTGCCGATGAGCTCGGACTTGATCATCAGCGCGCGCGCCGCCCCGCCGCCCGCGCCCCCTGCGGTCGACCTCGCCGCGAGTTCTGGCGGAGCTTGAGCGTGACGGCAATGCGGCGTCGTCCGATGCGACGAGATGGCGCCTCAATTGAAAACCCCCACGCGGCGTGCCGCGTGGGGGTTTTCAACGCCTGTGGTCGGCGGCCGCGCGGGTGCGCCCGGCCGCCTCCCGCCTCACTCGCGGCCGGCGCGCTCGCGCAGGGCGGCGCCCAGGATGTCGCCCAGGGCGGCCCCGGAGTCGGACGAACCGAAGCGGTCCATCGACTCCTTGTCTTCGGCCAGCTGAAGCGCCTTGACCGACAGCGACACCCGGCGCGTCGCCTTGTCGATGTTGGTGATCATGGCGTCCAGCCGGTCGCCCACGCCGTAGCGCTCGGGGTTCTGGTCCTGGCGGTCGCGCGACAGGTCGGACTTGCGGATGAAGGCGCCCATCTTGGCGTCGTCCTCGCCGAACGAGACCTCGAGCCCGCCGGAGGTGACCTCGGTCACGGTGGCGGTCACAGTCTGGCCGCGGCGGAAGGTGTCGTCGCCCATCGGGTCGCCCGCCACCTGCTTGATGCCGAGCGAGATGCGCTCCTTCTCGACATCGACGTCCAGCACCTTGGCCTTGACGAACTCGCCCTTGTGATAGCGGGCCAGCGCCTCCTCGCCCGGCTGCTGCCAGTCGATGTCGGACAGGTGCACCATGCCGTCGATGTCGCCGTCGAGCCCGATGAACAGACCAAACTCGGTCGAGTTCTTGACCTCGCCCTCGACGATCGACCCCACCGGGTGCTGTTCGACGAAGCTCTCCCACGGGTTGCCCTGCGCCTGCTTGAGGCCCAGCGACACGCGGCGCTTGGAGGCGTCGACGTCCAGCACGATCACGTCCACCTCCTGAGAGGTCGACACGATCTTGCCGGGGTGCACGTTCTTCTTGGTCCAGCTCATCTCGGAGACGTGCACCAGGCCCTCGACCCCGGCCTCCAGCTCCACGAAGGCGCCGTAGTCGGTGATGTTGGTGATGCGGCCTGTGAAGCGCGCACCCACCGGATACTTGCCTTCCACGTCGTCCCACGGGTCGGCCTGGAGCTGCTTCATGCCGAGCGAGATGCGCTGGGTGTCCGGATTGATCTTGACGATCTGCACCTTCACCGTGTCGCCGACCGCGAGCACCTGGCTCGGGTGGTTGACGCGCTTCCAGCTCATGTCGGTGACGTGCAGCAGGCCGTCGATGCCGCCGAGATCGACGAAGGCGCCGTAGTCGGTGATGTTCTTCACCACGCCCTCGCGCACCTCGCCCTCGTGCAGCTGCGAGACGAGCTCGGTGCGCTGCTCGGCGCGGGCCTCCTCGAGAATGGCGCGGCGCGAGACGACGATGTTGCCGCGCGGACGGTCCATCTTGAGGATGGCGAAGGGCTGCTCCTTGCCCATCAGCGGACCGACGTCGCGCACGGGGCGGATATCGACCTGGGAGCCGGGCAGGAAGGCCGAGGCGCCGCCGAGGTCGACGGTGAAGCCGCCCTTCACGCGGCCGACGATGGCGCCATTAACCGGCTGGCCCTCGCCGAACACGACTTCCAGGCGGGTCCAGGCCTCCTCGCGCTTGGCTTTCTCGCGCGAGATGACCGCCTCGCCCATGGCGTTCTCGACGCGCTCCAGGAACACCTCGACGGTGTCGCCCTTCTT
>CAXTAO010000025.1:0-46032 GCA_964242625.1 uncultured Caulobacteraceae bacterium | reverse complement strand
CGCCCATGGCGTTCTCGACGCGCTCCAGGAACACCTCGACGGTGTCGCCCTTCTTCGGCGTCGGCTTGTCGCCGTCCATGAACTCGCGCACCGGCACGCGGCCTTCGGTCTTCAGGCCGACGTCGACGATGACGAAGTCCTTCTCAACGCCCGTCACCAGGCCGTGCACCACCGTGCCCTCGGCCAGGTCGCGCCCGCCCAGCGCCTCGTCCAGAAGGGCGGCGAAGTCGTCGCGCGAGGGTTGCAGGCTCTGCAGGCTCATGTCGTCAGCCAAGGATAGTCTCCGAAGGAGCGGTGGAGGCGCGGCCGCACGGGCGCGACGCCAGATCATCCGCGGATTGAGGGGTGAAGCCGGCCACACGGAGCCGCGCGGCGAGCGCGGGCGAGCGGAGAAATGGAAGAACCCGCGGACCTCGTCCGAAGCGGCGCGGTTGGATTGCCGCCGGGCCTAGGAGCGATGCTCCTCCCAGCGACGACGCGCGGCTTCGACAACGCGGCGGGCCGCATCGGCTGCGGCGGATATAGACAGATCGGTCGTGTCCAGCAAGACGGCGTCGGCGGCGCGCACCATGGGGGCCTCGGCGCGGCCCGCGTCGCGCGTGTCGCGCTGCGCCAGGGCGTCCACCATGGCGGAGAGCGGGCGGGTGTCGCCGCGCGCCTGGACCTGCAGCCATCGGCGGCGCGCGCGCACCTCCAGCGCGGCGTCGACCCACAGCTTGGCGGGCGCCTCCGGGGCGATCACCGTGCCGATGTCGCGCCCGTCCAGCACCGCACCCCCCGGCTGTAGGGCGAAGCGGCGCTGGAGGTCATAGAGCGCGCGGCGCACGCCGGGGTGGGCGGCGGCCTGGCTCGCCGCCTCGCCCGCGGGCCCCGTCTGCAGGGCGGGGTCGTCGAGGCGCGCGGGGTCGAGCGCGCGCGCCGCGGCCTCGGCCGCCGCGGGGTCGGACGGGTCGCCGCCGGCGTCGAGCACCGCCCAACCCACGCCGCGGTAGAGCCGGCCGGTGTCGAGGTGCGGCAGGCCGTGCTCGGCGGCGAGAAGGGCGGCCAGCGTGCCCTTGCCCGAGGCCGCCGACCCGTCCACCGCGATCACGAAGTCCATGGGCCGGCCGCTTACGGTGGCGGCGCCGCGCGGGCAAGCGGTTCGCCGCCGCGCCTGGAAGGCGCGCCGGCCTCAACCCGCGACCGGCGTGGCGAGCACGGCGGCGAGCCGGTCCAGCACGCGGCGGCCGCCCCCGGTGGCGACGAGGCGCTCCGGCCCGGCCTCGACCAGCCCCGCCTCGGCGAGGGCGGCGACGCGGGGCGCGGCGGGCGTGAGTTGGAGGGCGGCGAGCTCCGTCCAGCCCACGCCTTCCGACGTGCGCAGCCCCATAAGCACCCGCTCCTGCGCGGCTTCCACGGGTGTCAGCGCCGCTTGCTCCGCCCAGCCCGGCCCGCCCGCGCGGACAGCGGCGACATAGGCGGCGGGCGAGGCGTGCGCTTCGGTGGCGACGCGCACGCCGCCGAGCGTCAGCCGGCCGTGGGCGCCCGGGCCCGCGCCGACGTAGTCAGAGCCGCGCCAATAGGCGAGGTTGTGCCGGGACCGCGCCGCGCGGCCGCGGGCGTGGTTCGACACCTCGTAGGCGTCGAAGCCTGCCCGCTCCAGCGCCTCCTGCGTCGCCTCGAAGAGGTCGGCGGCGAGATCGGGCTCGGCGGGACTCAGGGCGCCGCGGCGCACCGCGCGGTCGAAAGCCGTGAAGGGCTCGACGGTCAGCTGGTAGGGCGACAGGTGCTCGGCCCCTAGCGCCAGCGCCTTGCCCAGCGCCTCGCGCCAGCGGGCGGCCGTCTGTCCGGGCAGGGCGTAGATCAGGTCCAGCGACACGCGGGGGAAGACCGCCGCCGCCCGCTCCGCCGCCCGCCGCCCCGCCGCCGCGTCGTGCAGCCGACCGAGGAAGCGGAGCTCGTCGTCGTCCAGCGCCTGCAGCCCTAGCGAGAGCCGCTCCACCCCCGCCGTGCGGAACGCCGCGAACCGCGCGGTCTCGGCGTCCGTCGGGTTGGCCTCGAGCGAGACCTCGAGGTCGGGCGCGGGCGTCCACAGGGCTCGCGCTGTGGCCAGGAGCTCGCCCGCCCAGTCGGGATCCATCAGCGAGGGCGTGCCCCCGCCGAAGAAGACGGAGGTGAGCGTGCGTGGGCCGGTGAGCGCGCGCTGAGCCGCCAGGGCGGCGGCCATGGCCTCCACCAGCGTCCGTTGGCCCGCCGCATCGCCGCGATCGCGCCGCACGTTGAAGTCGCAGTAGGGGCAGATGCGCGCGCAGTACGGCCAGTGCAGGTAGACGGCCAGCGGCGGCGGGGCGAACTCCGGCGTCGTCAGAACACCGCCGCCTGCAGCTTGGCGAAGGCCGCGGCGCGGTGGCTCGTCGCGTGCTTCCGCTCGGGGTCCATCTCGCCGAAGGTGAGCTCGGCGCCCTCAAGGCGGAAGATCGGGTCGTAGCCGAAGCCGCGCTCGCCCCGGCCGGGGAAGACGAGCCGGCCGTCCACGCGCCCCTCCACCACCACCGCGGGACCGTCGTCCGGCCAGGCCAGCGCCAGCGCGCAATGGAAGCTCGCGCGGTCGTCGCCGCCGCCCGTTTCGCGCCACTCGCGCTCTACCCGAGCCATGGCGGAGGCGAAGTCGCGTGGGCTCCCGGCCCAGCGCGCGGAAAGGACGCCCGGCGCCCCGCCCAGCGCCGCCACCGCCAGCCCCGAGTCGTCGGCCAGGGCCGGCAGGCCCGAGCCGGCCGCCGCCGCGCGCGCCTTCAGGAGCGCGTTGCCGGTGAAGGTCGCCTCCGTCTCCTCGGGCTCGGGCAGGCCAAGCTCGGCGGCCGAGACGGCGTGGACGCGACCCTGCAGCAGGGCGGCGACTTCCACCGCCTTGCCGGGATTGTGGGTGGCGACGACCACGTGGGAGCCGTGGGGGAGGCTGAGCGGCATGTGGCCCCTCTGCCCCAAACCTCCGCACCGCGCCACGGCTCCGAGCGGACCCGAGCGGCGGCCGATTGACGTCGGGGCCCGCGCCGTCATGTTCGACGAGGGCGGAGCGGAGGAGACGGCGGCGGGTGCGGGCGTTCGGGCCGGGGTCGATCTCGTCCTTCCTGCGGGCCACGCTCGACGTGGCCTACGCCGTCCTGTGGGCGGCGCTCGTGGCGCTCCTGGGGTCGGCGGCGGCGGCGCTCCTGTGGCAGCCTTTCCTGGGCCGGCCCGGGCCCGAGGCCTCGCCCGCCCTGCGAGAGGCGGAGAGCCTGCTGCGCCACGGGCCGCAGCTCCTCCTCCTGTCGCTGGCGGGAGCGGCGTGCCTCGGCGCGCTCCTCCTGATCACCGACCGGCTGCGGCGCGTGTTCCGCTCGATGAGCGCGGGCGACCCCTTCCACCCCGACAACGTGCGCCGGCTGCGCGAGGCCGGGGCGGCGCTGATCGCGCTGCAGCTGGCGGGCTACGGCCTGCGGGCGACGGTGGCCGCGCTGTTCCCCACCCTGGTGTCGGGGTTCGAGCTCAACCTGTCGGGCTGGTTCGCGACGCTCGTCGTGTTCGTGCTGGCCGAGGTGTTCCGCGAAGGCGCGCGCCTGCGGGCCGAGGCGGAGCTCACCATCTGATGCGTGCACCTGGGACGCCGACCCTCTGATGCCGATCTGCGTACGGCTCGACCGTCTCCTCGTGCGGCGGCGCATGTCGCTGGCCGAGCTGGCCGACCGCGTGGGGGTGACGGCCGCCGACCTCGCCGTGCTCAAGGCCGGTCGCGCGCGGGCGGTGCGGATGTCGACGCTGGAGGCGCTGTGCCGCGAGCTGGGCTGCCAGCCCGGCGACCTCCTCGAGTACGACCCCTTCGCCGGGGCCGACGACGGCTCCGAGGGGGAGCCCGCCTCCGGCTGACGCCCGCGCCTCCCGGATCAGGCGTGCCCGACCGTCTGCCCCGCCTGCGCGCCCGCCGCCTGCGCCTGGCGCTGGGCGTACACGGCGGCGAAGTCGATCGGCTCCATCAGGAAGGGGGGGAAGCCGCCCTCTCCCGTCGCGTCGGCGATGATGCGGCGCGCAAAGGGGAAAAGGTGGCGCGGGCACTCGATCAGGAGCACGGGCTCCAGGTGCTCGGTCGGCACGCCCTTCACCTCGAACAGGCCGCCGTACACCAGTTCGATCTGGAACACCGACGGCCCCTGGGCGTCGCGCGCCTGCACGTTGAGCTTGAGGTCGACGTCGTAGAACCCGTCGGGCCGCACGCGCGCGTTCATCTCGACGCCCAGCTCGATCTGCGGCGGCGCCTGCTGGCGCAAGCTTTCTGGCGCGCGCGGGTTCTCGAACGAGAAATCGCGCATGTACTGGGCCAGGACGCGGATGGTGGGAGCCTCGCCCAGCGCTTCGGGCAGGGCGGCGGTATCGGCGGGCGTGTCGGTCATGGGGCGCGGGGCTCGCAGGACGGGGCCGTGGGAAACGGTCCGGAAAGGGTGGCGCGGGCTAGCATCGGGGGCCTGCGGTGACAACGCCGCGCGCCCGGACCGCCGCCGCGCGGAGGCTTCGGTCCGGAGGCGCCTGACGCCGCGAGCTTCCGCGACTATATTGACCCGAAAGGCGGAGCGCGCGCAGCCGTGCGGCGTTGCGCCCCGAGGCTTGGATCTCAGCGAACGTGTCCCTGCAAGTGCTCGAACTCATCATCTTCGCCGGCCTGGCCGCCATCGTGCTCTTCATGCTGTACAGCGTGTTGGGGCGACGGGTCGGCCGCCAGCCGCAGGAAAATCCCGTGGTGGGTGTGCGTGCGCGCCTCGCGGGCGTGACGGGAACGGCCGCCGCCCCCGCGCCCCCGCCGCCCGAGCAGCAGCACCCCGGCCTCGCCGCCCTCAAGGCGCGCGACCCGGGCTTCGAGCTGCCCAAATTCCTCGATGGGGCCCGCGGCGCTTACGAGCAGATCGTGCGCGCCTTCGTGGGCGGCGATCGCGCGGGGCTTAAGGGCATGGTGCAGCCTGCGGTGTTCGAGGCGTTCGAGCCCGCCATCGCCGAGCGCGAGGCCGCCGGCCGGTCGGAGAGCGTGGAGTTCGTCCACCCGCCCCGCGCCGACTTCGAGGACGCCGACGTCACGGGGCCGCTCGCGCGGCTGAAGGTGCGCTTCCTGGCCGAGCTGCGTCAGATCGCCCGCCACAACGGGGCCGACGGCGAGCCCATCGACCGTCGCACCGCCGAGATCTGGACTTTTGAGCGCAGCCTCGACGGGCGCGACCCCAACTGGCTCCTGGCCCGGGTCGACTCGGCGGAGGCCTGATGGCTGCGCCCCGCGGGCCCCGGCGGTCCGCGGCCGTTCTGCGTGGTTCGTTCGCGCTCGCCGGGCTGCTCGCGTCGGCCTGCGGGCTCTCGCCGCCGCCGCCGACGACGCCCCACGGCTCGCCGCCGGTGCGCACGCCGTTCCGCGCGACTCCGCCGCCCACCACGCCCGCGAGCGCGCCCGCGCCCATCGGCGGCGACGCCTTTGCGGCGATCCCCGGCTGGTCCGAGGAGGACCACGCCGCGGCGCTGCGCGCCTTTCAGCGCGGCTGCGGCGCGGCGCGCGACGAGACCATGCGCGCGGCGTGCCGGCGCGCGCGCCAGCTCGCCCCCGACACGCCGGACGGGGCGGCGCGCCAGTTCTTCCAGTTCAACTTCGTGCCCGTCGCCGTTCCGGGTGAGGGCGTGCTGACCGCCTACTTCTCACCGGAATATCCGGCGCGTCGCTGGCCGGAGGGCGCCTACACCGCTCCCGTGCGCCCGCCGCCAACCGCCGGCGCGAGCGCACCCGCGCCCGCCGACCCGGCCGCGGGAGGCCTCGACCCCGTTCAGGACCTCCTGGACGCCCCCCCCGCCTCCTCGCCGATGCAGTTCGCGCCCCGCGCGGCGATCGAGGCGGCGCCCGCCCCCGACGCCCTGGCCTGGATGCGGCCGGAGGACCTCTTCTTTCTCCAGATCCAGGGTTCGGGCGTGCTGGTCTTCCCCGACGGCGCCCGCGCCAAGGCCGCCTACGCCGGCGACAACGGCCAGACGTTCACGCCCATCGCGCGCGCCATGGTGCGCGCGGGCTATCTCCAGCCCGACCGCGCGGGGGCCGACGCCATCCGCGGCTGGCTGGCCGGGCACCCCGGCGATCCCGCCCGCACCGTGATGGACTGGAATCCCCGCTACGTCTTCCTGCACCTCTCGCCGGACGACGGGCGCGACCCTGCGGGCGCGGCGGGCGTGCCGCTGCCGCCCGGCCGCGCGCTGGCGGTCGACCCCTCGCGCCACGGCTATGGCGAGCTCTACTGGATCGACGCGTCGGACCCCCTTCTCTCGGGCGCGGCGCGGCGCTACCGGCGCCTCGCCTTGGCGCTCGACACGGGCTCGGCCATCCGCGGCGACGTGCGCGCCGACCTCTACACCGGGCGCGGGGCGGCGGCGGGGGCGGAGGCGGGCCGCGTGCGCCACACCCTGCGGCTGGTGCGGCTCGTGCCCGTCGCGTCCGCCGGGCGCTGAGGCGGCCGCGCGTGCGCCGTCCGCTCCGCCCGGACGAGGCGCGGCTCTGGGCGGTGGTCGCCTCCACCGTGCGCGTTCCGGCGACAGCGGCCGCGCCGCCCGCCCACCCTCCGGGCGACGTCACGGCACCCGCCGCGCCCTCCGACCGCGCCGCGCCGCGCCCGGTCCGCCCAACTGCGCCTTCGCGCGCCGCCGAGGCCGAAGCGTTGGCGCGGCTGCGCGACCTGGGCGTCGGGGCCGAGGCCCGCGCCCGGGCGCCGGCCCCGTCGGCGCCGACCGGCCCGCCCGACATCGAGCCCAACCGCCTCCGACGGATCGCTCGCGCCCGCGATCCGATCGGTGCGCGCCTGGACCTGCACGGCCACGACCAGGACCGCGCCCGCGCCGCGCTCCACACCTTTTTGCTACGCGCCCATGACGACGGCGCGCGCGCGGTGTTGGTGATCACCGGCAAGGGCCGCATGGGCGGCGGCGTCTTGCGGTTGCGGGTGCCGGAATGGCTGGCCGAGCCGCCCGCGCGCGGCGTGGTCGCGGGCGTCTCCGCCGCCGAAGCGCGGCATGGCGGCGAGGGCGCGCTCTACGTCGCGCTGAAGCGGCGCGCCTAGCCCAGCGCGGCTGTGACGGACCGAGCGAAGGCCGCGCCGCCGTCGGGGGCGAGCGGCAGGTAGAGGTCGGGCTCGATCAGCTCGAGCTCCATGAGCCTGAGGCGCCCCTCCCCGTCGCGCACGAGGTCGATGCGCGCGTAGGCGGCCGGCTCGGGCAGGGCGGCGAGCACGACCTGCGCCGCGCCGCGCAGCTCGTCGGAGAGCTCGATCGTCGTGTAGGCGCCGCCCCACTGCACCTGCACGCGGAAGTCGTTCTCGGCCGGGCGCTTGCGCACGGCGTAGGCGGGCGCGCCCCCGAACACGAGCACCGATACCTCGCCCTCTTCCATGATCGCCGGCAGGAAGGGCTGCAGCATCACCGCGGCCGACGGGTCCAGGCCGGCGGCGATCTCCACCCAGGCGTGCGGCTCCGCCCGCAGCCGCACCGTGCCGTGCGCCCCGGCGGAGACCTGCGGCTTCAGCACGAGTTCGCCGCCGCCCAGCGCGTCCGCCGCCGCGGCGAGCCCCTCGGCGTCGGGCGTGGGCAGGAAGACGGTCGGGACCACCGGCGCGCCGGCGCGTTCCAGCTCGGCCAGATAGCGCTTGTCGCTGTTCCAGCTGAGCAGGCGCGGCGCGTTCAGGAGCCGGAGCCCGGGCGGCCACTCGGCCAGGCGCACCGCCCACCGGGCCGGCTGAAAGTGGTAGCCCCGCGCCAGAAGCGCCACGCAGCCGTCCACGTCGTCGGGGGCCTCGGCGGTCCAGGGGTGCGGGCGCACGCTTGCGCCCTCTGCCGCGAGCGCGCGGGCGTAGCCCTCGAACAGCGGCCGCCAGCGCGCGCGGTAGCGTGCGTCCTCCGGGTCGGGCGTCAGTATCGCAAGGCGGGGAGAGGCGGGCATCGGCCGCCTGTCTAGCCGCCGCGCCGCCCGGCGGCGACCGCCCCTGCGACATTGGCGCGCGCCCCCGGGGGTGCTAGGCGCTCGCGACGTCCGCGCTCCCGTGGGCCGTTTCGGACCCGCCCATGCCCGCCGCCCCCCGCTTCGACGTGGTCGCCCTCGGCAACGCCATCGTCGACGTGATCGCGCCGGCCACGGACGATTTCCTCGCCGCCGAGGTGCTGGCCAAGGGCAGCATGGGGCTGGTCGACGCCCAGCGCTCGGCCGCGCTCTACGCCGCCATGGCGCCGGGGATCGAGGCCTCGGGCGGCTCCGCCGGCAACACGGTGGCGGGGGTGGCCTCGTTCGGCGGCCGCGCGGCCTACATCGGCAAGGTCGGCGACGATCCGCTGGGCCGGGTGTTCGCCCATGACCTCCAGCAGGGCGGCGCGCACTTCGCCACACCTCCGCTCGCGGGCGGTCGCACGGGCGTCTCCATGATCAACGTCACCCCCGACGGCCAGCGCACCATGGCGACCTTCCTGGGCGCCGCCTCCGAGCTCACCGCCGCCGACGTCGACGCCGAGACGGTGGCGGCGGGGGCGGTGGTCTATCTCGAGGGGTATCTCTTCGACCCGCCCGCCGCGCGCGAAGCCTTCGGCGTCGCCGCCCGGGTGGCGCGCGAGGCGGGACGGCAGGTGGCGCTGACGCTGTCCGACGCCTTCGTGGTGGAGCGCTGGCGCGACGAGCTCACCGCCTTCCTCCCGCAGGTGGACGTGCTCCTCTGCAACGAGGCCGAGCTGTGCGCCCTCCTGCGGGTCGACACGCTGGAGGCCGCCATGGCCCGGCTCGACGGCGCCGTGCGCATCGCCGCCGTCACCCGCGGGGCCGAGGGCGCGTGCCTCTGCTACGACGGCGAGTGCGTCACCACCCCCGCCGCGCCCGTCGCCCAGGTGATCGACACCACGGGCGCGGGCGACCAGTTCGCCGCGGGCCTTCTGTGGGGGCTGGCGCGCGGCCGCTCTCTGGAGGAGTGCGGCCGGCTGGGCGCGCTCGCCGCCGCCGAGGTGATCGCCCACGTCGGCCCCCGCCCGCAGACGTCCCTGGCCGAGCTGGCGCGCCGCCAGGGCCTGCTCTGACCGGAGCCTGACCGCCATGGCCCGCATCGCCGAGATCACCCGAGAGACGCGCGAAACGCGCGTGCGCGTGCGGCTCGACCTCGACGGCACGGGCGCGTCGACCGTGGCCACCGGCGTCGGCTTCTTCGACCACATGCTCGACGGCTGGGCCCGCCACGCGGGCTTCGACCTTGAGGTGGAGACGCAGGGCGACCTCCACATTGACGACCACCACACGGTGGAGGACACGGGCATCGTCATGGGCCAGGCGTTCCGCCAGGCGTGCGACGGCTATCGCGGCGTGCGCCGCTTCGGCCACGCGTACGTGCCCATGGACGAGGCGCTGGTGCGCTGCGCGGTGGACCTCAGCGGCCGCGCCTTCCCCGTCTGGCGGGCGCCGGCCTTTCCGACCGCCAAGGTGGGGACGTTCGACACCGAGCTGGTGCGCGAGTTCCATCAGGCCTTCGCCGGCAACGCGCTCGCGGCCGTGCACCTGGAGGTGCTCTACGGCGCGAACAGCCACCACATCGCCGAGGCCTGTTTCAAGGCGCAGGCGCGCGCCCTGCGCATGGCCGTCGAGCCCGACGCGAAGTCGGGGGGGGCGGCGGTGTCGACCAAGGGCGTCTTGTGACGGCCGGCGAGGGCGCCGTCGTCCTCGTCGATTACGGCTCGGGCAATCTGCGCTCGGCGGAGAAGGCGCTGCAGGCCGCCGCCGCCGCGGCCGACCACCCGCTCGAGGTGGTCACGACCGACGATCCCGACGTGGTGCGCCGCGCCGAGCGCGTGGTGCTGCCGGGGGTGGGCGCGTTCCGCGCCTGCATGGCGGCGCTGGAGTCGCGGCCGGGCCTCCTCGACGCGATGACCGAGGCGGTGCGCGGGCGCGGCGCGCCGTTCCTCGGCGTGTGCGTGGGCATGCAGCTCCTCGCCACCCGCGGGCTCGAGTTCGGCGAGGCGCGCGGGCTCGACTGGATCACGGGCGAGGTGCGCCCGCTCGCCCCCGCCGACCCGCAGGCCAAGGTGCCCCACATGGGCTGGAACGGCGTTCGCGCCGAGACGCCGCACGCGCTGATCCGCGACACGGAGGAGGACCTCTATTTCACCCACTCCTACGCCTTCGCGCCGGACGACCCCTCCGCGGTCACCGCCAGCGTGGACCACGGCGGGCGCTTCGCCGCGGCGGTGGCGAAAGGCAACATCGCAGGGGTGCAGTTTCACCCGGAGAAGAGCCAGCGCGCGGGGTTGGAGCTGATCGGGCGCTTTCTCGCCTGGTCGCCCTGAGCCGGCCTCAGCGCGGCGTGGGTTCGCTGAACCGTGGCGGCCCGATCTTGCCCGGCGAGCCCGCGTAGAAGGTGAGCAGGAGCCGCTTGCCCGTAGAGTAGTTGCGCCCCTCCACCCGCCCGACCGGGCGCGGCGTGAAGCCGTCCTGCGCCGCCCTGGCGAAGAAGGTCGGCCGTTGGCGGTCGTCGACCAGCGCCAGCCGGCAGCGTCGGTCGGCGGCCACGAAGTCAGCAGCCCCCGCGGGCGCGACCAGGGCGGTGCCCGTCCCGCCCAGTAACACGAGCGAGGGCTCGCTGTAGGCGGAGGAGGCGAATGTGGTCGTCGGGCAGGGCGCCACGCGGCGCGCCTCCGCCGCGATCCGAGGACTGACGAACACCGAGGACAGCCGCGGCAGGCTCACCGCATAGGCGTCGCACGCCGCCAGCGCCGCCGCGCCGCCGACCGCGAGAAGTGCCCACGCGCGGCGCCGCTGGAGGAGAAGCGCGGCCGCCGCGACCACGCCCAGCGCCGCGGCGACCGCCAGGGCGCTCGCCAACGCGTTGTCGCGCCGCTCGACGAGGTGCAGGGCGAGCGGCCCGGCCAGCGCCAAGAGGAGGCCGACCGCCAGCCACAGCGCGCCATAGCCGAGGCGCAGCCAGCGCCAGAGGCCCCGCGCCGGCCAGCCGTGCGGCGCGGTCGCCGCCGCCCCGGCCATGGCGGCCAGCGCCGGATAGAGCGGCAGGACGTAGTGGGGGAGCTTGGTGGCCACCGCCTCGTAGAGGAGCCAGGTGGGCACGACCCACCATGTGCAGAACCGCACCGCATCGCTCCGCCGCTCGCGCCACAGCCAGGGCAGGGCCGCGACGACCGCCAGCGATCCCGGCCAGAAGGTCAGGCTCGCCAGGAGGAGGTAGTAGCCCGGCGGCTGGCCGTGCGCCTGCTCGCCCGCCCCCACCTTGCCGAGGAGGTTGTGCCCGACCGCCTTCTCGAAGAACGCCCCGTGACTGATCACGCCGATGGCCGTGAACCAGGGCAGGACGATCGCAAGGGTGACGAGCACGCCCCAGCCCGCGTGCAGGCGCTTGAGCCAGCCCCACCGCCTGCTCGTCAGGCCGACGCCCACGGCGGTCGAGCCCACCACGAGGAGGATGATCGGCCCCTTGAGCATGAGCCCCACGCCCAGCGCCGCCCAGAACAGCGCGGCGGCTAAGCGCTCGCGCCGCACGGGCGCTTCGCGGCTCATCCAGGCGCGCGCCAGCATGGCCTGGGCCGCCAGCGTCGCCAGGAGGAGGCAGGCGTCGATCTTGGCCATGCGCGCCTCGAAGCCCAGGAGGACGCTGGTCGCCATCAGGAGCGCCGCCGCGATCCCCGCCGCCGGCCCGAACAGGAGCTGGCCCACGTAGGCCGTGACCAGGACGGCGCTCACCGCCGCTAAAAGCGAGGGGACGCGGAAGGCCCAGATCGCGTGCGACCGCGGATCGGACAGCGCCCGCACCGAGGCCGACTGCAGCCAGTAGATCCCCGCCGGCTGCAGGTAGCGGGCGTAGCCCTGGTAGCGGATGTTCACGAAGTCGCCCGTCTCGAACATCTGGGTGGTGGACTGGGCGTAGCGGCTCTCGTCGCGGTCCACCGGCGGCAGCTGCGCCTGGCCGGGCAAAAACATGGCGAGCGCCGCCAGGAGGAGCAGCGCGTAGTGGCGCAGCCGCAGGCCGCGCGCGACGCTCCAGTCGATCCCCGCCAGCTTCACCGCGCGGCCTCGGCGGGCGCGCCGGGCGCGGTGGTGCGGCGCGTCAGCCAGATCACGCCCAGGAGGTCGACCACCCCCACGAGCGCGCGGCCCCAGTTGGTGTACTTCGACCGGCCGTGCGCCCGCGCACGGTGGCGCACGGGCATGTTGATCAAGGGATGGCCGTAGCGGGCGAAAAGCGCCGGGAGGAAGCGGTGCATCCCCTCGAACACGGGCAGTTCAAGGAAGGCGTCGCGCGCGAACACCTTCACGCCGCAGCCGGTGTCGGGGCAGTGGTCGTTGAGCACCGCCTGGCGGAAGCCGTTGGCTATACGGGTGGCGACGAGGCGCGAGCGCGGGTCGTCGCGCCGCACGCGCATCCCGGCCACCAGCGGCGAAGGCGCGCCCGCCTCGCGCGCCGCGTCCAGCATGGGTGGGAGGTCGGCGGGGTCGTTTTGGCCGTCGCCGTCCAGCGTGGCGATCCAGGGCGCGCGCGCCGCGACGACGCCCGTGCGCACCGCCTGGCTCTTGCCGCAGCGATGCGCGTGGCGGACGAGGCGCACGCATGGATCGCGGGCGGCGATGGCCGCAAGGCGCGCGGCGGTGTCGTCGGACGAGCCGTCGTCCACCCACACGATTTCGAACGGCCGCCCCGCAGCGGCGAGCGCGGCCAGCGTCTCGGCGCAGACCGCCTCGACGTTCTCCGCCTCGTCGAGCACGGCGATCACCACCGACGCTTCGGGCGCGGGCGCCGCCGCCAGACCAGGGTCGTCCATCCGCGCCCTATAGACGAGCGCCGCGCGGGTGGGCAGACGCAACGCCGTTCCGCGTCTGCCTCGAGGTCGCCCGCGTGCTCCTGCCCTTCTCCACCTGGCCCGAGATCGAGGCGCGCCTCGCCCGCTCGCGGACGATCGTGGTGCCCGTCGGCTCCACCGAGCAGCACGGGCCGACGGGCCTCCTCGGCACCGACTGGATCTGCCCGGAGGCGATCGCGCGCACCGCCCATGAGCAGGCGGACGTGCTGGTCGGCCCCACCTTTGCGGTGGGCATGGCGCAGCACCACCTGGCCTTCCCCGGCACCGTATCGCTGCGGCCCTCCACCATGATCGCGGCCGTGCGCGACTGGACGGCGAGTTTGGCGCTCGCGGGCTTCGACCGGGTGCTCTGGCTCAACGGCCACGGCGGCAACGTCCACACGGTCGAGGCCGCCTTCGCGGAGGTCTACGCCGAGGCGAGCTTCGCCGGGCGCGAGGGGCCCGTGGCCCTGCGCCTGCGCAACTGGTGGGAGCTCAAAGGGGTGGGTCCGCTCCTCGGGCGGCTGTTCCCCTTGGGTCACGGCGGCCACGCCACGCCTTCGGAGATCGCGGTGACGCAGTGGGCCTACCCCGACGCGGTGAAGCACGCGCCCTACGCGCCGGCGGTGGCGGGCTCCGGCCCGATTCGCCACGCGCTGGACTTCCGCCGGCGCCACCCGGACGGGCGCATGGGGTCGGACCCCGGGCTGGCCACGCCCGAGGCGGGCGGCGAGATCGTGCGGACGGCCGCCGAAGCCTTGGCGGCAGAGGTGGAGGCGCTCGACGCCGAAGCACGCGGCTGACGACTCCCCCTACCAGGAGACGCCTGCCGAGACCTTGCCCATAGCGGCTCCGCTAGCGAATCCCCCGGCCGCGCCAACGTCGTAACGTCCGGATTGGTGCATGTAGCTGAAAGCCGCCGCCGCCCGGCCGTCGTAGTCGCTCACCTGTCCACCGAACCGGTTGGACATGCCCGCCGCCGGTCGGATCATATCCATCGCTCCCGCGAGGGCGACACCGGTAGCGACCTTCGCCCGCATCACTCCCGAACTGCGAGCAAGGTCGGACGCGCTCGCAAAGTCGCTCAGCGGAAGCGCGCCGATCCCGGTGATCAGCAGGCCATTAGCACCATCCGCGGAAGGAATAATTCGATGAAGTTCAACGAAGTCTGAGCTTAAAACAGGGGTGCTGCGAGTGATACCGACGCCTAGGGCTTCGCTATTGGTCGGCAAGGGGGTGTAGTTCGCCGGAAAACTCTGCGCGCGAGCCTGAGCAATTGAGGTGATCACGACGAAGATGCCTGCGAAGAGCCGCTTCATGGCGAGACCTGTTCTGTCCTGTAACGGAAACCGCCTTGAGGCTAAGCCCGACTCGGCGGAGCGCTCAACCCACGCCACGCGGCATCTGGCGCTTTGAGCGCCAGCCGCGTAAGGCGCGTCTGTGCTTGACGACCTCAAGGCCAACAACGCGCGCTGGGCGGCCGGACGCACCCGCGCCGACCCGGACTTCTTCCCCCGCCTCGCCCGCCAGCAGGCGCCCCGCTACCTGTGGATCGGCTGCGCCGACAGCCGCGTGCCCGCCAACGAAATCATCGGCCTCGACCCCGGCGAGGTGTTCGTGCACCGCAACGTGGCCAACCTCGCCCCGCCGCAGGACGCCAACTACCTGTCGGTGCTGCAGTACGCGGTGGAGGTGCTGCACGTGCGGCACGTGCTGGTGGTCGGCCACTACGGCTGCGGCGGCGTGGCCGCGGCGGTCGACGGCGGTCGACGCGGCCTGATCGACCACTGGCTGGCCCCCATCCGCGAGATCGCCCACGTCCACCGCGCCGAGCTCGAAGCCTTGGATGCGCCCCGCGCCCGCGCCGACCGGCTGTGCGAGCTCAATGTGGTGCGCCAGGTGCGCAACGTGGCCGACGATGTGATGGTGCGCGACGCCTGGGCGCGCGGCCAAGCGCTCAGCGTGCACGGCTGGGTGTACGCGCTCGCCGACGGGCTCGTCACCGACCTCGGCGTGACGGTGGACGGCGCCGAGGCGGCCGAGCGGCTGGCCGATCAGCCGCGCTAGCCGGCGGCGACCACCCGCACGCTCCAGCCGAGCTCGGCCACCTCGCCGGGGGCCAGCCGCATCACGCCCGGCTTGTCGGCGAACTCGTCGGCGAAGCCGACCGGGTCGGCGTAGCCGCGCCAGGGCTCGACGCAGAGGAAGTCGCCAGCGTCCGGCTTGGACCAGAGGCCGAGCTCGTGGAACCCTTTCCACGCGATCTCCAGGCCGAAGGCGCCCGGGGCCTCGTAGCGCAGGCGCCGGCTACGCAGGCGGTCGAGGATCAGCGCGTCGTCCACGAACAGCGCGCGGGACAAGGCCAGCGTGCGGCCGTCCACCGGCGTGGGGCGCGGGTCGGGAGCGAGGAGCCCGCCCTCGAGCCGACGCACAGGCTCGGGCTCCGGCTCGTCGAACACGATCCGGTGCGCTTCGGGCGCCACGCCCCGCGCCAGCGGCCAGCGGAAGGCGGGGTGCGCGCCGAGCGAGGCGATGAGCGGCGCGTCGGCGGGCGCCTCGAGCCGATAGCCGACGTGGAGGGCGCCCGCGCGGACGCGGTAGTCGACCTCCAGCCGGAAGCCGAACGGGAAGACGGCGTGGCTCCGGGCGTCGTCGTCCAGCCGCAGGCGGCAGCCGTCCGGCTCGCGCGCGACCCAGGCGAAGGCGCGGTCGCGGGCGAAGCCGTGCTGGCCCATGGGGTAGCCGCGGCCGTCGACCCGGAGCGTATCGCCGTTGAGCCGGCCGACGATCGGGAACAGCACGGGCGCGCGCCGCGGCCACTCCGGCCCGCCGTTCCACAGGAGATCACCGTGGCGCCCGTCGCGCGCGCTCTGCAGCTCGGCCCCGTGGGCGGCGACCTCGATCCGCAGCCGGTCGTCGCCGAAGCTGTGACGGTCAGCGTCCATCGGAGCGGCTCCTCGGTCGACGGATACGAAAAAGCCCGGCTTGGCGGCCGGGCTCGTCCGTCTTGAGCGTGCCTGCGCCTCAGCGCCCGCCGGTGCGGGGCTTGGGCTTGGGCGCGGGCAGGAGGCCCTCACGCTGGGCGCGCTTGCGGGCCAGCTTGCGGGCGCGGCGCACGGCCTCGGCCGCCTGGCGGGCGCGCTTCTCCGAAGGCTTCTCGTAGTGCACGTGCCGCTTCATCTCGCGGAAAGTGCCCTCGCGCTGCATCTTCTTCTTCAGCGCCTTGAGCGCTTGGTCGACGTTGTTGTCGCGGACGAAAATCTGGACGATGGCTAGGCCCTCCTCTGCGGCCTTCCGTACGGGTCGGCCGAGGGGCCCGGCAAGGCGCCGGGTGGCCGTCTGAAGGACAACGGGTCGCGCGCCCGGAGGGCTCGCCCGCCGGACCTCAAGGCGGCGCGTCTAGCAGAGGGCGGCGCCCCTTGTCCATCCGCGCGATCATGGCGCCCATGCGCGGAGCGGCCTATCTGTCCGCCATGTCCGATGCCCTCGACCCCCTTGGCGAGACCGAAGACCGGCTGCTCGACGCCGCCGTGCGGCTCGCGCCGGCTCGGGGCTGGGGCGGCGATCTCCTGGAAGCTGCGGCGCGCGAAGCGGGGGTGGCGCCGGCCGAGGCCGTGCTCCTCCTGCCCGGCGGCGCGCGCGACCTCGCCGCCCTCCTGTTCCGCCGCCACGACACCCAGGCGCTCGCGGCGCTCGCCTCCGTCGCGGCGCCCGTGCGCACCACCCCCCGCATCCGCGCCGCCGTGCTCGCGCGGGTGGACGCCGCCTTGGCCGACGCGCGCGCCGTGCGCCGCGCCACCGCCTGGCTGGCCCTGCCGACCCACGCGCCGCTCGCCGCGCGGCTCACCTGGTCCACCGCCGACATGCTCTGGCGCTGGGCGGGCGACACGGCGACGGACGAGAACCACTATTCCAAGCGCGCCATCCTCTCGGGCGTGCTCGTGTCCACCGTCGCCGCCGGCCTGGCGGGCGGGCGGGCGCGGGCCGAGGCCGTGCTCGACCGCCGGCTGGCCGATGTTGGCCGGTTCGAGCGCTGGAAGGCTACGCTGCCCCGCGCCGCCGGCTGGGCCGGGCGGGCGGCCGGCGCGTTGGGCGGCCTGCGCTACGGACGCGATCCCGCGCCGCCCTCGCGGGGCGAGCCGCCGCGGCTCACCGCCGAAGCGGGCGAAGCCGGGTGACGTGGCCCATCTTGCGGCCGGGCGCCGCGTCGCGCTTGCCGTAGAGCCAGAGCCGCGCCGACGGATCGGCGGCGAGGTCGGGCCAGGCGTCGGCGTCGGCGCCCAGGAGGTTCTCCATCTCCGCCGCCGCCAGCGGTCGGGTGGGGCCGAGCGGCCATCCCATGACCGCGCGCACATGCTGCTCGAATTGGTCGACCTCGCACGCGTCGGCGGTCCAGTGACCGCTGTTGTGCACCCGCGGCGCGATCTCGTTGACGAGAAGCCGCCCGTCGGCGAGCTCGAACAGCTCCACCCCGATCACGCCCACGTAGCCCAGGGCCTCGGTGATCGCGCGCGCAATGCGCAGGGCTTCCCCGGCCGTCTCGGGCGAGACGGCCGCGGGCGCGACCGTGGTGTGCAGCACGCCGCCTTCGTGGCGGTTCTCCGCCAGCGGGTAGGCCGCGAAGCTCCCGTCCCAGCCACGCGCCGCCACCACCGACAGCTCGCGCGAGAACGGGACCCTCGCCTCCAGCACGCAGGGCCGGCCGCCCAGCCTGGCGAAGGCGGTCAGCGCCTGCGCCTCGTCATGCACCCAGGCCTGACCCTTGCCGTCGTAGCCCTCGCGCCGCGTTTTCAGGAGGGCGGGCGCGCCTAGCCGGGCCAGCGCGGGCGCGAGGTCGTCCGCCCCGTCGATCGGGGCGAAGGGCGTGGTCGCGCAGCCGTGGGCGTTGAGGAAGCGCTTCTCCTCCACCCGGTCCTGCGCCACCGCGAGCGCCAGCGGGCCCGGCGCGACGCGCAGGTTTGGCCGGGAGGTCAGGGCCGCCATCGCCTCGGCCGACACGTTCTCGAACTCGAAGGTCAGGGCGTCCGACAGCTCGGCCAGGGCGGCCAGGGCGGCCGGGTCGTCATAGGCGCCCGTCACGCGGTGGGCGGCGACGCGCGCGGCCGGAGCGTCGGCCTCGCGGCCGAGCACGGCCGTGTCGAACCCGAGCCGCGCGGCGGCGAGCGCCAGCATCCGACCCAGCTGGCCGCCGCCCACGATCCCCAGCACGGACCCGGGCGGGAGCGGCGCGGGCGTCGTCAGGCGACCTCCGCCGCGTTCGCCGCGCCCGCGTCCTCGACGGTGTCGGGCACGCCCGCCGTCTGCTCCGCACGCAGGCGCGCCACGCGGTCCATCAAGCCGGGATCGCCGAGCGCCAGGATTTGGGCGGCGAGAAGGCCCGCGTTGCGGGCGCCCGCCTCGCCGATGGCCAGCACCCCCACGGGCACGCCGCCCGGCATCTGCACGATGGAGAGAAGCGAATCCAAGCCCTGCAGCGCCCGGCTCTGGACGGGCACGCCCAGCACGGGCAGTTCGGTCAGGGCGGCCACCATGCCGGGCAGGTGCGCCGCGCCGCCGGCGCCGGCGATGATCACCCGCACGCCCGCCGCCCGCGCGCCCTTGGCGAAGGCGACCAGGCGCTCGGGCGTGCGGTGGGCGGAGACGACGCGCGCGCTCCAGCCCACGCCGAGCTGATCCAGCGCCTCGCCCGCAGCGCGCAGGGTGGGCCAGTCGGAGCGGCTGCCCATCACGACCGCCACGGGGGGCGCCGCGGACGGGGGGCGCTCGCCCGGCTCGGAGGGTGGAGGCAAGGGCGGCTCTCCGAACCCGCGGACGGGTGCGTGGGAAGCGCCGCACACTAGGCCCCGCCGCCGCAGGCGGCAAGGAAAGTGGCCGCCACGGGCGGCAAGGAGAGCGCCCGCGAACTCAGGCGATGATGTCGGGGAAGAGCTGGTCCTCAAGCCGGGCGATCTCGTCGCGCAGGGTGAGCTTGCGCTTCTTCAGGCGGGCGATGCGGACCTGGTCGGGGTGCTGAACCGCCGCGAGGGCGGCGACCGAGGCGTCGAGGTCCTCGTGCTCCACCCGCAGGGTGGCGAGCCGCCGGCGCAGCGCCAGTTCGCCCGGCGGCGCGGGCGGACCCTCGCCGCCGCCGCCGGTGGTGACGCCGAAGCCGGACGGCCCCGACTCATGGTCGTTCATGCGCACTCCGCTCCCGCCCCGTCGTCGGCGCGGCGGGAGAATGACCAATGCCCCCGTCCCGGTAAAGACGACCCTCGTCTCACCCGCTCACGCGGAGGTGACCTGACAAGGCTGTAGGGTGATGGTTCACTCCTCCGTCCACCCCAGGACGGAGGTCCCCTCCCATGGCCATCGAAGCCCGCATCCGCGAACTCGACTCGCGCCGCGACTCGCTGGAGCGCGCGATCCAAGACGAGACCCGCCGGCCCACCTTCGACTCCACTCGTGTGAGCGAGCTGAAACGCCAGAAGCTGCGGCTGAAGGAGGAGATCGAAGGTCTCCGCCGCGCCCGCGCCCACTGACGCCCCCCGGCCGACGGAGGCGCCGGCTCAGTAGGCCTCGTCCTCCGTCGCCATAGGCTCCAGCACCGCGTGGTCTGCGGCCGACGCCAGCGTCGGACCGGGATCGACGATCCCGGCCTTGGCGTCGTCCTTGGACTTCTTGTCGGCGGCGCGGCGCACCACGTCGTCGAGCTCGAGCTGACCCACCAGCCCCAGCGTCACCGGATCGGTCGGCTTTATGTTGGCCGTGTTCCAGTGCTGGCGGTTGCGGATGGTGTCGATGGTGGCCTTGGTGGTGCCGAGGATCTTGGAGATTTGCGCGTCCGTCACCTCCGGGTGGTTTTTGATGAACCAGGCAATGGCGTCCGGCCGGTCCTGCCGGCGGCTGACGGGGGTGTAGCGCGGAGCCTTCTTGGGCTTGGCCAGGAGGTCGGCGTGGCGGCTGGGCTGGGCCACGAGGTGGTGCTTGGGGTCGCGCTGGGCGCGGTCCAGCTCCTCGCGGGTGAGCTGGCCGTTGGCGATGGGGTCCGCGCCCCGAATGTCGCGCGCCACCTCGCCGTCGGCGATGCCGTTCACCTCCAAGGGGTGCAGGCCGCAGAACGCCCCGATCTGCTCAAAGGTGAGGGAGGTGTTGTCGACCAGCCAGACGGCGGTGGCCTTGGGGTAGAGTATCTCGGTCATTCGACCCGTCCTTGGCTCGCCCGGCGCCGCGCCCCTGTCGCGGGGGCGCGCCGGAAAACAGCGGCGCCCGGCCTTTCGGCCGGGCGGTGAGGATTGACATATAGGACGGAACCGCCGTCTTCGGAACGGAAATCCGCGCCCGAGGCCGCTCGGCCGCACCCCTCCCGGAGCTTTCGTCCGCCCATGATCCGACGCACCGTCGCTTCTCTCCTCGCGCTGGGCCTCGCGGCGGGCGGCGCCTACGCCCAGCCCGCGGGATCGGACCGCCCGCCACCCACCCCGATCGACCCCGCGCGGCTCTCGGCGGTCGACCGCGCGCTCTCAACCGACGCAATGGAGGGGCGCGGCCCGGCGACGGCGGCCGAGCCCAAGGTGATCGACTTCATCGTGGCGAAGATGAAGGCGGCGGGGCTGCAGCCCGGCGGCGAGCACGGCGGCTGGACGCAGGACGTGCCGCTGGCGCGCTTCGAGGTGGAGGGGCCCGTGCGCCTCTCGCTCAGCGCCGCCGGCAAGCGCCAGTCGCTCACGCAAGGGCAGGAGGCGGTGGTGCAGACGCTCGTCCCCACCCGCCACGTCTCCATCGCCGACGCGCCCTTGGTGTTCTGCGGCTACGGCGTGCACGCCCCCGAGCTCGGCTGGGACGACTTCAAGGGCGTGGACCTGCACGGCAAGATCGCGGTGGTCCTGATCAACGACCCCGACTTCGAGGCCCAGCCCGGCCAGCCCGTCTTCGGCAAGTTCGGCGGCAAGGCCATGACCTACTACGGCCGCTGGACCTACAAGTACGAGGAGGCCGCGCGCCAGGGCGCGCTCGGCATGCTGATCGTGCACGAGACCGCCCCCGCCTCCTACGGCTGGAACACGGTCAAGAACTCCAACGGCAACGCCCAGTTCGACATCGTGAGAGACGACCCCACCAAGAGCCACGCGCTTCTGCAGGGCTGGATCCAGCGGGACCTCGCGGTCGACATGTTCCGCCGAGCGGGTCTCGACTTCGACGCGCAGAAGAAGCTGGCGCAGACCGCGGGCTTCCGGCCCGTGGCGCTCAAGGGCGAGAGCTTCTCGGCCGACTATGCGGTGAACAGCTCCAAGATCGTCAGCCACAACATACTGGGCATGCTGAAGGGCGCGCAGCGGCCGCAGGAGACGGTGTTCTACACCGCGCACTGGGATCACCTGGGCGTCGGTGCGCCCGACGCGAAGGGCGACCGCATCTACAACGGCGCGATCGACAATGCCGACGGCGTGGCCTCCATCCTCGAGCTCGCCCGCGTCTACGCCCGCGCGCCCCGCACCGCGCGATCGGTGGTGTTCATGAGCGTGACGGCCGAGGAGAAGGGCCTTCTGGGCTCGGAGTACTACGCCAGTCACCCGCTCTACCCGCTGGCGAAGACCGCGGGCGTCTTCAACATCGACGCGCTCGACACGGCCGGCCCGGCGCGGGACATCACCATTTCCGGCGACAGCAAGGTCACACTGCAGGACGATCTGGCTGCGGCCGCCAAGCGCGAGGGACGCTTCTTCACCCCCGACCCCACGCCGGAGGCGGGCCACTTCTACCGCTCCGACCACTTCCCCTTCGCCAAGCGCGGCGTGCCGGCGATCTCCATCGGCTCGGGCCAGGACCTCTACCAAGGGGGCGTCGCGGCCGGGAAGGCGTGGCAGGAGAACTACGTCAAGACGCGCTACCACCAGCCCGCCGACGAGTGGAGCGCCGACATGGACTGGCGCGGCGCCGCGATCGACCTCGGCCTGATCTACGATCTCGGCCGCTCGCTCGCCAACTCCGACCGCTGGCCGGGCTGGAAGCCGGGCTCGGAGTTCAAGGCCGCGCGCGACGCGTCGGCGCCCGAGCGGGGCTGACGCGCGTGGTGGAGGTGCTCGAGCTCGTCGCCGCCCCCACCGCCCTCGACGCGCGCGCGACGGAGGTCTTGGAGGGCGGCGGGCTCGTCTTCCTGCCCGACTTCGCGTTCCCAGTGCGCGCGGAGGAGCGCGACCTCCTCGACCCCGCCATCCTCGGCGGAAAGTCGAAGAACGTCAGCCTGGATCCCCGGGGCGGGCCCGTGTCGGGCAGCGCCCTGGAGGGCGCGCGGCTGGACGCGCTCACCGCCATGACCGCGCGCTACGCCGAATTCGCCGACGCCCTCCTGGCGCGGCTCACGCCCGGCTACGCTCCGCACCTGCAGCGGCGCCGCACGAGCTTCCGCCCGGGCGCGGTGGCGACACGCTCGCTCAGCCCGCGCAAGGACGACCGGCGCCTGCACGTGGACGCCTTTCCGTCGTCGCCGGTGGGGGAGCAGCGCATCCTGCGCGTCTTCACCAACGTCGACCCGCAGGGGCGCGACCGGGTCTGGAACGTGGGCGAGGACGGCTTCGAGAGCTTCGCTCGCGCCTTCGCCCCACGGGTGAAGCCCGGGCTGGGCGCAGTCCGCCGGCTCTTGGCCCTCGCGCGGATCACCCGCGGCGAGCGCAGCGGCTACGACCAGGCGATGCTGGAGCTGCATGACCGCGCCAAGCTCGACGATGCCTGGCAGGCCGCGGCGCCCTGTCGCCAGCTGCGCTTCCCGTCCGGGTCGAGCTGGGTGGTCTACACCGACGGGGTGCTTCACGCGGCGCTCGAAGGCCAGCACGCGTTCGAGCAGACCTACCTTTTGCCGGTGAACGCCATGCACACGCCCGACCGCTCGCCCCAGCGAACACTGGAGCGCGTGATGGAACGTTCGCTGGCTTGAGCTGCGGCGGCCAAGCCGCTCGCAAATACGAAGACGCCCCGCGACGCGTCGGTCGCGGGGCGCGCTCGTCCGCTCGGCTCGCTCGCTTTTACTGCGGGGCGGCGGGAGCCGTCGTCGTGGTGGTCGTGGTAGTCGCCTTCGGCTTGCGATGCGACACATGGTGACGCGTGGCGTGCATGCTCTTATGGCTCGAGCCGCCCTTCATGGACGCGCCCGTCTGCGTGCAGCGATCCTGGCCGCGCGAGGTGCAGGGCGGATAGCTGGAAGGCGCGGCCGACGGCGCGTTCGCGGTGGTCGCAGGCGCACCGCCCTGGTCGGTCATGGCGCCGCCGCCCTGCGCAGGCATAGAGCCGCCCTGCATGGCGCCGCCGCTCTGGTCGGGAGCCGAGCCGCCGCCAGCCGCGGGCATGGACCCGCCGCCCTGCGCCGCGCCGGCGTTCGGGTCCGTCATCGCGCCGCCGCCCTGGGCCGCGCCCGCGTCGGTCGAGCCGCCGGGCTGGGCCGCGGCCCCGGCGTCGGCGCCTGCGGGGGGTTGGCCGGCCTGGCCGGCGTCGGGCGTGCTGGTCTGGGCGTACGCCGCCCCGGCGGCCAAGAGCGACACGGCGGCCGCGGCGGTCAGGAAGCGCTTCATCGTCTATTTTCTCCTTCCGAGGCCCAACGGGCCGGAGCGGACACGGGCGAACCCGATGCCGGCCGAGCTCGGCCGTTGGTTCGGACCTGCCCAACGTGGTCGGCCCGGATTGGTTCACCGGGGAGGCGTCATGGCCAGACGCCTCCGGGGCGCACCCCCGGAGGCGGGGACCGAGGCGCGGCGGACCGCGCCTAGCCTCAGTGGGTCATGTTGCCCGAACCGGAGCTCATCGCGCCCGAACCCATGGCGCCGGTGCTCTTCTTGGCGGACTTTTTCTTGGTGGACTTGGCGTGGCCCGAGCTCATGTGGCCCGAGCTCATGTTGCCCGAGCTCATGGCGCCTGACGACATGCCCCCGCTCGACATCGAGCCCGACGACATAGAGCCGGACGACGTGGAGCCTGGGGCTGCGCCCCCCGTGCCCGTCTGGGCCAAGGCGGGGACGGCGAGGAGGGCTGCGGCGGCGAGCCCCGTGGCGAAGATCTTGAACATGGCGGTTCCTTTCCCTGCCGCTCGGCGGCGGCAGGGCAGGTTCCGCCCACCGAGGGCGACCGGCAAGCTGCCCCTTCAACTTGTCAGATTTGTGAGCCGCCCGTCTCGGATGCGTGACGGAGCGCTGCCCTCAGCGCATGAAGGCGGCGAGACGCGCAGCGCGGCGCGCCTGCGCCTCCGAACGCTCCATGGTCTTACGCTCCTTGCGGACCCCGCGCTTGGCGTCGAGGGCGGCGAGTTCCTGCTCGACCGCGACGCGCTTGGCCTCGGCTTCAGCGGCCTCCCGAGCGACGCGGGCCGCCTCGCGCTCGGTGGCGCGCTGGACGCGCACGGCCTCAAGCTCCGCCGCGCGCCGGGCGCTTCGGTCGATCTGTTCGGGCGCGTTGACCGTCGGCTTGGCCTGGAACTTGGCCAGCATGGCCTTCTTGGCCTCGGCCGACGCCGTGGCGCGATCGCCGAAGGTGCTGTTCTTGGGCTGCTGCATATGTCTTTCGTCAACGTGGGCGACGGCGTCCGCCCACAAGGGAGCGCCGGCTCGACGCCGTCGAGATAATGCGCCGACGCGTGGGGTGGAAGCGCCCCGGAGCGGGTCGATGCGAGATTCCGCTCAAGCGTGGCCTTAAGACGACGCCGCCCGGGCGAGCCGCCCCGCGGCGTCCTGCAGCGCCGCGCGCAGGTCCTCGTCCGTCGTCGGATGATAGAACGGCAGGGCGAGCGCCTGGTCGACGGTGAGGCCGCACGCGATCCAGTCCGCGCAGCGCTGGGCGAGGTGCTCGCCGTCGACGCCCACCATCTCGCAGCCCGCGATTCGCCCGTCCCGCCGCGCGTAGAGGCGGATCAGCCCCTTGGGGCGGTTCTCGATCGCCGCGCGTCCCTCCTCGTACCGCGCCTCGCCGATCACGACGTCGTGGCCCAACGCCGACAGCGGCTCGCCGACGCGCGCGAGGTCGGGGTCGGTGTAGGTGATCGAGAGCGCGGGCGTGCGCGGGCGGACGCGGGCGTGGTCGGGGTGGGCGGCCGCCGTGCCCGCCCAGGCCCCCTCCGCCCGGGCCTCGTGCAGCACGGGTCGCTCGCTCCGAGCGTCGCCCACAACCCACACGAGCGCGCCGTCGCAGCGCAGGCTGTCGCCGTCGACCACCGGCGCGCCGTCCTCGTCCAGCCGCACGCCGGCGTGCTCGAGCCCGAGCCGATCCCACGGCGGGGCCCGGCCCGCGGCGGCCAGCACTCGCGCGTAGCGGCGCTCGCCCGAACGGCCGTCCTGGCCCGACCAGCGCACCCGAGCCATGTCGCCGTCACGCTCGGCCTCGACCTTCACGCCGAGCACGAGCTCGACCTCGCCGCCGAGGAGCTCGCGGGCGGGCGCGCTCACCTCCGGGTCGGTCGCGCCGCCCAGGGCGTCGCCCTTGTCGAACAGGGTCGTCTCCACACCCAACCGCGCGAAGGCCATGGCGAGCTCGACGCCAACCTGCCCCGCGCCGACGACCGCGATGGACGGCGGCAGGTCGGGGAGGTCGAACACCGTCTCGTGGGTGAGAACCAGGTCGCCCGCGGCGGCGAGCGCGGGCGCGACCTGCGGGCGCGCGCCTACCGCCAGCACCACCGAACGGGCGCGCACCTCGACCTCCTCACCAACCCGCAGCACGCCCGGGCCGGAGAAGCGCGCCCAGCCGTCCAGCCGCTCGTCGGGGCCGAGCGCGTCCCACTGCTCTCGCAACGAGCCGAGAAAGCGATCGCGTTCGCCCTGCACGCGCGCCATCACCGCGCGTCCATCAATCCGGACCTCACGCGCCTGCACGCCGAAGGCCTCCGCGCCGCGCACCTCCCGCGCCGCGCGGGCGGCGGCGAGGAGGAGCTTGGAGGGTATGCACCCGCAGCGCACGCACGTCGTCCCGCCCGCGCCGCCTTCGATCAGGAGCGCGCGCGCACCCGCATCCGCGGCGGAGCGGCGGGCGAACAGCCCCGCCGTGCCCGCACCCACCACCGCCACGTCCGTCTCGATCACCCGCATATCCGCTCCCGCTTTCCCTCCCAACGCGCGGCCGGGCGGAAAGCGGCGGGGCCATGCTCGCGCGCGTCAGGCGGGCAGGCGCACGGGCTCGCGCGGTTCGGCGACGTGGTCGCCGTGGGCGTTGCGGAACGCCTTGCCCGCCTCGTAGGTCGGCTTGCGCACGCGATTGACGCCGCCCAGCGGCTGGTGCGCGGCGAGGCCGTGCCAAACGCTGAACGAGAGCCCGTCGTCCACCGCCTCGGACCGCGCCTTGCTCCAGGCGGTCTGTGGCCGCACGGTGATGCGGCCCACGGTAAGGTAGGGGCTCTGGTCCTGATCCCACTCCTTGGCGGCGTTCTCGATGGGCATGTCGTGGTGCTGGGTGCGCAGCTGGGCCTGGATCTCCCACTCGCCGCCGTGGGTGCGGAAGAACTCGACGCAGGCCTCGCGCAAGGCGTCGGGATCCTTGATCTTGAGGTGCTGGTCGGTGAGCGCCTTGAGCTCGGGGCTCGTCGGCGTGACGCGGATCTTGGCGACATAGTCGCCCCAGCGGAACGCCGTCTGCGAAAAGTAGCTATCGCCCAGGATGTGCGTCTCGGCCTGGCCGCCCAGTGTGGCGATCGTAGCGTTCGGCTCGCCGGCGACCGCCTTCACCGCCGCGTTCACGCCCTGCAGCACGGTGGAGAGCGCCTTCTTGACGCCCTCGATCTTGTCGGTCGTGCCCGCCAAGAGCTTGAGGTTGGTGAGGAAGACCTTGGCGTTGGGTGAGTTGAAGGCGGGGCCGTTCACCAAGACGAAGTCCTGGTTCACGTCGCCCTCCGAGCCCGGCAGGCGCGCGCCTGCCACGCCCATCACCTTGATCGCTAAGCCCCGCGGGGTGGAGACGTCGTCGTGCAGGATGTCGCCCGGGATGGTGGAGAAGCGCAGGATGGCGGGGTAGCGGCCGGGCTGGGCGAACAGCCCCTGCGCCAGCGCCGGATGCAGGCCCGAGGCCACCTCCAGCTCGCCCTCCAGAAGGGCGTGGCTCTTGGCGTGGACGCTGCGCAGCGGGCAGCCGTTGTCCTTGAACGTCGTCTCCGAGATGTGCGTCAGCGTCTCGGTCAGGCCCTCGATCGTCTTGGCCTCGTCGTCAGGCGTATGCTCGTCGGCGGGGTCGTAGCGCAGGGGCGCGTGGGTCAGCTCATTGAACATGGGGCGTCTCCGTTCACCCATGTTAAGCTCTTGAGCGGCATGGCGTTCCGCTCAGCCCAGAAGCGTGCGGTAAAGCTGGAGGTAGCGGTCGGCCATGCGCTCCACGCTGAAGCGCTCGGCCACGCGCGCGCGGCAGGCGGCGCGGTCGAGCTCGCCCACGCGGTCGACCGCCTCCACCGCCTCGTCGAGCGTGCGGACGAGGAAGCCCGTCACGCCGTCCTCGATCAGCTCGGGCATGGAGCCGCGGTCGAAGGCGATCACCGGCGTGCCGCAGGCCATGGCCTCGACCACCGACAGGCCGAACGGCTCGTCGAAGCCGATCAGGTGGAGGAGCGCGCGGGCGCCGCCCAGCGCGCGGACGCGCGCCTCGCCGCCGAGCGGGCCCGTGTAGACCACGCGCTCGCCGTCGACGTGCGGCTCCACCCGCTCGCGGAAGTAAGCCCCGTCCTGCACGATGCCGGCCATGACGAGCCGTCGCCCGCTGCGCCGCGCCGCCTCCACCGCCTCGGCCGCCCCCTTGTCGGGGTGCATGCGGCCGAAGAACAGGAGGTCGTCGGAGCCCCGCGGGTCGAAGGGGAAATCGTCGAGCGGGATCCCGTGGTGGATGGTGGCGGCGTAGCGCAGCCCCTCGGCCCGGTCGGCGTCGCTGATCGAAACAAAGGCGACGCGGTCCTGATAAGCGCGGAACACCGGCAGGATCTTCGGCGAGGAGAAGCCGTGGATGGTGGTCACCACCGGCGTCTCCACCAGCCGCGAGAAGGCCAGCGGCACGAAATCGGCCTGGTTGTGGATCAGGTCGAACTCGCCCGCGCGCTCGAACACGTGGGCGACGTGCAGCATCTCCCACGCCTTGGCGTCGAGGCTCGGGTCCTCCGAGTAAGGCCGGGGGACCACGCCGGCCAGCACGCCCGCCGTGTGCGAGTCCTGGGTGGCGAAGAGCGTCACCTGCACCCCGCGCGCCACCAGCGCCTCGGTGAGAAGGCTCGTGACCAGCTCCCACGGGCCGTAGGCCGCGGGCGGCGTGCGCCAGGAGATCGGCGCCAGCATGGCGATCTTCACGGGAGCGGCCTCACCGGGCGACGAACTCAAGGATCAAGCCCTCGTGGGGGCGGAGGTGCACGCGCCCGTCGATCGGAAGCGGGTCGCCCAGGGTGGAGAGGAGCGGGCGTGCGGGCACGGGCATGTGCGGCGAGACCGGCTGGTCGCCTAAGTTCAGCCCGACCATCACCCGGTCGGCCCCGTGCCAGCGCTGAAAGGTGAGAAGATCGCCGCGCTGCGGCTCCAGTTTCATCTCGCCGAGCGACAGCGCCGGTCGCGCACGGCGCAGCGCCAGGAGGTCCCGGTGCAGTCGGAGCATGGATCGCGGGTCCACCTCCTGGCGCTCTACATTGCGTGTTGCATGGTCGGCGTTGAGCGGCAGCCAGGGCGCGCCGCCTGTGAAGCCCGCCCCGGCCGAGCCGTCCCACGGCATGGGGGTGCGCACCGGGTCGCGGCCGAAGCCCAGCCCGGGCTCGCGCAGCTCGCGCGGGTCCTGCACCCGGTCGGCCGGGATCGCGACGTCGGCCAAGCCCAGCTCGTCGCCGTAGTAGATCGTCGGCGTTCCCCGCAGCGTCAGGAGGAGCATGGCCGCCACCCGCGCCTGCGCCTCCCCTACCCGCGACGCGATGCGCGGCCGGTCGTGGTTGCCGAGCACCCAGTTGGGCCAGGCGCCGGGCGGCAGCGCCGCCTCGTAGTCGGCGATGATGCGGTGGAGCGTCGGCGCGTCCCACGGCGCGTCGATCAGCTGGAAGTTGAACGGCAGGTGCGCTTCGGGCGCCTCGGCCGAGCCATACCAGCGCATTAGCCGATCGTTGGGGAGGTAGATCTCGCCCACCAGCACCCGGTCGCCGGGAAAGCCGTCGGAGAGGCGGCGCATGTCGGCGGCCACCATGTGCCCCTCCGGCTGGTCGGTGGAGTTGACCTGGAGCACGCGCGCCATGTCGGCCATGCCGGGGCGCCAGTCGGGGTTGGGCGGGTTGTCCGGAAGCCCCTCGGCCTTGACCACGTGCCACAGGACGTCGAGCCGGAAGCCGTCCACGCCGCGGTCCAGCCAGAAGCGCATGGCGTCCAGCATGGCCGCGCGCACCTCTGGGTTGCGCCAGTTGAGGTCGGGCTGCTCGGGCAAAAAGGCGTGGAGGTAGGACTGGCCGGTCGCCTCGTCGAACGTCCACGCGGACCCGCCGAAGTCGCTGATCCAGTTGTTGGGCGGCCCGCCGCCCGGGGCTGGGTCGCGCCAGATGTACCAGTCACGCTTGGGGTTCTCGCGCGACGACCGGCTCTCGACAAACCAGGGGTGCCGGTCCGACGAGTGGTTGGGCACGAAGTCGAGGAGGAGCTTCAGCCCCTGCGCGTGCGCCGCCTCGAGGAGCCGGTCGAAGTCGGCCAGCGTGCCGAAGCGGGGATCGACGCCCGTGTAGTCGGCCACGTCGTAGCCGAAGTCGGCCATGGGCGAGGGGAAGATGGGCGAGAGCCATACGGCGTCCACGCCCAGCGCTCTCAGATAGGGCAGCCGCCGTTCGATCCCCGCGAGATCGCCCACCCCATCGCCGTCGGTGTCCTGGAACGAGCGTGGATAGACCTGGTAGATCACGCCCCGCTTCCACCAGGACGCGCCGTCTGCGCCGGTCATGCGAAGCGCGCCTTGGGGATTCGGGTCAGGCGGCAGGCGAGGTCGGCCTCGCCCGAGGCGACCAGCCAGTCGTCGCCGTCCTCGACCATGCCGGTGGTGAACACCACGGGCGACGGCAGGTACTCCTGGTGCGCGATGGAGGCGGTGAGCGCGGCGTCCGCCTCCAGGAGCGGCGCGCCGTCCTCCTGCCGTAGGACGCGCCAGGGTTCGTCACGGTCGAGGAGCGCCCAGTAGGTGCGGTAGGCGCCGACCGCCCCCTGCGGCTCCACCCCATGGTAGAGCGTGAGCCAGCCCGCGGGCGTCAGCACCGGCGGCGCGCCCCCGCCCAGCTTGCGCACCACCGTGCCCTCGCGCCCGCGCAGGCCGGGGGTGTCGAGCGGGCGCCAGTGCAGGCCGTCGGGGGAGGCCGCGAAGTGGATGGCGGCCCCCGCGCGCGCCTCGGCGCCCGGGGGCTGCAGGAAGTACACCTCGCCCAGCGGGCGCGTCATGGCGAACATGCGCCCGCCCACCCGGCCGCCGTAGAGCAGCATATCCTTGTTGAGGTGGTCGAGCACGAGGCCCAGCGGCTCCCAGGAGAGCCCGTCCGCCGAGCGGTAGACGCTCGTGCCGAGCCGCTCGGCCCCAACGGAGCACACCGTCATCCACCAGGCGTCGTCGATCCGGCTGATCCGCGGGTCCTCGACGCCGTAGCACTGCGCCCCCGCGGAGGGAGTGATCGCGCGCTCGTAAGACACCTCCTTCACCGTTCGCCCGTCCGGCGACAGGCGCACCGGCAGGAGCCAGGAGAGCGAAGTCAGCCCCAACACCGGCGCGCCCGGCTGGCGCAGGCTGAACTGGCGCGGATCGGTCATGTCCACCGAGTCTAGCGGCCAGGCGTCGAGCATGTAGCCTGCGTCCGTCCAGCGGATCGCGCGCACCCGGCCGTCGCGCACGGGCTCGCTCAGCGCCTCCGCCACCCGCACCATGAGGAGGAGGTCGCCGTCGGGCAGGCGGGCGAACCCGGGGTTGAACGCGCCCAGGACGTAGGTGGGCTCGGTGACGGAGGCCCGCAGCGGCGAGCGGCGCAGGTCGACGTCGTCGGGGCGGAAGATCAGGAAGTCGTCCGCCACGCACGCTCCCCGGGTTCCCGCCGCGCGCCAACGCGAGCCGGCCCGCGCCGTTCCGCCCCCCCCCCCCGCGGACGCGCTTCGGGGCGGAGTACTACTGCATGCGCCAGCGTGGACCGACGGGCTACGTTGATCGTGCGGGTCCGGCGCCTATCTAGCATTCGTGGCCGCCCCGCGCCGATCTTGGGTCGGGCGGCCCGCTTCTCAGTCGCTTCTCGCGAGGGCTGAACCGCCATGACCGCCACCCGCACGCTCGTATTCGACAGTCCTTTCCTCTTGGGATTCGAGCACACCCGCGCGCTCGCCGAGCGCGCCGCCAAGGCCGCGGTCGACAGTTATCCGCCCTACAACGTCGAGCAGCTGGGTGACGGCGGCGTGGAGATCACCCTGGCGGTGGCGGGCTTCTCGCCCGACCAGCTGGTCGTGCAGGTGGAGGCCAACCAACTGACGGTGGCCGGCCGCCGCGAGGGCGAGGGCGACAAGGGTCGCGACGCCTTTCTGCACCGCGGCATCGCCGCCCGCGGCTTCCAGCGCGCCTTCGTGCTGGCCGACGGCATGGAGGTGCGCGCGGCGGCGCTAGAGCACGGGCTCCTGCGCATCCGCATCGAGCGGCCCGAGCCTTCGCGCCAGGTACGGCGCATCCCCATCACGAGCGCCGGCTGAACCCGCCGCGTGTTCGCGTATTCCCTGATCGAAAGGAGGCGGTCATGACGACGCCTGCTCCCCACCTCTCCCTGCTCACGCCCAAGGCTTTCGCCGACCTGGGCGGCCCCGACCTCGTCTACGTGCGCCAGATCTCGGGCGCCGAGGTGATTGACGAGGTTTCGGAGGACACGGTCGAGGAGCATGCGCTCCGCCCCGACCAGATCCTCTACGCCCTGCACCGCGCGGACGGCGAACGCCTGGCGGTCCTAGCCGATCGCGAGAGCGCCTTCGCCGCCGCCTACATGCACGAGCTGGCGCCCGTTTCGGTGCACTGAGCGCGGCGCGCGGCGCGGGTCCGCCTACCCCGCCGCGCGCAGCCGCTCCAACAGCTGCGGATGCAGCTCCGGGTTGGCGCACAGCACCGTGCCCTTGGCCGGCGCGAACGCCTCGCCGCCCACGTCGGTGACCACGCCGCCGGCCTCAAGCACGAGGAGGCCGCCCGCCGCGATGTCCCACGGCTGGACGTCGCGCTCCCAGTAGCCGTCGAAGCGGCCCGCGGCGACATAGGCCATGTCGAGCGCGGCCGAGCCGAAGCGGCGGACGCCCGCCACCCGCGGCGCCACCGCATGCAGCTCCTTGAGGAAGGGCGTCAGCCCCGGCTTGCCCTGGAACGGCACGCCCGTGGCGAACAGGCAGTCGTCCAGCCGGCGGCGGGCGGCCACCCGCATGCGGCGCTCCTGGTTCAGAAAGGTGCCGCGCCCCTTCTCCGCCCAGAAGAGCTCGTCCAGCGCCGGCGCGTAGGTGACCGCCGCCACCACCTGCCCCTCGCGCTCCAGCGCTATGTTGACCGCCCAGTTGGCGAGGCCGTGCAGGAAGTTGGTGGTGCCGTCGAGCGGGTCGACGATCCAGCGGTGGGTCTTGTCGGTGCCCTCCACCTCGCCGCGCTCCTCCGCCAGGAAGCCGTAGCCCGGCCGCGCCTTGGAGAGCTCCTCCACCAGCGTCTGCTCGGCCTTGAGGTCGGCGGCCGACACGAAGTCGGACGGGCCTTTCTTGGAGACCTGCAGCTCCTGCACCTCGCCGAAGTCGCGCACGAGCCGGCGCCCCGCCTTGCGCGCGGCGGCGATCATCACCTGGAGGAGGGCGGAGGGGGTCGACATGTCGCGGCGCCCTCTAGCACGCCCCGGGCGGCGGGGGAGGCCCGGTCGGCTTGCCAAGCCCGGGCGGGCGGGCGAGGGTCCGCTCAAGCCGCAGCAGGATTGGAGCAGCATGTCCGCGCTACAGCTGAATGATCTCCTTCTCGATGCGGGGATCGCTCTGCCTACGGCGCGTTTGATGAGGCATCAACAAGCATTAGAGAACGGCCTTACGCCGTATTACCTCTGGCGTGACTATCCTGAAGATTTCTATTTCTACCAAAGCACGCAGGGCGAGAACAAACGCGCTCGATTGAAGGGCGCAAAGCACTGGGTGAGCTTTGTGGCCACACCATCCGGCAGCACTCTTCTTGTTGGCGTCTACGACATTAGCTTCAAAGGCGTGCTCGACTATGACGTCGACTTCAAGTCTGACCGCACCCGGAAGATAGCTGGATCATGTGATGAGTACATCACGTTGAAGACGAGTCTTCTAAAATCGTATGTTGGCAGATTGACCATAGATTGGGGCCCAGGAGCGAGGAGCTGGATTCAGTACCCCGTGAGAAAGCCAAAGCTGATCAGCGGGTTGGCGGAGAAGAGCTATGCTGAGATGTTCCCTGGTTACCTTCAATTTCAGATCCGGTTGTCTGAGGTCAGCACGCTTCCTGCAGACTGGAAGGCGCTATTGCGGGCCGTCGGAGGTGTGTACCTCCTGACGTGTGCACGCACGCGGGAGCAGTACGTCGGCTCCGCTTACGGTGAAAACGGCTTCCTGGGCCGCTGGGAGACGCACGCGGCGCATGGTGGCGACGCCATCAAGCTCCAGTCGCGTGAGCGTAGCGACTACTGCGTGAGCATACTGGAGGTCGCCGGCACCGCGCTCCAGACCGACGATATTATCGCCGCCGAGGCGCTGTGGAAGCGGAAGCTGCAAAGCCGCGAGATGGGGCTGAACAGCAACTAGGTCGGCTTGCCAAGCCCGGGCGGGCGGGCGAGGGTCCGCCGCCCATGAGCGACGCCGCCCTCGCCGCCCCCGGCATACTGCCCAGCCAGTCGATCGCCGCGCTCGCCGAAGCGGGTGCGATTACCACCGCCCGGCCGCTGGACGCCGACCAGGTGCAGCCCGCGAGCCTCGACCTCAGGCTCGGCGCGACGGTGTGGCGCGTGCGCGCCTCCTTCCTCCCGGGCCTCGGGCGCACCGTCGCCGAGCGGCTGGCGGACGTGGCCATGCACCGGCTCGACATCACGCACGGGGCCGTCCTCGAGCGCGGCTGCGTCTACCTGGCCGAGCTGCAGGAGGGGCTGGCGCTGCCGCCCGGCGTATCGGCCCGCGCCAACCCCAAGAGCTCGACGGGGCGGGTGGACGTGTTCGCGCGCCTCCTCACCGACCGCTCCGCCGCCTTTGATGACGTGGCCGAGGGCTACCGCGGTCCCCTGTGGGTGGAGATCGCGCCGCAGACCTTCTCGGTCCTGGTACGGCCGGGCACGCGGGTGAACCAGCTGCGGCTCAAGCGCGGCGCCCCGCCCCGGCTGGCGACCGTCAGCATGGGCGTGGACCTTACCGGCGCGCTCGCGGGCTTCCGCGCGCGCCGGCACGCAGGCGTGATCGACCTCGACCGCGAGGACGGCCACGACCCGCGCGATTTCTGGGAGGCGATGGAGCCGCGGCGGGGCGCGGGCCCCGGCGAGCTCCTGCTCGACCCGCGCGAATTCTACATCCTGGCCTCCAAGGAGGCGGTGGAGATCCCCGCCGGCCAAGCGGCGGAGATGACGCCGATCGACCCCTCCGTCGGCGAGTTCCGCGTGCACTACGCCGGCTTCTTCGACCCCGGTTTCGGCACGGAGGAGACGGAGGCCCTGGGCTCGCGCGCCGTCCTGGAGGTGCGCTCGCACGAGACGCCCTTCCTCCTGGAGGACGGGCAGACGGTGGCGCGCCTGGTTTACGAGCCGCTGACCGACCGCCCCACCCGGCTCTACGGCGCGGACGGGAGCCACTATCGCGGGCAGGGGCTCAAGCTGTCCAAGCACTTCCGGGCGTGGTGAACGGCCCTCTGGGTCCGTCAGCTGTTCCGCCCGCCTCAGTGCTGGTTCTCCGGCATCGACACCCGCAGGCCGTCCAGCGCGTCCGTCACCTTGATCTGGCACGACAGGCGCGAGTTAGGCTGCACGCCCTCGGCGAAGTCGAGCATGCTCTCCTCCATGGCCGAGGGCTCGCCTGTGCGGTCGCGCCAGGCCTCGTCCACGTAGACGTGGCAGGTGGCGCAGGCGCAGGCGCCGCCGCAGTCGGCGTCGATGCCCGGCACGTCGTGCTTGACCGCCCCCTCCATCACCGAGAGCCCCGGCTTGACGTCGATGGCGTGCTCGGTGCCGTCGTGCTCGACGTAGGTGATCTGGGCCATGCCGGGGTCTCCGCGCCGCGCCGGCTGTCTGGGTGGGCGCTCTCGCAAGCGCCTGCACATATCGCGTCGGGCGCGGGAGGCAACGGGTGGCGCGGCGCCGTTGCCGCAGGCTGCGTCGCGTGGGACACGCCCGGCCGTGCGCGCCGAGCTCGCCCTCCCCTCGTCCGAGGCCGCCGCCGCTCTCGGCGCGGCCATCGCCGCGCGGCTGTGGCCGGGCGAGGCGGTGTGCCTTTCCGGCCCGCTCGGCGCGGGCAAGTCGACGCTGGCGCGCGGGCTGATCCGCGCGCTGACCACGGCCGACGCCGAGGTGCCCAGCCCCACCTTCACCCTGGTGCAGCTCTACGACGGCCGCGACTTCCCGCTGGCGCACCTCGACCTCTACCGCCTGCGCACGCCGGAGGAGGCGTGGGAGCTGGGGCTGGACAGCGCGCTGGCCGACGGGTGCGCGGTGATCGAGTGGCCCGAACGGCTGGGCGGCGACCTGCCCCCCGACCGGCTCGAGGTGGCGCTGGAGATCGTGGAGGGGGCGGGCGCGGCGGGGGGCCGCATGGCGCGCCTCTCCGGCCATGGCGCATGGACGGGCCGTGAGCTCCATCCTCTCCGACCCGCGCACGATTGAGGCCGCGCGCCCGCCCGATCCCGCCGTGCGCGCGGCCGAGCGCGAGGCTTTCCTCCGCGACCACGGCCTGCAGGACGCGGCGCGCGAGCCGCTCGCGGGCGACGCCTCCACCCGGCTCTACACCCGGCTCCGCCCGGCCGGAGGCGGCGCCCCGCTGATCTTGATGGACGCCCCGCCCGCGGCCGAGAGCGCGGTCGCTCCGCCCCAGGCGAGCCGGGCGGAGCGGCTGGCGGGGGGCTACAACGCCATGGCGCGGCTGGCGGGCGGGCGGGTGGACGCCTTCGCGGCGGTGGCCGGCTGGCTGCGCGCCCGCGGCCTCTCCGCCCCGGCGCTGCATGCCCTGGACGCGCCCGCGGGCTTCCTCGTGCTGGAGGACCTTGGCTCCGACCTGTTCCGCGACCGGCTGGAGGGGGGCGCCGACCCCGTCGAGGTGTACGGCCAGGCGGTCGACCTCCTCGCAGCCCTGCACGCCGAGCCGCCTCCGGAGAGCCTCCCCGCACCGGACGGCGGGGCGTGGCCGCTCGCGCCCTACGACGCCCTGGCCCTGCAGACGGGGGTGGACCTCTTCCTCCCATGGTGGCCGCGGCTGGCCGGCATGCCGGCCTTCCCAGCGGAGGCGCTGGAGACGTGGCCCGCGCTCTGGGCGCCCGTGCTGGCGCTGGGCGAGGCGGGGGCGGCGCCCGGCGCGGGCGTGTTCGTCCACCGCGACTACCACGCGGAGAATCTGCTCTGGCTTCCCGACCGCACCGGCGCTGCGCGGGTGGGTCTGCTGGACTTCCAGGACGCGGTCCGCGGCCATCCGGCCTGGGACCTCGTCTCCCTCCTGCAGGACGCGCGGCGAGACGTGGCCCCCGAGCTCGAGGCGGTCATGGTGGCGCGCTACCTCCACGCCCGGCCCGAGCTCGATCCCGAGCGCTTCCGCGCCGACTACGCCGCGCTCGGCGCGCTGAACGCGCTGCGCATCCTCGGCCCGGTGTTCGCGCGGCAGATCACCGCCTTCGGCCGTGACAAATACCGCGCCTTCCTCCCCCGCACCTGGCGGGCGCTGGAGCGCGACGTGCGCCATCCCGGAATGGCCGACGTGCGCGGCTGGCTCGACCGCTGGGTCCCGCCCGAGGCGCGGGCGTGAGCCCGTCTGAGACCGTCCCCGGGGCGGGGGTGAGCCCGCCCTTGACCGCCATGGTGCTCGCGGCGGGGCTCGGCACGCGCATGCGGCCCCTCACCGACGACCGGCCCAAGGCGCTGGTGGAGGTGGGCGGGCGCGCGCTGATCGACCACGTGCTCGACCGGCTGCTGGACGCCGGCGCCCGGCGAGCGGTGGTCAACGTGCACGCCCACGCCGACCGGCTCGTCGCCCACCTCCGCACTCGCGCCAACGGGCCGGAGATCGTCGTCTCCGACGAGCGCGACGCCGCCCTGCCGCTGGAGACGGGCGGGGGCGTCAAGCGCGCCGCCGCGCTCCTGGGCGACGCCCCCGTGTGGGTGGCCAACATCGATTCGGTGTGGACGGAGCGCGCGCCCGCCCTCCCCACGCTCGCCGCCGGCTTCGTCCCCGCACGGATGGACGCGCGCCTGCTCTTCGCTCCCGTGGCGACGGCGCTGGGCTTCGATGGGCCGGGCGACGGCGACCTCGCGGCGGACGGCGCGGTAGCGCTGCGGCGCGTGACGGGCGCGGCGCACGCGACCTACGCCTACATGGGGGTGGCCGTGATCGACCCCCGCCCCGTCTACCGCTGGCCCGCCGAGCACTTCAGCCTGGCCGAGGTGTGGGCCGTCCAGGCGCGGGCCGGCCGGCTGCACGGGGCCGTGCTCGACGGCGAATGGATGCACGTCGGCGACCCTGCGGCGCGCGCGGCGGCCGAGGCGCGTCTGCGGGAGGCGTCGGCGCGCGCGTGAACGGCGACACGCCCGACCTCTTCGCCGACGCGCCGCCGCCCCCGCGACGGCCGTTCGGACCCGGCGGCCGATGGTGGACGATCGCCGCCCACCGTCCCTTCCTCGACGACCTGGCGCACGGCCTCTGGACGACGCTGGGCGGCGAAGGGCCGGAGACGCTGGCCGACGCGGTGGTGCTGCTCCCCACCCGCCGCGGCGCGCGTGACCTCGCCGCCGCCTTCGTCGCGGCGGCGGGCGGCCGCGCCGTGCTCCTGCCGCAGGTGCGCGCTCTGGGCGACCTGGACGAGGGCGAGCCGCCGTTCGAGCCGGGCGAAGCGGCGCTGGCGCTGGCGCCCGCGGTGACGCCGCTCCGCCGCCGGTTCGAACTGGCGCGGCTCGTCGTCGGGCGCGAACGCCTGCTCGGACGCCGCCTCGACGCCCGCGCCGCCCTGCAGCTCGCCGACGCGCTCGGCGCCTTCCTGGACGGCCTGCAGCTCGAGGAGGTGGACGACCCCGAGCGGGTGGATGCGCTCGTCACGGGCGACCTCGGGGGCGACCTCGCGCGGCACTGGCAGGTCTCGGCCGAGGTGCTGCGCATCGCGACCCGCGCCTGGCCCGCGCGCCTGGCCGAGCTCGGTTTGATGGACGTGGGCGCCCGGCGGGTGGCGGTGCTGCGCGGCCTGGCGCGCCAGTGGCGCGACCGCCCGCCGCAACGCCCGCTGGTCGCCGCGGGCTCAACCGGCGGCGCGCCGGCGATCGCCGACCTCATGGCCGCGGTGGCGGAGGCGCCGCGCGGCGCGGTGGTGCTGCCCGGCCTCGACACGGCGCTGGCGGAGCGCGCCTGGTCCCAGGTCGACGCCGGCCACCCCCAGGGCGCGCTGCGGGCGCTCCTGGATGGCGCGGGCGTGGCGCGCGAGGCCGTGGCTTCCTGGCCCGCGCCCGCCGGCGCGACGGCCGAGGCGGCGCGCGGCCGCGCCCGCGAGCGGGTCGTCAACGAGGCGCTGCGGCCGGCCGAAGCCACCGCCGACTGGCTCCGGGTGATCGCCGACCTCAAGGCCCAGGGCGGCGCCGACCTCGTGTCGGAGGGCCTGGCGGGGCTCTCGGTCAGCGTCGCCCGCACGGAGGAGGCCGCCGCCGCCCAGGCCGCCGTCCTCTTGCGCGAGGCGCTGGAGACGCCCGGCCGCACCGCCGCCCTGGTCACCCCCGACCCCGCCCTCGCGCGCCGGGTGGCCGCGCGCATGTCGCGGTGGGGGGTGCAGGTCGACAGCTCCGCCGGCGCGCCGCTCGCCGACCTTCCCGCCGGCGTGCTCCTGGCGCTGGTGGCGCGGGCCGCGGCCGATCCCCTCGATCCCGCGACGCACCTGGCGCTCGCCAAGCACCCGCTCGCGCGCTGGGGCCGCCCCGCCTCGGCGCTCGACCTCGCCCGCCGCACCTTGGAGCGACGCGGACTGCGCGGGCCCCGGCCCCGCAGCTGGACCGAGCTTCGCGGCCGCCTGTCGGCCGGCGCGCCCGAGCCGGAGGCCGAGGCGTTGCTCGACGCGCTGCGCACGGCGCTGGACCACGCCGCCGCACCGTTCGCCCAGGGGCCGGCGGATGCGTCCCTCGCCATGCGCGCGCTCGCCGAGGCGCTCGAGATGGCGGGCGCCGACGCCGATGGCCGGCTGGGCGACCTCTGGGCCGGTCCGGGAGGCGAAGCGGCCGCCGCCCTGGTCGCGGGCGTCCTGGACGACGGCGCCGTTCTGCCGCCCGTCACCGCGCGCGGGTGGGCGCAGGCGGTCGAGCAGCTCCTCGCCGGCGAGATGGTGCGCACGGGCGGAGCGCTGCATCCGCGGCTGCGCATACTGGGGCTGATCGAGGCGCGGCTGGTGCGCGCCGACCTCCTGGTGCTGGCCGGTCTGGAGGAAGGCGTCTGGCCCGCCCCCGCCGCCACCGACCCCTTCCTGTCGCGGCCCATGCGACGCGAGCTGGGCCTGCCGCCGCCCGAGCGACGGGTGGGGCTCGCCGCCCACGACTTCGCCCAGGCCGCCTGCGCGCCGGAGGTGGTCATGATCACCGCCGAGCGCCGGGCCGGTCAGCCCGCCGTGCGCTCGCGCTGGCTGTGGCGGCTGGAGACGCTCGCGCGCGGCGCGGGGGTGAAGCGCCTGCCCGAGCGCGCCGATCTCGCACGCTGGACCGAGCGGCTGGATGCGCCGCTCGAACCCGCGCCGCCGAGCCTTAGGCTCGCGCCCCGGCCGGAGCCACGGCCACCGGTCGCCGCCCGCCCGCGCGAGCTGGCCGTCACCAAGGTCGAGCAGTGGGTGCGCGACCCCTACGCCACCTACGCCCGCTACATTCTGCGACTGAAGGCGATGGACCGTCCGGACGCGCCGGTGGAGGCGCTGGCGCGCGGCTCGGCCATCCACGCCGCCTTTGAACGCTTCATCGACGACCAGCTTCATCCGGGTGCGGAGCAACGCTTCGCCGCCCTCCTCGCCGACGAGCTCGAGCGGGCGGGCCTGCCCTCCTGGCGCACGGCGCGGGAACGTGCGCTGGCGGCGCACCTGGCCGACTGGGCGCTGCGGTTCGAGCGCGAGCGCCGCCCGGGCGCCGAGCTCCACGTCGAGCGCAAGGGCGCGCTGACCTTCGAGGCGCCAGGCGGCCCCTTCACCCTCACCGCCAAGGCGGATCGGCTGGAGCGCCGCGGCGACATCGCCCACGTGCTCGACTTCAAGACGGGCGCGCCGCCCAGCCAGAAGCAGGTGGAGCAAGGTTTCTCGCCCCAGCTGCCCCTCACCGCCGCCCTGCTGCGCGGCGGCGGGTTCGCCGACGTTGGGTCCGCCGAGCCGGGGGAGCTCGCCTACGTCCGGCTGACCGGACGGCGGCGCCTGCCGGGCTTGGTGGAGCGGCGCGGCGAGGCCGACGGGAGCTCGCGCACCCTGGCCGACGGGGCGCTCGCCGGCCTCCTGGAACGCGTCGCCCGCTTCGATGATCCGAACACGCCCTATGCCTCCTGGGCGGCCCCTCAGTTCCTGGGCAAGCACGCAAGCGACTACGATCACCTGGCCCGGGTATGGGAGTGGAACGTCATGGGCGGCGGCGAGGACGAGGCGTGAGCGCGCTGAGCCCGCAGCTCCGGGCGGCCGACCCGTTCACCGACGTGGTGGTCACCGCCAACGCGGGATCGGGCAAGACCTCGACGCTGGTGTCGCGGGTGGCGCGGCTCCTCTTGCACGGCGCGCGGCCCGAGGAGGTGCTCTGCGTCACCTACACCAAGGCCGCCGCCGCCGAGATGCAGCGCCGCCTGTACGATCGGCTGGGAGGCTGGGCGGTGGCCGACGACGCCGAGCTCACCGGCGCGCTGGAGCGGCTGGGCGAGGCGGCGGGCGACCTGCCCCGCGCGCGAACCCTGTTCGCCCGGGCGCTGGAAACCCCCGGCGGCCTGCGCATCCAGACGATCCACGCGTTCTGCGAGCAGCTCCTGCGGCGGTTCCCGCTGGAGGCGGGGGTCTCGCCCGGCTTCACCGTGCTGGACGACGCCGCCCAGCGCGAGCTGGCGGCGAGCGCGCGCGAACGGCTGGCCGAGGCCGCCTTGGCCGATCCCGAGGGCCGGCTCGGCCGCGCCTACGCCCACCTCGCCGCCGAACTCGACTTGCGGACCTTCGAGGCGGCGCTGGGCGCGTTCGAGGGCGTGCGTGACCGGCTGGAGCGCTATCGCGCGCTGGCCGCCGAGGCCGGTCGGGCGCTGGAAGACGACGTGTGGGCGCGCGCGGGCTTCGACAGCGCGCCGGTGGACGCCGACGCGGTGGAGGACGCGGCTTCGCTCGGCTGCGACTGGGCGCGCTGGCGCGCCGCCGCCGCCGCCCTTTCCCAAGTGGGCGGCGCGGTCAACGAGCGGATGGCCGCGCGGCTGTCCAAGCTGGCGGACTGCGCCGGGAGCTCGCCCGCGGGCTTCGCCCAGTGCTGGGAGGCGTTCACCACCGACAAGGGCGAAGCGCTCGCCGCCCGCTCGCTCGGCACCGGCAGGGTGGACGGCGAGACGCTGGCTTGGCTCGGACGCGAGCAGGCGCGGCTCGGCGAGGCGTGCGACACGGCCGCCCGCGCGCGCCAAGCGCACGGAACGGTGGCGGCGCTGACGCTCGCGGTGGCCTATGTCGAGCTCTACGAAGGGGCCAAGTCCGACGAGGGCGCGCTCGACTTCGCCGACCTCGTGGCGCGCACGCGCGCGCTCCTCCTCGAGCGGTCGGACGCCGCCTGGGTGCTGTACAAGCTCGACGGCGGGATCTCCCACCTCCTCCTCGACGAGGCGCAGGACACCGCGCCCGAGCAGTGGGAGATCCTCCGCGCGCTCACCGCCGAGTTCGCCGCGGGCGAGGGCCTTCCCCGCCGCGGCGACGACCTGCGGGCGCGCGCCCTTCCCCGCGGCGCCTTCGTGGTGGGCGACCCCAAGCAGTCGATCTACTCATTCCAGGGGGCCGACCCGCAGCGCTTCCTCGGCGAGGCGCAGGCGATGGAGGCGCGCGTCCGCGCCACGGGCCGGGCCTTCGCGAGCGTCGACCTGAAGGAGAGCTGGCGCTCGACTCCGGAGGTGCTGCGGCTGGTGGACGCCGTCTTCGCCGATCCCTCGGCGCGCCTGCTGGACGGGCCGCTGGGCGAGGACGTGGTTGCGCACGAGGTCGGCGCACCTCGCCGCGACCACGCCGGCGCCGTCGACCTCTGGCCGTGGGTGCAGGACGCGCCGGGCGAGGAGCGCTCCGCCTGGGACGCGCCGCTGGACGAGACCCCGCCCGAGTCGGCGGTGAAGCGGCTCGCGCGCCGCATCGCCGAGCGGGTGAAGGCCATGATCGCCGCGGGCGAGGCGGTGTTCGACAAGGACGTCGGCTCCCGGGGCGACTGGCGGCCCATGCACGCGGGCGACGTGCTCGTGCTCGTGCGCAAGCGCGGCGCGCTGTTCGAGGAGATCCTGCGCGCGCTCAAGGCGGCGAAGGTGCCGGTGGCCGGCGCCGACCGGCTGCGGCTGTCCGACCACGCGCTCTTCGCCGACGTCCGCAGCCTGCTGCGCTTCTCGCTGTACCCGTGGGACGACCTGACGGTGGCCGAGCTCCTGCGCTCGCCCTTCTGCGACGTCGACGAGGACAGCCTCTACGCCCTCGCCCAGCCGCGGGTCGAAGGGGCGCGGCTGTGGCCCGAGCTCAATGCGCGCGCGGGCGAGCGTCGCGAGTGGGCGGAGGCGCGCGCCTTCCTCGCCTGGGCGCGCAGCGAGGCGCAGGCGGGGCGCACGCCGTTCGACTGGCTGGGGCGGGTGCTGAGCCGGCTGGACGCGCGAGGTCTGACGGTGCGCCAGCGCATGCTCACCCGCCTCGGCCCCGAGGCGGAGGACGCCTGCGAGGCGCTCCTGGCCGAGGCGCTCGCCGCCGAGGGCCGGGGCGTGCGCGACCTCGAGCGCTTCTGCGCCGAACTCGAGCGCGCGGAGGTCGAGGTCAAGCGCGAGATGGAGGGGGCCGGGCGCGAGGCGCGGGTGATGACCGTGCACGGGGCCAAGGGGCTGGAAGCCCCCATGGTGATCCTGCCCGACACGCTGGGCCGCCCGCCCGACCCGCGGCCGCCGCTCCTCCTCGACGCCGACGGCGCCCTCTTGTTCGCCCCCAAGGGCGCGGCCGACACCCCGCGCTCGCGCGCCGCGGTCGACGAGCTCAAGCGGCGCGGGGCGCAGGAAGGGCTGCGCCTGCTCTACGTCGCCCTGACCCGCGCGCGCGACCGGCTGATCGTGGCCGGCCGCCTGCCGCGCAACTGCAAGTCGCCCCCGGAGGACAGCTGGTATGCGCGGGTGGGCGCGGGGCTGGTTGCGCTGGGCGCCGAGGTGCGCACAGTGGTCGAGCCGGACGGGACGGCCGTGCGCCGCTTCGGCCCCGACCCGCAGCCCGCGCTGGCGCTCACCTCTCCCCCGACGGCGCCGGCGGAAGACCCGGCCTGGCTGACCTCGCTCGCCCCCGCCGAGCCCGGGGCGGCGTCACTCGCCAGCCCTTCGCGCCAGGCGGAGCGCCAGCGCGGCCCCGCGCCGTCGCCGCTCGCCGCCGCGGGCGGTCTCGGCCGCTTCCGTCGGGGCGAGCTGATCCACCGCCTGCTGCAGCTCCTGCCCGACCTGCCGGAGGGGACGCGCGCCGGGGCTGCGGCCGACATGCTCGCCCGCGAACGCGACCTTTCCCCCGAGCAGCGGCGCGAGATGGCCGACGCGGCGCTGGGCGTCCTCACCGACGCGCGCTTCGCCCCCGTGTGGGGGGAGGGCGGCCGCGCGGAGATGGCGATCGCCGGCGGCTCGCCGGAGCTCCCGCCCGGCCTCTTCGTGTCCGGGCGGGTGGACCGGCTGGTGGTCACGCCCGAGCGCGTGCTGGTGGTCGACTTCAAGACCAACCGCCCCTCGCCCGAGCGCATCGAAGGCGCCGACCCCGCCTATCTCATGCAGATGGCTCTCTACGTGGCGGTGCTGCGCGAGGTCTTCCCCGGACGGCGGGTGGAGGCGGCGCTGGTGTGGACGGACGGACCGCGGCTGATGGCGGTTCCAGACAATGTGATCGCCCAGGAGCTGGCCCGCGCCCGCCGTTCGGCTTGATGGGGGCCGGCGCGGGGCCTACCTCTCCCGCCTTGGCGCGACGCCTCGTCGCGCGTGGGAGTTCCCGTTCGATGGCCACCGTCAAGGTCGACGACGACACCTTCGAAGCCAAGGTCCTGGGCGCCGACAAGCCCGTCCTGGTCGATTTCTGGGCCGAGTGGTGCGGCCCCTGCAAGCAGATCGCCCCGGCGCTCGACCAGATCAGCGAGGAGCTGGCCGACCAGCTCATCGTGGCCAAGGTCAACACGGAGGAGAGCCCGATGTCGCCCGGCCGCTACGGCGTGCGCGGCATCCCAACGCTGATGCTGTTCAAGGACGGCAAGCTCGCCTCCATGAGCGTCGGGGCCAAGCCCAAGGCGAAGATCCTGGAGTGGCTGACCGAGGCCGGCGTGTCGCGCGCCGTGACCACGAGCGTCGCTTAGAGGACGGAGCTAGGCGGGCCAGGTCTCCCGGCTCGCCGCCAGCACCTCGCCCGCGAGATACAGCGAGCCCATGACGACTACGTGCGGCGGCGCACCCGGCGCCGCCAACACGGCGCCGAGGGCGGTCGCCACGTCGGGGTAGGCGCCGACAGCGAGGCCCGCCCCCTGCGCGACCTGGGCCAGCGCCTGCGGATCGGCGGCGCCCTGGGCGGCGAAGCCCACGGCGGCGATCACGTTCGCCGCACCCTTCAGCTCCGCGAACACGCCGGCCGCGTCCTTGCGCGCGAGGAGGCCCACGAGAAGCGCGACGGGGCGGCCGTCGCGCGCGTGCAGGCTCCGGGCGAAGTCGGCCACGGCGCGCGCGGCGTGCGGGTTGTGCGCGCCGTCGAGCCAGAGGTCCGACCCTCGCGCGGCGGCCTGGTCGGCGAAGGGGCCGGCGGGCAGCCGCTGCAGTCGCGCGGGCCAGCGCGCGCCCGCGACGCCGCCGGCGAGCGCCGCTTGGTCGATCCGCGGATCGTCGAGCGCGAGCGTCGCGGCGACCGCCAGCCCCGCGTTGCCGACCTGATGCGCGCCCGGGAGCCCGGGTGCGGGCAGGTCGAACAGCTGCTCGCCCCACTGCACGAGGAGGCGGCCGCGCTCCGACCACGCGTCCCAGTCGCGGCCGGCGGCGAGGATGGGGGCGCCCACGCGCTCCGCCTCGGCCGTAAGCACGTCGAACGCCTCCGCGTGCTGGTGCGCGACCACCGCCGGCGCCCCAGGCTTGAGGATACCCGCCTTCTCGCCCGCGATCAGCGCCAAGGTGTCGCCCAGGAACTCGCGGTGATCCATGTCCACAGGCGCGATCACGCTGACGGCGGGCGCGACGAGGTTGGTGGCGTCAAACCGGCCGCCGAGCCCCACCTCGACCACCGCGAGGTCGGCGGGGTGGTCGGCCATCAGGAGAAACTGGGCGGCGGTCACCGCTTCAAAGAAGGAGAGCGGGGCCTCCCCGGCGGCCGCCTCGACGCGGGCCAGGGCGTCGACTATCGCCCTCTCGTCCACCAGGCGGCCGGCGAGCCGCAGCCGCTCGACGAAGCGCACGAGGTGGGGCGAGGTCAGCGCGTGCACCCGAAGCCCCGCCGCCTCGGCGATCGCGCGCACGAAGGCCGCGGTCGAGCCCTTGCCGTTGGTGCCGGCGATATGGACCACCGGCGGCAGCCGCCGCTCGGGCCGGCCGAGCGCGGCGCAGACGCGGTCGATGCGCTCGAGGCCGAGGTCGATCTTTATCGGATGACGCGCCTGCAGCCGCCCGAGCGCCGCGCGTAGCTCCGGGCCGTCGTGCGGGGTCAGGAGATCGGCCATCGCCCGCTCATCGCACGCGCGCGCGGCGAGGGGGAGGTGGTGGGGGGAGCGGGAGTTGTCAGCCTTGCGGCGGGCGCTGCGCGCGTGCCGCAGGGCTCGGTCGCGTCAAGGCGACCTGCTTGCGCAGGCTTCGCTTCGCTCGCCCTTGACCCGCCCTGCGCGCGACGGCTGACCGGAGGGGTCGGGACGCGGGG
>CAXTAO010000024.1:0-47049 GCA_964242625.1 uncultured Caulobacteraceae bacterium | reverse complement strand
GCGCGCGCGCGAGGCCGCTCCGCCGCGAGGCGGGGCGTCGATCAGGACGGCGCCGGGGCTGGGCCTCGCACGGGCGTCGTCCCCGCCCGAGCGCGCGGGCGTCCGCCGCCCCGCCCCCGCGGCGGCGGCCTCTTCCGGGGCGGGCGGCGCCCGTTCGCCCGTCGGCATGGCGTCGGCGGCGACAAGCCCGGCCAGCTGTTCGCGGATCACGCGCGGACCGACCTCCTCCACTGCGCCGGAGGGGAGGGTCGCGAGCGCGAAGGGCCCGTAGGCCAAGCGGATCAGCCGGTTCACCTCCAGCCCGAGCGAGGCCAGGACGCGCCTGACTTCGCGGTTCTTGCCCTCGGTCAGCGCGACGGAGATCCACAGGTTGGCGGGGGTGGCGCCGCCCGAGCGGGCGCCCGCGCCGGTGGCCTTGTCGATCCGCGCCTCGATCGGGCCGTAGCGCACGCCCTCGACCGTCACGCCGTCCTTCAGCTGGTCCAGCCGCTCCTGGGTGACGCGTCCGCGCGCCCGCACGCGGTAGCGTCGCATCCAGCCGGTGGCGGGCAGCTCCAGCGCGCGCGCCAGCTCGCCGTCGTTGGTGAGGAGGAGGAGCCCTTCCGAGTTGAGGTCGAGCCGGCCCACCGAGATCACCCGCGGCAGGCCGGGCGGCAGGGCGTCGAACACCGTCGGCCGGCCGCGCGGGTCGCTGTTCGTCGTCACGAGGCCGGTGGGCTTGTGGTAGCGCCACACCCGCGTGGGCTGGGCCTCGGCGACGGGTGCGCCGTCGACGGTCAGCACGTCGCCGGGCCCGACCTTCACGGCGGGGGTCTCCAGCACGCGGCCGTTCAGCGCGACGCGCCCTTCGGCCACCATGCGCTCCACCTCGCGCCGCGAGGCCACGCCCGCACGCGCCAGCGCCTTGGCCACGCGCTCGCCGCCGCCGGGTCCGGGCGCGTCGTCGTCGGACGCCGCGGGAGGGCTGGGGGCTTGACGCGCGCCCGGCTTGGCCGTCGCGTCGCGGGGATGGCGGGCCATGACGAGAGCTACATGCGCTTGGCGCTCGCCGAGGCGCAAGCGGCGGCGGACGCGGGCGAGGCTCCGATCGGAGCGGTGCTGGTCGATCCGGCCAGCGGCGACGTTGTCGCGGTCGGCCGCAACGCGCCCGTGGCCCTGCACGACCCGACCGCCCACGCCGAGATCGCCGCCCTTCGCGCGGGCGGGGCCGAGCGCGGCAACTACCGGCTGACCGGCCTCACCCTCTACGTCACGCTGGAGCCGTGCCCCATGTGCGCGGGCGCCGTCAGCCACGCGCGGATCGGCCGGCTGGTCTACGGCGCGTCCGATCCCAAGGGCGGCGGCGTGGCGCACGGCGCGCGGGTGTTCGACCACCCGCAGTGCCACTGGCGCCCGCAGGTCGAGGCGGGCGTGCTGGCCGAGGAGAGCGCGACGCTTCTGCGCGGCTTCTTCCGGGAGCGACGACGCTCCGCGCGTTGACGCGCCGCCCCCGCTCGCCCCACCCTGCGATCGCCCCAGCCGGAGTGCTTCGCCCGTGCCGTCCCGCGCCGCCGTCCTAGTCTTCGCCGCCGCGCTGCTCCTGCCGGCGCTCGCGAGCTGCGCCAGCTACGACCCGCACGACCGGATTGTGCGCGCGCGCTTCCTGTGCACCGACGGCCGGCGCCTCAGGGTGCAGTTCCGCCTGGACCGGCACGACGCCCTGATCGCGGGCGACGGGATGAAGCGTCCGGTCGTGCTCCCCGCCACCGGGGCCGAGCGCGGCCGCTCCTACGCGGGCCTGGCCGAGGGCGGCGGCTACAGCCTCTCGGGCCTGGGCGACCGCATCGACTGGGCCTCGCCGGGCGCCTCGGCGGTCACCTGCGACGAGACGCACTGAAGCGTCACCCCCAGCCGTAGTTGAAGCTCACGCTCACCCGGGCGGCCTTGGCCGCGTTGGGCAAGACCTCGTGGCGCAGCCAGCTCTCCCAAAGGAGCAGGGTTCCCGGCCGGGGCGCGACCGTCACGAAGGCGCGCTCGGGCTCGGGCAGGTCGGCGCGGCGCTGGGGGGCGGCCATCATCAAGGGCAGGCGCGGATCCTCGAAGCGGATCGCCCCCGCGCCCGACGGCAGCGCCAAGTAGAGCGTGCCGGAGAGCGCCGAGCGCGGGTGGATGTGGCCGGAGTGCGCGGCGCCGGGCTTCAGCAGGTTCACCCACAGGCTGTCGAGCTTGGGCCGGCCGCCGTCGAACCCCAGCTCGGCGCCGAAGCCCGCCGCGTGGCGGTCGAGCCGGCGCTTGAGGTCGGCGAAGGGCGTCATGCGCCGGGGGAGGTCGTCGAGCGAGCTGTACGAGGTGTAGCCGCCGTAGCCGTGGGCGCGGCACCAGGCGCGACCGGCACGGTCCTCCTCCGCCAGGAGGCGCGCGGCGGCCTCCAGGTCGGCCAGGAGGTCGGCCCCGCCGCGCTCGGCCGCGAGATCGGCCTCGTACAGTCGCGTGGGGAAGAGCTGGCGCGCCGCCATCACCCCTCGCGCACCACGCGCAGCACGCCCTCGGCATAGCGGTCGAGCTTGGCCTGCCCGAAGCCCGCGACCTTGGCCAGCGCCGCGCGGTCGGCGGGGCGCACGCGCGCCACCTCGGCGAGCGTGCGGTCGTGCAGGATGACGTAGGGCGGCACCGCCTGGCTCCGCGCTTCCTCAAGCCGCCAGGCGCGTAGCGCCTCGAACAAGGGGCGCGCCGCCTCCGGCAGGTCGACGCCCTGGCCGAGCTGGGCGCGGGGGGCCTGGCCGGGGCGCGTGGGCTTGCTGCGGCCGCGCTCCTGCAGCGCCGCCTCGCGCAGGCTGACCTGCCGCTCGCCGCGGTACACCGCGCGCACGGCGTCGGGGTCGCCCAGGGCGACGAGCGGCCGCCCGTCGTTGCTCTCCTCACGCAGCAGCCCCTCGAACAGCAGCTGTTCCAGGAGGTCGCGCCAGCCTGTCTGCGGCAGCTCCGCCCCGATGCCGAAGGTGGGCTGGGCGCGCTCCTGCGGATGCGGGTCCTTGGTGCGCCCGAGGAGATGGTCGACCACCCGCCCGCGCCCGAAGCGACCGCCCAGCCGGTGCACCGCCGAGAGCGCCTTCTGGGCGGCGGTGGTCATGTCCGCCATGCGCGGCGGAGCGCGGCACAGGTCGCACACGCCGCAGGGCTGGACGTCGCCCTCCCCGAAGTAGCGGCGCACGGCCAGCGCGCGGCAGTGGGCGCCGTCCAGCATGGCGTAGAGCCGGCGCAGCTTGGTGAGCTGCACGGCCTTGACCTCGCCGTCGACCTCGCGCTCGTCGATCCGCCTCCGCGCCCAGGCCATATCGGCCGCGCCGTAGAGGGTGATCCCCAGCGCCGGCGCGCCGTCGCGCCCCGCGCGGCCCACCTCCTGCCAGTAGGCCTCGATCGAGCTCGGGGGGTCGGCGTGGATGACGAAGCGCACGTCCGGCTTGTCGACCCCCATGCCGAAAGCGATGGTGGCGACCATCACCGCCCCTTCCGTCTCCGCCTCCAGGAAGTGGGTGAGCCTGCGGTGGCGCACGTCCTTGTCGAGGCCGGCGTGGTAGCTGACGGCTGGGGCGCCCGCGTTGCGCAGCGCCATGGCGATGCGGTCGGCCCCGTCGCGCGAGCCGGTGTAGACCACGCCCGAGAGCCCCGGCCGCGCCCGCACGAGCTCGATCACCCGCGCGTCCGTCGACTTGGGTCCGCCCGTCTTGCGCTCGGCCGACAGCGCGAGCTCCGGCCGGGCGAAGCTGTCCACAAACTCGGCCGCGTCGCCTAGGCGCAGCTCGTCGCGGATGTCGGCGCGGGTGCGGGCGTCGGCGGTGGCGGTCACCGCCAGCCGTGGCGCGCGGGGGAAGACGTCGGCGAGCCGACCCAGCGTGCGGTACTCGGGGCGGAAGTCATGGCCCCACTGGCTGACGCAGTGCGCCTCGTCGATCGCCAGGAGCGCTACGGGCAGAGCCGAGACGCGCTCCAGCATGGCGGGCGCCATCAGCCCCTCTGGGCTCAGATAGAGGAGGTCGAGCGCGCCCTCGCCCAGCGCGTCCCACACGCGGCGTCGCTCGTCGGGGGCGATGTTGCTGTCGAGCCGCGCGGCCGACACGCCCGCCTGGCGCAGCGCCGCCACCTGGTCGCTCATCAGCGCGATCAGGGGCGAGACGACCAGCGTCACGCCCGGCAGCACGAGCGCCGGGGCCTGGTAGCACATGCTCTTGCCGCCGCCCGTGGGCAGCACCGCCAGCGCGCTGCGCCCCGCCAGCACCTCGGCGATCACCGGGGCCTGCAGCCCGCGGAAGTCGGGGTGGCCGAAGGTGCGGCGCAGGACGGCGCGCGCGTCGTCCAGCGAGGGCGCACCCCCACGGGTCTCGGCGTCGCGAAGGGGGAGGGAGGCGGGCACGGGCGCTATATGCGGCTCCCGCCCTCGGCTGTCAGGCGCTGCAGGTCGTCGCGGGTGTTGACGTTGGCGAAGGCCGCCGGATCGGGGAAGGCGATCGCCACGGCGCCCAGCGCCGCCAGCACCTCGCGCATCGGCAGGTGCGCGCCGCCGGCGGCCAGCGTCTCGACCAGCCCCGCCGCGTCGGCGCGCCACAGGGCGCAGAGCGGATGGGCGCGCTCGCCGTCGTGGGCGTAGGCCGCGCCGGCGCCGTCGCGCAGGCCGGCCGCGAGCCGGGCGGCGAGATCGGACGGCAGGGCGGGCGTGTCGCACGGCCCGGTCAGGAGAAGGTCGCCCGCGCCGCCCTCAAGCCAGCGCAGCCCGGCCAGGACCCCCGCGAGCGGCCCCGCCACCACGCCCGGGGGGTCCGGGAGCACGCGCACCCCCGCCGTCTCGGCCCAGGCCGCCGCGCCCGAGCCCGGGCCGGCGCTCACCGCGAGACGCCCGCAGCCCTCCGCCAGCGCATCGACGACGTGGGCGAGGAGCGGACGGCCCCGCCAGTCCGCCACCGCCTTCTCGGCGCCGAACCGGGTGGAGCGCCCGCCCGCGAGCACGAGGCCCGCCACGCGCGGGAAGATGCGGCTCATGCGCGGGGCCCCGTCACCACGCGATCCGCTCGGGCGCGGTGAACACCTCGAAGCCGTCGGACCGCACCACCGCGCACAGCGTCAGGCCCGCGGCCTGCGCCGTCTCCACCGCGAGCGTGGTGGGAGCGGAGACCGCCGCCAGCACCGGAGCGCCGATGGCGGCGGCCTTGGTCACCATCTCCACCGACACCCGGCTGGTGAGGAGCACCACCCCGCCCGAGGCGTCGCGTCCGGCGCGCACGAGGGCGCCCGCCAGCTTGTCCAGCGCGTTGTGCCGGCCGACGTCCTCGCGCACGGCGACCAGCCCCTCGGCCGACGTCCAGAAGCCCGCGGCGTGGGCGGCGCGGGTGGCCCGGCCGAGCGCCTGGGCGGGCGCCAGCGCCTCCATGGCGGCGAGGAGATCGCGCGCACGCACGCGCAGGCCGGGGTCGCCCACGGGGGCCGGCGCGCGCCCCGCTTCCTGCAGGCTCTCGATTCCGCACAGGCCGCAGCCGGTAGGCCCGGCCAGGCGACGTCGCCGGCCGGCGAGAGCGCCCGCGCGCTCGGGGGCGAGCCACATGCGCACCTCCGCCCCATCCGGCCCGGTCGTCGCCTCCGGCGCGCCGCGCAGGTCGGTGGGCGCGCCGATCCCTTCGGTGACGGTGAAGCCCACGCCGAAATCCTCCAGGTCGGCGGGGGTGGCCATCATCACCGCGTAGCTGGAGGCGTCGTACACCAGCGCCACAGCCGTCTCCTCCGGCAGGAGGCGCACGCCCTCGCCCTCATCGCCGCCGTCGGCGCGCCAGACGCGCCGGGGGGCGGGGCGGGCGCCCGGCGGTGGATCGGCGGTCATGGTCTCCTTCTCCCGCGCGGTCGCCCGCACGTCGAGGCGCGCCGGGGTCGCGGCTTCCGCCCCCGGGCTCGGGTGCTAGAGGTGCGCGGTCCGCCGCCGCCCGAGAGCCCGCCCATGAAGACCCGCGCCGCCGTCGCCTTCGAGGCCAAGCGCCCGCTCGAGGTCGTCGAGCTCGACCTCGAAGGCCCACGCGCGGGCGAGGTGCTGGTCGAGATCATGGCCACGGGCGTGTGCCACACCGACGCCTACACGCTGGACGGACTCGACTCAGAGGGGCTGTTCCCGAGCGTCCTCGGCCACGAGGGCGCGGGCGTGGTGCGCGAGGTCGGCGCGGGCGTGGCGAGCGTTGGGCCCGGCGACCACGTCATCCCGCTGTACACGCCCGAGTGCCGGCAATGCAGGTCGTGCTTGTCGCGCAAGACCAACCTGTGCACGGCCATCCGGGCCACCCAGGGCAGGGGCGTGATGCCCGACGGCACCTCGCGCTTCTCCTACCGCGGCCAGCCGATCCACCACTACATGGGCTGCTCGACCTTCTCGAACTTCACCGTCCTGCCCGAGATCGCGGTGGCCAAGATCCGCGCCGACGCGCCGTTCGACACCTCATGCTACTGCGGCTGCGGCGTGACCACGGGCGTCGGCGCGGTGGTCAACACCGCCAAGGTCGAGCCGGGGTCGACGGCGGTGGTGTTCGGCCTGGGCGGCATTGGGCTGAACGTGATCCAGGGCTTGCGGCTCGTCGGTGCGCGCCGGATCGTGGGCGTCGACGTCAACGACGCCAAGCGCGGCTGGGGCGAGCGCTTCGGCATGACCGACTTCGTCAACCCGCGCGCGGTGGAGGGCGACCTCGTGGCCCACCTCGTGGCGCTGACCGGCGGCGGGGCGGACTACTCCTTCGACTGCACGGGCAACGTCGACGTCATGCGCCAGGCGCTGGAGTGCTGCCATCGGGGGTGGGGCGAGAGCGTGGTGATCGGCGTGGCCGAGGCGGGGCGCGAGATCTCGACTCGCCCGTTCCAGCTCGTTACCGGCCGGGTGTGGCGCGGCTCGGCCTTCGGCGGCGCGCGCGGCCGCACCGACACGCCCACGATCGTGGACTGGTACATGGAGGGAAAGATCGAGATCGACCCGATGATCACCCACCGCCTGCCGCTGGAGCGGATCAACGAGGCCTTCGACCTGATGCACCGCGGCGAAAGCATCCGCTCGGTGATCGTCTACTAGGCGCGGGCCCGCCTCAGGCGGCGGCCGAGAGCGGCGTCGGCGGCGGCGTGAGCCCCAGGCGGGCGTTGACGGCGGCGAGGAGGCCCGTCGGGCTGAAGGGCTTGGGCAGGAACGCGTCGAACCCCGCCTCTTGCGCCTCCTGCGCGGCGCCGGGGTGCACGTCCGCCGAGAGCGCCAGCACGGGCAGGCGTTCGCCCACAGCCTCCGCCTCGCGGATGCGCGCCACCGTCTCGCGCCCGCCCAGCCCTGGCAGACGCAAATCCATAAGCACGAGGTCGTAGCGGCAGAGGCGCAGCGCCTCGAGCGCCGCCTCGCCCGTCTCCACGCAGTCGACCGAGTGGTCGGCGTCGTCGAGCACGAGACCCAGGAGCCGACGGGTGCAGGGCGTGTCTTCGACCGCCAGTATGCGGGGGCGAGTTCGGCTTCCCGTCCGGACAAGCATTCGACCGTCCTCCCATGGGCTGTCCGCCCTTGTGGAAGACTTGTGCACGAGATGCGTGAATCCACGCTTAAGCTTGCCGCACGGCCCGACCTCGGCGAGTGGGGGCCCATGACCGGCCTCGACCGCATCTCCGCATCCGGCTGTTTCGGCGGCGTGCAGGCCGTCTGGCGTCACCGCTCGCGCGAGACGGGGACGGACATGCGCTTCTCCGTCTTTCACCCGCCGGGCGCCTCGGCCGAGCGGCCCGCGCCCGTGGTGTGGTGGCTGTCGGGGCTGACCTGCACGGAGGAGAACTTCCCGATCAAGTCGGGCGCCCAGCGCGTCGCCGCCGAGCTCGGCCTGATGCTGATCGCGCCCGACACCTCGCCGCGCGGGGAGGGCGTCCCCGACGACCCGGACGGCGCCTACGACTTCGGCCTGGGCGCAGGCTTCTACGTCGACGCGACGCAGGCGCCCTGGCGCGACCACTACCGCATGTGGAGCTATGTCGCGCGCGAGCTGCCGGAGGTCGTGCGGGCGGGGCTCGCCGACGCCGACCTCGGCCGCCAGTCGATCATGGGCCACTCCATGGGCGGGCACGGGGCCCTGACGCTCGCCCTGCAGCACCCCCTGCGGTACCGCGGCGTGTCGGCCTTCGCGCCGATCTGCGCGCCTTCGCAGACGCCGTGGGGGATAAAGGCTTTGGGCGGCTACCTTGGTCCGGACCGCGAGGCGTGGCGCGAGCACGACGCGACGGCGCTGGTCGAGGACGGCGCGCGGACGGACTGCCCCATCTGGGTCGACCAGGGCGAGGCCGACCCCTACCTCCAAGACCAGCTGCGCCCCGACCTGTTCGAGGCGGCGTGTGCGCGGGCGGGGCTGGAGCTGAAGCTCACCCGCCGGCCGGGCTACGACCACGGCTTCTACTTCATCTCGACCTTCATCGAGGCGCACCTGCGCTGGCACGCCGAGCGGCTGGGGCTCTAGCCGGCCTCAGCCGGGGACGCAGCGGTAGCGGAAATCGTCGCCTGAGCGGCCGGCGTACTGGGCCGAGCGGTGGAAGTGCGAGCAGTGGCCCACCGCCAGGGGCAGCGCCTCCGCCGCGCTTCCCATGCCGGAGATGGTCGCGCCGTTCTCGTCGCCCTGGATGTGTCCCCGCCCGGCCAGTCGGTCGAACAAGCCGCCACGGTCGCCGCTGGGCGGGGCGTCGCTCGCGCAGGCCGAGACCGACAGCAGGGCCGCCAGCACTGCGCCCGCACGAAGAGGAGGGACCCAAGACATGCCGCCAAGCTCCTGCATCAGGGCGATAGCGCGCGGCGCGCCCTGGGGTTCAGCGGACGTAGCTGGCGGCGTTGACGTCCACGCTCGACCCCGTCGCGTGGTCGGCCAGGCCGCTGGCCAGGAACACTATCAGGGGCGCGATGTCGTCGGGCTCGGTCAGCCGCTCCAGCGCGATGTCGGAGGTGGCGTAGCCCTCTCCGTACTGGTCGATGAAGTCCTGCGCCATCTCCGTGCGGGTGAAGCCCGGGGCCACCACGAAGGCCTTCACGCCCCGCTTGCCCCAGCCGCGCGCGATCGAGCGCGTCAGCGCCACCAGCGCGCCCTTGGAGGCGGCGTAGGCGAGGTAGTCGGGCGCGTCGCCGCGGAAGGCCGCGCGGCTGGCGATGTTGACGATGCGGCCGCCGCCGCGCCCGGCGAAGCTCGCGCAGGCGGCGCGGCAGAGGAGGGCGGGAGCCGTCGTGTTCACCGCGAAGGTGCGCTCCCAGTCGGCGAGCCAGCGCGCGTCCGCCCCGTCCGGCGGCGACCCGAGCGCGATGCCGGCGTTGTTCACGAGCACGTCCACCCGCCCGGCCAGCCGCTCGCACGTTGCCCACAACGCGCCCGCGGCCGCGGCGTCCGCCAGGTCTGCGCCCACCGCCCGCGCGCCGCCGCCAAGCTCGGCCGCGAGCGCTTCGGCGCGATCGCGCCCCGCGCCGTAGTGCACGAGCACCCGCGCGCCCGCCTCCGCGAAGCGGCGGCTGATCGCCTCGCCGATCCCCCGCGCGCCGCCGGTCACGAGCACAGCCTGTCCGGCGAGGTCGATGCGCATGGGCGGACGGCTCCGGTGGGCGGAGCTCCCGCCTAGCGCGCCCCGGCGAAGCGGGCGAGGGTGTGGGCCATGACTGCGGAATGGGCGCACGCCATGCTGCCGCTCTTGGGCGTGGCGGCGGTGGTCGCGGGCTTCCTCCTGCGGCTGAACCCGCTCGTCGTGGTGGTGGGCGCGGCGTTCGTCGCCGGGATCGCCGGCGGCCTCGCCCCGTTGGCGGTGCTGGATGCGCTGGGGCGAGCCTTCCAGGAGAACCGGCTCGTGGCGCTCGTCTGGCTCGTCCTGCCGGTCCTGGGCGTCCTGGAGCGCGAGGGGTTGCAGGCGCAGGCGCGGGCGCTCGTAGGCCGGTTGAGGGGTCTGCGGCCCGGGCGGCTCCTCCTGGCCTATTTCGCGGTCCGACAGCTCGCCGCCGCGCTCGGCCTCGCCTCCCTGGGCGGCCAGGCGCAGACGGTGCGCCCGCTTCTCGCGCCGATGGTGGAGGGCGCGGCCGAGGCCCGCGACGGCCCGCTCGACCCCGAGGCGGCGGCGCATCTGCGCGCCCACGCCGCCGCCGCCGACAACGTCGCCGTCTTCTTCGGCGAGGACGTATTCGTGGCCATGGGCTCGGTGCTCCTGATCAAGGGGGTGATCGACCACGCGGCTGCCGGCGGGGCTCCCGTCGAGCCTCTGCGCATCTCGCTGTGGGCGCTGCCGACCGCCGCCGTGGCGCTCGCCGTCCACGGTCTGCGGCTTCTGCGCCTCGACCGGCCGGCGCGCGCGTGATCGGGGCGGAGGCCGTCTACCTGCTGGCGGGCGCCATGTTCGCCCTCGCGGCGCTCACCGCGGCGCGCGACCGCCGCGCGCGCTCCGCCCTGTTCTGGGCGTTGGTCGCGGCCGAGTTCCTGGTCGGGAGCCGGATCGGCGACCGCGCCAACGGCCTCATCCTCCTGGCGCTGGCGGGCCTGGCGGCGGCGGGGCTGGGTCGGCCCGCGTCGCCTAGCGCGGCCGAGATGGAGGCTCGGGCTGAGCGGGGGCGCCGCCACGGCCTGCGTGTGTTCCTCCCGGCGCTCGTCGTCCCGGCGGCGACCGTGGCGGGAGCGCTCCTCCTGCCGCATCTGGCGATCGGCGCGAGACCGCTTGCGGCCCCGGGCGCGGCCGCCCTTCTGGCGCTTGGGCTGGCGGCGGCGGGCGCGCTGGCGCTGGCCTGCCTCCTGTTGCGGCCGCCGCCGTCCGTCGCGATGACGGGCGGCGCCCACCTGCTCGAACAGGTCGGCTGGGCGGCGATCCTGCCCCAGGCGCTGGCGGCGCTGGGCGCGGTGTTCGCCGCGGCGGGGGTCGCCCGCGGGGTGGCGACGCTCCTCGCGCCCGTCCTGCCCCACGCCGGGGCGCTGGGGGCGGCGGCGCTCTACAGCGGCGGCATGGCGGCGCTGACCGTCGTGACCGGCAACGCCTTCGCCGCCTTTCCCGTGATGGCCGCGGGCGTGGGACTGCCGGTGCTCGTGGCGCGCTTCGGGGCCGACCCGGCCGCGGTGGGGGCGCTCGGCATGCTGTCGGGGTTTTGCGGCACGCTCGTCTCGCCCTTGGCGGCCAACTTCAATCTCGTGCCCGTGCGCCTGCTGGAGCTGCGCGACCGCCATGCGGTGATCCGCGTGCAGGCGCCCACGGCCGCCGCCCTCCTCCTCGTCAACACCGCCCTGCTGTATCTCACAGCCCTGCGGCGCTAACGCGGGGCCGTGACCGCGCCCGCCCCGTTCCCGACCACCCGCGACGAGTGCCTGGCGTGGGACGCGCGCGATCCGCTGGCCTTCGCGCGCGCCCGCTTCCGCCTGCCCGCCGGCGTCACCTACCTCGACGGCAACTCGCTGGGCGCGCTCCCCGCCGCCGCGCCGGCGCGCGTGGCGCTGAGCGTCGAGCGCGAATGGGGCGAGGGGCTGATCGGCAGCTGGACGCAGGCGCGCTGGATCGAGCAGCCCGCGCGGCTGGGGGCGCGCATCGCGCCACTCATCGGGGCCGGGCCGGACGAGGTCGTCTGCGCCGACTCGACCTCCATCAACCTCTTCAAGCTCGCCGCCGCGGCCCTGCGCCTGCGCCCCGGCCGCCGCGTCCTCCTGGCCGACGCGCACGACTTCCCGACCGACCTCTACATGCTTCAGGGCTTGGCGGCGCTGGTGGGCGGCGGGGTGGAAGCGCGCGCGCTCCCCGAGGCGGAGTGGGAGGGCGCCCTGCCGGAGGCCGCCGTGCTCCTCGCCTCCCACGTCGACTACCGCACGGGCGCGGTGCGCGACCTGGCGGGCTGGACGGCGCGCGCCCACGCCGCGGGCGCGCTCGTGGTCTGGGACCTCAGCCACAGCGCGGGGCTCCTGCCCGTGAGGTTGGCCGCGTCGGACGCCGATTTCGCGGCGGGCTGCGGCTACAAGTACCTCAACGGCGGGCCCGGCGCCCCCGCCTGGCTCTACGTCGCCGGGCGGCTGCAGGCGGAGGCGCACAACCCGCTCTCCGGCTGGATGGGCCATGCCGAGCCCTTCGCCTTCGAGCCCACACACCGCCAGGGCGCGGGCATGGCGCGCTGGCTCTGCGGCACGCCGTCGATCCTGGCCATGGCGGCGCTGGAGGCGGGGCTGGATACGCTGGACGGCGTCGACCTCGCGCCCGCCGCCGCCAAGGCCCGCGCGCTGGGCGACCTTTTCGCAGTCGAGGTCGAGCGTCGCGCTCCCGGCGTGTTCGCGCGCGTGCTGCCCGCCGAGGCCCCGCGCGGCGGGCACCTCAGCCTGCGCCATCCCGACGGCTACGCGCTCGTGCAGGCGCTGATCGCCGAGGGCGTGGTGGGCGACTTCCGCGCGCCCGACATTCTGCGCTTCGGCTTCTCGCCGCTGTATCTGGGCTATGCGGAGGTGCGCGACGCGGCGGCGCGGCTGGCGGACCTCGCGCGCTCCGACCGCTGGCGCGACCCGCGCTTCGCCGTGCGGCGCGCGGTGACCTGAGCGGCCCTAGCCGCGCCCGGTGGAGCCGAAGCCGCCCGCGCCGCGCGCGGTGTCGTCCAGCGTCTCCGCCTCGACGAACACCGCCCGGCTGACGGGGGCCACGACCATCTGCGCAATGCGGTCGCCGCGCCGGATCTCGACGGGCTCGCCGCCGTGGTTGACCAGGATCACTTGCACCTCGCCGCGGTAGTCGGCGTCGATGGTGCCCGGGCTGTTGAGGCAGGTCACCCCGTCGCGGATCGCCAGCCCCGAGCGCGGCCGCACCTGCGCCTCGTGGCTCTCCGGCAGGGCCAGGGCGAAGCCCGTGGGCGCGAGCGCGCGGGCCCCCGGGGCCAGCACGAGCGGCGCGTCTTGCGGGACCGCCGCGCGCAGGTCGAGCCCCGCGGCTCCCTCGGTGGCGTAGGCGGGGAGCGGCAGGCCCTCGCCGTGGGGCAGCCGCCGCAGGCGGACGGGAACGGGCGGGGCGCTCATGCGGGGTCTCCGGTCGGGCCGCCGCCCGCGAGCGCCGCCGCCATGCGCGCGGCCAGCCGGCGCGCCGTCTCGGCCTTCGACAGGCGCGGCCAGGCCTCCTCGCCCGCGCGCGTCAAGAGCGTCACTTCGTTCTCCGCCCCGCCCATCACGTCGCCCGAGACGTCGTTGGCCACGATCCAGTCGCAGCCCTTGCGTGCGAGCTTGGCCCGCGCGTGCGCGAGAACGTCGTGAGTCTCCGCCGCGAAGCCCACCACGAGCTGCGGCCGGCGCGGCCCCGGCGCGGCGAGGCGCTGTAGGATGTCGTCGGTGGGCTCGAGCCCCAGCTCCGGCGCGCCCTCGCCCTTCTTCAGCTTGCCCACGGCGGGCGCGGCGGGTCGCCAGTCGGCCACCGCGGCGGCCAGCACGGCGATGTCGGCGGGGAGCGCCGCCTCGCAGGCGGCTAGCATCTCCCTGGCGGTCTCGACTTCCACGTGCCGCACGCCGGCGGGCGGGGAGAGGGCGGTCGGGCCGGAGACCAGCGTCGTCTCCGCCCCCAGGGCGGCCAGCGCCTCGGCGATCGCATAGCCCTGGCGGCCGCTGGAGCGGTTGGCGAGATAGCGCACCGCGTCCACCGGCTCGTGGGTCGGCCCCGCGGTGACCAGGGCGCGCCGCCCCGCCAGCGGGCGCTCGCCGCCGTGCAGGAGGGCGAGCGCGGCGCGCAGGATATCCTCCGACTCGGCCATGCGGCCCGGCCCCCACTCGCCGCAGGCCATGGCGCCCTCGTCCGGGCCCACGAAGCGCACGCCATCGGCGCGGAGCCGCTCGGCGTTGCGGCGGGTCGCGGGGTGCAGCCACATCCTGACGTTCATGGCCGGCGCCATCAGGACGGGCGTGTCGGTGGCGAGGAGGGTGGTGGAGGCGAGGTCGTCGGCCAGCCCGTTCGCGGCCTTGGCCATGAGGTCGGCGCTGGCGGGCGCGACCACGATGAGGTCGGCGGAGCGCGACAGCTCGATGTGGCCCATCTCCGCCTCGTCGGTCAGCGACCACAGCTCCTCGTACACCCGCTCGCCCGTCAGGGCGGCGAGCGAGAGCGGCGTCACGAACTCGCGCCCGCCGCGGGTCAGGATGGAGCGCACGCCCACGCCCGCGCGGCCGAACCCGCGCGCGAGCTCCAGCGCCTTGAACGCGGCCACCCCGCCGGACACGATCAGGAGGACGCGCTTGCCCACTTACAGCCCTTCGCTCGCCGGCCGCTCGTCTAGCGCGGCGGCGGCCCGGGCGCGACTCGACTCGCGCGTGCGGCCGCGCTAGCCTCGTTCCGGGTCTGTTCTCTGGCCGACGCGGATCGGCCCGGCGGGGGAGGATGCGGATGCGCGTACTGGCGGTGGCGGCGATGGGAGCCGCGATGGCGCTCCTGGGGCTTTCGGCGTGCGAGCGGGCGAGCACAACCGCGCGTGTCCGCACCGACGACGATCGCGCGCCCGCGAGCGCCTCGGCGCGCGACGACGGCGGCGCGCGCGGCGGGTCGTCGTCGAGCGGCGGCTACGCGGACCGCGGGAGCGATCGCGGCGGGTATGGCGAGGGCGGCGGCTACCGGTCGAGCCGGGCCTCGCGCGAGCCGACGCCGCAGTTCAAGGGCGAGCCGCTGTGGAGCGACAATCGCCGCTACAGCGCCGAGGAGAACGCGCAGTATCACTGCGGCCGCAGCGGTCCCGACATCGGCGCCTCGGGCTACGAGGACTGCCTCGCCAAGGTGCACGCCTTCATCGACCACCCGCCGGCGGGGGTCGAGACGCTGACGCGCGCCAATGGCGACCGCCTCCTCTACGACCCGCACGCCAACCTGTTCGCCGTGGCGCGCAAGGACGGCGCGCCGCGCACCTTCTTCAAGCCGCGCACGGGCGCGAGCTACTGGACCGAGCAGAAGACGCGCGAGGCCAACGGCGGCGGCTACGGGCGGCGCGAGGGATCCTCCCGCGGCGGCGAGGAGGGCTCCGGCGCTTGAGCCTGCCGTGCCCGGCGTGCGACGCGCCCGTGCTGACGGCGGCCGGCGAGGGCGAGGTATGCCCACGTTGCGGTTGGCCCGACCTCGCCGAGGCGCGCGCAGATCCTGAGGCGGCGGTGGGCGCGCCGGGCATGTCGCTGGACGAGGCCCGGCGCAACGTGCGGCGCTTCGGCCAGGCCTTCCCGCTGTCGGAGGCGGGGGGCTCCTAGGCGGGCGGGCGGCGGTCGCCTTGACCGACGCTCCGCCCCCCGGCATACGTCCGCGCTTCCACGCGGCCGGGCTTAACGGCTCGGCGGCGCGGATACCTATACGGATGATCCGAGCGCCGCCGTTGAGATCGCCGCCCCGTGCATGGGGCGGCCGGACCGGGTCGAACTGAGAGAAGCCATGTCCAAGCGCCACAGCGCCAAATACAAGATCGATCGCCGCATGGGCGAGAACCTCTGGGGCCGGCCCAAGAGCCCGGTCAACCAGCGGCAGTACGGCCCCGGCCAGCACGGCCAGCGCCGCAAGTCCAAGGTCAGCGACTTCGGCCTGCAGCTCAAGGCCAAGCAGAAGCTGAAGGGCTACTACGGCAACATCACCGAGAAGCAGTTCCGTCGCACCTACGACGAGGCGGCGCGCCGCAAGGGCAACACCTCGGAGAACCTGATCTCGCTCCTGGAAAGCCGGCTGGACGCGGTGGTCTACCGCGCCAAGTTCGTGCCGACGCCCTTCGCCGCGCGCCAGCTCGTCAACCATGGCCACGTGCAGGTGAACGGTCACCGGGTGAACATCGCCTCCTACCAGGTCAAGGCGGGCGACGTGGTCGCCGTGCGCGAGCGCTCGCGCAACATGGCGCTGGTCTTGGAGGCGGTGAGCTCGTCCGAGCGCGACACCCCCGACTACATCCAGCTCGACGCCAAGGCGCTCACCGCCACCTTCGTGCGCGCGCCCGAGCTCGCCGAAGTGCCCTACGCGGTGAAGATGGAGCCCAACCTGGTGGTCGAGTACTACGCGTCGTAAGCCCGACGCCGTCCGCGATCTGAGCTGAAGGGCCTCGGGGCGACCCCGGGGCCTTTCTCATGGCGCGGGGGCCCGGGCGTCACGGTCAGGCGATTGCGCGGCGGAGGGCCGGCGTGCCAGCGTGGGCCGACCTCCGCCGGACCCGCCCATGCGCACGCTCCTCCTCGCCGTCGCCGGCCTCGCCCTCAGCGCGGCCGGCGCCTTCGCCCAGCCACAGGGGGCCGCCCCCGTTTCCCCCGCTCCCGCGGCGCGCGCGGCCCTGCCTCCCGTCGACTACGGGCAGGACGCGCTGTGGCTGTGCCGCCCCGGCCGCGCGAGCGACACCTGCGGGGCCACCCCGCTCGACGCGGTGCGGATCGCGCCCGACGGCGCGCGCACGCCGGCGCCATTCCGGCCTGCCGTCGATCCTAAGCTCGACTGCTTCTACGTCTATCCCACCGTGTCGAAGGAGGAAGGCGACTACGCCAGCCTCACCGTCACGCCGGAGGTCGCGCACGCGGCGGCGAGCCAGTTCGCCCGGTTCGCGAGCGTGTGCCGCGTGTTCGCGCCGCTCTACCGCCAGGTGACGCTGCCCGCGCTCGACCGCATGCTGCAGGCGGGCGCGGCCGAGCACGTCGACGCCTGGTCGCCCGCCTACGCCGACGTGCGCGCCGCCTGGCGCAGCTACCTCCAGCACGACAACGGTGGGCGCGGCGTGGTGCTCATCGGGCACAGTCAGGGCACGATCATGCTGCAGCGCCTCCTCGCCGAAGAGATCGACGGCCGGCCCGCCCAGCGCCTCCTCGCGGCCGCCTTCCTGGCGGGCGACCCCGGACTCGCGGTCGCGCCGGGGGCGGATCGGGGCGGCACGCTGAAGCACATCCCGCTGTGCCGGCGCGCGGGGGAGGGCGGCTGCGTGTACGTCTGGGGCTCCTATGCCGCGGCCGACGCCAGCGCGCCGCGCCGGTTCGGCGTCAGCCCCGTGGCGGGCGACCCCGCCGGGTGCGTCAGCCCGGCCTCCCCCGGCGGTGGCGAGGCCCCGTTTACGAGCTTCCTGCCCAAGCCGCACGACGGCCCCGAGGCCGATCCGCCCTGGGTGGAGGTGGTCGGCGGCTTCGCCGGCGCGTGCCGGTCCGACGCGCAGGGCGCGGTGTTGCGCGTGTCCGTCACCGGCGCGCCCTACGCCGCGCGGCGCGAGGCGCTCCTCGCCTCGGTCCAGCACACGCCCGGCTGGGGCCTGCACATGCTGGACGTCAACCTGGTCGAGGGCGACATGCTGGCCGACGTGGCGGCGATCGCTGCGCGCTGGCCCCTCCGCTGAGGACGCGTGTCAGGCCGAGGCGGGCAAGACGCCCTTCTCGGCCATGAAGCTCTTCAGCTCGCCCGAGGTGAACATCTCGCGCACGATGTCCGACCCGCCGACGAACTCGCCCTTGACGTAGAGCTGGGGGATGGTCGGCCAGTCGGAGAACACCTTGACGCCCTGGCGCAGCGACTCGTCCTGCAGCACGTCCACGCCCACGAAGTCGACCTGCAGATGGTCGAGGATCTGCACGGCGACGGAGGAGAAGCCGCAGCGCGGCTGGTCGGGCACGCCCTTCATGAACAGCACCACCGGATGCTCGGTCACCGTGCGCGCGATGAAGGCCTGCGCCGCGTCGGGCGCGGCGTCGGGCGCGGCCGTGTCGGTCGCGGGGGAGGTCACGGTGGGGGCGTCGGTCACGGGCATCGGCTCCGGCTGGGCCAGGCGCCCCAGGGGGCGGGCGTCAGTCGCCCAGAGCTAAGCGCCGGGTCCGCGGCGATCAAGCCGGTCCAGCCGTCCGGTCATCACGTTCGCGCGCGCGGGCCGGCGGAGAAGCGCGCCATCTCGATCTGGGCGCCGACGCCCGCGGGCAGGTCGCGCTCGGTGGTCTCGGCCAGCCGCGCGAGATCCTCGGGGTGGCGGGGGCTGACGAAGACGCTGGCGAGCGCCGGCTCGGTCAGGGCGTAGGCGAGGCAGATCTCGTCCGCCTGCCAGCCCGGGGTGCGCTGGAGAAAGGCGTAGGCGTCGCCGCCGCCGCCGCCGGCGCGGCGCTTGAACAGGCTGGCGAGCTTGCCAGAGGCCTCGGCCGGCGCGTCGGCGGGGCCGGCCAGGTCGGGCATGAAGCGCTCGCCCAGGAGCACGAGCCCGGCCTCGGCCGCCGCGTTGATGCGGTGGCGCTGCGGCCAGCCCGAGCGCAGGTTGTAGACGGCGGCCAGCACCTCCAGCGAGCCGGTGGCGACCGCGGCGTCCACCGCGCCGCCCTCGCCGGACACGCCGATGCGGTGGATGCGCCCGCTCGCACGCTCGGCGTCCAGCACCTCGAAGGCGGCCTGCGGGCTCTCGTCCGCCTGGGGGGTGTCGACGATCACGAGGTCGAGCCAGCCGAGGCCGCCCGCGCCTAGCACCTGCTCGATCGCGCCCAGGGTGGCGTGGCGGCCGAAATCGCGCGGCGGGCGGCCCGCTCGGCGGGGGTCGCCGGCGTAGCCCAGCCTCAGCATCACCCGCACGAGCTCGCGCTCAACCGTCGCCAGGGCGTCGCCGAGCGCTGAGGCGCAGCGCGCGTCGGGGGTCAGGAGCTCGAAGGCGTTGACGCCCGCCTGCAGCGCCGCGTCGGCCAGGCGGCGCACGTCGCGGGGTCCAACGTCCGGCCCGAGCGTCAGCGTGATCGCCGAGATTGCGCGGCCCGCCCCCTCGAACGCGCGATAGCGCACAGCCGTCAGCCCGCGGCCGGCGGGGCGGCGGTCTCCACCGCGAGCGCGTGAATCTCCCCGCCGACCCGGCCCTGCAGGGCGGCGTAGACCATCTGATGCTGGCGCACGCGCGGCAGGCCGGCGAAGCGGGGGGAAACGACCCGCGCGCGATAGTGGTCGCCGTCCCCCGCGAGGTCGGTCACCACCACCTCGCCCTCCGGAAAGGCGGCGCGCAGCGCGGCCTCGAGATCGTGCACGGCGATGGGCATGGTCGGCTCCAGACTGGTCGCGCACGTGTTTCCACAGCGTTACGCGCGCGTGTCGGTTCCGGCGTCAGCCCGCGCGCGCGCCGTCGCCGAACACCCGCGAGAAAATCGTGTCGACGTGTTTGGAGTGGTAGCCCTCGTCGAACAGCGCCTCGAGCTCGGCGTCGGGGAGAGCGGCGGAGACCTCGGGGTCGGCCTTGAGGAGGTCGAGGAAGCGCCCCTCGCCGCGCCAGACCGGCATGGCGTTGCGCTGCACGGCCGCGTAGCCGGCCTCGCGGCTCAGCCCCTTCTGCGTCAGGGCCAGGAGCACGCGCTGGCTGTGCACGAGGCCGCCCAGCCGCTCCAGGTTGCGGCGCATGTTCTCCGGATAGACCACAAGCCGCTCCATCAGCCCCGCCAGCCGCCGCAGGGCGAAGTCGAGGTGGACGGTCGCGTCCGGCGCGATGCCACGCTCCACCGACGAGTGGCTGATGTCGCGCTCGTGCCAGAGCGCCACGTCTTCCAGCGCCGGCGTCACCGCCGAGCGCACGAGGCGCGCGAGGCCCGTCAGGTTCTCCGTCAGGATCGGGTTGCGCTTGTGGGGCATGGCCGACGAGCCCTTCTGCCCTACCTCGAACGGCTCCTCCGCTTCCAGCACCTCCGAGCGCTGCAGGTGGCGGATCTCGACGGCCAGCCGCTCGACCGAGGAAGCCACCACCGCCAGGGCGGCGAAGAAGGCCGCGTGGCGGTCGCGCGGGATCACCTGGGAGGACACGGGCTCGACGGCGAGGCCGAGCTTGTCGGCCACATAGGCCTCCACCCGCGGGTCGACGTTGGCGAAGGTGCCCACCGCGCCCGAGATGGCGCAGGTGGCGATCTCGAAGCGCGCCATGGCCAGCCGCTCGCGGGCGCGGACGAACTCGGCGTAGTGGCCGGCGAGCTTCAACCCGAAGGTGGTGGGCTCGGCGTGGATGCCGTGGGAGCGGCCGACCGTCGGCGTCAGGCGGTGCTCGAAGGCGCGCCGCTTCAGCGCCGCCAGCACGAGCTCCACGTCCTCGAGGAGGAGGTCGGCCGAGCGGGTGAGCTGGACGGCGAGGCAGGTGTCGAGCACGTCGGACGAGGTCATGCCCTGGTGCAGGAAGCGCGCCTCGGGGCCGACGACCTCGGCGACGTGGGTCAGGAAGGCGATCACGTCGTGGCGCGTCGTGCGCTCGATCTCGTCGATGCGATCGGGGTTCCACACGGCGTCGCGCCCATGCGCCCAGATCGCGTCGGCCGCGGCGCGCGGGATGGTCCCGAGCTCGGCCATGGCGGTGGCGGCGTGCGCCTCGATCTCGAACCAGATCTTGTAGCGGGTCTCGGGTGACCAGACAGCGGCGGCCTCGGGCCGGGCGTAGCGGGGGATCATGCGGGCCGGATGGGGTCGCGCGGCTCCCCCGTCAAGCGCCCGCGCTCACGCGGCCGGAACGGCGATCCTGGCGAAGACGCTCACGAGCGCGACCGCTCCCACCAGCGCCTGGGCCGGACGCAGCCGGGCGAAATAGGCGGGGGCCTCGCGTCGCCTCGCCGCGCGCAGGTCGGCGGCGCCCGCGCCGACGAAGCCCAGCGCCAGCACGAGCGGCTGCGCCAGCGCGACGCCTACGACGCCCACGACGAACAGGAGCAGGAAGGTCGCGATCTCGCCCAGGCCGCCGCCGCGCCGCTCGGAGAAGGTCAGGCCCCGCCGTACGCCGGCGAAGAAGCACAGAAGGCCGCCGCCCCAGGCGTCCGCCGCAATCGCCTCCAGGACGAGCCAGGGCCCGCGCGGCGTGACCCAGGAGATGAGCCCCAGCGCGGCCAGGGGCGCGAACGCGGCCCAGCCGAGCACGAGGTCGATCGCCTTGTCGCCCTCGCCGAGGCCCTTCCCGGTGGGCAGGCGGTCGTCCGCGCGCGCGGGCGCGGGGCCGGACGCGGTCAGGCGCCCACCGCCTTGGCGAGCTCGGCCTTGTTCATCTTGGAGCGGCCGGGCACGTCCTTCCGCTTGGCCATCTCGTAGAGCTCGGCCTTGCTACGGTCGCCGCCCGCGCCGTGGTCGTCGTGCCGGTAGGGCGCGGTCTTTTTCGCCACGTCCTTCGGCTGGGCCGAGAACTGGCGGCCGTGCTTGGTGTCCGCGCGCTTCTTGGCGGTGGTGCGGTCGTACTCGGCCTTGGAAAGGTGCTCGCGCGCGTCCTTGGGTAGGTAGCGCTCGTGGGTCTCGCCGGAGGGCTTGCCGCTCTGGGTGCCCCAGTCCTCGTCGGCCCACTCCTTGAGGTGATTGTGCGGGTCGCGCTCGCCGACGTAGCCGCCGCCCTCGTGCTTGTATTCATTGACGGCGAGCTGGGCCTTGCGAGCGGACCACTGGCCCGGTTCGCCGCCCTTGTCGCCCTCCGTGACCTCCGTCTTGACCTTCTCCCACAGCTTGGGATCGGTCCGCTCCGTCTCGTGGGCCATGGCGCGCGCTCCTTCGAGCGCGGAGCGCGTCGCCGGGGCTAGGGTTCCAGGTCCCGGCGCAGGGTGCGGGCGGCCAGGAGGTAGTGCAGCGCCGCCCAGAGGTAGACGGCCGAGGTGCTCACCAGGGCCCAGCGTACGCCGCCCGCCGAGGCGTGGCGGCAGGCGGCCCCGAGCGCCGCCGCCGCCCCCGCGGGCGCCCGCCCGCCCGGGCACAGGGCGCCAAACCCTCCCGCCAGGGCGCCGGGGGCGTGGAACAGGTGGGCGGCGTAGGCGTCGGACATCAGCCCCGTCACGGTGGGGCCGAGCCCCAGCCCCACGAGGTTGATGACCAGGAACAGGAGCGCCGTGGCGGTCGCCCGCATGCGCGGCGCCACCATGTTGTGCATCACCCCGAAGCTCGGGCCGAGGTAGGTGAAGACGAAGGCGCCCGTCACGAACAGGGTGGCGACCGCCGCCGGCCAACTCGGCAGCTGGAAGGCCGTTGCGTAGAGCGGCGCGCCCATGGCCACGCCGATGGCGGGGGCCCAGGCGTACCACCGCCGGTCGCCCCGGCCCGCCCGGTCGGTGATGAGTCCGCCCGCCAGGACGCCCACCGCCGCGCCGAAGCCCGCGACGAGGCCGAAGATCAGCCCCGTCTGCGCGAGGCCCAGGCCGAAGGTGCGGATGAAATAGGGGGCGGCGAAGGCGTTGATCCCGTACCCCGCGAAGGAGGCCAAGGACGCCCCCGCGGCCATGTGCACGAAGCCCGGCCGCGCCAGGAGCCGCGCCAGGACCTCGCGCAGGCTGGGCGGCGCGGCGCCCGGCTCGACCGCCAAGGGCTCGGACGCGCCGCGCACCGGCTCGCGCAGGGTGAGCTGCGCCAGCGCCGCCAGGACCACGCCCGGCAGGCCCACCACGTAGAAGGCCGCGCGCCAGCCGTGGCGCTGGGCCACGATCCCGCCCAGGACGGCGCCCAAGAGCGAGCCCAGCGGTATGCCCAGCGAATAGACGGAGAGCGCGGTCGTGCGCCGCTCGGGCGGGTAGTAGTCGGCGATCATGGAGTGCGCGGGCGGGCTCGCCCCCGCCTCGCCCACGCCCACGCCCACCCGGCACAGGAACAGGGACCAGAACCCGCCCGAGAGGCCGCACAGCGCGGTCATGCCGGACCAGACCAAGACGGAGATGGCGATGATCGACTTGCGCGAGCGCCGCTCCGCCAGCCGCGCGATCGGCACGCCCAGCACCGAGTAGAACAGCGCGAAGGCGAAGCCGCCCAAGACGCCCAGCTGGCCGTCCGAAAGGTGCAGCTCCTCCTTGATCGGCTGCTGCAGGACCGACAGCACGGTGCGGTCGACGAAATTGGAGGTGTAGACCAGGAGCAGGAGCGTCATGGCCCAGCCCAGGTAGGGCCGCGTGATGCGCGGCGCGGCGGCTGTGGTCACGCGCGGCTCCCCTTTCTTATCGTTGATCAGGAGGCTAGCCCCCGCGCGCGGGGCGCGCCATAGCCCTCGCTCGCGCAACAGGGACGGCCCATGGAACTCGTGATCGGCGACAAGCTGTGGTCCAGCTGGTCCATGCGGCCGTGGCTCGCGCTCAAGCGCGCGGGCCTCTCCTTCACCGAGACGGTGATCCGCCTGCGCCAGGAGGAGACCGCCGCCCACATCGCCGCCGCGGGCGCGCCCGCGGGCCGCATCCCGATCTTGAAGCTCGACGACGGGCTGGTGATCTGGGACTCGCTGGCGATCTGCGAATGGGCGGCCGAACAGGCTCCCGACCGCGCGCTGTGGCCCGCCGATCCGAAAGTGCGCGCCCTGGCCCGCGCCGCGACGGCCGAGATGCACTCCGGCTTCCCCTCCATCCGGGGCGAGCTCTCCATGGACCTCGCCCTGCACGAGCGGCGCGACGTGACCGAGCCCACCCGCGCGGACATCCGCCGCGTGCTCCAGCTGTGGACCGACCTGCGCGGCCGCTTCGCCGACCATGGCCCCTACCTCTGCGGCGCCTGGTCGATTGCCGACGCCTTCTTCACGCCGGTGGCGACGCGCTTCCGCTCCTACGGCGTGGCGCTGTCCGACTACGGCGACACGGGTGCGGCGGGGGCCTACGCCAACACGCTCCTGGCCGAGCCCGACTACCTACAGTGGGAGCGCGAGGCGCTGGCCGAGCGGCCGGGCTGAGGGCGGCGGCTCGGAGGTCAACGGCTCACGGGCCGGCGGCCAGGAAGGCGCGGCCGGTGGCGAAGTCGCCCACGGGGATCAGGACGGCCACGCGGCGGTCGCCGCCCGGCTGGGGGAAGGCGAACTCCAGCCGGACGTTCTCCCGCGGGTCGAGGAGCGCCAGCGCGTCGTCGGCGTCTGGGGGGAAGCGGACCAGGAACCCCGGTCCCACCGCGGCGGGAGCGGGACCGCGCGCCTGGGCCAGAAAGGCGCGGCTCGCTTCCGGCGGCGGCTGGCCGTCGCGTGACAGGTAAGGGTCGGCGGCGCGGGCCCCATCGCGCATGACGAGGCGCACGGCGTAGGCGCGAGACGCCTCGGGCCAGGGCGTGACCGCCGCCAGCGCGGGTTCGGGCGCGTCCAGCCGCAGGAGGCCGAAGCGCAGGGGCGCGCCCGCCAGGGCGCCGCGGGTGGCGAGCGTCCAGCGGGGGCCGGGCTTCCACGGCCGCTCCGCCGTCCAGCCGCCGCCGCGGCCCGGCAGGTCGAGCCGGGGCTGGCGCGACCACGACAAGAAGGCCGCCCGCACGCGCTGGGCGGCGATCCTGAGGTCGGGGTTGTCGCAGGCGGTGGCGCGCGCCTTGGCGGTCGCGCGACCGCGGACGGCGTCGACCGCCTGCGGGTCGGCTCCGGCCCCCAGCGCCGCCGACCGCGCCTGGGCCGCGCCCGCCGTCAGCGAGCGCATGACCGCCGGCGTGAACAGCGGGCACCGCCGGCCCGCCTCGCCCATCAGCGTGCGCTCGTAGTAGGGACGCAGCGACGGCCCCGCCGCGACCGCCGGACCGCCCAGCGCGACCGTGCAGAGGACGGCCGCGGCCAGGCGGCGGGCTAGGGTGGCGGGTCGGCGCGCGGTCATGGTCGCCGACGTCTAGCGCGGGAGGCGTGAAGGTGGAGTTGGCGAGCGAGCTCTGGGTGTCGGCGCTCCTCAAGCGCGCCTCGCTGGGCGGCGCCTTCCCCGTGGTCGTCAGGCGCGGGGACGCCACCGCCGGCGCCGTCCTCGTCAAGATCGTGGACAGCCGGGCGGGAACGGCGCGGCTCTACGCCGAGGCTTCGCGCGACGGCGCGGCGATCTGGATGCAACCGCGCCCGGACGCGAGCGAGCCCGAGCTCGACGCCTACGCCGAGCGCCAGGCGCGGATCGATCCGGATATCTGGGTGGTCGAGATCGAGGATCGCGACGGCCGCCACTTTCTGACCGAACCCGTGGACGGCGGTTAACCGCGTCCCCTAACCGGGGCGAAAGCGCGCCGGGCGCAGGCTCTCCGCCATGCTGTTCCTCCTCAACGACGTGGTGCTCAGCCTCGACCTCTGCGACGGCGCGCCGCCGATCGAGGCCAAGCGCTTCAGGGCGCTGACGCTGAGTTCGGTGCTGCGGCTCGGGGCGGAGATGTTTGCCCAGCAGCCGCTGATGCATCGGGAGGACGTGGAGCGCGCGAACAAGCTCGCCCTCCTGATCGTGGCCAAGCACCCGGACGTGAACGCCGCCCTCTTCGTCGCGCCGCGCCGCGGCTGCGGGCCGGATCAGGTGGTCTCGCGGCTGGCCCAGGTGTCGGTCGACATCATGGGCGCCCTGCAGGCGCGCTTCCGCCAGGGCGAGCTGACGCCGGTGGCGGCGGACCGCGAGGTCTGGCGCCGGATGGCGGCCTAGCGCCCCGCGACGACCAGCGGCGGCCGCACCGCCGGGGCCGGCGTGACCTCGACGCGGTGGTCGAGCGCGTAGGTGATGATGTCCATGTGCGATCTCCCGCGCCGCCGGTTCGTGCCGACGATCAATTGAGAGGATCGCTCCTGACCGTCAGGTGAACAGGGCGCGGAAGGTCGCACCACGGCGAGGCCGCGGGATCAGGTCGGATGCGCCTCGGTCTCCGCCTCGGCGTCGCCCGCCGGCGGGTCGGCGTGGGGCGGATCGGCCCACCCTTCCGCCTGCAGGCGTTCGACCGTCCGGTCCGCCTCCGCGAGGTCGAGGTCCCCGGGCGCGAGTTCCCCCGGCATGACGGCGTCGTCGGCTATGCCGGGGCCGGTTTCGGCGACCGTGTCGTCCAGCGGGCGGCTGTTCGCACCCGTCGAGGTCCCGCGCGGCGCGTTGGCCACCTCAGTGCGTCCCCTGGTCGGGCGAGCCGGAGCCGGCGAGCTTGCGGTTGGCCTCCAGCGTCTCGGGGCCTTGGCTGCGCTGATGCGCGTGCGCCTCGCGGTTGGTGTTGGTCTGGCCCTGGGCCATACCGCCGGAGGGCTCGTCGAGGTCGGCGTAGTCGCCCAGCTCGCCCGCGGCCGGCCCGGCCACGGTGGAATCGCGCACGTCGGCCGCGGCGTAGCTCGACGGCTCGGGGCGGATGGAGGCGTGCTCGTCGCGCGCCTGGTCGTTGGGGGCCTCGGGCGGGGTGGCGGCGTTCTGCGCCGTGGCCTTCTCGGAATCGACGTTGCCGTGGGGCATCAGGCCCTCCTGTTCGAATCGGGGCGGCTGTCGTCCTCGTCGTCGGCGACGTCGTCGCCGTCCTGGACGGGGTAGCCGGGTTCGTCGGCCGAGGCCTTCTGCGCCTCGGTGTCGGGCAGGCCCGTGAGGCCGGACTTCGGCGCGGTCGCGCGCATCAGCCGCTCGGTCTCGCTCTCGTCGTCGCCGCCGTGCGGATCGTCCTGCAGCTGGAGGTCGCGCGCCCCCATGCCGAGGCCCTGCTCGCGGCCGCGGGTCACCTGCACGTGGGTGGGGTTGTACGCGTCGTCCCGCACGTCCCCAGCGTCGTCGTCGGCCACATCGACGTCGTCGCCCTGGGCGGACTCGGGATCGGGAATGTCGGACATGCGCTCTCCTGCCGTTCCCCATGCAAACGGGAGCCGGCGAGGGCGCGTTCCCCGCTCGGCCGGGCAGGGCGCGCCTCGCCTGACAGCCGGGGCGCGATCGGCTAAGCGCTCCGCCATGACGACCGCCCCCGCCCCGACCGCGGCCCCGACTGCGGCCCCGACCGCGGCACCGACCGTGGCCAGGACCACCGCCGAGCTCGCCGCCGACCAGGGCCTTTCTCCGTCGGAGTACGCGGTGATCCTGGAGCGGCTGGGGCGCGAGCCGACGCCCGTCGAGCTCGGCGTCTTCAGCGTGATGTGGTCGGAGCACTGCTCCTACAAGTCGAGCAAGAATCAACTCCGCAAGTTTCCCACCACCGGCCCGCGGGTGATCTGCGGCCCGGGCGAAAACGCGGGGGTGGTCGACATCGGCGTCGCGCCTGACGGGACGCGGCTCGCAGCGGTGTTCAAGATGGAGAGCCACAACCACCCGTCCTTCATCGAGCCCTACCAGGGAGCGGCCACGGGGGTGGGCGGCATCATGCGCGACGTCTTCACCATGGGCGCGCGCCCGGTCGCGATCGTGAACGCCCTGCGGTTCGGCTCGCCCGACCACCCGCGCACGAAGAGCCTTGTGGCGGGCGTGGTGGCGGGCATCGGCGGCTACGGCAACTGCGTGGGCGTGCCGACGGTCGCGGGCGAGACGCAGTTCCACCCCGGCTACGACGGCAACATCCTGGTCAACGCTATGTGCGTGGGCCTGGCCGACGCCGATAAGATCTTCTACTCGGCCGCCCCCGCGCCGGGGCTGAGCGTGGTCTACTTCGGCTCCAAGACCGGGCGCGACGGCATCCACGGGGCCACCATGGCTTCGCAGGAGTTCGACGAGAGCTCGCAGGAGAAGCGGCCGACCGTGCAGGTGGGCGACCCCTTCGCCGAGAAGCTCCTGATCGAGGCGACGCTGGAGCTGATGGCCACGGGCGCCGTGGCCGCCATCCAGGACATGGGGGCCGCGGGGCTGACCTCGTCCTCCGTCGAGATGGCGGGCAAGGGCGGGGTGGGGGTCGAGCTCGAGCTCGACGCCGTGCCCCAGCGCGAGCGCGGCATGACCGCCTACGAGATGATGCTCTCGGAGAGCCAGGAGCGGATGCTGGCCATCCTCAAGCCCGGCCGCGAGGACGACGGGCGCCGCGTGTTCGAGAAGTGGGGGCTGGACGCGGCGGTGATCGGGCGCACCACCGACACGGGCCGCCTCGTCCTGCGCCACCGGGGCGAGACGGTGGCCGACGTGCCGCTCGCGCCGCTCTTCGACGACGCGCCCCTGTACGACCGGCCGTGGACCGAGCCCGTCGTCCCCGCCCGCCTTGCGCCGGAGGACGTCCCAGCGCCGGACGACTGGCGCGCGGCGGTGCTCCAGCTCGTGGGCTGCCCCGACGGCGCCTCCAAGCGCTGGCTGTGGGAGCAGTACGATCGCCACGTCATGGCCGACACCCTGGCCGACAGCGGCACGGGCGCCGACGCGGGGATCGTGCGGGTGCACGGCACGCCCATGGCGCTGGCCGTCACCTCCGACGTGACGCCGCGCTACGTCGCCGCCGACCCGTACGAGGGCGGCAAGCAGGCGGTCGCTGAGGCCTATCGCAACCTGTGCGCGGTGGGGGCCGAGCCCATCGCCATCACCGACAACCTCAACTTCGGCAACCCCGAGCGGCCGGAGATCATGGGGCAGATCGTGCGCGCCACCGACGGCATGGCCGAGGCCTGCCGCGCGCTCGACTTCCCGGTCGTGAGCGGCAACGTGAGCCTCTACAACGAGACCTCCGGCGCGGGCATACCGCCCACCCCCACCGTTGGGGGCCTGGGCCTCCTTGCCGACAGCCGCGCGCGGGCCGCCTTCGCCTGGCTCAAGCCCGGCGACCGGCTGGCGCTGCTGGGCGAAACGCGGGGCGAGCTCGGACAGTCGCTCTACCTGCGCGAGCTGCACGGGCGCGAGGCGGGCGCACCGCCGCCGGTGGACCTCGCCGCCGAGCGCCGCGCGGGCGAACTGGTGCGGCGGCTGATCGGCGAGGGCGTCACCCGCTGCGTGCACGACCTGTCGGACGGCGGGTTGGCGATCGCCGCCGCCGAGATGGCGCTGGCCTCGGGCGTGGGCGTGCGCGTGCAGGCGCCGGAAGGCGCGCCCGCCCACGCCGCCCTCTTCGGCGAGGACCAGGGCCGCTACCTCGTCGCCGTCGCCTCCGAGCGGCTGGACGACCTCGACGCGCTCTGCGAGGCGGCGGGCGCGCCCTACGCGGTGATCGGCTGGGCGGGCGGCTGCGAGCTCGCCCTGGCCGGCGCGGACGGCGACGACCTCGCGCTCGTCGACCTCGACGACCTGCGCGCCGCGCACGAGGGCTGGATGCCGCGCTTCATGGGCGAGGAGCCGCTCCCGCTGAACTGAGGGGCGCTCAGCGCCGGCGCGTCTTGCCGTCCTGCGTCCAGTTCGCGCGCATGGTCGCCACCACCTCAGGAGCGGGTGGGCGGGCCCGGCCGTGGGCGGCGGCGGGCGGCCACCGCCCGGCGAGCACCTCCCGGCGCACCTCGTCCGGCGCGGGCGCGGGCAGGGCGCCCATCGCCCGCAGCCGCGCAAGCACGCGCGGTTTGGCGGCGGCGTCCTCGGCGTCGCGGTCGAAGTCGACGAGGCCGTTGGCGGGGGTGCCGCCGTTCACGTCCGCGGCGAAGGGGTCCGCCCCGTGGTCGAGCAGCACCTCGGCGATCGCAAAAGCGCTTGCCGTCAGCGCGAACTGCAGGGGCGAGGCGCCCACCGCGTCCGGCGGGTTCGGGTGCGCCTTGTGGTCCAGGAGGAGGCGCACCGCGCCGCGCGAGCGCAGCCTCACCGCCTCCTCCAGCGGCTTATGGGCCTCTCGATAGAGCGCGTCCGGCGTCGCCCCCGCCTCCAGCAGGGCGTGGGCGAAGACGGGCTCGCGGGCGTAGAGCGCCAGGATGAGGGGGGCCTGGTCCTGCGCGCTGTTGGGGTCGTACCGGCCGTGCGGACCCTTGGGGCCGTCGGGCGCGGCCCCGAGCGCCAGGAGGCGCCGGAACATCGGCTCGTCGCACCGGCTCATGGCGGCCACGAGCACGTCGGTTCCCTTGCCGTCGCTGGCCTTCAGGAGTTCGCGGTCGCGCGCGGCGAGGCGCTCCACGGCGGCGACGTCGCCCCCGAACACCGCGTCCATCATCTCGCGCCCGCCCTGGCCGTGGTCGACCGCCGCCAGCACCGCTTCGCGCTGAGGCAGGACGACGTTTGAGGGGAAACAGCCCGCCCGCGCGCAGCCGCTCATCAGCAAGCCTCCGACGAGCGCCGCGGCCGCGCGTGAGAGCATGGGCAGGGGGCCGGGTCGCCGCACGCCCGATCAGTTGGACGCGGCGGTCGCCTTGTCCAGCCCCCGCTCGACCCAGCCCATGCCGTGCATGCTGACCGGGTTGTGCGACGCGAGGACGCCGGCACCCGGCGGCGGAACCTCGTTGAGCGCGTGGCGCACGCCGTAGGCCGACGGCGCGTTGAGCTGCCCGCCCAGCCCCGCGCCCACCGGCCCGCCGAAGAGCCCGCCCAGCCCCGCGCCGACCACCCGGTCGCCGCCGTCCTGCAGGGTGGAGAGCACCTCGCCGCGCACGTACCAGGCGTCGACCCGGCCGGGGCCGCCGGCGTGGACGGAGCCGTTCACCTTGGCCGCCTCCGCCAGGGTGGGCGCGCTGAGGCCGGAAGCGTTGAAGGTCTCCGCCGGGCGGCCGGACGCCGCCGCCGCCGCCGACGCCAGCCCGCCCCCTAGCGAGTGGCCGGTGAAGGTGACGCGCGCGCCGCTCTGCGCGACGCCGGTGGCGATGGCGAGGGCGGCGCTGTAGCTCGAGGTGCTGAACCCCGCCGCCTGGCGGAAGTCGTTCTCCCAGTCGTCGCGCGTGGCGGAGCCGCGGAAGGCCACCACCTGCCCGCCATCCGGCCCTTCGTAGACGCGCGCGCGGAAGCCCGTGTTGTCCGACAGCATGGCGGGGGTGAGCCGAAGCGCCGCGAGCTCGGTCGGGGTGGCTGTGCGCCAGCCGGCGGGCGGTTTCGGCGTGTCGTTGTAGACGTCGTCCGCGAGGCTCGCGTCCACCCGCGCGGTCTGCAACTCCCGGCGCTGCGATCCCGCGTGGGCCTGGGGCGGGGTGGGCGCGGGCCCGGGCGAGGGGCTGGGCGTCGGCCCGGGAGCGGACGCCCGGCTCGGCGTGGGCGCGGCCCAATCGGCGGCGTAGTGGGCGGCGGCGGTCGCGGAGCTGTGCGGAGCCGATGCGCCCGTCAGGGCGGCGTCCACCCGGATCTGTCCGCCGCCGTCCGCGATGCGCATGGCCGTGCTCCGTCCGTCGCCGACACGATGCGGCGGACCGGAGGCCGCCGCCAGCTAGGGCGGTCCCCTACGCGGCGCGGCTCACCAGATGTGCACGCGGTCGGCCGGGGCGACGTAGAGCCGGTCGCCGGGTTGCACGCCGAAGGCCGCATACCAGCCGTCGACATTGCGGACGACCGCGTTGACGCGCGCCTCCGGCGGGGAGTGCGGGTCGGTGTGCAGCTGCTGGATCAGGGCGTCGTCGCGCGACTTGCCCCGCCACACCTGAGCCCAGGCCAGGAACACGCGTTGGTCGCCCGTCAGCCCGTCGATCACCGGCGCCGGGCGGCCGTGCAGGGAGGCGTGGTAGGCGTCGAGCGCCAGGTTGATGCCGCCCATGTCGCCGATGTTCTCGCCCATGGTGAGCGCGCCCTGGATGTGCTCGCCGGGCACGGACGCCAGCTCGTAGCCGTCGTACTGCGCGCCCAGCCGCTCGGCGCGGACCTTGAAGGCGGCAGCGTCGGCGGCGGTCCACCAATCGGTGAGCGCGCCGCGGCCGTCCGACTTGCGCCCCTGGTCGTCGAAGCCGTGGCTCATCTCGTGGCCGATCACGCCGCCGATGCCGCCGTAGTTGATCGCGGGGTCGGCGCGGGGGTCGAAGAACGGCGGCTGCAGGATCGCCGCGGGGAAGACGATCTCGTTCATGGTGGAGGAGTAGTAGGCGTTCACCGTCTGCGGGGTCATGCCCCACTCCTGCCGGTCCACGGGCTTGTGCAGCCTGTCGCGGCGATAGGCCCACTCGAAGGCGCGCGAACGCTCCTGGTTGCTGTAGGCGTCGTCGGCGGCGATGCGCAGCGCCGAGTAGTCGCGCCACCTGTCGGGATAGGCGATCTTGACGTTGAAGGCGGCGAGCTTGGCCTCCGCCGCGGCCTTGGTGGCGGGCGTCATCCAGTCCAGCCGCTCCAGCCGGGCGCGGAAGGCGGTCCGCAGGTTGCCGACCAGCTCCAGCATCTGGGCCTTGGACTCGGGGGCGAAGTAGTCGCGCACGTAGATGCGGCCGACGTCCTCGCCGAGCTGGCCGTTGACGGCGGCCACCGCGCGCTTCCACCGGGCCTTGAGCTCGGGCTGACCGGCCAGCGCCTTGTCGCGGAACTGGAAGCGCGCCTGCACGAAGGGCTGGGAGAGGTAGGGCGCCATGTCGTCGGCGATGTGCACCGCCAGCCACGCCTGCACCACGGGCACGGGCGTGCGCGCGAAGATCGCCGCCTTGTCGGCGAAGGCGCTCTGGTCGGTCAGAATGACGTCGCTCTCGCCGCCGAGGTCGGCGGCCGCCATGAAGGCGCGCCAGTCGAAGCCCGGCTGCGCCTCCGCGAGCGCCGGGATGGTGGTCGGATTGTAGACGCGGTCGCGGTCGCGCAGCTGGGCGCGGTCCCAGCTCGCGCGGGCGAGTTCGGTCTCGAACGCCATCACCGCCTGCGCGCTCGCCTGCGGATCGCGCCAGCCCGCCAGCGTCAGGAGCTGCGTCGCGTACTGGACGTAGCCCGCACGCGCAGCGACGAACTTGGGCGTGTCCTTGAGGTAGTAGTCCTTGTCGGGCAGCCCCAGCCCGCCCGTGCGCAGGTAGACGGCGTAGCGCTCCGGGTGCTTGGCGTCCTGCTGCACCGACACGTCGAAGATCGACGCCGAGGCCCCGTGGTGGTCGCCCATCAGCGCGGCGAGGCGCGCGCGGGTGTCGGCGCGGCGCACCCGGTCGAGGTCGTGCAGCAAGGGCGCTGCGCCCAGCCGGCCGATCGCCGCCTCGTCCATGTAGGCACGGTAGGCCGCGCCGATCCGCGCCTCCGGCGTCGCGGGGGCGCCGGCCGTGGGCTGGGCGGCCGCACCGTCCAGTATGGCGTGGACCCGGTTCTCGGAGAGCACCGTCAGGACGTCGAACGCGCCGAAGCGCGTGCGGTCGGGCGGAATGTCGGTTCGCGCGAGCCACCCGCCGTTGGCGTAGCGGAAGAAGTCGTCGCCGGGCTTCACCGCGGCGTCCTGGCCCGAGCGGTCGAAGCCCCACGCGCCGTAGTGCGGCGTGGCGACGCCCGGATCGAGCGGCGAGGCGGCGGTCTGGGCGAAGGCTGGCTGGGCGAAAGCGGACTGGGCGAGCGCGGCCGTGGCGGCGGCGAGAAGAAGCGGGCGGCGGATCACGGAACCTCCGGCGGACGCGCGGCCGGTCCGCGCGGGCGTTCAGGCGCCGAGCGCTAAGGCGCCCGCGCGCGGGAAGTATGTCCGCGCCGAAACGGAGATCAGGCCGGGTCCTCCAGGCTGAAGGCCTGCGCCTGCTCGTCGTAGGCGTAGAGCTCGGCGTAGCGGCCCCAGGAGATCACCGCCGAGAGCGTCGCGTCGGCGTAATCCTCGCTCATGTGGTCCTCCAGCTCCTGCGAGAAGCGGGCGTAGGGGGCGCGGTGCGTCGGCCGCTCGTCCAGCACCCGGCGGATGAAGGCGGCGAGCGGCACGTGCGCCATCAGCGCCTCGGCGAAGATGCGCTTGCGGGCGTCGGTGTCGCTGTCGACGAAGCGCCGGCCCGTTTCGGTGAGCTGGATGTCGCCCTCCTCCACCGTGGCGAAGCGCAGCAACCCCAGGGTCTCGGCGATGGGGAACAGCTCGTCGATCTCGAGCTGAAGCGTGTCGCCGAGGTCGGGCAGGTCGACCCAGCCCTGGTAGGAGTGCAGCTCCTCCATCAGGCCGGCCATCTCGTTGGTGGAGACGGGCGAGAGCTGGGCGTTGATGGTGGCCGCCACGGGCGGCGCGCCGGCGCGCTGTTTCGACTGCGGGCGGCTCGTCATGCGGGTGTAGATCTCGTCGACGTATCCGCCGAACCGCTCGTCATCGCGATCGCGCGGGTGAGGCAGGTCGACCTTCACCTCGGCCGCAATCCGCCCCGGGTTGGCGGCGAGGATGATGATGCGGTCGCACATCAGGACCGCCTCCTCGATGTTGTGCGTGACCAAGAGGATGGAGCGCAGCGGCAGCTTGCCCTCGCTCCACAGCTCCACGAGGTCGGTGCGCAGCGTCTCGGCCGTGAGCACGTCCAGCGCGGAGAAGGGCTCGTCCATGAGGAGGAGCTCGGGGTTGACCACGAGCGCGCGCGCGAAGCCCACGCGCTGGCGCATGCCGCCGGAGAGCTCCTTGGGATAGGCGTTCTCGAACCCGTCGAGCCCGATCAGGTCGATGGCCTCGATGGCGCGGGTGCGCCGCTCGGCGGCGGGCACGCCCAGGGCCTCCAGCCCCAGCTCCACGTTCTCCTGCACGGTGAGCCAGGGGAAGAGGGCGAAGCTCTGGAACACCATGGCGATGCCGGCGGCGGGGCCGTCCATCGGGCGCCCGCGCCAGCTCACCTCGCCCGCCACCGGCCGGTTCAGCCCGGCGATGATGCGCAGGAGGCTCGACTTGCCCGAGCCGGACCGGCCGAGAAGCCCCACGATCTCGCCGGACGCGATGTCGAGGTTCACCCCGTCGAGCACCAGGAGTTCGTTGGCCCCCGACTTGGCGTAGGCCTGCCGGATGCCCTGCATGTGCAGGAAGCCGGCGGCGTCGCCGGGCGCGGCGTCGGCGGGGTGGGTGGCGAGGTCGGTCACGGCGGGCTCCTCTCCGGAGTGGTCAGTCGAGGCGCAGGCGGTTGGACGCGAAGGTGAAGAGCGGCCGCCACAGCACGCGGTTGAACAGCACCACGAAGGCGCTCATCACCGCCACCCCCAAGACCACGCGCGGGGTGTCGCCCCGGGTGGTCGCGTCGGCGATGAAAGCCCCCAGGCCGTGGGCGTGGAGGGTGTGGGTCTTCCACGAAGCGACCTCGGCCACCACCGACGCGTTCCACGATCCGCCCGACGCCGTCAGCGCGCCCGTGACGAAGTAGGGCGCGATGCCCGGCAGCATCACCTTGGTCCACCACGCCCAGCCGCGCACGCGCAGGCTGGCCGCCGCCTGCTTGAGGTCGTTGGGGAAGGCGCTCGCGCCCGCGATGGTGTTGAACAGGATGTACCACTGGGTGCCCAGGATCATCAGCGGCGAGAGCCAGATGTCGGGGCTCACCCGGAAGTGCAGGATCAAGACGACCGCCACGGGGAACAGCAGATTGGCCGGGAAGGCCGCCAGGAACTGCGCCACTGGCTGCACCGCCGCGGCCCACTTCGGCCGCAGCCCCACCCAGATGCCGATCGGCACCCAGATCAGGCTGGCGAGCGCGATCAGCACGAGCACGCGCACCAGCGTGATCACGCCCAGGCCCGCCACCGCCAGCGCCTCGCGCCCGCTCACTTCGCGCCCGACGAAGCTCACCCCCCACGCGCCTGCGGCGATCGCCACCACGACGATCAGCCCGATCCACGTCCAGTCCACCAGCGGCGCGGCCCAGCCCGGCGCGGCTCGGGTCGCGGGCTTGGGCGCGCGCCCGATCCGCAGGCGCATCAGGGCCTGGTTGAGCCGTCCGACGGGGCGGGTGAGCCGTCGGACCAGCTGGGCGCGCTGCAGGAAGTCGAGCAGCCACGAGGAGGCGCCCGCCTCCTCCCCAGCGGAGAGCTCCACCCTGAACTTGTCCGACCAGGCGACCAGCGGTCGGAAGAGGAGCTGGTCGTAGAGGAGGATCACCACCAGCATGGCCGCGATCGCCCAGCCGATGGCCACGAGGTCTCCGCGCTGGATCGCCAGGGCCACGTAGCTGCCGACGCCGGGCAGGGTGATGGTGGTCGGCCCGACCGTGATGGCTTCGGAGACCACGACGAAGAACCATGACCCGGACATGGAGAGCATGGCGTTCCAGATCAGGCCGGGCGCGGCGAAGGGCGCCTCGAGCACCCAGAACCGCCGCCACGGCGAGAGCCGCAAGGAACTGGCCGCCTCGTCCAGGTCCTTCGGCACGGTCTTCAGCGACTGGTAGAAGCTGAACGTCATGTTCCAGGCCTGGGCGGTGAACACCAGGAAGACGCTGGCGAGCTCGGCCCCGATGAGCTGGCCGGGGAACAGGTTCAGGAAGAAGACCAGGAGGAAGGTCGCGAAGCCCAGCACCGGCACCGACTGGAGGATGTCCAGGAGCGGGACCAGCACCATTTCCGCGCGGCGATTCTTGGCGGCCAGAGTGCCGTAGGTGAAGGTGAAGACCACGCTCAGCACCATGGCGCCCAGCATTCGCAGGGTGGTGCGCAAGGCGTAGTCGGGCAGGTGGCGCGGATCGAGCGACACGGGCTGGCGCGCCAGCGCCGAGAGCGGCTGCAGGGTCTCCCGGCCGGCGACGGCCACCAGCGCCAGGGCGCCGAAGACGAGCGCGAACATGGCCACGTCCGCCGGGCCCAGCCGCGTGCGCGGCGTGCGCCACACGGGCAGACGCAGCGCGAAGGCGGGCGTCTGCAGCGGCATGAGCCCTCCCCGTCGCTCGGCCGCCGGAAACGGCCGCGTTTACGATGTGCGCGGGCGCTCTAACCGGCCTGCCGTGCGGCGGCAACCGCTGGCGGGGTCAGGCGCTCTCGGCGCCGTCGAGCGGGCAGGCGCAGGCCGCGTCGATCTCGATCTGCAGGGTGGCGTGGCCGATGCCGAACCGCCGCCGGAGCCCCCCCGCGGCGTCCAGCAGGAAGGGGTCGCCCGGGTGCCCCGCCGGGGTGACGAGGTGGCAGGTCAGCGCCGTTTCGGTGGTCGACATGGCCCAGACGTGCAGGTCGTGCACCCGCGCCACCCCCGGCAGGGCCTCCAGGACGCCTCGCACCTCCGCAAGGTCGAGCCCCGCAGGCACCCCCGCCAGCGCCAGGCCGGCCGACTCGCGCAGGAGACCCCAGGTGCCCCAGACGATCACCGCCGAGACCACGAGGCTCGTCGCCGGGTCCAGCCACGTCCAGCCGGTGAGGAGGATCAGGCCGCCCGCCACCACCACCCCGGCCGACACCAGCGCATCGGCCAGCATGTGCTGGAAGGCGCCGCGTAGGTTCAGGTCGCCGCGCCGGCCCGAAGCGAACAGGAGCGCGGTCACGCCGTTGATGAGCACGCCCAGCGCCGCCAGCGCCATCACCACCCCGCCCGCCACCGGCGCGGGCTCGAACAGGCGGCGCAGCGCCTCGGCCGCCACCGCGCCCGTGACCACCAGGAGCACGACCGCATTGCCCAGCGCCGCCCAGATCGTCGTGGAGCGCAGACCGTAGGTGAAGCGCGGCGAGGGGGGGCGGCGCGCCATGCGCTGGGCGGCGTAGGCGGCCACCAGCGCCAGCACGTCGCCGAGGTTGTGCCCCGCATCCGCCAGGAGGGCGGTGGAGCCCGCCCTCAGTCCCCAGACCGCCTCGGCCGCCACGAAACCTGCGTTCAGCGCCAGCCCGATCAGGAACGCCGGGCCCATGTCGCGCGGGGCGTGGTCGTGGCCGTGGTGGGGGCCGCCGTGGGGGTGACCATGACCGTGCCCGTGCGGATGGTCGTGCGAGTGCGCGTGCCCGTGCATGGTGTCCGAGGGTGGCGGGTCCGCGCCGGCTGCGCTAGAGGGGGCGCTCAGGCGGGCGTGATGTAGTGGTAGCCTGGAAGCTTCCCAAGCTTCTCGTGCGGGTTCGATTCCCGCCGCCCGCTCCAGCACATGGCCGCTCTCCGGGCGGCGCGCTGCTCCGCACATTCCCAAACGGTGGACGCCGGCTGAGCGGCTGGTGCGCGGCGGAAAGCCCTCGCCACATGGGCGAGGGCTCCCAAGATCAGGCCGCGAGAGCGCCCGTCCGTCCTCGCGAGCGCAGGGCGAATCCGGCGAGACCGACGCCCGCGAGCATGAGCGCCCAGGTCGACGGTTCGGGAGCGGCTGAGGTCCCGCCCGACTCCACTTCGGACACGAGGACGAAGTTTTCGTCCTGGCTGGTGAGGTAGAGGTCGATCGCCGAGATGTCGCCGAGGCCGGAGACGCCGAAGAAGCTTTCGGCCGCGTCGAAGCTGTCGGCCGAGAACGTGAACGAGCCCGACAGCAAGCCGTTCGCGCCAAACACGTCGGCGACATATTCTCCACCAGCGAACCCGGCCGACAAGCTGAAACCGGCCGCGGAGACGGGCGAGGCGAAGGTGAAGAGGGCGCCGGCGGCGGCGGTGCCGTCACTGAAGGTGTTGTTGAAGTAGGTGTCCCTGGGGCTTCCGAAGAAGGTGGCGCTCGCCACCGCGTTGGTGGCGGCGCTGATGGACAGGTTGCCGACCACATACGGGTCGGGCTCGTCCACATAGTCCCCCGCCTGCGCCACGCCTGCGAAAGTGACATCGTTCGTCGACGTCACGGCGGCGTCGTAGGCCGACTTGCTGTCGTAAGTGGTCGCCTGCGCCTGCGTCGCGCACAGTCCAGCGCACAACAGGGCCGCGGTGGCGGCGAGCGAAGCTCTGATCATGGTGTCCCCCAAGGTGGAGCTCGACGGTGCGAGCCGAAAGGTCTGCGGCAGGCCGCTCACGCCACTCTGCGGTCGCGGCACCGTCACCACTTTCTCGCCGCGTTGCAACCCCGACCCGCTTTCCACGCGGCCGCTGGCTTGGCCGCCGAAGCGCGGGGATCGGGCGGCGGAGACCGTCCCGAAAGCCTAGGCGGGGCGCCTCGACGTCTGTGAAGCCCAAACCTTCTGCGGCTCGGCCCCCTTAGCCGCTCCACCCTAGCCGCAGCCGTGCTGGGCGCCGCCTCGGCTGAGGTCGGTCAAAGCCTCGGCGAGTTCAAGCGCTGTGGGGCTGGCCAGGTCGGGGCGGCGTCGGCCCACCGCGTGCTGCAGCGACAGCCACTGCATCGCCATCCAGTGCGAGGCGCGCGCCGGGTTGGCTCCCCGCTCGATATCCTCGTAGGTCCTGAGGGTCACGCCGAGCGCCGAGGCGATCTCGCGCTGGGTCAGCCCCATAGCGTGCCGCAGCGACCTGAACGCCTGATCCTTGCAATCCATCGGCGCGCGCCCCCTTTGCCGCCACCCTTCTGGTCGGCCCGCGAGTGCGTCGGCGCAAGCTAGGGTTTTTCCCTAGGCGCCGGCGCCGGGCGCGGGGCGGGGGCGGCGGCGCGCCCCGCCTCGTCCAGCACGGCGGTGAGGGTGGCCAGCGTGTTGCCCAGACCGACGACGCCCTGCGCGGTGCGGCTCAGGAGCACCTCCTGGCCGACCACCGCGCCCGAGGCGTCGAGCACGGCGCCGCCGCTCGTGTTGTGCAGGTCGATGGTGGGGTCGTCGAACAGGTAGGCGAAGGCGCGGCCGGCGGGCACGACCACCGCGTGGTGCAGCCAGCCCTCCTGCTCGACGCCGCCGTGCACGGGCGCGAGGAGCCAGACGTCGTCGCCCGGCGCGGGCGCGCGGGCGGCCAGCCGCAGCGCGGGCGGCGCGCCCTCCATCGGGAACACGGCCATGTCGCGCAGGCTGTCGGCGGGCCCCGTGGGGTGCGCGCCGGGGATGGCCAGGGCGGCCTGCGAGCGCAGCGGGGGACCGCCGGGCGGCGTGCAGCGGACTGCGCTCACCCGCGCCGGCATGTCCTCCGCCCGGACGCGGAACAGGTGCGACGCGGTGACCAGCAGGGTGCGTTCGCCCGCGCGCACGAGAAAGGCCGTCCCCTCCGCCCCTTGCACCCCCGGGTCGACCGCCTGGGGGCGGCAGGCGGAGAGGAGCACGGCGGCGTCGGGCGGCTTCAGCTCTCCGGCGGGCGGAGCGGCGGCCTGCAGCGCGGCGACGAGAAGGGCGGCGAGCGGCACGGCGAAGCTCCGAAGCGAAGCGCCAGCATGGGCCGCGCGAGGGCGTCCCGCCAGCACGGAGGCGGGCTCGCGCGCCGGCCCCGATCGCGCCAAGGTGCGCCGGGCGATGAGCGGAGGAGCCGGACGTGAGCGGGTGGGAGATCGTCGAGCGGCCGCCTCACCTGCCCCAGCGCGACATGCTGGGCGAGGGACCGCTGTGGGACGAGGTCGCGCAGGCGCTGTGGTGGGTCGACATCGCGGGGGACCGCGTGCACCGCCTCGATCCGGAAAGCGGCGAGGTGCGCGTGTGGGCGACGGGAACCCATGTCGCGGCCGCCATTCCCGCCGAGAGCGGGGGGCTGATCGCCGCCGCGCCCGACGGCCTGCACCGCATGAGCCTGGCGACGGGCTTGCTGCGCCCCTTCGCGCGCCCCGACCCGAACGGGGGCAACCGCTCCAACGAGTGCCGGGTCGATCCTCAGGGGCGGATCTGGCTCGGCACCATGGCCAACAACCTCCACCCCGACGGCTCGCCCGCACCGCTGGCGGGGGCGACGGGCGGCCTCTTCCGCGTCGACCGCGACGGGAGCTGCCACACGGTGCTGGAAGGCATCGGCATCGCCAACACCCTGTGCTGGAGCCCCGAGGGCGACCGGCTCTACTTCGCGGACAGCCTGGAGGGGGTGATCTGGAGCTTCCGCTACGACGCCCATCGGCCGGTGCTGGAGGATCGCCGGGTGTTCGTGGCGCCCGGAACCGTCGCGGGCGGCCCGGACGGCTCGGCCATGGATGAGGAGGGGTGCCTGTGGAACGCGCGCTGGGGCGGGGGGCGCGTGGTGCGCTTCACCCCCGACGGGCGGATCGACCGCGAGATCGTCCTGCCCGTCGCCCAGCCCACCTGCGCGGCCTTCGGCGGCCGGGACCGGCGCACGCTCTACGTCACCAGCGCGCGCATCGAGCTGGACGGCCTCGCGCCCGATAGCCTGGACGGCGCGCTGTTCGCCGTGCCGGTCGAGGTCGCGGGCCTCTCCAGCCCGCGCTTCGCCGGCTGAGCGGGGCTCAGGGGCGGCCCGTCCAGCCTTCGAGCGGGGCGGGGGTGGAGAGCTTCAGGTCGCGCGATGACGCGCCGACCGCGAAGGTGTAGCGGCCCGCGGGCCGCCGCCACCCGTGGGCGGCGACGTCCCAGGTGGCGAGCCAGCGCGGGTCCACCAACACCTCCACCTTCCGACCGGCCCCGGGGGCGAGCGCCACCTTCTGGAAGCCCGCCAGCCGGCGGGGCGCCTCCCACCCAGCCTCGGCCGGAGCCGAGACGTACACCTGCGGCGTGTCCAGGCCCGCGCGCGCGCCGGTGTTGCGGACGGTGAAGCTCACCAGCGCGCGACCGCTGGGGGCGGTGGCGACCGACAGGTCGGAGTAGGCGAAGCGCGTGTAGGAAAGCCCCGCACCGAACGGGAAGGCCGGCTCCAGCCCGCGCTTGTCGAACCACTTGTAGCCGACCGCCGCGCCCTCGCCGTAGGTGACGGTGAAGGGCGTCCCTTCGGGGAGCCCCTCGCCGTCGAGCCGGGGGCGGGGCAGCTGGTCGAGGCTGGCGGGGAAGGTCGCGGGCAGGCGGCCCGACGCGTCCACCGCGCCGGTCAGGACATCCGCGATCGCCTCGCCGCCGCCCGAGCCCGGATACCAGGCCTCCACGAGCCCCGCGACCTCGCCGCGCCAGGGGGTGAGCACCGGCCCGCCCGTCTCCAGCACGACCACCGTGCGCGGGTTGGCGCGGGCGACCGCGGCGATCAGCGCATCCTGGCCGTGCGGCAGGGTCAGCGAAAAGTCCTGCGACTCGGCGGTGAACTGGGGCGCGAAGACGAGCACCACGTCGCTGTCGCGCGCCAGCCGCGCGGCGGCGGCCACGTCCTCGCCGTCGGCGAAGCGGATGTCGGCGCCCGGCAGGCGGGCGTGCAGGGCGGCGAGCGGCGACGACGGGTCGTAGACGACCGGTCCCGGCCAGGAGGTCGGCGCGATCCCGGGCACGGCGTTGCCCCCGCGCGGATAGACCAGCGCCGAGCCGCCGCCGGCGAGCACGCCCTTGTCGGCGTGGCCGCCGATCACCGCGATCCGCTTGGCCCGCGCGCCTAGCGGCAGGACGTCGCCCGCGTTCTTGAGGAGCACGATCGCTTCCGCCTCGTCGGCGCGCGACACGGCGACGTCGGCGTCGAAGTCGATGGGGCCCGGGGCGACGGGATGGTCCATGGCGCCCACGCCGTAGAAGGCGCGCGCGATGCGCAGCGCCATGTCGTCCACCCGCGCCTGCGACACCGCCCCCGACTTCACCGCGGCGTCGAGCTTGCCGAAGGCGAAGAAGGCGGTGTCGGCGGTGGTGACGCCGTCCTCCTGGTCGAGGCCGGCGTTGGCGGCGGCGGCCGTGGAGTGGGTCGCGCCCCAGTCGCTCATCACGTAGCCGGGGAAGCCCCAGTCGTGCTTGAGCACGTCGTTCAGCAGGTGAGGGTTTTCGCAGGCGTACACGCCGCCCACGTGGTTGTACGAGCACATCACCGAGCCCGGCCGGCCGTTCTCCAGCGCCAGCTCGAAGGCCAGGAGGTCGGACTGGCGCGCCGCCGCCTCGTCCACGCGCACGTCCAGTATGTTGCGGCCGGTCTCCTGGTCGTTGAAGGCGTAGTGCTTGATCGTCGAGACGATGTGGTTGGACTGGATGCCCGCCACCTGGGCGCCGACCATGGTTCCGGCCAGCCACGGGTCTTCGCCGCCGTACTCGAAGTTGCGGCCGTTGCGCGGCTCGCGCAGCAGGTCGACGCCGCCGGCGAGCTGCACGTTCATGCCCGTCGCGCGCGCCTCCGACCCGATCATCGCCCCGCCCCGGAAGGCGAGCGGAGGGTTCCAGGTGGCGGCGGTGGCGAGGTTGGAAGGCAGCGAGGTGCGCTCGAACTTCACCTTGGCCGCGCCCTGGGTGGCGACGCCCACGCCCGCGTCGGTCTCCCACTGCACGGGGAAGCCTACCCGCGGCACGCCGGGGACCACCCCCGCCTGGCCCTGGCGCGCCTCGGGCGGCGCGCGCCAGTGCTTGTGGTCCTGGTCGACCCCGTAATACCCGGTGACGAGCCGCAGCTTCTCCTCCGGCGTCATCCGCGCGACGAGCGCCTTGGCCTTCGCGTCGGCGTCGCCGGCCGTGAAGCGCTGGGCGCCGGCGGGCGCGAGCGCGACGCCCGCCAGGAGGAGCGCCGCGAGGGCGGGGCGGACGAGGCTCACGTGCGGTCTCCGGGAAAGCGGGTGTGGAGGAAGCGCCAGCTCTGCGCCAGTTCGCCGAGCACGGGGCCGGGGAAGGGCTCCTCCTGCTCGACGTAGTAGCCGGAGACGCCGATGCGCGCCGCCTCGGCGAACACGGGCGCCCAGTCGATCACGCCCGAGCCCACGGCGGTCGTTCGGTAGTCGTCCCCGGGGCGCGGGCCGTGCTGGAGGTCCTTGATGTGCAGGAGCGCGATGCGGCGGCCGTAGCGGCGCATCACCTCCACCGGGTCGGCTCCGCCCGCCACCACCCAGGCGATGTCGAGCTCGGTGTGCACGAGCGCGGGGTCGGTGCGCCGCTGCAGCTCGTCGAAGCCCACCACGCCGTCGTAGCGGGCGAATTCGAAGGCGTGGGAGTGGTAGGCGAGCTTCAGCCCCGCCCTCTGCGCCTGGTGAGCGAAGGCGTTCAGCCGGTCGGCGTCGCGGCGGAAGTCGTCCAGCGTCATGGCCCGGCGCATCTGGTCCATCCAGTCCTCGCCGGGATGGGCGGGGTGGAGCGGCGCCGTGGCGGCGGGCGAGGAGCAGACCAGCCAGCGGCAGCCGACGTCGCGCACCCAGCCGATCTGGCCCGCCGGATCCTTCAGGAGATCGGCCATGGGCACGTGGGCGCTGTCGCAGTTCAGCCCCGCCGCGACGACCCCCGCGCGGAACTGGGCGGCCGTGCGGCCGTGGCTCCCCGCCGCCTCCACGCGGCCGTATCCGATCGCCGCCACCCGGCGCAGCGTGCCCTCGAAGTCGCCGTCGAGCTCGGTCTTCACCGCCCAGAGCTGCACGCCGATGGGCAGCCCCAGCGGATCGGCCCGGACCGTTCCCGCGGCGGCGGCTGCGGCTGCGGCGAGGAGCGCGCCTCGACGCGTCCAGCCTCCCCCGTTGGCGAACCCGCCCATGGCGAACCTCCTCCCGGGCGGGCGCGTTGGCCCGCTGTGGCCCGCTCTCGCGCGGCGGGCTCGCCCCAGCCTATGACAGCGTTGTCCCGCGGCGCAACGCCCCCTCCCGAGGAGCCCTCCCGTGTTCGAGATCCCCTACGCCGCCGCCCCCGACCGCTACGACGGCGTGGGCTATCGCCGGTGCGGCCGCAGCGGGCTCGACCTGCCGCCGATCTCGCTGGGTCTCTGGCAGAACTTTGGCGGCGCCGACGTGTTCGAGACGGGCCGCGCCATCCTGCGTCGCGCCTTCGACCGGGGCGTGACGCACTTCGACCTCGCCAACAACTACGGCCCGCCCTACGGCTCGGCGGAGGAGAACTTCGGCGAGGTGCTCCGCACCGACTTCGCCCGCCACCGCGACGAGCTGATCATCTCGACCAAGGCGGGCTGGGACATGTGGCCCGGCCCCTATGGCGGGATCGGCGGCAGCCGGAAGTATCTCCTGGCCAGCCTCGACCAGAGCCTGCGTCGCATGGGCGTCGACTACGTCGACATCTTCTATTCGCACCGGGTCGACCCCACGACTCCCTTGGAGGAGACCATGGGCGCGCTCGCCCACGCGCACCGCCAGGGCAAGGCGCTCTACGTCGGCATCTCGTCCTACTCGCCGGAGCTGACGCGCCAGGCGCACGCCATCCTCAAGAGCGAGGGCGTGCCGCTCCTGATCCACCAGCCGTCCTACTCGCTCCTGAACCGCTGGATCGAGCACGGACTTCTGGAAACGCTGGAGGAGCTGGGAGTGGGCTGCATCGCCTTCTCGCCGCTGGCGCAGGGGCTCCTCACCGCCAAGTACCTCAAGGGCGTGCCGGACGATGCGCGCGCGTCCAGGCGCGGATCGTTCAAGTCGTCGCTGATCACCGAGGACAACCTCCGCCGCATCCGCGCGCTGAACGACATGGCCCGCGCGCGCGGTCAGACGCTGGCGCAGATGGCGGTCGCCTGGGTGCTGCGCGACCGGCGCGTCACCTCGGCCTTGGTCGGCGCGCGCACGCCTGAGCAGCTCGACGACACGCTAGACGCCCTGAAGCGCCTCGACTTCGGCGACGACGAACTGCGCGAGATCGACCGCCACGCGGAGGAGGGCGGGATCAACATCTGGTCGGTGTCGTCCGACCTCGGCCAGGCGGCCTGACGCGCGGGGTCAGGCCGCGACGCGGTCCGGCGCGAGCGCGGTCCCCGTCGCGCGCCGGCCGTCGCGGCCGGTGACGCGGACGCGGAGGAGCGCGCCCGCGGGGGCGCCGCCCTCGACCGCGAGCTCGGTGAAGTCAGCCGCGCGCGCCATGCCCGGGCGCTCCACCACCGCCTCCACCGTGCGGCCGATCTGGCGGTCGAGGTGGCGGGCGAGCGCCGCGTCCGCCGTCGCGCGCAGCCGCGCCGCCCGCGCCTTCACCTCGGCCCCGGGCAGGGGCGGCATGCGCGCGGCGGGCGTGCCCGGGCGCGCGCTGAACGGAAAGACGTGGACATAGGCCAGCCCCAGCTCGTCCACGAGCGACAGGCTCCGCGCGAAGGCGGCCTCGTCCTCGGTGGGGAAGCCCGCGATCAGGTCGGCCCCGAAGGCGGTGTCCGGCCGGGCGGCGCGCACGGCCGCCACCAGCGCCTCGGCCTGGGCGCGGCCGTGGCGGCGCTTCATGCGCTTGAGGATCAGGTCGTCCCCGTGCTGCAGGGAGAGGTGGAGGTGCGGCATGAGCCGCGCCTCCTCGGCGAACAGGCGCAGGAGGTCGGGGTCGAGCTCGGCGGCGTCCACCGACGACAGGCGCAGCCGTGGCAGCTCGGGCACGAGCCGCAGCACCCGGCCCACGAGCTGGCCGAAGGTGGGGCGGCCGGGCAGGTCGACGCCCCAGCTCGTCACGTCCACGCCGGTCAGCACGACCTCGGCCACCCCGGCGCGCGCCAGCGCCTGCACACGCGCCACCACCTCGCCCGCCGGGGCCGAGCGCGAAGGGCCGCGCCCGGCGGGGATGATGCAGAAGGTGCAGGCGTGGTCGCAGCCGTTCTGCACCTCCACCTCCACCCGGGCGCGCTCGTGCGGGGGCGGGACGACGGGGAGGGCGGAATGGGCTCCCGCGCTCACCCGCTCGAAGGCGTCCACCCGCACGCGATCGGCGGCCAGCGCGTGCGGCGCGTAGGCGCCCGGCGCGCTCTTCAGCCCGTTGCCGACTACGGCGTCCACCTCCGGCATGGCGGCGAACATGGCGGGGTCGATCTGCGCCGCGCAGCCGGTGACGACCAGCGTCGCGCCCGGCCGCTCGCGCCGCGCGCGACGGATGGCCTGGCGCGCCTGGCGCACCGCCTCGCCCGTGACCGCGCAGGTGTTGACGATCACCGCGTCGGAAAGCCCGTCGGCCTCGGCGCGGGCTCGCGCCTGCCCGCTCTCATAGGCGTTGAGCCGGCAGCCGAAGGTGAGGACGTCGATCCCGCTCACGGCAGGGTTCCCACGCCGTCGAGCGCCACCGCGCCGGTCATCAGCACGTGGTCGTCCTTGCGCCGCCAGTCGATCAGGAGGACGCCGCCGTCGAGCTCGACCTCGGCGCGGCGCTTGGCGAGTCCGCGGCGATGGGCGGCGACGAGCGCGGCGCACGCGCCCGTGCCGCACGCGCGCGTCTGGCCCGCGCCGCGCTCCCACACCTTGAGGCGCAGGCGCTCGGAGGTCTCGACCTGGCAGAAGCCGACGTTGACGCCCTCCGGGAACAGCGGGTGCCGCTCGATCAGCGGGCCTACCTTGCGCACGGGGGCGGCCGCGACGTCGGGGACGAAGAACACCACGTGCGGATTGCCCATGCTGACGCAGCCCGGCGTGTGCAGGAGCGGCGCGCCCGGCGGCCCGACCGCCAGCTCGATGCGCCGCGTATCCATCTCCTCGGCCAGCGGGATGTCGCGCCAGGAGAGGCCCGGCGCCCCCATGTCGACGGTGACGCGCCGCTCGCCCGCGCGGGTGGCGTAGAGGAGGCCCGCGCGGGTCTCGATCGCCGCCCGGTCGCCGCCCGAGGCCTCCAGGAGGAGCCAGCCCACGCAGCGCGCGGCGTTGCCGCAGGCTCCGACCTCCTCTCCGTCGGCGTTCCAGATCCGCATGAAGGCGTCGGCCGCGCGCGAGGGCTCGATGGAGATCAGTTGGTCGCACCCCGGCCCGCGCTCCCGGTCGGCGATGGCGCGCACCTCGTCCGCGGTGGGCGCGAACGGCGCCGAGCGGCTCTCGACCACGACGAAGTCGTTGCCGAGGCCGTTCATCCTGAGGAACGGACGGGGCATGGAGGAGCGCATATAGGGGAAAGCGGGCGCGAGGTCGAAGCTGGGGGGAGTTGTCCGCCTTGCGGCGGGCGCTGCGCGCGGGTGCCGCCGTGCTCGGTCGCGTCAAGGGACGCTTCGCTCTTCGCCCTTGACCCGCCCTGCGCGCGACGGCTGACCGGAGAGGTCGGGACGCGGGGCGTCCCTTCTTGGTAGTTCGACTTAGGCCTGCGGCCCGCG
>CAXTAO010000023.1:0-49095 GCA_964242625.1 uncultured Caulobacteraceae bacterium | reverse complement strand
GCGGGCCGCAGGCCAAGTCGAACTTCAACTACGGGACGCCCCGCGTCCCGACGCCCACGCGTCAGCCGTCGCGCGCAGGGCGGGTCAAGGCCGAGCGAAGCGAAGCCTGCGCAAGCAGGTCGCCTTGACGCGAGCGAGCACGGCGGCCCCCTCCGCGCTCACAGAACGAAGCGCTGGATACTCCCCCAAGCCGCACCGCGCGCAGATAGTCTGGGTCCCCGCTTCCGCGGGAATGAGCGGGGAATTCCCTACCCCCGAGCCGTCGCCTCCACCAAGTCCGCCAGCCGCTCCGCCGCGTCCGGCTTGGCGGCCGCGCTCGCCGCCGCCGCCGCGCGCGCGAGGCCTACGGGATCGCCGATCAGCCCCTGGAGCACGTCCGCCAGGCGCTCCGCGGTCAAGCCCTCCTCCGTCAGCACCTGGGCCGCGCCCACGCCCGAGAGCAGGAGCGCGTTGTGGCGCTGGTGGTCGTCCGCGGCGATGCCCAGCGGCACCAGCACCGAGGGGCGCCCCGCCACCGCCAGCTCGCACACGGTGGAGGCCCCCGCGCGCCCGATCACGATGTGCGCGGCTTTGAGGCGCCCCGCCATGTTGCGGAAGAAGGGGGCGATCTCCGCCTCCACCCCCGCCTCGGCGTAGATGCGCCGCGCCGACTCGAGGAGGTCCATGCGCGTCTGCTGCTCGACCTTGAGCCGGGTGCGCAGGTCTTCGCCCATCAGCGCCACCGCGTCCGGCACGAGCTCGGAGAGGAGGCGCGCGCCCTGGCTGCCGCCGGTGACGAGGAGCCGCACGCTGTCTCCCGGCGCGGTGTAGCCTTCGCCGTAGAGGGCGCGGATCTCCGGCCGGACGGGGTTGCCGACCACCCGCGCGCGCTTGACCACCTCCGCGCTCGCCCGGCCGAGGATGGGGAAGGCGCAGGCCACCGCGTCCACCCGCGGCGCGAGATAGCGGTTCACCCGGCCGAGGACCGCGTTCTGCTCGTGGATCACCGTGGGTATGCGCCGCCGCGCCGCCAGGAGGCCGGGGAGCGAGGGATAGCCGCCGAACCCCACCACCACCGCCGGCCGCAGCCGCTTGTAGGCGCGCCGCGCGGTCCGCACGCCGCCCCAAATGCGCAAAGCGGCCCTGACCGCCCCGCTCACGTCGCCCGACTTGAAGGTGGCCGCTTCCAGCGCCAGCCGGTCCTCGGCGGGGAAGTCCTTGGCGAACTGGGCGCCACGCGCGTCGGTGGCCAGCACGATGCGCCAGCCGCGGCCGAGGAGGGTGCGCGCCAGCGCCTCGGCGGGGAACAGGTGGCCGCCCGTACCGCCCGCCGCCACGACGGCCAGCCGGCCGCCCCCCTCGGCCGAACTCACAGGTGCGCGCCGGCCTGCGCCGGACCGTCGGCCCCCGCGTAGGCGCCGGGCCGGCGGCGGGTGAGCGCGAGCGCCAGACCCAGGGTGAGCCCCGTGGCCAGCATGGAGGAGCCTCCGTAGCTGATGAAGGGCAGGGTCATGCCCTTGGTGGGGATCAGGTTCAAGTTCACGCACACGTTGATCAGCGCCTGCTGGCCCACCAGCACGAAGAGCCCCGACGCCGCCACCTGCTCGAACGGATCGGCCAGCTTCATGGCGCGGTAGAGGCCGCGCACGATCACCAGCGCGAAGAGGCCGATCAAGAGCCAGGAGAACACCACCCCGTACTCCTCGGCGGCGACCGAGTAGATGAAGTCGGTGTGCAGGTCGGGCACGTGACGCTTCATGATGCCCTCGCCCGGGCCCACGCCGAAGAGGCCGCCGTGGGCGATCGCCTCCGCCGCCTTGTCGACCTGATGGGTGTCGGCCTTGTCGGGCGAGAGGAACTTGTGGAAACGCGCCGCCACGTGGGCGAAGGCGAAGTAGATCGTCACGAACCCGCCCGCGGCCACCGTGCCCATGCCCACGATCCAGCGCATGGGCACGCCCGCCATGAAGAAGCAGGCTCCGAAGGTGACGGTGGTCAGCACCGTCTGCCCGACGTCGGGTTGGAGCAGGAGCAGAACCACCGCCGCACCGTAGAGACCGAAGGCGATGGAGACGCCCGGCACCCCCTCGCCCTTCTGCGCCTCGGCGAACATCCACGAGGCCAGGACGATCAGCGCAGGCTTCATGAACTCGGAAGGCTGGAGCGAGAAGCCGCCCAGCGAGAGCCAGCGGTCCGCGCCCTTGGCGGCGTGGCCGATGAAGGGCAGCCCCAGCATAACCGCCATGGCCAGGAGGTAGGTGAAGAAGCTCACCCGCCTGACGCCGCGCGGGGAGAGCAGAGACACGCCCAAGAGGATGGCGGCGCCGATCGCACCGTACACGCACTGGCGCTTGGCGAAGTGGAACGGGTCGTGGATGCCGATGCGCGCCGCGGCCGCTGGGCTCGACCCGAAGGAGAGCGCCACCCCCACCGCCATCAGCGCCAGGATCGCCCCCAGGAGCAGCCGGTCCATCGTCCACCACCACACGCCCAGGCGCGACCGGTCGGTGCGCGCAAAGGCGTGATGCGGGGCGTAGACGCTGGCCATGGGCGGTGCGGAGGCTCGGGAGACGGCGCGGCGGGACGGGCCGCCACCCTCGCCCGTCGTGGTTAATCCGCCGTTGAGGAATGGGTATCGCACGAAGCCGCGCGGTTAGGGCCGCCGTAACGCCCGGGCGCCAGGATGACGCACCCGAGCGCCGCCCCGCGCACGCGAGCCCCGTCCATGCCCGAAGCGCCCGCGGCCGCGCCGCCCGAGGACCTCAAGCCGCTCACCGCCCTGCGTTTCTTCGCGGCGGCGTGGGTGGTGCTCTACGACTACTGGCCCCGGTTCACCGCCCAGCGCCCACCCGTGATCGACCACGGCCGGCTGGGGGTGGAGCTCTTCTTCGTGCTGTCGGGCTTCATCCTCTTGCACGTCTACGGCCGCGAGTGGGGCGCCGGCCGCTTCGGCTACCGCCGGTTCCTGTGGGCGCGGCTGTCGCGCATCTACCCGGTGCACATCGCGACGCTCGTGGGCCTGGGCGTCCTGATCGAGGCGGTGCGGCTCAGCGGGGCCTGCGTGGGCGAGGACGTGATCCGCAAGTGGTCGCTGCCCGCCGAGGCGCTCCTGGTGCACGCCTGGGGCTATGCGCCCGACGGCGGCTGGAACCACCCCTCCTGGTCGCTTTCCGCCGAGTGGTTCGCCTATGTGAGCTTCCCCGCCTTCGCCGCCGCCGCCTGGGCGCTGCGGCGAAGGCCGGCCCTGGCGCTGGCGGGGGCGGTCGCGGCCGGGGCGGCGCTCTACGCCGCCTTTCCCCCGCTGGCGGGCTTCCAGCTGAGCCAGGCGACCACCCGCTTCGGATGGCTGCGCATCGTGCCGCCCTTCGCCTACGGCTGCGCCCTGCACCTCGTGTGGGAGCGGCTCAAGCGGCGCGAGGGCGGCCCCTGGCTCGCCCCGGCGCTCCTCGCGGCCGCCTCGTGCGCGGCGCTGGCCGCGGCGACGGCGTTCCATTTGCCGGACGCGGCGGCGGTCCTGGCGGCGGGCGGAGTGATCCTGGGGCTCGCGGCCCTGCCGCCCCGCACGGGGGAAGGCCGGGCGCTGCGCGTCCTCGTCTACCTCGGCGAGGTGAGCTTCGCCCTCTACATGAGCGTGATGCCGTGGAACGTCGTCTACGAGAACGGCGCCCGCAAGCTCCTGCACCTTCCGGACGACGCGCTTCTGCCCTTCCCCGTCTGGCTGGGCCTGATGGCGGGCGTCGTGCCTGCGGCCATGGCCTTGCACCACCTGGTCGAGCGACCCGCGCGCGCCGCCATGCGCGCTCACGGCGTCCCGTTCACCCGCCGCGACCGTCGCCCCCGCATGCGGGCGGAAGGCGAGGAGCCGGCCTTCGCCCCCCCGCCCGGCTAAGGGCCGCCGCTGAGGTTCAGCCGTCGCGGCGCGCGCGGGCCGCGACCTGGCGCAGACCCTCGAGGATGGCGGCGCAGGCCTGCGGGTCCGCCGCCGGCCCGCCGCGCTGGCGCAAGAGCCGCAGGGTCTGCAGGTGCACGCGCACCATGGCGTCCGACCAGCTCTCCCGCGCGCGCAGCTCGTCCAGGAGCTCGCACAGGCTGTAAGCGGCCTCGCCCATGTGGCCGTAACCGAACACCCCGGCCACCCCCACCACCTCGTTGGAGAGCCGGTACATCCGGTCGACCGCCTCGGCGTCGTAGCCCGACAGCGCGTCGGCTTCGGCGGCCAGCGCCGCGACCACCGCGTCCAGCCGCTCCATCGTCTGCTCGCGCAGCCCCTCGAGGTTGGCTTCGGCGGCGGCGATCGCCTGGCTCTCCTTCAACCCGCCGGGCTTGTGGATCATGGCGGCCAGCCGGTTCACCGGGGTGAGGCGGCGCACGACGGTCATGCGGGGTCTCCTGGGGAGGTGGGAGCGGGATCGTTGCGCCGGCGGCCGGGGCGGCCCTCCGGCGGTTCGGGCTGGTCGTGGAAGCGACGGTCGGGACCGACGTAGATCTCGCCGCAGTCGACGAAGTCGCGCCGGTCGCGCGCCAGCCAGTGGATGCGCTTGGCCACCACGCCCGCCGACACGGGCTTGGCGATGAGCAGGCTCACCCCGCAGTCGCGCGCCTTGCGCACCTGCGACATCGGCGTGTGGCCGCAGAGCAGGATCACCGCGGTCTGCTGGTTGGGCGAGCGGTTGTCGCGTCGCAGCCGGCGCACGAGGTCGAAGCCGTCGCAGTCGGGACCCAGGAGCGCGTCGGCCACCACCAGGTCGAAAGGCTCCGTCGCCAGGAGCTTCTGGGCGGCCGCGGCGCCGGACGCCTTGACCACCGCGCCCATGCCCAGCCCGCTCAGGAGCTGGCTCATCAGGACGAGCCCGCTCTGGCTAGCGTCGACCAGGAGCGAGCGCGCGCGCGACAGGTTGATGCGCGGCTCGGCGTCGTCGCCCGGGCGCGCAGCTGTGGTCACGCCGCCTCCACCCGGGCCGGCAGGCCCTCGGCGACGATCACGGCCAGCTCGGAGGCGGGCACGCCGCGCCCGAACAGCCAGCCCTGGAAGGCGTGCACGCCGGCGGTGCGGAGGAAGCGCCGGTCCGCCTCCGTCTCCACCCCCTCGGCGATCACGCGCAGCCCCAGCGCCCGGCCGATCGCCACCACGCCGTGGATCATGGTCGCCGAGCTCGCGTCCTCCGTGCATTCGTGGATGAACTCGCGGTCGATCTTGAGCTTGTCGAACGGATAGCGGCGCAGGTGCTGCAGGGAGGAGTAGCCCACGCCGAAGTCGTCCAGCGCCATGCGCACGCCCATGGCGCGCAGGCGCTCCATGTTGGCGCGGACGCGCGCCTCGTCCTGCAGGATGGCGGTCTCGGTGATCTCGACCTCCAGCCGGCGCGGATCGAAGTCGTGCTCGAGGAGGCTCGCCTGGATGCGGTCCACGAAGTCCGCCTCGGCGAAGTCGAGCGCCGAGGCGTTCACCGCGACGGTCAGTCCCTCGAACGGGCGCATCTCGCGCATGGCGCGCGCCAGCACCCAGCGGGTGAGCGGGGCCACCATGCCGTGACGCTCGGCCAGCGGCACGAAGAGGTCGGGCCGCACGGGGCCGCGGCGCGGGTCGGTCCAGCGCACCAGCGCCTCCACCCCGATCAGCGTCTCCGAGTCGCGGTCGACCTGCGGCTGGTAGACGAGCTGCAGCCGGTCCTCGGCGATCGCCTGCTGCAGGTCGTCCAGGAGCGCGCGCTCCTTGGGACTTGGGCCGGGCGGCCCGGAGGCGGCGGGCGGCGGCTCCGCGCCCGGCCCCGCGCTCTGGGCGTCGCCGTCCAGCGCCCGCAGGGTGCGCGCCAGGAGCGACCGGAGCGTCGCCCTCGCCTCCCCCGTCGGCGCGCGGCCTTCCCGGCCGGCCGACTCGATCTCCGCGCAGCGCGCCGCCACGGCGGCGGCGCCGATGTTGAAGCTCATCGACTTAAGCGCATGCGCGGCCTTCGCCGCTTCGTCGGCGTCGCCCGCCTCGGCGGCGAGGTCCAGCGCGTCCACCGCTCCGGGCGCGTTCTCCCGGTACAGCCCGCGCACGCGCTCCACGAAGTCGCCCCGGCCCGCGGCGGCGAACTCGGCCAGCTGGGCGGTGACGGCGGGATCGAGCAGGACGTCGGCGTCGGCGGGTGTGGGCGTCGGCGTGGCCGCGACCTCGGCCGGCGGCGCGGGCGTCATGTCGACCGCCGCCGGGCGCGGCGAGACGAAGCGCCCCACCGTCTCCGCCAGCGCCTGCAGGGTGAAGGGCTTGTGCAGCACGCCGTCCATGCCCGCCTCGCGCCAGCTGTCGGCGGCGGAGCCCACCACATGGGCGGTCAGCGCGACGACCGGCGTGGCCCGCCCGCCCGCTGCGGCCTCTTGCGTGCGGATGGCGCGGGCGGCCTCGTAGCCGTCCATCTCGGGCATGGAGCCGTCCATCAGCACGAGGTCGAAGCGCCCGGCCGTCACCGCCTCCAGCGCCTGGCGCCCGTCGTTGACGAGGGTGGCCACCACGCCCAGCCGCAGGAGCGCCTCGGAGGCGACCTCGCGGTTCACCGCGCTGTCGTCGGCGACCAGGACCGCCGCGCCCGCAAAGCTCGGCAGGGCGGCGCGCGCGCCCTCCTCCGCCGTCGCGGCCTGGGCCAACGGCTCGCCCGCGGCGAGCTGGGCCAGGAGCGGGTGGAGGTCGCGCCGCCGCAGCGGCTGGACGAGCACGGCCTGCACCCGACCCGCGCGGAGCAGCGCCTGGGGCTCGCTGTCCCCGTAGGCCGCGAGGCAGATCGTCGGCGTGTCCGCGCCAGATGCGCGGGCGCCCAGCGCAACGGCGTCGCCCAGCACCACCGTGGGAGGCGCGTCGCCCTTCACCGCGTAACCGGCGCGGGCGAGGTAGCGGCCGAGTGCTCGGCGCGTGGCCACGCCGGCGTGAGCGACGTCGGCGCGGGCGCCCTCCCGGGCGACGGGCAGCGGCGCGCCGGGCTCCAGCACCTCCACGGGCAGGTGCAGGGCGAAGCAGGTCCCGCGCCCGACCTCGCTCGTGACGTGGAAGCGCCCGCCCATGGCGTCGGCCAGCCGCTTGCAGATGGCGAGCCCCAGCCCCGTGCCGCCGAAGCGGCGCGTGGTCGACTGGTCGACCTGCGAGAAGGCCCCGAACACGCCCGCGATCTTGTCCTTGGGGATGCCGACGCCCGTGTCGCGCACGGAGAGGCGCACGCTCGCCGCGCCGTCCGGCTCGACCTCCACGAGCACCCCGCCCGTCTCGGTGAACTTGATGGCGTTGTTGACGAGGTTGGACACGATCTGGCGTAGCCGCACCGGGTCGCCCGCCACCAGCCGCGGCGTCGCGGGATCGACAAAGGCGGCGAGGTCGAGACCCTTGGAACTCGCCCGGTCCCAGAACAGCGAGAGCACGTCGTCCACCGTCTCGCCCAGATCGGTGGGTACGCGCTCCAGCTCCATCTTGCCCGCCTCGATCTTCGAAAAATCGAGGATGTCGTTGATGATGGCCAGGAGGCTCTGGCCGGACTTGGCGATCACCTCGGCGAAGCGGCGCTGGCGCGGCGGCAGCTCGCCCGCGGCCAGCATCTCGGCCATGACCATGACGCCGTTCATGGGCGTGCGGATCTCGTGGCTCATGGTGGCCAGGAAGTCGGATTTGGCGCCGTTGGCGTGCTCGGCCGCCTCCTTGGCCACCCGCAGGTCGGCGGTGCGCTCGGCCACGGTGCGCTCCAGCCCGGCGAGGTGGGCGGCGAGCCGCGCGTCGCGGTCGCTCACCTCGTTCAGCATGGCGTTGAAGCCCGCGACGAGCTCGGCCGTCTCGTCGTCGTGGGCGCGGATGGCGAAGCGGCGGTCGTAAGCGTGGTCGGCGCGCACCTCGCCCATGGCGCGGGTGAGGGCGGCCAGCGGCGCGCTGATGCGCCGGCCGAGGCGCCAGGCCAAGACGAGCGCGGCCGCCGTGGCCGCCGCCGCCGCCAGGAGGCTCGCGAGGAGGCTCGCCCGGAAGCGCGCGGCCACGCCGTCGGTGCGGGCGAGCAGGACCACGCGGCCCACCGTGCGGCCGTCCGCGGCGACGGGGGCGGTGACCTCCGACGAGCGGCTGCCGAGCTGCGCCCATAGCGACGCGCCGTGCGCCTCCCCCGCCTGGACATCGCGCACGAGCCGCACGCCCGCGCCCGTCTCGGCCAAGACGCGCCCGTCGGCCGACTCGATGCGGCCGTAGCTGACGCCGGGCAGGCGCGACACCGCGCGCAGCACCGCGAAGGCGCGCCCGCGGTCCTCGGCTGTGACCGCATCCGCGGCGAGCGATCCCAGGCCGGCGGCGACCGCCTGCAGCCGCGAGGTCTCCAGCGCCGCCTCGCGGGCGCCGTCCCGCCAGGCCGAAACGCCTGTGACGAGCGCGACGGCCAGGCCGACCGAGGCCAGCACCAGCGCCGCGAGCTTTCCGCTCAGCGTGCGGCTGCGCAAGCCCGAACGCCGTCCGGCCGCCTCCCGTCGCGACATGCCTGCTCCCGCGCGCCTCAGATCGGCGTGCTTACCCGGGATTAATGGAGGGCCCCTTAAAGCGGGGGCGACACCGGAACCGCTTCCCCCTCATGGCCCTCGACCGCGCGCCCGGCAGCTTCTTCTACGTGCTCGAGGACGCGATCCGGATCCTCTACGTCGACGACGACCCGATCCTGCGGGAGTTCGCCGTCGTGCACCTCACCACCGACGCCGCGCAGGTGCGCGTGGCGGCCGACGGCGAGGAGGGCCTCGCGCGCGTCGCTGAGGGCGGCGTAGACCTCGTGCTGCTCGACCTCGACATGCCGCGCATGGACGGCTTCGAAGTGCTGCGTCGCCTCCGCGCCGACCCCGCGACCTCAGCGCTTCCCGTGATCGTCTGCACCGGGCGCGAGGACGTCTCCGCGATCGACCGCGCGTTCGGCGAGGGCGCGACCTCCTTCACCGTGAAGCCGGTGAACTGGCGACTCCTCGCCTACCAAATCCAGTACGTGCACCGGGGGGCGAGACTCGAAGCGTCCCTACGCGCGGCGCGCGACGCCGCGCGCGATGCGCACCGGAGCGGGAGCGAGGCGTTCTACGATCTGGGCTTCGCCGCAGCGCCCCTGCTGCGGCTCGCCATGGGCGGCGGGCCGGAGTTGCGCGCCGCGGCGGCCCGCTTCGGCGCGGTCCTGCACGACCTCTGCGCCGAGGGCTCCGCCGCCGCGGCCGCCCCGCCCGTGGCGCTCGCCGCCGAGTGACGCGCGCGCGGCGGCTCAGCCGCGGTGGCGACGAACGGCGTGGGCGGTGTGGCGCACCGCCTTCTTAGGCGCGACCCTGGGAGCCACGGGCGCCGCGCTCGTCTGCGCCTCGTGGAAGAGGTTGGCGCAGTCGGCGCTCTTGCCGCCGAGATCGACGAAGGGCGCGAGGGCGAGGAGCGGGTTGACGAGCGCGCCCAGCGCCGCGCCGATCCCCGCCTGCACCGCCGCCGGGCCCGGGTTGATCCCGACCGTCGGGCTTTTCAGATGGCCGCCGATGCGGATTGGCACGGCGATATGGCCGAAGCGGAACCGCGTGGGCCGGCCCTGGAAGGTGAGGTTCAGCGTCTCGTCCTGCAGATTGATCGAGCCCGTGCCGCGCACGACCGAGACAGTGGCGTCGACCAGCACGTTCTTCGCCTGCAACACGCCGTTCTGCACCTGGAAGTCGGCCACCGCGCAGCGCAGGTCGGTCTGGTCCTGGTTCTTGCCGAGGAGCTCGGTCAGGCCCGGCAGCGCGTTGACGCCGATCAGCTCGGCGAACGCCTTGCGCATGTGGCCGGCCGGGATCACCGCCGTCACCTCGCCGTCGGCGGTGGAGGCGGCCTTGTGCACCGAGTTCCCCGTTCCGCGCAGCTTGGCGCGCGCCTGGAGCGTGCCCTCCAAGGGCTTCGGCCCGCCGCCCTTGGCCACGGGGATGAAGTTCTCCATCCGCACGTTGGAGAGCTTGAGGTCGACGCTCGTCACCGGCTGGGCCGGGCGGCTGTTGAGTGACGCGTTCCCGTTCAGCGAGCCCTGCGGGAAGCTCAGGGCAATGGGGTTCAGCGTCAGGAGCCCGTCGTCGAGCTTCACGCCGAGCGACACGGCGCGGAGCGGCAGGTTGGGCGCGTTCACCGCCGTGGCCTTGTAGGTCACGTCCGCATCCATCACCCGCATGCGCTCGGTCTGCAGGGTGGCGTCGGGGAGGAGGCGCGTCGCGCCCGCGGTCTGGACGGCGGTGGCCTTCTTCTGCGCGGCCGTCGCCGCCTTGGACGCGCCCGGCGCGCCGAAGAGCGACGCGAGATCCTTGAAGTCTAGGAGGCGCGAGTGCAGCGCGGCCTTGAGGTACGGTCGCTTGGCGGCGGTGTCGACCGAGAGGTTGCCTTCCAGGTCGCTCGACCCGACCCGACCGGTGAAGCCGTCGAAGCGGTAGAGCTTGCCCTCGCGGGTGAGCCGGCCGGCGACGCGATAGGGCGGGGTGTTCGGCAGCGCGAGGCCGGTCAGGTAGTAGAGGTTGTTGAGGTCCTCGCCCTGCACGGTCAGCGCGGCGTCCACCCGGCCGAAGTCGAACGGGTGCGGGATATCGCCATGCGCGGTCATACGCGTCGTTCCCGCGCTCACCTCGGCGTCGAACGGATATGGCTGATCCCGGTGAATGTTGATCAAGGGGCCGCCCGCCACGCGCAGGTGGAAGGGCCGGGCGTTCAGCGTGCCGTCGCCGCCGACGTGGAAGGTTTCGGCGTTGGTGCCCGTATTGCGCTCGGTTGAATTGATCACGCCCGTGAAGCTGAGCTTGCGCGGGACCACGTTCGCCGAGATGTGGCCGTCGGCGATCACGAAGCGCTGGATCGGCGGCAATTTGAACGGCTTGGAGGGTTTCTTCTTCTCCTCCGGCGTCGAGAAGTCCCAGTTCGCCTGGCCCTTGGCGTTCTGGATCAGGACGAGGTTGGGCTGCTCGATGTCGACCAGGGGCACATCGATGTGTCCGGCGAAGAGCGGCATCAGCTTCACCGAGGCGGTGAAGCTGCCGACCTGCGCCATGTCGCCCTTGGGGCCCCAGTCGGGCTGGCCGACCTTGATCCCCTCCACCCGCACCGTCGGCGTCCAGGTCAGGAGGTGCACGCGCAGGTGCCCGTCGATCCGCACGTTCCGGTGGATCTTCTTGGACGCGAAGTGCGCGATCGGCCCGCGCAGCCAGTCCCACTGGAACAGGAGGAGGAAGATTATGAGGAGCAGCACCAGCGCGCCGAACACCCCTGCGATCCAGCGGCCGGGACCGGGCAGGTCGAACTTCGGACCGCGCTTCCACGAGCGTCGGGGCGCCTCCGCTTCGTCGGCGGCGGGCGCGGCGGCGGGGGGTGTGGCGTCGGCGGTGATGTCGCTCACAGCAAGGTCCCGGGCGGCGCCGGAGCGCCCGTCAGCGGAAGGAAGGGGCGCGAGCGGCCAATTCGTTCCGAACTCGGCCCGATCGGCCGCTCAGAAGTGGATGGCGTGGCCACCGTCGACGCACAGCGTCTGGCCGGTGACGAAGCTCGAGGCGGGCGCGCACAGGAACACCACCGCCCCCGCGATCTCCTCCGGCCGCCCCCAGCGGCCGAGGGAGGTGCGCCCGCCGAGCCAGGCCCCGATCGCGGGGTCGGCGACCATGTCGGCGTTGGCCTCGGTGGCGAAATAGCCGGGCGCGACCGCGTTCACCCCGATGCCGTCCGCGCCGAGCTCGGCGGAGAGCGCGCGGGTCAGGGCGTCGAGCCCGCCCTTGGCGGCGGTGTATGCGGCGTCGCCCCCGCGCGCGATCGGGCCGGCGATGGAGGTGACGTTGACGATCCGCCCGCCGCGCCCGCCCAGACGCATCAGGGCCGCCGCTCGTCGGGCCAGCTCCAACGGAGCCACGAGGTCGATCTCCAGCACCGCGCGCACGCGCTCGGGGGTCAGCCGCTCGAGCGGCGCGCGGTCGCGGCCCCCGGCGTTGTTGACCAGCACGTCGAGCCCGCCCTCGACCTCCATCCGCTCGAAGGCGCCGTCGACGGCGCGCCGGTCGGTGAGGTCGAAGGGGAGCGGGGTGGCGGGGTCGCCGAGCTCGGCGGCCAACGCCTGCAACGGGGCGGGGTCGCGGCCGCCCAGCCACACGCGCGCCCCCGCCGCATGGAGCCCGCGCGCCATCTCGCGCCCGAGCCCGCGCCCCGCGCCCGTCACCAGCGCGATCCGTCCGTCGAGGCGGAAGGGGTCCGTCACCGCCCCGGTCTAGCGCCTGCGCCCGCCGGGCGGTAGCCGGCGCTCAGGCGGCGTAGGCCTGGACCAGCCTCAGCGCGAGCCGCCGCGCCGCCTCGATCCCGCCACCCGTCTCGGCGTTGGCGCAGGTGATCACCGCCATGCCCCGCGCCGGCGCGATCTGGATCAGCGCGTGCCAGAGCGTGTTGGAGCCCTCCGACTGCAGAAGCGGCCCCTGCGCCCAGCCCGTGTCGTCGGTCACCTGCCAGCCCAGCCCCCAGTCGCCGGACTGGCCGCCCCAGGGCCGCGCCATGCGTCGCAGGGTGTCGGGCTGCAGGAACTTGGCCCCATCGGCCAGGAACACCCGCGCGAAGCGGGCGTGGTCGGCCAGCGACAGGTGGACGCCCGTCGCGGGGGCCAGCACGGCCGGGAAGTCGGCGAGGTCGCCCGGCGACACGGCGTGCAGCCTGTGGTCGTCGCCCATGCGGTGGCCCCAGGGCTCCGCCCCCTGCGGCGCGCCGAAGCCCGCGCGCGCCATGCCGAGGGGCGCGAACACCTCCGCGCGCATCATCTCTTCCCAAGGACGCTTGCCGATTCGCTCGAGCGCCGCGCCCGCGATCACGTAGTCGAGGTTGGCGACCTCGAACCCGCCGGGCGGCCGTCGCGGCGGCCGGGCCAGCACCGCGCGCACGAGTTCGGTGCGCTGCACGGTGACGGGCCGCGTGTCGGCGGCGGCGGCGGACAGGAACTCGGCCTCGATCACCCCTACGTCGGTCACGCCCGCGCGGTGGGCCAAGACGTCCTCCATCCGCGCGTCGGCCCAGGCGGGATCGACGGCGAGGTCGGGGAAGAGTGCGGGCAGGCGCGCCGCCCAGGTCGCGCGCCCGGCCTCCACCTCGCGGGCGTAGAGGGCGGAGGTGAGCGAGCGCGTCGCGGAGCCTATGTGCCACAGGTCGTCGCGGGCGACGGGCGTGGCGGCGTCGACGCGGCGCAGCCCGCCCGCGGCGAGGAAGCGCGTGTCCTTGGCGGTGAGCACGACGCCGCCCACGGCGGGCGCGCCGGTCTGGCGCGCCACGTCCGCGGGATCGACGGCCGGCGCGCGCCGACCCCCGAAAGGCAGCGGTATGGGGATGGCGGCGCGGGCGGCGGCGGGCGCCGCGAGCGCCACGGCGGCGGCCAGCACGCGACGACGCGGGAGGGTGGAGGACGTCATGCGGGCGCGTGTGCCGCGAAGGCGGGGCGGGACGATGGCGGGCGCGGAGCGGGTGGAAGGGTCCGCCTTGCGGCGGGCTGCGCGCGGAGGTTCCGGCGCTCTGATCGGACGCCGGGGAGGGCCGCCGTGCTCGGTCGCGTCAAGGCGACCTGCGTGCCGCAGGAGGCGCGTGCCGCGCCTGCCTTGACCCGCCCTGCGCGCGACGGCTGACGCATAGGCGTCGGGACGCGGGGCGTCCCTTCTTGGTAGTTCGACTTTGGCCTGCGGCCCGCGTCGAACACAGGGCTGGGGCTTGCCAGAGGCCGCCATCGGCGGGCGGTGATCTCGGTAGCGGCCGAGCCGCTCGGGCTCGACCGCCGCCCCAGCCGCCATCCCCACAGGTGAAGCCCTGTGTTCGACCCGCCGGAGGCGTTGTCGAACATCTTGGAAGGGACGCCCCGCGTCCCGACGCCCCCGCGTCAGCCGTCGCGCGCAGGGCGGGTCAAGGCTGCGGAGGCGCAAGCCGGAGCACCTGCGTAGCAGGACGCCTTGACGCGACCGAGCACGGTGGCCCCCTCCACGCTCACAGAACGAAGCGCCGGGAGGCCGCCGGCGCCCAGCCGCGACTGAAGGCGGACGACCGCCCCCGCCAACGCCCCCTCACCCCTCCCGCGTCGCCCCCGCCACCCACAACACGTCGCCCCCCGCGTGCGCGTTGGCGTGGCGCGCCGCCACGAACAGCAAGTCCGACAGTCGGTTGAGGTAGCGCAGCGCCACAACGCTCACTGCCCCGGGCTCGGCCTGCGCCAGCGCCACGGCCCCCCGCTCGGCGCGGCGGGCGACCGTGCGCGCGAGGTGGAGGTGCGCCGCCAGCGCCGAGCCTGCGGGGAGGACGAAGGAGCCCAGCGCGGGCAAGGGCGCGTTCAGCGCGTCGAGGTCGCGCTCCAGCCGGTCCACCTGCGCCTGCGTCACCCGCAGCGGCTCGAACCCGAGGTCGGGCGCGTCCGGCGTGGCGAGATCGGCGCCCAGGTCGAAGAGCTCGTTCTGCAGCCGCGCCAGAAGCGCGTCGAGCCCGGGATCGCCGACGCAGTGCAGCCGCGCCACGCCCAGCGCGGAGTTGCACTCGTCCACGTCGCCGTAGGCCGCGACGCGCGGGCACGCCTTGGACACGCGCTCGCCGGTCGCGAGCCCGGTATCCCCGTCGTCGCCCGTGCGCGTGTAGATGCGGTTCAGCTTGACCAAGGCGGCGGCCTCCGCGGCCTCAACCGTGGTGGGCGCTGGTGTACCAGAAGCCGAACAGGATAACGCCGATCGAGACCGCCTGGGCGGTGACTCGCCAGCGCATGAAGCGGTTGCCCCAGCGGCGGTTGAACTCGCCGCCGCGCGCCACGCTAACGATCCCCAGCCCCAGCGTGCCCAACACCACCAGGAGGGAGACGGCGATCAGGATGTAGATCACGACCTGCATGGGCGAGAGATAGGCGGTCGGCGGCGGCGGCGCCAGCGCGTCCGCCAGCGCGTCGGGGCCGCGTCAGGAGCGCCAGCGCAGGGTGACGGGCTCGACCGGGTTGCGGAACGGCCGCCCCTCCTCCCGCGAGCGCGTCCACTCGCGCTTCAGCGCTATGTACCACTTGGCCTGGCGGTCGGCGTCGTCGATCCAGATCAGGGCCGGGTCGTATCGCAGCCCCTCGTTCTGCAGGTTCACCATGTCGCCGTCCTGGCGCAGGAAGCGGCGGGCCGCCGCTGCGATCACGGGCTTGAGCGCGCCGAACACCCAGTGGTCGCTCCAGAACACCTGGGTGATGCGGGTGCGGCGCTCGTCCAGCGGGGTCAGGCAGGTGAGCGCCAGCACCTGGCGCTCACCCACTCGCACGTGTTCCCAGCGCAGGCCCGGCAGGCGGAAGGTGATCTCCGTCACCGGCGCGCCGCCAAGGAGCGCATAGGCTCTGGAGTTCTTGGACGGCGCGTGAGCGGCCATGGCGAAGCCGTAGGGCCGGGGCTCGAACGCCTTGGCCTTGTCGAGTTGCTGCTTGGCCGAGCGCCACCACCACTGCTGGTGGACGTAGGGGCCGTGCGCCGGGTCCATCAGCCCGACGACCGCGTGGTCGATGTGACTCTCGAACGTCATCTGCTCCACGAGCTTGGGCGCGCCGCCCACCACCCCTTCGAAAACGGGCGGGTCGTGGTCGGGCTCGCCCATGCCGCGCGCGTCGGCCGAGAGCCAGGCCCAGACCAGCCCCTGGCTTTCCCGCACGGGATAGCGCCGGACCCGGATGCGCGAAGCGTCATAGGCCTGGTCGGGAGTCAGGGACGGGATCGAGGCGCACACGCCGTCGCCCGTGCGGAAGGCCCAGCCGTGGTAGGGGCAGGCCACCGCGGGCGCGCCGTCCGGCCCCTCCACCTGCCGCCCGGCGGAGAGCGGCGCCGCGCGATGGGGGCAGATGTCGCGCAGGGCGAAGACCTCGCCGCCCCGCGTACGACCGAGGAGCACCGGCTCGCCCGCCAGTTGCTGGCGCGCCATGCTCCCGGCGCGCAGTTCGTGGGAGGGCGCCAGCACATACCAGCAGTCGCGCAGCATCCCCTTGCCGAACCCCGCGGCGGGGGCGGCGGCGAGGGGGGCGGCGATAGGGGCGAGGTCGCCTTCGGGCATGGCGCAAAGGTAGGGCCGCCCGCCCGCCGCGTCGACGGGCCTCAGCGGGGCGGGACCACGAGCCCGATCGCGTTGCCGAAGTTGTGCAGGAGGACGGGCAGGAGGACGCTCCCCGTCCGCAGCCGCAGCCAGACTGCGATCAGCGCCGGCCCGCCGGTGAGAAGGAAGGCCAGCGGCTCGAAACTGAACGCCCCGTGCGCGAAGCCGAAGCCGTGCGCCAGGCCGAACAGCGCGCAGGAGATGGGCGCGCTCCACCCCCAATCGACGCCAAGCGCCCGGCGGCGGCCCGGGAAGGCGCGGTCCAGAGCGAGGAGGAGCACGCCGCGGTAGAAAGGCTCCTCCTCCAGCCCGGGCAGGGTCAGCTGGAAGGCGACGGTCTCGCCGTCCGCCCGGCCGCTCGGGAAGGCCAGGGCCAGGGCCAAGAAGATCGTCGCGTAGAGGAGCGACACCAGGAGGGCCGACGGGAGCGAGCCCGGCCTCTGTCGCAGGGTGAGGCCCGAGCGCCGCCAGCCGAAGGCGGGCGCGGTCGCCACCGCGAGCGTGACCGCCAGCGCCATAGCCTTGCCCTGCCAGTTCCAGCCGGCGTGCGGCAGGAGCCGGGGCACGAGCCCGTACACACGCGTCAGCATGGCGTCGTTCACCGCGACGAGCGCGCCGGCGGCCGCCACCCAGCGCCAGCTCACCCGCGATACGCGCACGGCCGCGAGCGCCGCCGCCGCGAGCGCCAGGAGCGCCAGCACCCCGACCAGCCCGACCACGCCGTCCATCCGCCCTCCTCGCCCGCGCCGTCGCGTCCCGCATTGACAAGGGCGCGCCCGGGTTCTGCAAGGGCGGCGTGGACGACCCGGGCGCCTCCTCGCCGAACGGCTCCGGCGTGGCGCGCCTGGGCGACTTGCGGACGGACGGCGGCGTCGCTCTGGCCGGCGTCGAGTTGGCCTATCGCACCTGGGGTCAGCTGAACGCGGCGGGCGACAACGCCGTCCTCGTCTGCCACGCGCTGACGGGCGACCAGCACGTCGCCGACCGGCAGCCGTCCGGCGGGCGGCCCGGCTGGTGGGCGCGGGTGGTGGGCCCCGGCCGCCCGATCGACACGGAGCGTTGGTTCGTCGTGTGCGCCAACGTGCTGGGCGGCTGCGCGGGCTCGACCGGCCCGGGGTCGTGCGATCCCGCGACGGGCGCGCCCTACGGCCTCGCCTTCCCGGTGATCTCGGTCGCCGACATGGTGCGCGCCCAGATCGCGCTCCTGGAGGCGCTGGGCGTCGGGCGGCTCGCGGCGGTGGTGGGCGGCTCCATGGGCGGCATGCAGGCGCTGCAATGGGCGGCGGCGCACCCGGAGCGCGTGGGGGCGTGCGTGGCGCTGGCCACGGCGGCGCGCCACTCGGCCCAGAACATCGCCTTCCACGAGGTGGGGCGCCAGGCGGTGATGGCCGACCCCGACTGGCGCGGCGGCGACTACCTGCAGGCGGGCGTGCGGCCGGAGAAGGGGCTGGCGGTGGCGCGCATGGCCGCCCACGTCACCTACCTGTCGGAGCTGGCGCTCGGCCGCAAGTTCGGGCGCGAGCGGCGCGGCGGCGCCCCGTCCGGCCCCCAGGCCGGCGCGGCTCCTGGTCCGGCCGCCTGGGGCTTCGACGCCGACTTCCAGGTGCAGAGCTACCTGCGCCACCAGGGCGCGGCCTTCGTCGACCGCTTCGACGCCAACAGCTACCTCTACATCACCCGCGCCATGGACGACTTCGACCTGGCCGCCGCGCACGACGGCGTGCTCGCGCGCGCCTTCGAGCGTGCGCGCGCGGTGCGCTTCTTCCTGGCGAGCTTCACCTCCGACTGGCTCTACCCGACGGCGGAGAGCCGGGCGGTGGTGCGCGCGCTGAACGCCGCGGGCGCGCGCGCCTCGTTCGTGGAGATCGCCTCCGACAAGGGCCACGACGCCTTTCTGCTCGACGAGCCCGTGCTGGCCGAGGCGCTGGCGGGCTTCATGCGCGCGCTGGACTGAGGTTCGGGGCGCGTCGTCGCCGGGCGCCGAATCGCGCTTCCCTCGCCTCCGCCATGCGCGAGGACTTCCGCGAGATCCTGAGGCTGGTGCGCCCGGGCGCCCGGGTGCTCGACGTGGGCTGCGGCGGGGGCGAGCTCCTGCAACTCCTGCGCGACGAGAAGGGCTGCGACGGGCGCGGGATCGAGATCGGCGCTGAGGGCGTGGCCGCGTGCCTGGCGCGCGGGCTCCCCGTCATGCAGGGCGACGCCGACCGCGACCTGGGCGAATTCCCGCCCGACAGCTTCGACTACGCCGTGCTCTCCCAGACCCTGCAGGCCGTGCGGGCGCCGCGCGCCGTCCTGGAGGCTCTGATGCGGCTGTCCGAGCGCGCGGTGGTGGCGTTCCCGAACTTCGGCCACTGGCGCGTGCGCGCGTCGCTGGCCCTGCGCGGACGCATGCCGATGACCCGCGCCCTTCCGGAGCCGTGGTGGTCCACCGCCAACATCCGCCTCTGCACCCTGCGCGACTTCATGGAGCTCGCCGACGACCTGGGGCTCGTCGTGGAGGGCGCGGCGGCGCTGGAAGACCGGCGGCCGGCGTGGGCGATGAACCCGCGCTCGGCGCTGGCCAACCTGCGCGTGGAGACCGCCCTCCTCCTCCTGCGCCGCCCGGCCACGGTCGCCACGGCGCCGCGGCAGCCCTCCGGCGACCTGTTCGGCTAGGCGGGCGCGCCGCCGTAGGGGGGCGAGGGGATGGCGCCGGCGGCGGTGCGCAGCGCCTGCGACCACTGGTCGGAGAGCGAGCGGAAATAGGGTTCGTCCGCCTCGATGCGGTGGCGCAGGCCGATCCCGAGCTCGTCGGCGCGGATCACGACCACGTCGAGCGGCGCGCCGACGGCGAGGTTGGACCGCATGGTCAGCTCGAAGGAGATCAGCCCCATCTTCAACGCCTCGTCGAGCGCGGTGTCGGTGGCCAGCGAGCGGTCGAGGATCGGCTTGCCGTACTTGTGCTCGCCGATCTGCAGAAAGGGCGCGTCCTCGCCGCACTCGATGAAGTTGCCGGCGCCGTAGACCATGAAGAGCTGCACTGGCCCGCCCATAAGCTGGCCGCCGAGGAGCATGCTGGAGCCGTACTCCACGCCCGTGCCCTCGATCGCGGCCTTCACGTCTTGGGTCGCCCTGGCGAGGGCGTGGCCTACGAACTGGGCGGCGCGGAACATGCTGGTCTGCTGGCCGAGCGTCTCCACCAGCCCGCTTTCCGGGCTGAGCAGGCCCTCGCGCATGAGCGAGAGCGCCGACTGGGTGACCGAAAGGCTCCCGGCGGTTGCGATCACCATGGCGAAGCGGCCCTGTTCCTCGAACACGGCGAGCTTCCTGAAGGTCGAAATATTGTCGACGCCCGCGTTGGTGCGGGTGTCGGCGATCATGCACAGCCCCTCGCGCACCAGCATGCCGCAGCAGTAGGTCATGGTCCGCCCCTCCGGTCGCGCCGCCCAACGCGCGGGGCGGAGCGGGGTTCGCTCCTGTTCACCCGCGCGTTTGGGTTTGGGACTGGGTTTGGGACTGGGCGCCCGGGCTCCGTCGCCCGCGCCCGCCCTCGGCCACGGAGAGGGTCACGGCCATGCGCTCGACGCCGCCGCCGGTGCGGCTGCCGCGCACGGGCGCGGCGGCCAGGTAGTCGGGGCCGATCGCCACGCGCAGGTAGGCCTCCGTCGGCGACACGCCGTTGGCGGGGTCGAAACCGACCCAGCCCAGCCCGTCGACCCAGGCCTCGGCCCAGGCGTGACCCGCCTCCTGCCGGTCGCCGTCGCCCCGGCGCAGCTGACCCGACACGTAGCGCGCGGGCACGTCCATGCGGCGGGCGGCGGCGATGAAGACGTGCGCCATGTCCTGGCAGACGCCGTGGCCCATCCGCAGCGCCTCGGCCGCGCCGGTGGCCGAGCCGGTCCAGCCGGGATCGAACCGGAGCCGCTCGCCGACTTCGGCGGACAGCGCGTGCAGCCGCCCCAGCGTGTCGCCCGCCGCCCCACGCGCCGCGCCCGCCAGGTCGTTGAGGGCGGCGTCGGCCTCGGTCAGCGGCGTGGAGCGCAGGAACACCGCGGGTGGGAACCGCTCCACCCCGCCCGCGACCACGCCCGCCGCGTCGGTGACCTCGGCCTCGCCCTCCACGCGGATCGCCAGCCGCTCCACCGGCGCGCCGAGATAGAAGGCGTGCACGACATTGCCGAAGGCGTCCTCGCCGGCGCGCAAGCGCCCGGGCGCGTCCACCTGCACGCGCCAGCGCCCGACGCGCTGGTGCGCGTGCGCGCGGGGCGTCAGCCGCAGGAGCTGGACCGCCGAGCGCACGGGCGTCTCGTAGGTGTACACCGTCTCGTAGGCGACGCGGATGCGCAACGGCCGGCCCTCCGTCAGCAGAGGTACTGTCGGGCCACGGCGGCCCCCAGCTCGGCGTTGTCGCGCAGAATGCCCGCGATGAACTCGTGCAGCCCCGTGGCGAACACCTCGCCCATGTCGGCGTCGGCCAGCCGGTCGAGCACCCCGCCCGCGAGGCGCTGGCTTTCGCCGCCCCGGCCGTACTCCGCGGCCAGCGCGTCGAGGTTGGCGGCCACGCTCTCGTAGCAGGACCGCACCGAGCGCGGCAGCTGCGGGTTGAGGAGGAGGAGGTCGGCCACGAGCCACGGCCGCACCCCCTCCCGGTACACCCAGCGATAGGCGGTGAGCGCCGACACCTCGCGCAGGAGCGTGGTCCACTGAAAGTAGTCGAGACCGCCGCCCACCGGCTCGCGCTCGGGCAGGAGGAGGTGGTACTTCACGTCGAGGAGGCGCGCGGTGTCGTCCGCCCGCTCCAGCGCCAGGCCCAGCTGCAGGAAGTAGTAGGCCTCGTTCCTCAGCATGGTGCGAGCGGCCGAGCCGTCGAACACGAGCGACACGTGCTTGGTCCAGTCGAGGAAGCGCGCGAACTGCGCCGCGCCCATGCTGGGCTTGAAGCCCGGCAGCTCGTTCCAGGCGCTGTTGATCTCCTCCCAGGTCACGGCCGTCAGCGCGGTGCGCACGCCGCGCGCGTTGGCGCGCGCCCGGTCGAGGCAGGAGACGATCGACGAGGGGTTGTCGCGGTCGAAGGCGATGTAGCGGCTTACCTCGCGGGCGTTGGCCGGCCGCCCGGTCTGGGCGAAGGCGTCGGCCACGCCCGCCGCGTGCAGCGCGCTCGCCCATTCCGCCTCGCCGCCGCCGGAGTAGGACGACGGCAGGGCCGCCAGCCGCGAGGCCGCGTCGAGCAGGCGCGCGTTGAAATCGGCGCGCTCCACATAGCGCGCGGCCCAGAACAGGTTGTCGGCGGTGCGGGCGAGCATCAGCCGTCCAGCACCCAGGTGTCCTTGGTGCCGCCCCCCTGCGACGAGTTCACCACGAGCGAGCCCTCGTTCAGCGCCACACGGGTGAGGCCGCCCGGCGTGATCCGCACCCCGTCCGCCCCCGTCAGCACGAAGGGCCGCAGGTCGACGTGGCGGGGGGCCAGCCCGCTGTCGGTGAAGGTCGGGCAGGTGGAGAGCGCGAGCGTCGGCTGGGCGATGTAGGCCTCCGGGTGGGCCGTGAGGCGCGCACGGAATTCCTCGATCTCCGCCCGGGTCGCCGCGGGCCCCACGAGCATGCCGTAGCCGCCCGAGCCCGCGCACTCCTTGACGACGAGTTCGGGCAGGCGGTCCAGCACGTGCGCCAGCGCGTCGGGCTCGCGGCAGCGCCAGGTCGGCACGTTGCCGAGTATGGGCGCCTCGCCGGTGTAGAAGCGGATCAGTTCGTCCATGTAGCTGTAGACGGCCTTGTCGTCGGCCACCCCCGTGCCCGGCGCGTTGGCCAGCGCGATGTTCCCCTCCGCGTAGGCCGTCATCAGTCCGGGCACGCCCAAGGCCGAGTCGGGACGGAAGGCCAGCGGATCGAGATACTCGTCGTCGAGCCGCCGGTAGATCACGTCCACGCGCTTGGGCCCGTCGGTCGTGCGCATGTAGACCACCGCGTCGTCGACGAAGAGGTCGGGTCCCTCCACCAGCTCCACCCCCAGCCGGTCGGCCAGGAAGGAGTGCTCGTAGTAGGCCGAGTTGTAGAGCCCGGGCGTCAAGACCGCGATCACGGGCTCGCCCTGCACCCGCTCGGGCGCGACTGAGCGCAGCGTCTGCAGGAGGCTATCGGTGTAGAGCTCGACGGGGGCGACGCGGTGGGCGGCGAACAGCTCGGGGAAGAGCCGCATCATCGCCTCGCGGTTCTCCAGCATGTAGGAGACGCCCGACGGCGTGCGGCAATTGTCCTCCAAAACGAACACGTCGCGCTCGCCCGTTCGCACGAGGTCGATGCCGGCGAGGTGGACGTACACCCCGTGGGGCGGGCGCACGTGCGCCGTCTCCAGCCGGTAGTGCGGGTTGCAGAGCACCAGCGCTTCGGGGATCACGCCGGCCCGGATGCACTCCCGCGGCCCGTAGACGTCCTGGAGGAAGGCGTTGAGCGCGCCCACGCGCTGGCGCAGCCCCTGCTCGATGTGGGCCCACTCCTCGGGTCCGATCACCCGGGGCACGAGGTCGAAGGGGATCAGCCGCTCGGCCGCTTCCGCCTCGCCATAGACGGCGAAGGTGATGCCGAGACGGCGGAAGAACAGCTCCGCCTGGGCGCGGCGGGCGGACATCAGTTCGGCCGGGCTGTCGCGCAGCCAGGGTCCCAGCCCGCGATAGGGCGCGCGGGGAGCGTCCCCACCACCGCCGTGCATCTCGTCCCAAGCCGTCGCGCCCAAACCCCGCTCCGTTCCGCTCACGTCGTCCTACGGGCGACCGGCGTCGGCGCCGCGTCAACCCCGCCGGCGCTGGTTCTACGTGCAGCCGGGCCGGAAAGCGTCGCTTTCGGGCGTGGGTGCACTAGATTGCGGCGGCGGCCGGCGCTTCCGGGCCGCGCAGGACGACCAAGCCCGACATGCTCGCCGCCCTGGGCGCCGTCGCCCTCGTCATCGTCGTCCTCCTGGCGGTGTCGGCCCTGTTCTCCGCCGCCGAGACCGCGCTGACGGGCGCGAGCCGCGCGCGCATGCACCAGCTGGAGCGCGAGGGCGACGCCCCCGCGCGGCGCGTGAACCGGCTGATCGAGCGGCAGGAGCGGATGATCGGCTCCGTCCTCCTCGGCAACAACCTCATCAACATCCTGGCCTCGGCGCTGATCACCGAAGCCCTGGCGCGCTCGCTGCCGGGGGCCTGGGGCGTGGCGCTGGCGACGGTGATCACCACAGCGCTTGTGCTCGTCTTCGCCGAGGTCCTGCCCAAGACGGTCGCCATCGGCCGCCCCGACGAGACCGCGCGCGCGCTGTCGCTGTTCACCACCTGGGTGGTGCGGCTGTTCGGGCCGGTGATCGCGGTGGTGCAGGTGTTCACCGCCGGCCTCCTGCGTCTCTTCGGCGTGCACGCCGCGCCCGAGCGCGACGCGGAGGCGGCGCAGGCCGAGATCCGCGGCGCGGTCGAGTACCACCACTCCGGCGGCTTCGTGGAAAGCCGCGACCGGCGGATGCTCGGGGGCGTGCTCGACCTTGCCGACATGGACGTGACCCAGGTCATGGTCCACCGCGCGTCCGTCGAGATGCTGGACGCGGACAGTCCGCCGCGCGAGCTCGTGGCCGAGGCGCTGGCCAGCCCGCACACGCGCCTGCCGCTCTACCGCGGCGACCCGGAGAACATCGTGGGCGTGCTGCACGGCAAGGACCTCGCGCGCGCGCTCGCGGCGGCGGCCGACGGCTTGCATCCCCTCGACGTCGACCGGGTCATGCGCGAGCCCTGGTTCATCCCGGACAGCACCAACCTGAAGGACCAGCTCGAGGCCTTTCTCCACACCCGCAACCACTTCGCCCTGATCGTCGACGAGTACGGCGCGCTGCAGGGGCTCGTGACGCTGGAGGACATTCTCGAGGAGATCGTGGGCGAGATCGAGGACGAGCACGACGCCACGCTCGAGGGCGTCAGCCGCCAGCCGGACGGATCGGTCGTGGTCGACGGCACGGTGGCGGTGCGCGACCTCAACCGCACCATGGACTGGACCCTGCCCGACGACGAATGGGTGACCGTCGCGGGGCTCGTGATCCACGAGGCGCAGGCCATCCCGGAGCCCGGCCAGGTGTTCATCTTCCACGGCCATCGCTTCCAGGTGCTGGAGCGCCAGCGCAACCAGGTCACCCGCGTGCGCGTCAGCCCCGAGCTCGCCCAGGCGACGGTGGGCTGAGCCGCCGCCCTAGGCGGCCGCCTGCGAGGCCTGCGGCTCGCCCGCCTCGAAGTTCAGGCTGGATTCGAAGTCTTGGAAGATGTCCATCAGGTCTTCGACGCTGATGCGCGAGCGCGCGCCCTCGGGGAACTGGTAGCGCCAGAAGCTCACGACGTGGCTGATGGCGCCGAGCCGCTCGCCCAGCGCGGCGAACATGCTGGGCGCATCCAGCAGGAACTCGCGGAAGGCGGTCGGCAGGCCGTCGCGCACCAGCTTGGCGTAGGCGTCGTCGTACACGCGCAGCGTCGCGCTGGTGACGTTGCAGGCGCGCTGGATGCCGCGCTTCAGGACCTGGCGGCTGCGCGCGATGCTGGTGGCGGCCTCCTCGTCGATCTGGCCGGAGGGACGGATCTGGCCGATCTGCTCCATCACGGTGGTGACGTGGCCCGCCACCTCGCTCAGGCACCACTTGTAGTAGAGAAAGCCCTTCCAGCAGAACATGCCCTCCTCCCACTCCTCGGGGTCGAGCTTCAGGGTATAGCGTAGCGGCGTCATGTCGGCGTCGCCGGGGTCGTTGAGGATTTTCTGGGCGAGGCGCGAGACCTGCAGCGGCGTAGGCGCGCGATCGCCGAACGACAGGCTGACGAGCTGGGCGATCTCGCCGCGCGCGAAGCCGAACATGCGGCCGAGGTCCGACTCCGACACGGCGAAGTAGCGGCGGTCGGGCGTGCGGCCGTGGCGACGCAGGTGCTCGCGCAGCAGGAAGGGGTCGAGCGAGGGCAGGCGGTCGAGGATCGACAGCGTCTCGAAGTCGGCAGTGCGCTCGAACCCCTGGCCGAACATCTGCTCGAGCGTGCGGATGAAGTTGATCTGCTCGATGAAGATCGAGTGCCCGCCGAGCTTCAGGTCCTTGTAGTCGATCGGCAGGATGAGCTTGGTGGCCGAATGGCGCGGCTCGCGGAACAGGTCGGTCTCGTTGCGGCGCAGCCGGTGCTTGATGACGAGGCAGCGATCCAGGAGCGGGTGGTCGAACATGGGCGTGCCCGTACGCACCCCGCCCTCCAGCTCCTGCCAAACGCGATGCAGGTTGAGCACGCGCGCGGTCGAGGCGCTGTTCTGCAGCTGGATCAGGCTTCGGACCGACCGGTCGGACATAGCACTCCCCCCGACCGGCCCGCTCGGGACGGCGGCGTCGCCCACCCTGCCGCGAAGAGGGTTAAGCTTGAGCGAAGTCCGCAGCGCTGCGGCGAGACCTCACGCCGTGGGGTGCGCGGGATCGCGGTTGGGGGCGCCCTCGTCCTCGCCGGGCGCGCGCGCGGTGATCGCCAGCGCGTGCACCCCGTCCGGCCGGAGCTCGTCCGCCAGAGCCGCGTGGATGCGACGCTGACGCTCCACGCGGGACAGGTCGGCGAAGGCGGCGCTCGTCACCGCGACGGCGAAATGCGTCTCGCCCTCCGGCCGCGCGCCGGAGTGGCCGGCGTGTTTCCAGCTTTCGTCGACGACCTCCAGCCGCTCGGGCGCGAAGGCCGCCGTGAGCTTGCCGGTGATCGCCGCCGCCGTCTCGCCGTTCGCCATGTGTCAATCCTTGAAGGTGGATTTCTCGACCTCATACTCCGCCCATGAGCGGGGCGTTCCGGTACCGACCGAAGTTCGTCGACATTCGCGTGCGCCCGCCCGAGCCCGAGGCGGCGCCCGGCGCGGACGCGCCCGCGCCCGAGCCCAAGCCCGGCGAGCGCACCTGCGACCATCCCGACTGCCGGCGCCCCGCCACCGCCCGCGCCCCCAAGTCGCGCGAGCTGGACGCCTTCTACTGGTTCTGCGCACCGCACGCGGCGGAGTACAACAAGGGCTGGAACTACTTTGAAGGCATGACCGACGTGCAGCAGGAGCAGTTCCGCGCCGACGCCCACGTCGGCCACCGCCCCACCTGGCAGTTCAAGGCGAGCCGGATGTCGCGCGAGGCCGCAGCGTTCGCCGCCAAGTTCGGCTCCGGCGCGGCGGGCAAGGGCGCGGGGGCCTACGCCGACGCGTTCGGCATGTTCGGCGCGGGCGCGAGCGGCCAGTCGCAGGCGCGCCGCGCCGCGCCCGCCGCCCGAGCGCTGGGCCGGCTGGAGAGCCGCGCCTTGGCCGAGCTCGACCTCGACGTCGCCGCCGACGGCCCCGCGATCCGGGCGCGCTACCTCGACCTTGTGAAGCGCTTCCACCCGGACTCCAACGGCGGGGACCGCACCATGGAGGACAAGCTCCAGCGCGTGATCCGCGCCTACAAGACGCTGCGCGCCGCCAAGCTGGCGTGAGCCTGCGCGAACCCGGGCGGAAGTTCCGGGTTTCCCACACCGACCCCGCCCACTAGATGACCGCCATGCCGCTCGACATCGCCCAGCCCGTGGACGACGCCCTCCTGTCCGCCGCGCCCGACGCCACCGTTTCCGTGCGCGAGGCGTTCGGCGTCGACTCGGACATGAAGGTCCCGGCCTTCTCCACCCGCGACCCCCACGTGCCGGACGCGGACGAGGGTTATCGCTTCGACCCGGACACCACGCTCGCCATCTGCGCGGGCTTCGCCTTCGACCGGCGGGTGATGGTCCAGGGCTATCACGGCACCGGCAAGTCGACCCACATCGAACAGGTGGCCGCGCGGCTGAACTGGCCGCTCGTGCGGCTGAACCTCGACGCCCACGTCAGCCGCATCGACCTCGTAGGAAAGGACGCCATCGTGCTGCGCGAGGGGCGGCAGGTCACCGAGTTCCGCGAGGGCATGCTGCCCTGGGCGATTCAGCGGCCCATCGCCCTCGTGTTCGACGAGTACGACGCGGGACGGCCGGACGTGATGTTCGTGATCCAGCGCGTGCTGGAAGCGCAGGGGCGGCTCACGCTCCTCGACCAGAACCGGGTGATCCGGCCGAACAAGCACTTCCGCCTGTTCGCCACCACCAACACCATAGGTCTCGGCGACACGACCGGGCTCTACCACGGCACCCAGCAGATCAATCAGGGACAAATGGACCGCTGGTCCATCGTGACCACGTTGAACTACCTGGCGCATGACGTCGAGGCGCAGATCGTGCTCTCCAAGGCCGCGGGCTACGACACCGCCGACGGCCGCCGCACGGTGGCCGCCATGGTGCGGGTGGCGGACATGACCCGCAACGCCTTTATGAACGGCGACATCTCCACGGTGATGAGCCCGCGCACGGTGATCACCTGGGCGCAGAACGCCGACATCTTCGGCGATGTCGGGGCGGCCTTCCGGCTCACCTTCCTGAACAAGTGCGACGAGCTCGAGCGGCCGACGGTGGCGGAGTTCTACCAGCGCGCCTTCGGCGTCGACCTGCCGGAGAGCGCCGCCCGCGTCAGGGTCGCCTGATTGACGCTTGCGTGAGAGCGTCGCAGCACCCCTGACGCTCTTGCCAAAAACAAGTTTTCGCATCACTGTCGATCCCGGAGCCGGCGTGGATGCGCGCGCCGGAGCGGGAGTAACGGCCATGATCTCGGCCCTGAGCCTGACGGCGGTGACCGCGGCGATCCTGTTGGCGTCGGAGCAGGTGGTGCACGTGGGCGTGCAGCTCGCCTTCCGCCTCCTGGGCGTCTAGCCCGGCGCCAGCGGCGCGGAGAGCGCGTGGGAGAGCGACGCCCTGAGCTCCTGCATGAGGGCGGGCGGGAGTTCGCCGCCTTGCTTGAACCGGCGAAGGCCGACCCCCTCGATCAGGGTGCAGATCCGCTCGACGCGCGCGTCGACCTTCACGGGGTCGCTCTGCAGGCAGCCTGAGCAGTTGCGCGCCAGCATAGCCTTGAGGTGGTCGCGGATGCGGCCATCCATCTCGCGCATGGAATGGGCCACGCGGGGATTGCGCGCCGCCTCCGCCAGGATCTCGAGCTTGAGGGCCATCTGAGCGTCGGACCAGGTGCTGAGGAAGCCGTCCAGGAGATGGTCGGCGATCTCGTCGGGCGAGCCCTGCAACAGGCCGATGGCCTCCGCGGCCTCCGCGAGGTCCTCCTCGGCGATAGCGGCGACCACCGCCTCCTTGCTCTCGAAATAGCGGTAGATGTGCCCCACGCTGATCGACGCCTCGGCGGCGATGCGCGCCATGCTGGCCCCGTGGAAGCCGTGACGGCCGAAGCAGACGCGGGCGGCGTCCAGGATCTGGCGCACCTTGGGGCTGGAGCCCCGCGCATCGCCCGCCATCACCATCCGTCGACCTCCACTGCGCCGCCTTGACGCAGCGTTGCGACCGCCATATCACGTCGCAAAGCGGGAGTGAACGTTCATTCCCATCGTTCGGCCGTCGAAGTGGGGCGGCCGAGCTCGCCGCCCGGGGGTCATCCGCTCATGCCGTCGTTCCGCATTCAGGCGGCGCTCGCGGCCGCGCCGATGGCGGCGCTCGCCGCCTGCGGCCGCCCCGCGCCGCCCCCCGCGCCGCCGCCGCCGCAGGTCGGCTACGTGGTTGTGCAGTCCCAGCCGGTGGCGCTGACCAACGAACTGCCGGGCCGGGTGACCGCCTTTGTCACCGCCGACGTGCGGCCGCAGGTCAACGGCATCATCACCGAGCGGCTGTTCGTCGAGGGGGGCGACGTGGCCAAGAGCCAAGCGCTCTATCGCATCGATCCCAAGCCCTACCAGGCCGCGCTCGACCAGGCGAAGGCGCAGCTGGCCAACGCCCAGGCGAACGTCGTCACCGCGCGCCTGCAGGCGCAGCGCTACGCCGACCTCGTCAAGATCGACGCGATCAGCCGGCAGGACAACGACAACGCCCAAGCCTCCTACGGCCAGGCGGCCGCCAATGTGCAGCAGTACCGCGCCACGGTGGAGGCGGCGCAGATCAACCTCGGCTACACCACCGTGCGCGCGCCGGTGTCGGGCCGGATCGGCCGCTCGCTGGTGACCATCGGTGCGCTCGCCACCTCCGGCCAGACTACCGCGCTCGCCACCATCCAGGCGCTCGACCCGATCTACGTGGACGTCACCCAGTCCGCCGACGAACTCCTGCGGCTTCGCCAGCAGCTCAGCCAGGGTGACGCGACCAAGGGTGCCGCCCGGGTCTCCGTCGTGCTCTCCGACGGCCAGCGCTACCCCGTGGAGGGCGAGCTGCGCTTCGCCGAGGCGCAGGTGGACCCGACCACGGGCTCGGTGATCCTGCGCGCCGTCTTCCCCAACCCCAACCGCACGCTCCTGCCGGGCATGTTCGTGCGCGAGGTCTTGACCCAGGCCGTGGTGCAGCAGGGCGTGCTCGCGCCGCAGACCGCCATCGCGCGCGACCCGAAGGGCGCGGCGACCGCCATGATCGTCGTGAACGGGGCGGCGCAGGTGCGTCCCGTCACCATTGATCGCGCGGTCGGGTCGAACTGGCTGATCACCTCTGGGCTCAAGCCGGGCGACGAGCTGATCACCGCCGGCGGTTCGCGCGTGCAGCAGCCCGGGACCAAGGTGCAGGCCGTGCCCGCCGCCCAGCTGGGCGCCGCAGCTGTCGCACCGGCGGCCGGCGGCAAGCCGGGCGGCGCGAGCGGCCAGGGCGGGGCCAACGGCACGCCCTCCTCCGCCGGCCGCGGCTAAGCGTCGCCGGAGCGCGCGTAACCCATGTCCCGCTTCTTCATCGACAGGCCGATCTTCGCCTGGGTGATCGCCATCATCATCATGCTGGCGGGCGCGCTCGCCATCACGAGCCTGCCGATCGCCCAGTACCCAGCGGTGGCGCCGCCAGCGGTCTCGATCACCGCCACCTACCCCGGGGCCTCGGCGCAGACGCTCGAGAACACGGTCACCACCGTGATCGAGGAGCAGCTGAAAGGCCTCGACCACCTCGAGTATCTGTCGTCGACCAGCGACAGCTCGGGCACGGTGACCATCACCCTCACCTTCGCCCAGGGCACCAACCCCGACATCGCCCAGGTGCAGACGCAGAACAAGCTGTCGCTCGCCACGCCGCTTCTGCCCGCTACGGTGCAGCAGCAGGGGCTGGTGGTGGCCAAGGCCACCAAGAACTTCCTGATGTTCGTGGGCCTGTACTCGCAGGACGACAGCCACAACAACGCCGACCTGGGCGACATCATCGTCTCCCAGCTGCAGGATCCGCTCAGCCGGGTGAACGGCGTGGGCGACACGCTGGTCTTCGGCGGCCAGTACGCCATGCGCATCTGGGTGGACCCCTACAAGCTGCAGACCTATTCGCTGACGACGAGCGACGTGAAGACGGCCATCGCCGCCCAGAACGCCCAGATCGCGGCGGGCCAGATCGGCGCGGCGCCCTCGGTGCCGGGTCAGGCGCTCAACGCCATCATCACCGCCCAGTCGCGCCTGCAGACGCCCGAGCAGTTCCGCGCGATCATCGTCAAGACCAACCCCGACGGCTCGATCATCCACCTGTCGGACGTGGCGCGCGTCGAGCTCGGCCAGGACAGCTACAACGTGGTGGCGCGCTACAACCGCCACTCCGCCGCGGGCTTCGGCATCAAGCTCGCTCCGGGCGCCAACGCCTTGCAGACGGCGGACGCGGTGAAGAAGCGCGTGGCCGAGCTCAGCTCCAACTTCCCGCCGGACGTGAAGTACGTCTTCCCTTACGACACTACGCCCTTCGTGAAGCTATCGATCGAGGACGTGGTCAAGACGCTGTTCGAGGCGATCATCCTCGTTTTCATCGTCATGTTCCTGTTCCTGCAGAACTGGCGGGCGACGATCATTCCGACCATCGCGGTGCCGGTGGTGCTGCTGGGCACCTTCGGGGTGCTGGCGATCGCCGGCTACTCGATCAACACCCTGACCATGTTCGCCATGGTGCTGGCCATCGGCCTCCTCGTCGACGACGCGATCGTGGTGGTCGAGAACGTCGAGCGGATCATGGAGGAGGAGAACCTCTCGCCCAAGGAGGCGGCCCGCAAGTCGATGGACGAGATCACCGGCGCGCTGGTCGGCATCGCGCTCGTGCTCGTCGCGGTGTTCATCCCCATGGCCTTCTTCGGAGGCTCGACCGGAGTGATCTACCGCCAGTTCTCGGTGACGATCGTCTCAGCGGTGCTCCTGTCGGTGGCGGTGGCGCTGATCCTCACGCCCGCGCTCTGCGCCACCCTCCTGAAGCCGCCGAAACAGGCCAAGGGCCGCCGGCGCGGCTTCTTCGGCTGGTTCAACCGCACCTTCGACAAGGGCGTGCACGCCTACGAGGGCGGGCTGAAGCGGATGATCAAGAACTGGATCCCCGCCTCAATCGTCTACCTGGCGGTGGTGGGTGTGCTCGCCTTCTTCTTCCTACGCCTCCCCACGGGCTTTTTGCCCGACGAGGACCAGGGCGTGGCCTTCACCCTGGTGCAGCTGCCCGCCGGCTCGACCTTCGAGCGCACCGAGCAGGTGCTGAAGGGGGTGGAGGACCATTTCCTCGACAAGGAGCAGGCGAGCGTGGACGGCGTGTTCACCGCCGCGGGCTTCTCCTTCGCAGGCAACGGCCAGAACTCGGGCCTGGCGTTTATCCATTTCCGGGACTGGTCGGAGCGCAAGGGCGCCAAGAACCGAGCGCCGGCCATCGCCGGGCGCGCCATGGCCGCCTGGCAGAGCTTCCCCGACGCGCAGGTGTTCACCGTGATCCCGCCCTCGGTGCAGGAGCTGGGCAACGCCACCGGCTTCGACCTCGAGCTCGAGGACAAGGCGAACATCGGACACGATGCGCTGGCCGCCGCGCAGTTCCAGCTCCTCGGCATGGCGTCCAAGGACCCGACGCTGGTGGGCGTGCGCCCCAACAGCCTGCCGGACGTGCCCCAGCTCAAGTTCACCATCGACGGGCCGCGCGCCACCGCCCAGGGCCTGGCGATCGCCGACATCAACGACGTGCTCTCGACCGCCTTCGGCTCGTCCTACGTCGACCAGTTCATCGACCGCGGCCGGGTGAAGCGCATCTACGTGCAGGGCGACGCGCCCTACCGCGCCAGCCCCGACGACCTGCAGAAGTGGTACGTGCGCGGCTCGACCGGCACGCTGGCGCCGTTCTCGTCCTTCTCCTCGGTGGAGTGGACCTACGGCCCGGCTCAGCTGCAGCGCTACAACGGCCTGCCCGCGTTCGAAGTGCTGGGCCAGCCCGCCCCGGGCGTCAGCTCCGGCCAGGCGCTCGACACCGTGCAGAAGATGATCGGCAAGCTGCCAAAGGGCGTGGGCTACGAGTGGACCGGACTCTCCTACGAGGAGAAGAACTCCGGCTCGCAGACGGGCTTCCTCTACGGCCTGTCGATCCTGGTGGTCTTCTTGTGCCTGGCCGCGCTCTACGAGAGCTGGTCGGTGCCGGTGGCTGTGCTACTGGTGATCCCGCTCGGCATCGTGGGGGCGGTGCTCGCCGCGACCCTCAGGAAGTTCAACAACGACGTGTATTTCCAGGTGGGCATCCTCACCACCATGGGACTGGCCGCCAAGAACGCCATCCTGATCGTGGAGTTCGCCGAAGGGGCCGAGCGCGAGGGCAAGAACGTGGTGGAAGCGGCGCTCGAGGCGGCGCGCCTGCGCCTGCGCCCCATCCTGATGACCTCGCTGGCCTTCATCGTCGGCGTCTTGCCGCTGGCCATCTCAACCGGCGCGGGCTCGGGCTCGCAGAACGACATCGGCACGGGCGTGATCGGGGGCATGATCTCGGCGACCCTCCTGGCCATCTTCTTCGTGCCGCTGGCCTTCGTGCTGGTGACCCGCGCCTTCGGCAAGAAGCCCGCCAAGACCACGCCGGCCGACAAGCTCAACAACGCCAACACGGCGAAGGCCTGAGGAGCCGCCATGGCCTCCCTCCCCTCCCGCCTGCGCCCGTTCGCGGCGACCGTGCTCGCGGCGAGCCTCGCCGCCTGCACGCTGGAGCCGCCGCTTCCACGCCAGGCCGCCGACGTGACGCCTCCGGCCTTCCCGTCCGGCGGAGTCTATCCGCAGGCGTCCGGCGACGGGGCGCTCACCGCGGCCACGCCGTGGAGCGCCTTCTTCACCGACCTCAAGCTCAAGAACGTCGTGGCGCTGGCCCTGCGCGAGAACCGCGACCTGCGCACCGCCGCCCTCTCCATCGTCGAAGCGCGCGCGCTCTACCGCGTGCAGCGCGCCGACCTCCTGCCGACCGTGAACGCCGGCGCGGGCTTCACCACGGGGCTGGGCTCCTCCTACGGGGTCAGCGGCTCGGCCGCGACCGGGGTGGGCGCGGGCACATCGACGGGCGGAACGGGCGCGGGGGGAACCACCGTGGGCGCCGGGGGCGCAGGCGGCTCGGTGACGGGCGGCACGGGCGTGGGCGGCCTCGGCTCGACCACCACCGGCATCTCGGGCTCCTACCGGATTTACGACGCGAGCCTGGGCTTCACCGACTACGAGCTGGACCTGTTCGGCCGCGTGCGTTCGCTGACCAAGGAGGCGTTCGAGACTTACCTCGCCTCCGCCGAAGGCCGCCGTTCGACGCAGATCTCCATCGTGGCCGAGGTCGCCACCGACTGGCTGACCTACGCCGCCGACCTGCAGCGGCTGAAGACCGAGCGCGACACGCTCAAGGCCGAGCAGTCGACGCTGAAGATCACCCAGGACCGCTTCCGCTACGGCATCGCCTCGCTTTTGGACGTGCAGCAGGCGCAGACGGCGGTGGAGACCGCCACCTCCAACATCCAGACCTACCTCGCCCAGAGCGAGCAGGACCGCAACGCGCTGAACCTCGTGGTCGGCGCGCCCGTGCCCGCCGACCTCCTGCCGGAGCCCCTCGAGGCCGACTTGCCGACCTTGCCGGACGCGCCCGGGGGTCTGTCCTCGACCGTGCTCCTGCAGCGGCCCGACGTGCGCCAAGCCGAGCACCAACTGCGCGCCTACAACGCCGACATCGGCGCGGCGCGTGCGGCCTTCTTCCCCACGATCTCGCTGACCGGCTCGGGCGGCTCGACCAGCCTCTACTTGAACAAGCTGTTCGGGTCCGGCACCGGCACCTACAGCTTCGGGCCGAACGTCAGCCTGCCGATCTTCGACTTCGGGCGTAACCGCGCCAACCTCGCCTACTCCCGCGCCCAGCGCGACTCGGCGCTGGCGAGCTACGAGAAGGCGATCCAGCAGGCCTTCACCGACGTGGCCAACGCGCTGGCCCAGCGCGGCACGGTGGAGGGGCTCGTGAGCTCGCAGGAGCGGCTGGTCGGCGCGCTGCAGGGCACGCTGAACCTCAGCCAGGCGCGCTACCAGCGCGGGGTCGACACCTACCTCAACGTCTTGACCGCCCAACTCAACCTCGCCACCGCCCAGCAGACGCTGATCTCCGCGCGGCTGACGCGGGCGACTAATGTGGTGGCGCTCTATCGCGCGCTCGGCGGCGGTCTGGGCGAGGCGGAGGTGGGCCGCCCCGCCACGGCGGACGCTAGGCCCGCAACCGCGCGCTGATCGCGTCCCCGGCGGCTTGCGTCGAGGCGCGCGACGGCTAGGTTCGCGCGTCGGGCGAACCGGTCCGGCGTCCTCGCCGCGAGTTCCCCGCCCCGTGCACGCGTCCGCCATCGCCCTCCTCGCCGCCCTGCAGGCTCCCGCCGGCGCCGGGGTCGTCCAGCCCGAGCAGGCCCCCGCCCCCCCGCCCATCACCGCGCCGCGCGACGCGCCCTACCCCGCCGGCCCCATGCGGGTGGCGGTGGACGTGACCGACACCGCCCACCGCATCTTCAGCGTGCACGAGACGATCCCGCTGGCGGGGCCGGGGCCCGTCACCCTGCTCTACCCGCAGTGGCTGCCCGGCGATCACGAGCCCGACGGACCGATCGACAAGCTCGCCGGCCTCGTCGTCAGCGCGGGCGGCCGCCGGCTGGAGTGGCGGCGCGACACGGTGAACGTGCACGCCTTCCACGTCGACGCGCCCGCGGGCGCCGCAGCGCTCGAGGTCGACTTCCAGTACCTGTCGCCGACGGCCGGCAACCAGGGGCGGATCACCGCCACGCCCGACATCGTCAACCTGCAGTGGAACACCGTCGTGCTCTACCCGGCGGGCTGGTACGCCCGGCGCATACCGGTGGACGCCAGCGTCAAGGTCCCCGACGGCTGGGCGGTGTTCGGCGCGGTGGAGCCCGCCGGCGCGCCCGTGGGCGGCGTGACCACCTTCCGCACCACCACGCTCAACACACTGGTCGACTCGCCCCTGATGGCCGGGCGATACACCAAGCGGCTGGACCTCGATCCGGGCGGGCCTGTTCCCGTGCATCTCGATCTCGTGGCTGACGCGCCCAAGTATCTGGAGGTCACGCCCGAACAGCTGACCGTCCACCGCGCCCTCGTGCAGCAGGCGTACAAGTTGTATGGCGCGCACCACTACGACCACTACGACTTCCTGCTGGCGCTCTCGGACGAGCTCGGCGGCATCGGACTTGAGCATCACCGCTCATCGGAGGACGGGGCAGGGCCCAAGTACTTCAGCGACTGGGACAAGACGAGCGGCGAGCGCGACCTACTCGCCCACGAATACACCCACTCGTGGAACGGCAAGTTCCGCCGCCCCGCCGACTTGTGGACGCCCAACTACAACGTGCCCATGCGCGACAGCCTGCTCTGGGTCTACGAGGGACAGACGCAGTACTGGGGCTATGTCTTGGCCGCGCGCTCGGGCCTGTGGGACGCCGAGACCTTCCGCGACGAGCTGGCGCTGACCGCCGCCGAGCTCGACCACCGAAGCGGCCGCACCTGGCGCGCCATGCAGGACACCACCAACGAGCCGATCCTCTCCCAGCGCTCGGCCGAGCCCTGGCGCTCATGGCAGCGACCGGAGGACTATTACACCGAGGGCCAGCTGATCTGGCTCGACGCCGACACGCTGATCCGCCAGCGCACCGGCGGCCGCAAGAGCCTGGACGATTTCGCCCGCGGCTTCTTCGGCGTCGAGAACGGCAGCTATATCACCAAGACCTACACCTTCGACGACGTGGTCGCGGCGCTGAACGCGGTGACGCCCTACGACTGGGCGAGCTTCCTCTCCACCCGCGTCAACAGCCACGGCCCCGGCGCGCCGCTGGAGGGTTTGGCGCGCGGCGGCTACCGCCTCGTCTACACCGAGGAACCGTCCAAGATGTGGACGCAGAACGAGGGGCGGCGGAAAGCGGTCGACCTCGAGTACTCGCTGGGCTTCGCCGTCGGCAAGGGCGACACCCTGGGCGCGGTCCTGTGGGACAGCCCGGCGTTCAAGGCGGGCCTGACCAGCGGCCAGCAAATCGTGGCGGTGAACGGCCGCACCTACGACGGCGACGAGCTCAAGGCCGCCGTCACCGCCGCCAAGACCACGGGCGGCGTCGACCTCCTGATGAAACAGGGCGACCGCTACACCACCGTGCGCATCCCCTACACCGGCGGCCTGCGCTACCCGCACCTGGAGAAGGTCGGCGGCGGCGAGGGCTCGCTCGACCGGATCATCGCCGCCAAGAAGTGAGGCCGGCCCCGCCTCTCCCGCGCCCGGCGGGGGAGGCGGCGGCGCCTCAGCGCTGGGCGCTCGCCGTAGGCACGGGGAAGCCGTGGTCGCGCAGCAGCGCGTCGGGGCTCGCGTCACGGCCGCGGAAGGCGCGGTAGGCGTCCGCCGGGTCCACCGTGTCGCCGCGGCTCAGTATGGCGTCGTGGAAGCGCTGGGCGGTGGCGGGATCGTAGGGGTTCCCCGTCGCCTCGAACGCTTCGTAGGCGTCGTGGTCCAGGACCTCCGCCCACAGATAGCCATAGTAGCCGGCGGCGTAGCCTTCCCCTGAGAACACGTGGCCGAACTGCGGGATGCGGTGGCGCATGACGATCTCCGTCGGCATGCCGAGCTCGGCCAGGGTGGCCGTCTCGAAGGCGTGCGGCTCCACGGGCGTCGCGCCCGCCAGGTGCATGCGCATGTCGACGATGGCGCTCGCCTGCGCCTCCACCGTCGAGAAGCCCTGGTTGAAGGTGTGGGCGCGGCGGATCTTGGCGACGAGCTCAGCCGGCATCGGCTGGCCCTGCGCGTTGACCAGGAGCTTCAGGACGTCGGGGGTGAGGAGATAGTTCTCGTTGAACTGCGAGGGGAACTCCACGAAGTCGCGCGCCACGTTGGTGCCTGACAACGTCGGATAGGTCACGTTGGAGTTCAGCCCGTGCAGGGCGTGGCCGAACTCGTGGAACATGGTCTTGGCGTCGTCGTAGGAGAGGGTCACCGGCTGGCCCGGCGCGCCGCGCACGAAGTTGGCGTTGTTGCTGACGATGGTCGCCTGGCCGCCGTCGATGCGGTACTGCTCGCGGTAGGCGTTCATCCACGCGCCGGAGTTCTTGCCCGGCCGGGCATAGGGGTCGAAGTACCACAGGCCCACGTGGCGGCCCGCGCGGTCACGCACCTCGTAGACGCTCATCGCCGGGTCGAACACCGGCACGCCTTCGACCTTGGTGAAGGTGAGGCCATAGAGCCGTCCGGCGGAGTAGAACATCGCCTCGCGCACGTGCTCGAGCTGCAGGTACGGCTTCACCTCGTTGAGATCGAGGTCGTACTTCGCCTTGCGCAGCTTCTCGGCGTAGTAGCGGTAATCCCACGGCTGGATTTTGAAGCCGCCGCCGTTCGCCGACTTGGGCTCCCCGTCCACGATCTTCTGCATGTCGGCCACGTCGGCGTGCACCTGGGCGACGGCGGGCGTCCACACCTGCATCATCAGGCGCATGGCGTTGTCCGGCGTCTTGGCCATGGTGTCGGCTAGGTGCCAGTGGGCGTAGGTGGGGTAGCCCAGAAGGTTCGCCTTCTGGACGCGCAGCGCCAGGATCCGCGTCACGATCGGGTTGTTGTCGTGCGCGCCCGGATGATCGCCGCGCGAGGTCCACATGCGGAAGCCCGCCTCACGCAGGGGCCGCACGCTCGAATAGGTGAGGAACGGCTCCATCGACGAGCGGGTGTTGGCGATCAGCCACTGGCCGGGCTTGCCCCGTCGCTGCGCCTCCGCCGCCGCCGCGTCGATCTGGCTCTGCGGCAGGCCGGCGAGCTGCGCCCGGTCGGTGATGGCGAGCGCGTAGGTCTCCTCGTCGGAAAGCTCGTTCTGGCTGAACTTCGTGTAGAGCCCCGCCAGCTCCTGGTTGATCTGCGACAGCTTCGCCTTGTCCGCGACCGAGAGCTTGGCTCCCTGCTCGGCGAAGTTGGTCCACACCCGCCAGACCAGCCGCTTCTGCTTGGCGTTCAGCGGCAAGGCGTCACGCTTCTGGTAGACCGCGTCGATGCGAGCGAACAGCTTGCCGTTCTGGGTGATGCTGTCCTGGAAGGCGGCCAGGCGCGGCGACATGCGCTGGTCGATCGCCTGCACGTCGGGCGTGTTCAGGTTGGAGGTCCAGATGCCGTAGACAGTCGACACGCGTCCCAGCGTGCGGCCGCTGCGCTCCATGGCGAGGATGGTGTTGTCGAAGGTGGGCGGGGCCGGGTTGCTTACGATGGCGTCGACCTCGCGCCGCGTCTCGGCCATGGCCGCCTCCAGCGCGGGCTCGAAGTCGGAGACGCGCACGAGGTCGAAGCGCGGCACGCCGCCGTAGGGGCCGGTCCAGGGCTGCAGCAACGGACTGGCGCTGGCCGAACCGCCCGGCTGAGCGGCCCCTGCCGGCGCGGGTCGGCCCGCGGTAGGGGACGTCGCCGAGGTGCGCCCGGCGCCGGCCGTCTGCGCGCCCGCCGCCGTCGTCATCGCCAGCGCCGCCGCGCCTGCCAGCCAAAACGCGCGCATGATGTCCTCGCCTGCATCGGAGCTCTCCCCACCGCTCTAGCCGAGCCTTGCGCCCTCGTCACATGAACGTCGCGCAAGGTGGCGGACGGAGGAGGCAGGCTTTGACCCCCGCCCCCGCTACCGCTAGCCGTATCGACCAGGACGGCGGGGAGCGCACGCATGGACATGCCGCGAGCGGGCGGACGAGGCGCGGAGCTGACGGTGCGCGGCCTCGTCTTGGGCGCGCTGATCACCACCGTCTTCACCGCCGCAAACGTGTTCTTCGGGCTGAAGGCGGGGCTGACCTTCGCGTCCTCCATTCCCGCAACCGTGATCTCCATGGCGGTGCTGCGCAGCTTCAAGTCCTCGACCATCCAGGAGAACAACATCGTGCAGACGGTGGCCTCGGCCGCCGGCACGCTGTCATCGATCATCTTCATCCTGCCCGGCCTCGTCATGGTCGGCTGGTGGACGGGCTTCCCGTTCTGGGCCTCGTTCGGGATTTGCGCGCTCGGCGGCATCCTGGGGGTGATGTACTCCATCCCTCTGCGCCGCGCGCTCGTGACCGACAGCGACCTGCCTTATCCCGAGGGGGTGGCGTGCGCGGAGGTGCTCCGCGTCGGCGCCGGGGCCAAGGGCGACAACCCCGCCGCCGAGGCTGAAAGCCGCGCGGGGCTCCTGACGGTCGTGGGCGGCTCCCTCGCCTCGGCCGGCTTCGCGCTGGTGGTGGCGACCAAGCTCTTCGCCGGCAACGTGGCGCACACCTTCCGCCTGGGCGCAGGTTCGGCGGGCACGGGCTACAACCTCGGGCTCTCGCTGGCGCTTCTGGGCGTGGGGCACCTCGTCGGGCTGTGGGTGGGCGTCGCCATGCTGATCGGCGTCGCGATCGCCTGGCTGGGTGCGGTGCCCTGGTTGACCTCGCTGCACGCCTTGCCCGCCAGCGACTTTTCGACCTTCGTCAACGGCGTGTTTCGGTCGGAAGCGCGGCTTGTGGGCGCGGGCGTGATCGGGGTCGCCTCGATCTGGACGCTCCTCAAGCTGATCGCGCCGATCTCGAGCGGGCTGCGCGGCGCCATGGCGGCCCAGCGCGCGCGCCAAGCCGGCGACGCCGCCAGCCTGCCCTTGACCGAGCGCGACTTGCCCATCGGCCTCGTGGCGCTGATCGGCCTGGCTTGCCTCGTCCCTATCGGCTGGCAGCTCGCCGACTTCGCGCGTCAGGCCGCGCTGGGCAGCCTCACCGTCCCGCTGGTCGTCGGCGGCGTGCTGTTCATCGTGATCATGGGTTTCCTGGTCTCGGCGGTGTGCGGCTACATGGCCGGGCTGATCGGCTCGTCGAACTCGCCGCTCTCAGGCGTGGGCATCCTCGCCACCATCACCGCCTCGCTCCTCCTGGTGGTCGGGCTGAAAGCGGCTGCCGGGGCGGACGCGGGCAAGGCGCTGATCGCCTTCACCCTGTTCCTGGTGAGCTTCGTCTTCAACGTCGCCTCCATCGCCAACAACAACCTGCAGGACCTCAAGACCGGCCAGTTGGTGGAGGCGACGCCGTGGAAGCAGCAGGCCGCGCTCTTGGTCGGCGTGCTCGTCGGCGCGGCGGTGATCCCGCCCGTCTTGAACGTGCTCTCCAAGGCGTACGGCTTCGTCGGCGCGCCGGGCGCCGGACCGAATGCGCTGGCCGCCCCCCAGGCCGGGCTGATGAGCGCGCTGGCCCGCGGCGTCATCACCGGCGACCTACGCTGGGACCTGATCGGCGCGGGGACGGCGGTGGGGGTGGTCGTGATCCTCCTGGACGAGGCGCTCGGCCGCGCGCGCCTGCCGCGGCTCGCGCCGTTGGCGGTCGGCCTGGGCGTCTACCTGCCGCAGGACGTGACATTGATGATCGTGGTGGGCGCGGTGATCGGCTGGTGGTTCGACCGCGCGGCCGACCGGCGCGGAGGCGCCGCGGCCGAACCGACCAAGCGCATGGGCGTCTTGATGGCGTCGGGGCTGATCGTCGGCGAGAGCCTGGTCGGCGTCGTCATCGCCGCCGTCGTGGCCGGTTCGGGCAAGGGCGCGCCCCTGGCGCTCGTGGGCGACGGCTTCGCGGGCGTGGGCGAGGTGCTGGGCCTCGTCGGCTTCGCCGCCCTCACCGCCGCGCTCTACGTTTGGGCGACGCGCGTGGGACGTCGGCTCGACGGCGCACCCATCCCGTTCGAGACGCCCGTGGCCGGCGATGTGTGAGGCCGGGGACGTCTGAGGCCAGGGCGCGCCGCCCCGGCCTCGTTAGACCTCGTCAGTGTCGGGGCGGCTGGTCGCCCGCCTCGCGGCTGGTCGACGGCAGGAGCGGGCCGGACGCCAAGTGCTCGGCCAGGAACCACACTTGCGGCTCGTGCACACGGATCAGGTCGGAGACGATCAGGTCGTTGGTGCCGTCGTCGCCGTAATCGGCGGCTTCCTTGGCCGCCTCGCGCATGTAGGCCAGGCACTTCCTGTGAGCCTCGAGGAGCCGGCTCAGGTTGGAGGGCACGTCCTCGCGGCCCTTGGGCGGACGCTGCAGATGCGTATTCTCCGCCACATCCCACGGCGTGGCATAGGACAAGCCGCCCAGCGCCATGATCCGCTCGGCGATCTTGTCCACTGCTTCGGCCTGCGCTTCGTAGTGCGTGTCAAGAAGAAGGTGCAGCTGATAGAAGGTTGCGCCCGAAATTTGCCAGTGCGCCTTCTTGTAGAGGTCGCGCAGGGTCATGGTGTCGGCCAAGATCTGGTTCAGCGCGCCGATCGAACGCTTGCGCGCGTTCTCGGCCAGGGCCAGCGGCAGGTCCTTGACCGTGTCGAACTCTTGGATGACGCGCCAGTCGGTGTGGTACTGCGGCTGGGCTTCGTCGACGTCCTTGGCCATGGCGGCCTCCTCGTGAGCAGGGCCGAGCGGGCGCACCCGCGGCCGAGGTGATGGGGTCCGCAAGAAAACGTCAGGCGACGTGCGCCGTTCCTTCCTCGTGGTCGAGCGCATAGGCGCGCCGCACCGCCTCGATCCGGGCGAGCTTGGCGTGGAAGGGCGCCCAGTCGTCGCGCTCGGCGATGGGCGCCCACAGCGCCTCCACCTCGTCGATCAGCATCTCTTCCGGCTCGGGCGCGGCGAACACGGGATCGGCCAGCCGGCCCGGCGCGCGTGCGACGTAGGGCGCGAGCGCGGCGCGGAAGGCGCGCCCGGCCTCGCCCGCGAAGAGCGGCGCGCGCGGGCCGTTCAGCGCGCGCGCCTCCGACATGACCCCGCCCTGCCAGTCGAAGAAGAGCGGCTCCCATCGCAGGGCGGGCGCCCCCTCGGCCAGAAGCGCGAGCGCCGCTTCGGCGAGCGCCAGGTCCGTCTCGCCGCCCCGCGCCTCCACCCCGAGCCGCCGGACCATCGCGCGCGCGAAGGCGTCGCGGTAGCGCGCTCCGAAGCTGTTCAGCGCGTCCAGGAAGGGCGCCTGCCCATCGTCGGGGGCGAGCAGGACGAGGCAGGCGGCGAGTTGCTGCAGGTTCCAGAACACCGCCTCGGGCTGGCGGCCGAAGCTGTAGAGTCCCGAGTGGTCGAAGTAGGCGGCGGTGAAGTTCGGATCGGAGTGCGGCAGGAAGCGCCAGGGCCCGTAGTCGAAGCTCTCGCCGTTGATGTTCATGTTGTCGGTGTTGAGCACGCCGTGGACGAAGCCCGCCGCCATCCACGCCGCGGCGAGCTCTGCGGAGAGCGCGACCGTGCGGTCGAGCAGCGCCGCCGCCCGCGCCGGCCCCTCGTGCGCCAGGAGGTCGGGCGCGTAGACCTCCGCCACATGGTCCACGAGCGTCGCCAGGAGGTCGCGTCGACCGTGGTAGGCCAGGCGCTGGAAGGTCCCGAAACGGATGTGGCTCCAGCCGAGGCGCGTCAGCACCGCCGAGCGCGTCGGCGACGGCTCGTCGCCCCGCACCAGCGCCTCGCCCGTCTCGACGACAGCCAGCGTCTTGGAGGTGGGCACGCCCAGCGCTTCCAGCATGGCGGTCGCCAGCGCCTCGCGCACCGCGCCCTTCAGAGTGAGCCGCCCGTCGCCGGCGCGCGACCAGGGCGTGCTCCCCGAGCCCTTGGTGCCGAGGTCGAGCAGTCGCCCGTCATCGGCGCGGACCTGGGCGTAGAGGAAGCCGCGCCCGTCGCCCAGGTCGGGGTTGTAGTGGCGAAACTGGTGGCCATGGTAGCGCATGGCGAGCGGCCCCGGCTGACCGGGCAGGCCCGCGAAACCGCCGAACTGCGCCGCCGCCTCGCCGTCCTCGAGCGACTCCAGGCCGACGCTCGCGGCGTGTTTGCGCTCGTACAGGCGGACGGTCCGCTCGGGAAAGCGCGCGGGCGCAACCACGTCGGCGAACTCCGGACCGAGGGCCGCAAAGCGCGGATCGGGCAGGTATCGGGTGGAGACCGGCATGGGGCGCAGGTGCGCGTTGCAGGCCGGCGAGACAAGCCGACCGCTCCGGTGAACGGCTTTTAACGGCTTCGTCAGCGCTGGCGACCTATGCGTCAAAAACGTTCGGTCACAGGGCTGGACGCACGAGAGTGAACGTCGCTAACCTAGCGTTATGCTTCGGGATCAACCCGGGGCCAACTAGGCGGCGAACGGTCCGCGAGGGGAAACGCGCCATGCGCATGCGGTCGGCGTACGCCGGAGCTTCGACTCTGGCGCTGAGCCTGTGTCTATGCGGGGCGGCCGCCGCCCAGAGCGCGGCCAATCCGGCGTCGCCGCAGCAGGGCTCGCGGGAAGCCCCCAACACCACCGCCGCGGTGGCTCCGCCCGCCCGCAGCGCCCCGCCCGCCGATGTCGACAACGCGCCCAACCAGATCGTCGTCACCGCGCAGAAGCGCACGCAGAACCTGCAGGACGTGCCGGTGGTGGTGACCACCGTCTCCAAGCAGCTCCTGCAGGACTCAGGCACCAAGGACATCAAGGACCTGGCGAACCTCACGCCCGGCCTCCTCGTCACCTCCACGTCGTCGGAAGCCTCCACCACCGCGCGCATCCGCGGCGTCGGCACGGTTGGCGACAACCCGGGCCTGGAGTCGTCGGTGGGCGTGGTGATCGACGGCGTCTACCGCCCCCGCAACGGCGTGGGCTTCGGCGATCTGGGCGACGTCGAGCGGATCGAGGTGCTGAAGGGCCCGCAGGGCACGCTGTTCGGCAAGTCGACCTCGGCCGGCGTGATCAACGTCATCACCGCGGCGCCCTCGTTCAAGTTCGGCGCGAACGCCGAGTTCACCGCCGGCAACTACGGCCAGGCCGGCGGCTCGGCCGAAGTGACCGGCCCCTTGATCGCCGACAAGCTGGCGGGCAGCCTCTACATCGCCGATCGCCAGCGCGACGGCTTCTTCGACGTCAACACCGGGGCAGGGCCGCGCACCAAGGATTTCGACAACGACCGCAACTTCTACACCATCCGCGGCCAGCTCCTGGCCAAGCCGACCGAAGACCTGACGCTGCGGTTCATCGCCGACTACAGCCACCGCGACGAGCGGTGCTGCATGGCGGTGCTGATCCGGCCGAGCCAGGCGCCCGCGCCCAACCTCGCGCAGGAGCTCGTGGGCGCGCTCGGCGGCAGCGACGGCGACGCCAGCAACCCCTTTGCGCGCAACGGCTACTCCAACCGCCCGGACGTGCAGGACGTGACGGACGGCGGGGTGTCGCTGCAGGCCGACTACCGCATCCCCAGCCTGAACGCGACGCTGACCTCGGTCACCGCCTACCGCGACTGGAAGACCACGTCGGGCTTCGACTCCGACTTCTCCACCGCCGACATCGACTACCTGCCTACCGACGACAGCAACAGCAACGAGTTCCGGACCATCAGCGAGGAGCTGCGGCTGGCGGGGACGACGGGCAAGCTCGACTGGCTGGTTGGCGGCTTCTACTCGAACGAGAACCTGCGCTCGAATTTCAGCCTGCGCGTCGGCCAGGCGTTCACGCCCTACCTCAGCCTCCTGTTCTCGTCGCTCGTGGAAGGCAAGCCCGATCCCACCTTCCTGCGCACCGGCCTCACCTTCCCGTTCGTGGGCGGCGTCAACTACAATTCGGGCGACGGCTCGCTGGACCGTTATCGCCAGCGTGACGATACCTATTCAATCTTCACCAACGACACCTATCACCTCACCGACAAGCTCGAGATCAATTTCGGCATCCGCTACACCGACGACGAGAAGGTGCTGAACACCGCCAGCACAAATGTCGGGAACGGCGCGGGGTGCGGCGCGGCCAACGCCGCCTTCGGCATCCTCGCGCGGGTGAACCCCGCGGCCGCTCAACAGCTCGATGCAGTCAACGGCACGCTCTGCCTGCCGTTCTTGAGCCCCGGCTACAACAACTTCACCGACCACCAGACCCAGGGCGAACAGGAGCTCTCGGGCACGGTCAAGATCAGCTACCACGTCGATCCCCACCTTCTGACCTACGCGTCTTACGCGCGTGGCTACAAGGCGGGCGGCTTCAATCTCGACCGCAGCGAATGCACCGTGGGCCAGCCGGGCTGCGCCCCCGGCAGCGCGGCGGTGAACACGCCGATCACCGACACCTCCTTCCCCGGCGAGTTCGTCAACTCCTACGAGCTGGGCGAAAAGGCCACGCTGTTCAACCGCCGCCTCCTGCTCAACGCCACCCTGTTCTACCAGGAGTTCACCGACTTCCAGCTGAACACCTTCACCGGGCTCGTCTTCGTGGTCGACACCGTGCCGAAGATCCATAGCAAGGGGCTGGACACCGACTTCTTCTGGTTTCCGATGCACAACCTGTCGTTCCAGGGCGGGCTGACGGTGGCCGATACCCGCTACGACCTGTCGGCCCAGGAGCTGGCCGCCTTCGAACTGCGCACGGGCTTCCAGGGCTCGCGCGGGTCGCGCCTGTCGCTCGCGCCCCTGTACTCGGCGGCGTTCTCGGGCACCTACACGGTGGACGTCAGCGACAACTACAAGCTGCGCTTCAACGCCGGGATGAAGTTCTCGTCCGACTACAACACCGGTTCCGACCTCGACCCCGGCAAGATTCAGAAGGACTTCATGGTCTGGAACGGCCGCGTCGTGTTCGCGCCGCGCGACGAGCGCTGGAGCGTCGAGCTGTGGGCCGAGAACCTGTTCGACAAGGACTACAAGCAGGTGGCCTTCGACAGCGGCTTCCAGAACGTGCCCACCAACGCCACCGGCACGCTGGACGCCTTCCTGGGCGACCCGCGCACCTTCGGCGTGACGCTCCGCGCCAAGTACTGATCGCGGCTCTGAGCGCGCGGAGGGGCCGGGCGGCGCGCCCGGCCCCTTTCGTGTCAGCCCTCAGGCGGCGACAGCGCCCGCGCCGATGACGGCCTTGGTCTCCAGGAACTCGCCAAAGGCGTGGGCGCCCCACTCGCGCCCATTGCCCGACTGCTTGTAGCCGCCGAAGGGCGCCATCAGGTCGGGGCCGGCGCCGTTGAGCACCACTTGGCCCGCGCGCAGCCGCGCGGCCACCGCACGCACCTGGGCGAGGTCGCTCCCCTGCACATAGGCGGCCAGGCCGTAGGGCGTGTCGTTGGCGATCTCGACCGCGTGGTCGACGCTGTCGTAGGCGATCATCACGAGCACCGGCCCGAAGATCTCCTCGCGCGCGACGGTCATCCCCGGCTCCACGTCGGCGAAGATGGTCGGCCGCACGTAGAAGCCGTGCTCCAGCCCCTCGGGCTTGCCCGGGCCGCCGGCGACAAGGCGCGCGCCCTCCTCCACCCCCTTGGAGATCAGCGCCTGAATCTTCTCCCATTGCGTGCGGTTGACCACGGGACCGAGTTGCGCGTCGTCGCCCGGGTGGCCGACCGTCGCCTTGACGGCCGCTGCGGCCGCGAGTTCCGCCGCCTCCGCCATGCGGTCGCGCGGCACGAGCATGCGGGTGGGCGCGTTGCACGACTGGCCGGAGTTCATCATCACCGCCTTCACCCCTTGGGCGACCGCCTTGGCGAGGTCGGCGTCGGGCAGGACGAGGTTGGGGCTCTTGCCGCCCAACTCCTGATGCACGCGCTTGACGCTGGGGGCGGCCGCGCGCGCCACCTCGATCCCGGCGCGGGTCGAGCCGGTGAACGACACCATGTCGACCTCCGGGTGCGAGGCGATCGCCGCGCCCACGCTCGGCCCGTCGCCGTTGACGAGGTTGAAGACCCCGGCCGGCACGCCCGCCGCATGCAGGATCTCGGCGAAGACGACGCCCGAATAGGGAGCGACCTCCGACGGCTTCAGCACCACGGTGCAGCCGGTGGCGAGCGCGGGAGCGACCTTGGCGGCGATCTGGTTCACCGGCCAGTTCCAGGGCGTGATGAAGCCGCACACGCCGATCGGCTCGCGCACCACGGCGAAGCCGCCGTGCCCTTCCTCGAAGCTGTAGCCGCGCAGCACCTCCGCGGCCGTCTTGAGGTGCGCCATGCCCATGGCCGCCTGGGCGCGCTGGGCGAGCCAGGCGGGGGCGCCCATCTCCGCGGTGATAGCGGCCGCCATGTCGGCGTAGCGCGCCTGGTACTCGGCCAGGATGCGGTCGAAGAGCGCCAGCCGTTCGTCCTTGGAGGTGGCGCTCCAGGCGGGGAAGGCGCGCCGCGCCGCCGCCGCCGCCCTGTCGACGTCGGCGGCGGAGCCCAGAGCGATCCGGCCGGAGACCGCCTCGGTCGCCGGGTCGATCACCTCCAGCGTGCGGGGCTCGACGGGATCGACCCAGGCGCCGTCGATGTAGAACTGCAGATGGTCGCGCACGGCGGGTCTCCTCGGCGGTGGGCGGCCGCTGAGGGTCGCTCTCCATCCCATTCTAGTGATCGGCGTTCACGGGCGGAACCCGCCCGCTACTCCGCCGCCACCTCCCGCGCGCCGTCCACCAGCCGGCCGATGGCGTCAAGATAGCCTGCGAAGCCCGCGCGCCCGGCCCCGGTCAGGCGCACCCGCGTCAGCGGCTTGCGGCCGACGAAGCTCTTCTCGATCTCGACGAACCCCGCGTCCTCCAGCTTGCGCAGGTGGACCGAGAGGTTGCCGTCGGTGGTCTGCAGCCGGCGGCGCAGCTCGCCGAACTCCGCCGCGCCCGCCGAGGCGAGGTGGGCCATGACGCCCAACCGCACCCGGCCGTGGATCACCTCGTCGATGGCGTCGATGTCGAAGCCGTCCATGGCGGCGGCCTCACGCCCGGCGCAGAAGCGCGATCCCGGGCGCGCCGAGCAGGAAGACGAGCCCCAGACCGTAGGCCAGCCAGATGTCGGGCGAGCCGCTCAGGCTGGCGATGGCGACGGCGAAGACGAAAGACGCCCAGGCCACGCCCTTGACCCAGCGCTTGCCGCTGAGGTGGCCCGCCACCGTCCACCCCGCGCCGTAGAGGCTGAACGCCACCACCGGCATGGCCGCCCAGATGACCGGGCTCCCCAAGCGCCAGTTGGCGATCCCAAAACCCAGCACGATGGCGAAGAAGGCGAGTCCCGTGGCCCACCACGTCACCCCCGCGCCCCGGGCGGCCACGCTCGCGCCCCGCTCGCGCTTGAGCCGCCGCACCTCGACGAAAAGGACGGCGTAGAAGGCGGCGGAGGCCAGCCCCCAGGTCCACAGGATGGCGGCGTCGCTGGCCGGGGCGCGGCCGCTCAGCATCGCCCATTGGACGAGGCTCGCGCCGCCGTAGATCAGCCCCGACGCCGCGAGGATGCCGCCGCCCGTGAGCGTGCCCTGCGCGCCCTGCGCCACCTCCCGCATGAAGGCGAGATCGTCGCGGATACCCTGGATGTCGGTCATGTGAGGCTCCCTGCCCAGACGAGAGCCTCACTATCGCAAGCGCTTTGATTTGTAAAGTCGTTGGATGTAGTTCGGGCTATCCAATTTTCCCGACGACTTCAGAGGCGAATGTCGCCGGCGAGGACCGCGCGGTGCAGGTCGGCGTCGAGCGGGCGCAGCGGCCCGCCCGGCTCTCGTAGGTAGAGGGCGTCCTCCACCGTTTCGGGGTTATAGCCCTGGGCCACGAGGTCGGCCTTGCGATACTTGAAGGTGCCGGTGGTCTCGATCTCCGGCTGCAGGCGCACGAAGCGCGGCTGCGCGTAGGGCGGCAGGTCCGCCTCGATCACCGCGTCCAGCGCGCTGAGATCGAAACCTGGGCCGACACGCAGGGCCGCCATGCCCGCGCGGCCCTCCTGCCCAGGCACCGCCACGCCGTAGACCGCGGCCTCCAGCACCCCCGCCGCATGCGCCAGCCGCGCCTCCACCTCGCCGGTGGCGACGTTCTCACCTTTCCAGCGGAAGGTGTCGCCCACGCGGTCGACGAAGTAGAAATAGCCCTCCTCGTCCTGGCGCATCAGGTCGCCGG
>CAXTAO010000022.1:0-49524 GCA_964242625.1 uncultured Caulobacteraceae bacterium | reverse complement strand
CAAGGGACGCTTCGCTCTTCGCCCTTGACCCGCCCTGCGCGCGACGGCTGACGCAGGGGCGTCGGGACGCGGGGCGTCCCTTCCATAATTCGACAACGCCTCCGGCGAGTCGAACACAGGGCTTCACCCGTGAGGGTAGTGGCTAAGGCGACGGTCGAGCCCGAACGGTGGTGTCGCTCCAGTGAGCACCGCCCGCCGGTGGCGGGCTGTGGCAAGCAACAGCCCTGTGTTCGACGCGGGCCGCAGGCCTAAGTCGAACTAAGGAGAAAGGACGCCCCGCGTCCCGACCCCTCCGGTCAGCCGTCGCGCGCAGGGAGGGTCAAGGCTGCGGAGCGAAGCGGAGCACCTGCGCAGCAGGTCGCCTTGACGCGACCGAGCACGGCGGCCCCCTCCGCGCTCGCAGAACAAAGCGCCCGAACCACCCCGCCCTACCCCAACGCCCGGTACACCTCCGCGATCAGCCGCTTCGGCCGGGGATCGCCCACGAGGTCGCTCGACTGGCGGTTCATCACATACGCCGCCGCAACCCGCCGCTCCGGGTCGGCGAAGGCGCAGGCCCCGCCCCAGCCGGAGTGGCCGAACGTCTGGAGCCCCGGGCCGTAGGCGAGGCGTCCCTCGTTGCGCATCACCCCTGCGCCCCAGCAGGTGTAGGTCTTCAGCACGAGGTCGTCGCCGCAGATGCGCGCGCGCGCCATGGCGGCGACGCCCTCGGCCGAGAGCACGCGCACGCCGTCGAGCGATCCGCCCCTCGCCAGCGCCGCCATCAGCCGGGCGAGCGCCGCGGCGGTGGCGTGGCCGTTGGTGGAGGGGATCTCCATCCGCCGCCACTCGGCCGACGAGCGCCCCGCGGGCGTCGCCCACTTGGTGAGAAAGGCCGCGCGGGTCGGCAGATTGAGGTCGCCGAACCGCGGAACCGTGTCGGGCTTCTGCATCTGGGCGACGTGCGCGTCCTCCGCCTCGGGAAGCCCGATCCACAGGCCGAGGCCGAGCGGGCCCGCCACGTCCTCGCGCAGCGCCGAGCCCAGCGTGCGCCCGTCCACCCGACGGAAAATCTCGCCGGCGAGGTAGCCCCAGGTGACCGGGTGGTAGCCCGACGCCGTTCCCGGCGGCCAGAGCGGAGCCATGGCGGCCAGCCGCGCGCAGATCAGCTCCCAGTCGAACCAGTCGGCGGGGTCCATGGGCTCGGGGAAGCCCGACAGCCCCGCCTGATGCGACAGCGCCTGCTCGACCGTCACCGCGGCCTTGCCGTTCGCCGCAAACTCCGGCCAGACGTCGGCGACGGGCTGGGCGTAGTCGAGCCGGCCGGAGTCGACGAGGCGCGCCAGCAGCACCGCAGAGACCAGCTTGGACACGGAGAACACGGGCGCGAGCGTCTCCGCGTCCCACACCCGCGTGCGCGCCCGGTCCGCCCACCCGCCCGCGAGGTCGACCACGCGGCGCCCGTCGACGAAGGCGGTGAAGCGCGCCCCGAGCTCCAGCCCCTCATCCCAGTTGCGACGGAACGCGTCGGCCACCCCGGCGAAACGCGGCTCCGCGCCGTGGAGGAGATCGGTGATCGGGACGCGTCCTTCGGGCATGGCGGGCGATCTAGTGCGACCATGCGACTCAGGCCAGCGACGGGCCGTGCGCGCAGCGGGCGATCATGCTTAAGGCGACGTTAAAGCGCTTGCGCCAGCCTGCGGGCGAGTTCCGCGCGATTCGTCCACACCAATTGCGCGAGACACAAAGTCTAGGGGTGGCGGTCGCGTTTACACGCCAGTTCTAGGTCGGCTAGCGTTTGGATAAGCAATGGGCGGCGGAGGAGGGTTCACACCTCGCGCCAGCCTCGGGGAGCGCCGGGCGATGAGTTCCGCAGGACCTTGGAGCGTCAAGGGCATAGATCCCAAGGCGCGCGAGATCGCGAAGGACCTGGCGCGCCGCTCCGGCCAGACGCTGGGCGAGTGGCTGAACGCGCGAATCATCGAGGACCCGGTGGAGCCCGCGCCCGCGGCCCCCTCCCCCCGAGCCGCCCCACGCGCGAGCGTCGCGCCTGCGCCCGCGCCCGCGCCCGCCGACCTCAAGGGCCTGGCCCGCGCGCTCGAGGCGCTGTCGCAGCGGCTCGAAGCGGCCGAGCGCCGTTCGGCCGACGCGGTGGCGGGAGTGGACCGCAGGCTCGCGGGCGTGATGGGGCGAATCGACGGCCAGGACGAGGCGTCCGGGCGGCGGCTGGACGACGTGCGCGCGGCCCAGGCGGACCTCGCCGAGCGGCTCGCCCGCGTCGGCGGCGACGCGGAGGAGGCTCCCCGCCGCGAGGCGCTGAAGGCGCTGGAGGCCGCGCTGGGCAAGATGGCCGCCCAGATCTACGAGGGCGAGAGCCGCGCTCGTGCGCAGATGGCCGAGACGCGCGGCGACCTGGCCGCGCTGTCGACCCGCGTGGAGGGGCTGGACGGGCGCTCGGCCCTCTCCGGCGGGGAGGTGGAGCGCCGCTTCGCCGACATGGCGTCGCGCCTGCAAGCGGCGGAGGGGCGCACCGCCGCCGCCCTCGGCGCGCTCGAACAGCGCTTCGCCGGTCTGGACCAGCGGGTGGCCGAGGTGGCGGGCCGCCCCGAGCCCCAGCCCGGCGTGTCCGAGCAGCGTTTCGCCGAACTCGCCGCCGAGCTGGGCGCGCGGGTCGAGGGCGCGCGCGCCGAGATGGCCGACCGCATCCGCGCGGCCGCCGGTGGCGGCCTCGGCCGCATGGAGGCGGCGCTGCGCGAGCTCCAGGGCGAGGTGGGGGCGGCGGAGAAGCGCTCGGTCCACGCCATCGACACCATGGGTCGCGAGGTGGTGCGCATCGCCCAGACCCTCAACGGACGGCTGCAGGGCGTGGAGACGCGCCAGGTCGAGGGCGAGCGGCGCGTGGGCGCGGAGGTGGGCCGCATGGCCGACCGCGTCGACCAGCGCCTGCGCCAGGGCGACGAGGCGCAGGCGGTCGCGCTGGAGCGGCTGGGCGGCGAGATCGCACGCATCGCCGAGGGGCTGGCCGACCGTATCGGGGCCTCCGAACGGCGCACGGCGCAGGCGGCGGAGGACGTCAGCGAGCAGCTGCGCGGCGTCACCGCCCGCCTCAACGCCCAGGCCGCGGCGGCCTCGGCCGAGGTGTCCGAGCGTATCCGCTCCGCCGAGGAGCGCACCCAGCGCCTCCTGGACGACGTGAGGCCGGCCCCTCCGGCGAGCGCGCCCGAGCCGCAGCCCCAGCCGCACGCGGCGTCGCCGGCGGTGGCGGAACCCGCGCCCTTCGCGGCCGTCGCGCCCGAGCCTCCCGCCCCGGCGGCCGCCCCCGCCGACGCCTTCGACACGTTCGCCGCCACCGTGGTGGAAGCCCGGCCGACGCCGCCGCCCTATGATCCCTTCGCGGGCTTCGACGCCGAACCGCACGCCGCCCCCGCCCCCTCGGCGGTCGCCGCGCCCCTCGCGGCCCCGCCGCCCGCCGACCCCTTCTCCGCCATCACCCGCGACGAGGCCGACTACGACCGGTTCTCGCCCGTCGACGACATCTTCGACGAACCGCCCCGCTCCGAGCCCGCGCGCGCTTCAACCCGCGAGCTGATCGACCAGGCGCGCCAGGCCGCGCGCACGGCGTCCGAGGCCCGCTCGGGCCGGCGGCGCGGCGACCTCGACGCGCTGGCCGCGCCGAGCGGGGACCCCGGCGCGCCCGCGCGCGCGGCGCTGCAGTCGCTGCCGTGGCTGCGCAAGCGCGAGAGCTCCGGCACGGCGCGCACGGCGGTGGTCGCTTCGCTCGTGGCGTCGTCGACGGTGGCGCTGGCGGTCGGGGCGGTGAGCCTCGCGCACGGCGAGCACGGGTCGGCCACGACGAGCGAGGCGCCGACCGCCGCCGCGCCGGCCACCGGGGCCGCCGACGGCCGCCTCGCCATGGCGGTGACCCCGCCCGACGCCCTCTTGGGCCCCGCCCGCCTCGCCCCGCCCGCGACCGACCCCGCGGCGACCGGCACGGGCGCGGGCGCCCCGCCCCCCGCCGCGGCCACGGCGACCGGATCCGCCGCCGCGCGCCTCGCCTATGGCGACGCCGTGCGCCGGATCGAGGGCGGCGACCTCACGGGCGTGGCGACGCTGCGGCGCGCGGCCAACCTCGGCGACCCGCCCGCCCAGCTCTACCTCGCCAAGCTCTACGAGGACGGGCGCGCGGGCGTGACCAGGGACGTGGCGCAGGCGCGCACCTGGACGGAGCGGGCGGCCAAGGGCGGCGACGCCCACGCCATGTTCAACCTCGGCATGTTCTACGCCAACGGCGACGGCGGCGCGCGCGACGACGCCGCGGCCGCCGCCTGGTTCAAGCGCGCCGCCGACATCGGCCTGCACGACGCCCAGTTCAACCTGGCGGTCCTGGCGCAAAGCGGGCGCGGCCTGCCCCGCAACCTGCCCGACGCCTACAAGTGGTACCTCGTCGCCGCCAGCCAGGGCGACGCCGGCGCGCGCCAGGCCGCCGACGCGCTCAAGGTCGAGCTCTCTCCCGACCAGCAGGCGATCGCCGAGCGCGCCGCCTCGGCCTACCGCACCGAGCTCGCGGCGAGCCAGGTGAGGGCCGCGGCCTCGAACTGAGCGCCATGGCCCTGCGCTCCTCCCGCCGAAGACCCCTGGCCGGCCCGGCCACCACCGGCGCCCGGGCGGGCTGGCTGTTCGGGCTGGCGGGGCTCCTGCCCTTCTTCGTGACCGGGGCGGCGATCTGGGCGGGGTTTGGGCGGATCGGGCCGTGGGCGCTCCTCGCGGTGCAGGCGCTCCTGTTCTACGCCGCAACCATCGCGAGCTTTCTCGGCGGCGTGCGCTGGGGCTTCGAGTTGCAGCGCCCCGGCGGACCGGAACCCTTGAACCTCTTCGGCGGCGTCCTGCCCCAGATCGCCGCCTGGGCGTGCCTGTTCCTGCCGATGCCGCTCCCCGTGCGCTTCGGCGGCCTGGCGCTGGTGCTCGTGCTGGTGGGGGGCGCCGACGCGGTCGCGCGCGACTATCCCGAATGGTACCGCACCCTGCGCGTGCCGCTGACGGTGGGGGCGGTGGCGGCGGTCTTGGCGGGCCTCGTCTGGGCGCTGCGCGTGCGGCATGGCGGCTGACCGGGAGCGCTTCCCCCCGGGGCGCTTTCGGCTAATCTCCCCGCCCCGTTCCCGAACCCGGCGCGCGGGCGACTCGCGCGCGTGTGCGACCGCCCCCTCGCCTCCGCCCCGGTAGCCCGTCGCATGAAGCTGACCATCGAGCGCGCCGCCCTCCTCAAGGCGCTGGGCCATGTTCAGAGCGTGGTGGAGCGCCGCAACACCATCCCCATCCTGTCCAACGTGCTGCTCTCGGCCGACGGCCACGGGGTGAGCCTGTCGGCCACCGACCTCGACATGGAGATCGTCGACGAGACCGGGGCGCGGGTGGCGGGCGAGGGCCAGATCACCGCCCCCGCGCACACGCTCTACGAGATCGTGCGCAAACTGCCGGACGGGGCGGAGGTCGAGCTCAAGTTCATGGGCGAGGACCCGCGCCTGTCGGTCACCGCCGGGCGCTCGCGCTTCAACCTGCCGGTGCTGCCCTCCGGCGACTTCCCGCAGATGACCGCCGACGGCCTGTCGCCCGTGATCAAGATCGAGGCCGACGACCTCGTGCGGCTGATCGACAAGACGCGCTTCGCCATCTCGACGGAGGAGACGCGCTACTACCTCAACGGCCTCTACCTCCACACCGTCAGCGAGGGCGGCGTGACCAAGCTGCGCGCCGTCGCCACCGACGGCCATCGGCTGGCCCTGGCCGAGATGCCCGCGCCCGAGGGTGCGGCGGGCCTGCCCGGCGTGATCGTGCCGCGCAAGACGGTGGCCGAGGCGCGGCGCCTCCTGGACGACGCGGGCGAGAGCGTGGACATGCGCATCTCGGCCGCCAAGGTGCGGTTCGACTTCGTCGACGGCGACGGCCGCGGCGCGGCGCTGACCTCCAAGGTGATCGACGGGGCCTTCCCCGACTATGTGCGGGTGATCCCGCGCGACAACACCAAGGTCGCCATCGTCGACGTCAAGATGTTCGCCGCGGCGGTCGACCGGGTGGCCACCATCTCGGCCGAGAAGAGCCGCTCGGTGAAGATGGCGATCGAGCCCGGCAAGCTCACCCTGACCGTGCGCAACATGGAGGCGGGCCAGGCGGTCGAGGAGGTCGAGATCGACTACGACGGCGACAGTTTCGAGATCGGCTTCAACGCCCGCTACCTCCTCGACGTGTGCGGCCAGATCGGCGGCGAGACGATGGAGATGCGCTTCGCCGACCCCGCCTCGCCGACGCTCGTGCTCGATCCGTCCGACGCGGGCGTGCAGTACGTGCTGATGCCGCTGAGGGTCTAGCCCGGCCGCTGAACCGGGCGGGCGCGAGCGGGTTAGGGGTGGCTCCCACCCTCCCCCTCACACCCGCATCGGAGCGCCCGCGTGGCCATCTTCAACAAGGATATCATCGAGCTCACCACCAAGAACACGAACTGGCAGAAGGAGGTCTACCTCGACGAGCAGTGCCAGATCGTGATGATGAACATTCCCGTCGGCGAGGACATCGGCGAAGAGACCCACCAAGCCGACCAGACCACCTTCATCGTGGCCGGCGAGGGTCAGGTGAAGATCGACGGCAAGTCGAGCAAGATCACGCCCAACCACATCGTGGTGGTGCCGAAGGGCTCGACGCACAACTTCATCAACAAGGGCGAGGAGCCGCTTAAGATCTTCACGGTCTACGCGCCGCCGGCCGAAGATCCCGGCGTGTCGCACAAGACCAAGGAGGAGGCGGAGGCCGCCGAGAAGGACTGACCCGTCCGGCCCCTCGACGCCAAACGGAAAGGGCCGCCCCGAGGGGCGGCCCTTGTCACATCCGGCCGCCCCGAGGGGCGGCCCTTGTCACATCCGGTGCTGAGCGGGGCTCAGACGGACGCGGCGATGAAGCCCACCACCGCCATCGGCAGGGCGGCGAGCGAGATCACCAGCGCCGCGGCCGACGCCCGGTCGGTCCAGGTCTGGAGCTTGGTCATGGGAGGAGGTCCTGTGTCTTTCTCGTCGAACGCTGCTTCGCCCATGACATGCCTCCTAATGGTGGCATCGAGGGCATGGGCGACCCCGGTTTCGACAAGACGCGATATAGGATCACCCCTGGTGACCAGCAAATTAAAATGCGGCAATGCAGCACGCCGTGTGGCGCGTGCGCCACAGACTCACGGCGCGCAGAGCGTGTCCGGCCAGTCGGGCGTGACGAGCCGCGCGCCCGACGGCTCGCGCACGAGGAGGATAGGCCCGCCCGCGTAGGCGTCGCTGCGCCAGGCGTTGGGCCCCGCGGGCGTCAGGACGAGCGGTTCGTGGCGTTCGATGCGCACCACCGCCTCCCGCGAACGGTAGAGCACGAGCACCCGGCGACCGTCGCGGCACTGGTAGTCGATCCGCCCGGGCGGGAGCTGGGGCGACGACGCGGCTACGGGCGGTGGGGCGGCTTGCAAGGTGGGAGGCTCCGGCGATGCGACGCTCGCCCTGAACGCGCGCGCCCGTCGCATCGCCCCTGCGCTCCGCACGCCGCGTCCCGTCTGCTAGACAGCCGCCGACGCATGTCCGCCGCCGCGATCCGCTCCCTCACCCTGACCGACTTCCGCGGCTACGCCCGCGCCGAGCTCGCGCTCGACGCCGCGCCCGTCTTCTTCTGGGGGCCGAACGGGGCTGGCAAGACCAACCTCCTGGAGGCCGTCTCCTATCTCGCGCCCGGCAAGGGGCTGCGGGGCGCGCTGGCGGCGGAGGCGGGGCGCCGCGAGCCGGGCGAGGCGCGCGGCCGGCCCTGGGCAGTCTCGGCGGTGCTGGACGGCGCCGACGGGCCGGTGCGGGTCGGCACGGGGCTCGAGCCGGGCTCCGCGCGCCGCGTCGCGCGCATCGACGGCGCCCCCGCCGGGCCGCAGCGGCTGGCGGAGGCGGTGCGGCTCGTTTGGCTCACGCCCTCGCAGGACAGGCTGTTCACCGAGCCCGCCAGCGAACGGCGGCGCTTCCTCGACCGGCTGACCTACGCCGCCGAGCCCGCCCACGCGGGCCACGCCGCCGCCTACGACAAGGCGCTGCGCGAGCGCCAGCGCGTGCTCTCCGACGCGCGCGACGCCGGGCGCGCGCCCGACCCCGCCTGGCTCGACGCGCTGGAACAGCGCATGGCGGCCGAAGGCGAGGCGGTGGCGGGCGCCCGCGCCCGCACCACAGCCGCGCTCGCCGACGAGATCGCCGGCCGCGGCGACCGCCCATTCCCTCGCGCGCACCTGCAGCTCGACGGCGAGTGGAGCGCGCCGGAGGCGACCGCCGACTACGCCCCGCGCCTCAAGGCGGCGCTCGTTCAGGCGCGCGCGCGCGACGCCGCGGCCGGCCGCGCCCTTGTGGGTCCCCACCGCGGCGACCTCCTGGTGACCTACGCGGAGAAGGACCGTCCGGCGGCGGAGGGTTCGACCGGCGAGCAGAAGGCGCTGGCGCTGAACCTCGTCATGGCGCAGGCGCAGCGCTTGGCGCGTGCAGAATCGCCGCCGAAACCTATATTACTGCTAGACGAAGCGGCCGCGCACCTCGACCCCGAGCGGCGGCTGAGCCTTTTCGACGAGATCACCGCGCTCGGTCTCCAGGCCCTTCTCACGGGCACGGAGCGGGCGCTGTTCGACGGCCTCCATGGCCGGGCGCAGGGCGTGCACGTCGAGGCCGCCCGCCTCCGGCCCGACGCGGCCGCCCTGGAGACGACATGAGCGATCCAACCCCCGACGACGCCCCCGAAATCGCGCGCGAGGCCGCGCCGGAGGCCGGCGCGCCCTCCAGCGACTACGGCGCCGACTCGATCCGCGTGCTCAAGGGGCTGGACGCCGTGCGCAAGCGGCCCGGCATGTACATCGGCGACACCGACGACGGCTCGGGCCTGCACCACATGGTCTACGAGGTGGTGGACAACGCCATCGACGAGGCGCTGGCCGGCCACGCCACCGCGGTGCAGGTGCGCCTCAACGCCGACGGCTCGGCCACCGTGGTCGACGACGGGCGCGGCATCCCCACCGGCATCCACGAGGGCGAGGGCGTCTCGGCCGCCGAGGTCATCATGACCCAGCTGCACGCGGGCGGTAAGTTCGATCAGAACTCCTACAAGGTCTCGGGCGGGCTGCACGGCGTGGGCGTGTCGGTGGTCAACGCGCTCTCCGACTGGCTGGACCTCAAGGTCTGGCGCGACGGCCAGACGCACGAGATGCGCTTCGCCCGCGGCGACGCCGTCAGCCCGCTCAAGATCACGGGCGAGGCCCCCACCCGCGACAGCGGCCCCCGCGCGGGCCAGCCGCTCACCGGCACGAGCGTCACCTTCCTGCCCTCGCTCGAGACCTTCAGCGCCATCGAGTTCGACCGCCGCACGCTGGAGCACCGCCTGCGCGAGCTGGCGTTCCTGAACTCGGGCGTCACCATCCGCTTCCGCGACCTGCGCGGGGCCGAACCGTTCGAAGAGGTGATGCACTACGACGGCGGGGTGGAGGCCTTCGTGCGCCACCTCGACAAGTCGAAGTCGCCCGCGCTTAAGGATCCGGTGGTGGTGCGCGGGCGCCGCGACCAGGTCGAGCTGGAACTCGCCCTCTGGTGGAACGAGTCGTACCACGAGCAGATGCTCTGCTTCACCAACAACATCCCGCAGCGCGACGGCGGCACCCACCTCGCCGCCTTCCGCGCGGCGCTGACGCGGGTGATCGGCGGCTATGTCGACAAGTCCGGCGCGGGCAAGCGGGAGAAGGTCAGCGTGTCGGGCGAGGACGCGCGCGAGGGGCTGACCTGCGTGCTCTCCGTCAAGCTGCCCGACCCCAAGTTCTCCTCGCAGACCAAGGATAAACTGGTCTCGTCCGAGGTGCGGCCGGCGGTGGAGGGGCTCGTCACCGACGCACTCAACGGCTGGTTCGAGGAGCACCCCGCCGAGGCGCGCCAGATCGTCTCCAAGATCGTGGAGGCCGCCGCGGCGCGCGAAGCGGCGCGCAAGGCGCGCGAGCTCACCCGGCGCAAGTCGGCGCTCGACGGCATCAACTCGCTGCCGGGCAAGCTCGCCGACTGCCAGGAGCGCGACCCCGCCAAGAGCGAGCTCTTCATCGTGGAGGGGGACTCCGCGGGCGGGTCAGCCAAGCAGGGCCGCAACCGCGAGAACCAGGCGGTGCTCCCCCTGCGCGGCAAGGTGCTCAACGTCGAGCGCGCGCGCTTCGACAAAATGCTGGGCTCCGAGCAGATCGGCACGCTGATCACCGCTCTGGGCGCCGGGATCGGCCGCGACGACTTCAATCCCGACAAGATTCGCTACCACAAGATCGTCATCATGACCGACGCCGACGTCGACGGCGCGCACATCCGCACGCTCCTCCTCACCTTCTTCTACCGACAGATGCCGGAGATCATAGAGCGGGGCTACCTCTACATCGCCCAGCCGCCGCTCTATAAGGCGGCCAAGGGCAAGAGCTCGCGCTATCTGCGCGACGACGCGGAGATGGAGAGCTATCTCTTCGGCGAAGGCTCCGAAGGCGCCGTGCTCGAGCTGCCCTCGACGCGCGAGCAGATCGCCGGGCCCGATCTCGAGCGGCTGGTGCGCGAGGCGCGCCAGGCCAAGACGCTGGTCGAGCGGCTGGCCACCCGCGCGCCGGCCTTCGCCGTCGAGCAGGCGGCGATCGCGGGCCTCTTCGGCGACCACCCTGATCCGGTCGCCGCCGCCGCGCGGCTCGACCTCTACGCTGAGGAGGGCGACGGGCGCTGGACGGGCGAGCCCGCCGTCGAGGGCGCGGGCGGCGCCGGCCAGTCGGCGGGCGGCTTCGTCTTCAGCCGCACGCGACGCGGCGTGTCCGAGCGCATCGTGCTCGACGGCCTCCTTCTGGCCTCGGCCGACGCGCGGCGCCTGGCCGAGCGCGCCGAGGCGCTCCACGAGACCTACGCCGAGCCCGCCACCCTGCGCCGCCGCGATGTCGAGACGCGGGTGCGCGGCCCGCTGGACCTCGTGGCCGCGGTGATGGACGCCGGCCGCAAGGGGCTGTCGATCCAGCGCTACAAGGGGCTGGGCGAGATGAACGCCGACCAGCTGTGGGAGACCACGCTCGACGCCGAGGCGCGCACCCTCCTGCAGGTGCGCGTCGACCACGCCGACGACGCCGACGATATGTTCGCCAAGCTGATGGGCGACGTGGTCGAGCCCCGCCGCGAGTTCATCCAGGAGAACGCGCTCGACGCCGAGGTGGATATCTGAGCCCGACGGTGACGACGCCCTCGCTCCCGCCGCCCGCCGCGGTGGCCGCCCTGCCCGCCTGCACAGAGGTCACCGTCAGCCTCGATGGGGAGGGCGGGGCGTTCAACGGCATGTCGCACGGCGGCGCGCGGCTGGTGATCCGCAACGTCGGCCCCGACTGCCGCCTGCCGGGCCTGCCGCGCCTGGTGTTCGCCGACGCTCAAGGCCGCCCCTTGCCGGTCGCCCGCCGCGCGCCGGCGGGCATGCACCCGGGCTCGGTGGTGCTCCCCGTGGCGGTCGCCGCCGAGGCGGAGGCCACCACGCCCCTGCGGTGGGTGGCGGGCGAGGTCTACCCCCGCTCGCGCTGCTTCACCCCCGTGCGGCTGACCGTGACGCTCGCGCCGGGGGCGACCGCCACCTACGCCGGCCCCATCGGCCGCATGTGTGCGCCGGCGGGCGGCGCGGTGGCGCTCGACCAGCCGCCCCTGCGGATCGACCCGCGCGTGGGCGAGCCCGCGCCCTAGCGGCGCGCCTCGCCGCCCGGGCGGCGTTGCTCGCGGGCGCCCGGAGGCGCGGCCGGCGGAAGCGCCTTACGGGTTGGCGACGCGGTCGGCGGCGCGGCTCACGCTGTGGGCGGCGCGCGAGATGGCGTCGCCCCGCACGTCGGCGCGGTGGCTGGCGTGCAGCAGGAGGTAGCCGCCGATGATCACCGCCACGAGCACCGCCAGCCCGATCAGCGCGCCGCCGATGTTGCCGTAGGCCGAGCCGCCGCCGCCCGCTCCGCCGCCGGTGTTGACGACGGTGGTGCCGCCCGCCGGCTGGGCGGAGGCGGTGGTCGTGGTGTCGCGATCGGTCGCCATGGCGGCGTCCCCTTCCCTGAAATGTCCCGGTCGCGTCAACGGTGAAGCTTGGCGGGCGGTTTCGGGGCGCGAGGTGGGGACGGGCGGGACGCGGTTTTTGTCCCGCTCTGTCCTGGTCGGGGTTGCGTGGGCGGGGTGGATCGGGCGCCCGGCTTGTCCCCGGTCGGGGATTGGTGGGTGAGCGTTTCGGGCGCGTGATCGGTGGGCTGAGCGCCATCGTGCTCGGTCGCGTCAAGGGACGCTTCGCTCTTCGCCCTTGACCCGCCCTGCGCGCGACGGCTGACGCATGGGCGTCGGGACGCGGGGCGTCCCGCCTCAAGTTCGACAACGCCTCCGGCGGGTCGAACACAGGGCTTCACCGATGACGGTGGAGGCCGCGGCGACCCCTGAGCCCGAGCGGCCCCGTCGCTCTGACGAGCGCCGCCCGCCGCTGGCGGGCTGTGGCCAGCCTTAGCCCTGTGTTTGACGCGGGCCGCAGGCCTAAGTCGAATTAACAAGAAGGGACGCCCCCGCGTCCCGACCCCTTTGGTCAGCCGTCGAGCGCAGGGCGGGTCAAGGGCGGCCGAAGGCCGGCGCGGAGCACGAACCCTTGACGCGACCGAGCACGGCGGCGCGCTATTATGCGCTCGGAAAGTTGGCCACTCTGACCAGAGTTGTGATGTCGTGCTCGAAATAGGTCACGCCCGCCCGCATACCAAGGTCTAAGTAATCTATTACCCTCCTTGGGGTCCGCCTAAATGCGGCTATCTTTGTGGCTTCTTCGACGAACTCGGCGCGAGCAGACGCGCTATTATGAGCTATAAAATTCCTTACTTTTGAGCACCGGGAAAGTATTTGTTTCTCAGCTATTGCCAGGCTCGTAAAGGGAGCGCCACCTTCAAAAAGAAACTTCGCAAGATCTTGTGTGTTACGATAGGGCAGATAGGTCGCATACGCTCGGTTTCGAAAAACTATCTCGATCAGAAGATCTCTTCTATTTTCCCTAAGCCTAGGCACGCATACATGCGAAACCCCATCGATGACCCTCGCTGCCCAGGTCGACTCTCCAGTAGCTAAGTTTAGTATTTGCTCTTCAAGGTAAGACTCAAACGCTCTTATCCCAAGCAGGTACAAACCTTGTACGGCGAAGGAGCGAGTCGTGTTAGGCGTTCCTCGACGAGCGTGGCGCTTTTCTAGCTGAGAGCGGGCGCGCAGTATTTGCTGGATAGTCATACGAAAACTATCTGCGGTAGCCATTTTAGGTCGAAACTAGTGATGATCTTAGGTATGAAAAGAGCGCTTGGCGATTTGATTTCCTATTGGATCGACTGAGCAGTGCTTCGTAGACGTCGCTGGGTAAATTGACACGCTCGGAAAGCGCTCGCTCCCGACCCAGGAGCTCAAAAATGGAACGTGCTGGCGGCGCAGCCATGGCCGCGGAGCTCAACGTTGAGCCCAATCCGTACAGTACATCATAAAATGCAGCAAATAGCGGATAAAAGAGAATTCTGTTCCTGAACACAGTAGACCTTACATCAACCGACTTTTCGATCGACTCGAAGGTGGTAGCAACCCTTCTCTCTACTGCGGACCTCTCTTTGAACGTCACTTCGTAATCTTCGTAAACACTATCTATGAATGATTGAGTGCGCTCAGAGATTCCTCTCAAAACTAGAATATAAATTTCACTTAAGAATTCCGCCTCTTGCATTCGAGCAATGTCGTATTCTGTAAACATTCCCCACGCTCGCCACCTATCAAGAAAGTCCAGCGATAACCCGTATACTGACTGTATAAACTCGCCATGAAACTGCGCGTTTCGCAATTCTTGATCGTTTAATTTGGTACCAGTAGCGTTCATTCTCCTGAATATATCCAAGACTTGGGTGTCTGAAGTATCTGGCGGTAAGATATGCGTAGAAATCTCGTAGTTTATGATCAGAGATTTTTGTCGCTCATCGAGTCTGTCAAAGTTTTTCCCAGCTAGCTCCGAATTGTGAGACTTTTGAACGGTAAATTCATCCTGTTCTTTCTTCCAGTCAGGAAGAAGGGCGCCGTTAACGTAGGAAATCAGAGTTCTTATCCTCTGCTGACCGTCGACAATCTCGCGAACGGTCTTCAGAGTTTTAGTGTCGGTGATTTCACGAACGAATACAATCGGTACTGGTAAGCCGCGTACGACAGTGTCAATGAAGTACGATTTGGCAGAGGGCCTCCACACGGGGCGGCGCTGAAAGCTTGGACTTAGACTGAGTTCGCTATTACGCGCCCAACTTAGAAAGTCTGTGACTTTATAAGTAGTCCGAGTCAGATTCAAATATGATGGCACGAGCTGAAGCCTAGGCGCAGGACATTTTCTTCGTCTAGGCTAAAGCAGCTACGTAAGGGGGTGCAACCATTCAATGCACCCGCGCCCGTCCAATCTCCAGCCCACCCTCCCCGGCGCCCACCTCGATCACAGCCCCATCGGCCAGCTCGCCTGACAGGAGCTTGCGGGCGATCGGGTCGACCAGGCTCTTCTGAATGACGCGCTTCAGCGGTCTCGCGCCGTAGACGGGGTCGTAGCCGTGGTCGCCGAGCCAGGTGAGGGCCGGGGCGTCCAGGCTGATGGCCATGCGGCGGTCGGCGAGGAGCTTCTCCAGCCGGGCGAGCTGCACCTGCACGATGCCGGTCATGTTCGCGCGGCTGAGGCGGTTGAACAGGATGATCTCGTCAATGCGGTTCAGGAACTCGGGCCGGAACCAGCCGCGCACCGCGGTCATCACGGCGGGGCGCACCGCCTCGACGTCCGCCCCGTCGGGCAGGCCCGCCAGGAGGTCGCCGCCGAGATTGGAGGTCATCACGATCAGCGTGTTCTTGAAGTCGACCGTGCGGCCCTGTCCGTCGGTCAGCCGCCCGTCGTCCAAGACCTGCAGGAGCACGTTGAAGACGTCGGGGTGGGCCTTCTCGACCTCGTCGAACAACACGACCTGGTAGGGCCGCCGCCGCACAGCTTCGGTGAGCGCGCCGCCCTCGTCGTAGCCGACATAGCCCGGGGGCGCACCGATTAGGCGCGAGGTGGAGTGCTTCTCGCCGTACTCGCTCATGTCGATGCGGGTCACGGCCGCCTCGTCGGTGAAGAGGAACTCGGCGAGCGCCTTGGTGAGCTCGGTCTTGCCGACGCCCGTGGGCCCCAGGAACAGGAAGGAGCCGATCGGGCGGCCCGGGTCCTGCAGACCCGCGCGCGCGCGGCGCACCGCGTCGGAGACGGCGGCGACCGCCTCGTCCTGGCCGACCACGCGGCGGTGAAGAAAGCCTTCCATGTCCAAGAGGCGCTCGCGCTCGCCTTCCAGCATCTTGTCGACCGGCACGCCGGTCCAGCGGCTGACGACGGCGGCGATCTGCTGGGCGTCGACGACCTCTGGGGTCATCTTGTCGGCCTCGGCGCGGGTCTGCGCCTCCGCCAACTGCTTCTCTACCAAGGGGATCTGGCCGTAGAGGATCTCGCTCGCGCGGGCGAGGTCGCCGCGGCGCTGCGCCTGCTCGAGCTCCATGCGCAGACGGTCGAGCGCCTCGCGGGCGGTGGCGGCGGAGCCCAGCTGCTCCTTCTCCGCGCGCCAGCGGGCCGTCATGGCGTCGGACTGCGCCTTGAGGTCGGCGATCTCGGCCTCGAGGTCGTGGAGGCGTTGTTTCGAAGCGGTGTCGGTCTCCCGGCGCAGGGCCTCGCGCTCGATCTGCAGTTGGAGGAGGCGCCGGTCGACCTCGTCCAGCGCCTCGGGCTTACTGTCGACCGCCATGCGCACGCGGCTGGCCGCCTCGTCGACGAGGTCGATCGCCTTATCGGGCAGGAAGCGGTCGGTGATGTAGCGGTTGGACAGCGCGGCGGCCGACACCAGCGCCCCGTCCGAGATGCGCACGCCGTGGTGCACCTCGTACTTCTCGCGCAGGCCGCGCAGGATCGAGACCGTATCCTCGACCGACGGTTCGCTCACAAACACGGGCTGGAAGCGGCGGGCGAGCGCGGCGTCCTTCTCCACGTGCTTCCTGTATTCGTCGAGCGTGGTGGCGCCCACGCAGTGCAGCTCGCCGCGGGCGAGCGCGGGCTTCAGGAGGTTGGAGGCGTCCATGGCGCCCTCCGTCTTCCCGGCGCCGACGAGGGTGTGCATCTCGTCGATGAAGAGCACGATCCCACCCTCGGCGGCGGTGGTCTCGGTCAGCACGGCCTTGAGGCGCTCCTCGAATTCGCCCCGATACTTCGCGCCGGCGATCAGCGCGCCCATGTCGAGGGCCAGAAGCTTCTTGTCCTTGAGGCTCTCGGGCACGTCGCCGTTGACGATGCGCAGCGCCAGGCCCTCGACGATGGCGGTCTTGCCGACGCCCGGCTCGCCGATCAGCACGGGGTTGTTCTTGGTGCGGCGCGAGAGGACCTGGATGGTGCGGCGGATCTCCTCGTCGCGGCCGATCACCGGGTCGAGCTTGCCGTCGCGCGCGGCCTGGGTGAGGTCGCGGGCGTAGCGGCGGAGCGCGTCGTAGCCCTCCTCGGCCGAAGCGGTGTTCGCGGTGCGGCCCTGGCGCACCCCGGCCACCGCGGCCTCCAGCTTGTCGGGGGCGACGCCCGCGCTTTTCAGCACGTCCGCGGCTGGGCCGGACGTCTTGGCCAGCGCGACCAAGAGGCGCTCGGTGGTGACAAAGCTGTCGCCCGCCGCCTTGGCGTCGGCCTCGGCGGCAGCGAACACGCGCGCGAGCGCGGGGGTGAGGTGGAGCTGGCCCGAGCCGCCCTCCACCTTGGGGAGCTTGCCCAGCGCCTCATCGACCGCGCGCACCGCCATGTCTGCATTGCCGCCGGCGGCCTTGATCAGGTCGCGCGCCAGGCCCTCGCGCTCGTCGAGGAGCGCCTTGAGGAGGTGCTCGGGGGCGAACTGCTGATGGCTGGAGCTGAGCGCGATTCCTTGCGCCGCCTGCACGGCGGACTTGGCGCGGTCGGAGTAGAAGTCGATGTTCAAGGCGTCCCCCTGGAGGCGGCGATCCCGCCGGACGCCCCTCTCGGAGGCGACGCCCGGCGGCCGAAGCTACATGGTGTGGCGGATTGAGCACACAAGAGGCGGGCGGACGGGGCGTGGAACCCGAGGCAGCCGGCGAGAGTCACCTGCATACCTTGGAGTTCGCCATGACCGCCGTCGCCCTTCTCCTCGCCGCCGCCCTGGCGGCTCCGCCCGCCTCCCACGCGACCGCCGGCCCGGGCGACACGCTGAAGGGACAGTGCATCGAGCAGATTCAAGACCCGAGCTGGGCCCCGGTGGATGATCACACCATCCTGGTCACGTCCGGCCGGCGGCGCTTCCAGGTGGTGACCAACATCTGCCCGGCGCTGACCCGCCAGCTGCCGATCATCACGACCGTACTGCTCGGCGGCTCGTCGATCTGCGGCCCGCACGACGCCCACCTCTACGTGAGTTCGCCCGGCGACGTGGCCCCCATGCCCTGTTTTATGCAGAGCATCACGCCCCTGACCGACGCCGAAGCCAAGGCGTTGGGGAAGCGCACGCGCTAGGGCCCGGCGACCCCGGGCGCGGGGAGAACGAATCAGGACGGTGTGCTAGCGATGCGCCGTCATGCTCGTGCTCGCCGTCGCTCTTCTGGCCGCCCTGGCCGCCTTCGCCTCCGCCCTTCTCGCGCTCAGGGCGGCGCGCGCCGCCGAGGCCCCGCGCGCGCCGGAGGTCCACCCCGAGGTGTTCGGCCGGCTGGCGGCGCTGGAGCGCGAATTGGAGAAGCTGCCGCGCGACTTCCGCGCCGATTTCGGCGGCTTCCGGCAGGAGCTCAAGCAGGAGCTGATCGCGCTCTCCACCGGCCTTCAGACCCGACTCGCCCAGTCCGAGCAGGCGCAGGCGGGCCAGCTGCGCGGCCTGCGCGAGGAGCAGGCCGTCGGGCGCAAGCACTCGGACGAGGCGCTGGAACGCCACGTCGCCGCGTTCAGTGAGCGCCAGTCGCGCAGCCTGACCGACACGCACCTGGCGGTGAAGGAGCTGCGCGAGCGCACGGAAGGCGCGCTCAAGCTGATGGGCGAGCGCGTGGAGGCGTTCGCGAAGGACAGCGCCGACAAGCACGAGGCGCTGCGCGAGCAGGTGCGCGGCCAGCTCGACGGCCTGCGCCAGGGAAACGAGAAGAAGCTCGACGAGATGCGCGGCGTGGTCGACGAGAAGCTCTCCGCCACGCTCGAAGCGCGGCTCGGCGAGAAGTTCAAGACGGTCAGCGACCACCTGGAGGCAGTGCACAAGGGGCTGGGCGAGATGCAGTCGCTGGCGACCGGCGTCGGCGACCTCAAGCGCGTGCTCACCAACGTCAAGTCACGCGGCGGCTGGGGCGAGCTCAGGCTCGGCCAGCTCCTGGAGGACATGCTGACCGCCGACCAGTACGAGGCGCAGGTGTCGGTGCGCTCCGGCGCGGGCGAGCGGGTCGACTACGCCATCAAACTCCCTGGCAAGGGCGAGCGCGGCGAGCGCCCGCTATGGCTCCCCATCGACTGCAAGTTCCCGCAGGAGGACTTCGAGAAGCTGCAGCACGCGCAGGACCGCGGCGATCCGGCCGAAGTAGAAGCATGCTCCGCCGCACTTGAGCGAGCGGTCCGAGTCCAGGCCAAGTCGATCTGCGCCAAGTACGTCCAGCCGCCCCACACCACCGACTTCGCCATCATGTACCTGCCCACCGAGGGGCTGTTCGCCGAGGTGATCCGGCGCCCGGGGCTCGTCAGCGATCTTCAGTCAGCGCACAAGATCATGGTGACAGGGCCGACCACCCTGGCCGCTATCCTGAACAGCCTGCAGATGGGTTTCCGCACGCTGGCGGTGGAGAAACGCTCGTCGGAGGTGTGGGACGTCTTGCGCGCCGCCAAGGCGGAGTTCCGCACCTACGGCGATCACTGGGCCAAGCTCGGCGAGAAGCTCGATCAGGCCAAGGGACTTCACGAGAAGATCGCCGTCCGCAACCGGGCGGTGGAGAAGCGGCTTAAGGGCGTGGAGGCGCTGAGCCCGCCGGAGCCCTCCGCCGAGCCGCTGCTTGCGCTGAAGAGCCCGTCCGCCCCCGCGCGCGGTGATGACGACGAGGCGGAGGCGGCCTGATCGACGGGTCCTCGGCCTCACCCGCGGCGGCTTCCGCGACCGCGCCCGGGCTCGCCCGGCGCATGGGCCTCCTGGGCGTGCTGTTCCTGACGCTCTCCGCCGCCACACCCGCCTCGTCGGTGTTCATCATCGTGCCCGACGTGATCCGCGAGGCGGGCACGGGAGCCATGCTGGCGCTCGGCGCGGCGGGGCTCGTCGCCTTCCTTGTCGCACTGAGCTACGCCGAGCTGGCGTCCGCCTTCCCGCACGCCGGCGGCGAGTACGTGATGACGGGGCTGACGCTCGGCCCGGCGATGGGCGCGGTCGTGTTCGCGCTGAACCTCCTGAACTCGCTCCTGACCGCGGCGGTGTTCGCGCTGGGCGTGGCCGACTACCTGCACGCCGCCTGGCCCGCCGCGCCGGCCCAGCCGGTGGCGCTTGCGGTCGTGGCGCTCTGCACCACGCTCGGGCTGTTCGACATCCGCGCCGGCGCATGGACCACGGGCGCGGCGCTGGCGGGCGAACTCGCCGCGGTGGCGCTCGTGACGGCCGCGGGGCTCCTCCACCCTGCGCGCGGCGCAGAGGTGCTGCTCCATCCCATACACCTCGACGGCGGCCGGCTCGTGACCACGCCGGCGCTGGCGCTGGGGCTCTCCGCCGCGGTCGCGCTGTTCGCCTTCGACGGCTACGGCTCGGCCGCCTACTTCGCAGAGGAGACGCGCGACGCGCGGCGACGACTTGGAACGGCGGTGCTGCTGGCGTTGGGGATCACCGCCGTGGCGGAGATGGCGCCCACCGCCCTCGCGCTCACCGGCGCGCCCGACCTCGCGCGGCTGTTCGCCGACCCGGCGATGATGGGGGGCCTCGTGCGGGCGCGGTTCGGGCCCGACATCGCCGCAGGGCTCGACCTCCTGGTCGCGCTGGCGGTGGCCAACGCGGTGGCGGCGCTCGTGCTCCTTTCAGCGCGGCAGGTCTACGCTGCGGCGCGCGACGAGATGTGGCCGGGCGCCCTCAACCGGTGGTGGGGCGCGGTGCACCTGCGCGGCCGCGCGCCCCGGGCGGCGACGCTGGCGGTGGGCGCGGCGTCGGCGGCGATGTGCGCCCTGCCGTTGCACGTGCTCCTGGTACTGACGGGCACGAGCATCACGCTGATCTACGCCGCGCTGCAGCTCGCGCTGATCGCCGGGCGACGCACGGGCGCGACGGCGCAGGCCCGGTTCCGCTCGCCGCTGGGCTGGGCGGGGGCGGTGGCCGCACTCATCGCCTGCGGGGGCGTCCTCCTCGCCGACCTGCTCGACCCGGCGGAGGGGCGACCCAGCCTCGTCGCCGCGGCGGCGATCGCGCTGGCTGCTTTCGGCTGGTGGGCCACATCGCTGCGCCCACGCGAATGGCGCCCGGGACCCGCGCCGGACGAAGCGGCCTAGGCGACGGCTGGGGCGGCGGCGGGCTTGCGGCGGCGCGAGCGCACGGCTCCGAGCGTATCGGCCATGCTCGCACCCCGCGCTCCCATCGGCTTGGGCGCGCCGACGGTGGTGTCCACCGCCGTCTGGTGCTCGAGCTCCGAGTTCAGCTCGGCCCCGAACAGGATGATGATGGTGGAGTACCAGATCCAGGTCATGAAGCCGACCACGGCGCCCAACGAGCCGTAGGTCTTGTCGTAGTGGGCGAAGTTGGCGACGTACCAGGAGAACAGGAGCGATGCGGCGAGCCACAGGAGGGCCGCGAACCCGCCTCCCCAGGTGATCCAGCGCCAGCGCGGCGTGCGCCGGCTTGGCCCGTAGCGGTACACCACCGAAATGCCGAGCGCCGACAAAAGGAAGAGCGCAGGCCACCGCAGCTCGGCGACCCAGGCTCCGGGGCTGTAGGCGAGGCCCAGGAGGCGCAGGCCGATGGGAACCACGACCACGGCCACGAGCGCCAGCGCGACGAACGCCAGCGCTCCCAAGGTGAAGGCGAAGCTGATGAGGTTGAGCTTGACGAGCCCCCGGCTCTCCCGCTCCTCATAGGCGATGTTGAGGCCGTCGAAGAGCGCTTTCACCGCTCCGTTGGCGCTCCAGAGCGAGATCAGGAGGGTGACGGCGAAGGCCACGCCCAGTCCGCCGGAACGCCCGGCGGCGATCCGCACCATCTCACCGCCCACAAAGTCGAGCACGCCAGGAGGCACGAGGCCGCGCAACAGGGAGAGCTGCTTCTCCGCCTGGCCCACGTCGGCGAACAGGCCGTACAGCGAGACAAAGGCGCCGATCGCGGGGAAGAGCGATAGCAGGGTAAAGAAGGTCACTCCCGCCGCCACCGAGACGATCCGGTCCTCGTTGAACTCCGCCCAGGTCCGCGCGAGGACGTCGCGCCAGCCGCGGGCCGGGATGTCGGCGGGGCTCTGGGCGTTGCGGCCCCGGTGAGGCTCGGACCGCTCGGCCCGGCGCACCTGGCCCGCGAGGCCGCCGCCGGCGTGGATCGACAAGAGGTCGAGAATGCCGCCAATATGCGCCGTCGATCGGCCGCGATCGCCGGCGGAACCGCCCGAGCCGAGAGGTGCGGCCGCGGCGCCGCTCTCCAGCTTGCGGGCGATCCCCTGTGCGGCGATCACGCCCGCGGCGAGGAAGAAGGCCGCAGCCTCAATACGACCGGTGACCGGCGGCGGGCGGCGCGCCTGGCGCGTCGTCCTGGCGCCCTCCGGCCGACGTCCCCGCGCGGAGGGCTCAGCGGCCGCTGGATCGCGGGTCTCCAACGGGCGGAGCCCGCGGGGCGGCCGGGGCGACCAGGGCGCGCGGAACATGGGCGAAACCTGCAGGTGAAGACCACAGCCGGAAAGCGCGTCGCGGGCCCGCGTTCCTGAGCCTTGCCGCTCCAGCCCCGCCCGCCTAGGCAGCCGGGCATGACCACTCTCGTCCAGGCGTGGACCCGGGCGCGCGAGCGCCTCAAGGCCGCCGCCGTCGACAGCCCCGCCATCGACGCGCGCCTGATGCTGGAGGCCGCCGCCGGCGCCACCCGGGCCGACATACTGACCGACCCCTACCGCGAGCTCACGCCCGAGCAGGAGGCGACGCTCGACGGCTATCTGGAGCGCCGCGGCCGGCGCGAACCGGTCAGCCGCATCCTAGGCCGCAAGGGCTTCTGGACCATCATGCTGGACGTCGGCCCCGCCGTGCTCTCGCCCCGCGCCGACACCGAGACCGTGGTGCAGGAGGCGCTGGCGCTCTTCCCCGTCCCGGCGCGGTTCTCGGTGCTGGACCTGGGCGTCGGCTCCGGCGCCATCCTCCTGTCGATCCTGGCCGAGCGCCCGGCCGCGCGGGGGCTGGGCGTCGACATCTCGGAGGAGGCGCTGGCGGTCGCGCGGGAGAACGCCGCCAACCTGGGGCTCGCCGGGCGGGCCGCCCTTCTCCGTGGCGACTGGGCCTACGGCCTGCCTGACGCAGGCTTCGATCTCGTGACCGCCAACCCGCCGTATATTGCGCGCGGAGAGATCGCGGCGCTTGAGCCCGAGGTGCGCGACCACGACCCGCCCCTTGCGCTCGACGGCGGCGAGGACGGGCTCGACGCCTACCGCACGCTCGCCCCCGAGGCGCTGCGGGTGCTGAAGCCCGGCGGCCAGTTCCTATTCGAGATCGGCCACGACCAGTCCGCCGCGGTGGAGGCGCTCTGCCGCGAGGCGGGGGCGGAGGGCGTGCGCACGGTCAAGGACCTCGCGCTCAAGGACCGTTTGGTCATGGGTTCCAAGAAAGCGCTTGGCGAATCCGGTGATCCGCACTAGCTCTTGAAGGCTTCCACCCTCTCCATGTCACCGGCGCGCTCCGCGGGCTGAACGGCGGGACGGGGCGGGCTCGACCCGGCGTCCGATGTGGCGGAGCGGGCGGGCGGAAGCCCCACGGCGCGATCGCCGGGCGCGCTCCCTCGATCCCGGGAGCGTCGGCGCCCGACCCGCGCGATCCGCAACACCGCCGGTCGCCTCCCTTCGAGGCGCCGGGCGAGACCCGGTCGAGACCATGAGAGACTACAAGGGCATGAAGCGGCAGCGCGGCCGCAACCGCAGCGGCGGCGGCGGCCAGCCCCAGAGCGGCGGCAAGCCCGGCCAGAACGCCAACCGCGCCTTCGACTCCAACGGGCCGGACAACATCAAGGTGCGCGGCCACGCCCAGCACGTGTACGAGAAATACAACCAGCTCGCGCGCGACGCCGCGGCGGCGGGCGACCGCGTACTGGCCGAGAATCATCTCCAGCACGCCGAGCACTACTTCCGCACCCTGCGCGTGCTGCAGCCCAACCGGCCGGTGACCGAGATCGTCGGCCGCGACACTTTCGTGAATGGCTTCGACCTCGATTTTGAGGACGAGGCGCTCGAGTCGGCCATGGCGGAGGCGGATGCCTCCGCGGCGGCAGGAGCCTCCTCCTCGGCGCCGAGCGAAGGCGAGACCCAGGGCGAGGCTCGCGCCGATCGGTTCGAGCGCCAGGGCGGCGATCGCCAGAACGGGGATCGCGTCAACGCGGACCGCCAAGCCGACGGCCAGCGCCGCGAGTACCGGCAGGAGCGCGGCGGCGCGGGCGGTACCGACCGAGCGCGCTTTGATCGCCAGCCCCGCTGGGAGGACCGCGGCCAGGGCGACACTCGCCAGAGCGGCGAGCGCCAGACCGAAACCAGGCAGGAGCCGCGCCAGGCCGATACACGCCAGGACCGCCAGGGTGGCGACCGACAGGAGCGCCAGGGCGGCGACCGGTCGGAGCGACCGCGCTACGAGCGCCAGCCGCGCTGGGAGGATCGGGGCGAGCGCGCCGGCGAGACCGTCGAGACCGCCGCCATGGTCGCGCCCGAGTCCGCCGCCCCCCCCTCGTCCACCTTTGACCAGCCGTACGAGTTATCGGCCCGGGAGAGCGGCCGCATGCTCCGCAGCAAGGATGGCGGCGTCAGCGAGGCCCCGGCCTTCCTGTCCTCGACCTCTCCGACCATCATGCCCGACGACGGCGAGCCCCGCCGCGCGCGTGCCCGCCGTCCGCGCCGCCGGCCCGAAGGTGAAGCGGCGTCGAACGACGGCGGAAATCCCGACGAGAGCTGATCGCGGGGCCGCGCCGCTTCCGGCGTCGCGGCCCCGCCCTCGTCAGCCGGCGGTGTTGGCGTGCGTTCCGCCGTCGGCCTTGTTGTCGTGGTCGGCGTTCCCGCGATCGAGCGCTTCGGCCATCTTGGTGTGTGACGCCACGATGGGCGACATCTTGTTGGCGAAGGCCTTGAGGTCGGCGTTGGAGCCGGCCGTCCCGTAGCCCTTCATCAGCATCTCCGCTTCACGGTGCGAGGCGGCCTGCTGGTCGACGTAGCGCGCGTCGAAGTCGTCGGCGCTGGCGGACTTGAGGTTGTCGATCAGCCCCTGGCGGCGGTTGTCGAGGGCGGTCGCCAGTTGGGCGTCGCCGGCTTTCCCGCCCGAGACGAGCGCCTTGAGCTCCGCGGTGCTCTTGGCGTGGTCGGAGATCATGTGCGCGGCGAACTTCTTGATCGCCGCCGAGTGCGAGCGCTCTTCCGCGATCTTCGCGGCCTGCGTTTCGTACATGTCGCTCTGGCTGGCGTTGTCGACGAAGGCCTTGGCCGAGAGCGAGCCCGCGGTCAGGGCGCTGATCGGGCCCACCACCGCTGCGGCCGAGTCTTCCGCCACCGCCGTCTTGTCGGCCACCGCGGCTTTCGTGGCGTCCGTGGTGTTCTGGCTGGACGACGAGTTCTGCTCCTGGGCGGCGGTGTCGGACTTCTTGCACCCGGCGCCGGCCAGGCTCAGCGCGAAAACGGCGACGGTCGCGCTCGAGCGCAGTATGTATGACGTCATGGATGGAGGCTCCTGTTTCGATTTCGCAACGGAGCGGATCGGGCCAGGTTCCCGCGTCAGGTGAGTGCGTCCTCCAGGGTGGCGAGCCGGGCAGCCTGGTCGTCGGCGGCGAGCGCCTCCACGATCTCGTCGAGACCGTCGCCTTCCAGCACCTTCGGCAGGGTGTGAACGGTCAGGCCGATCCGGTGGTCGGTCACGCGTCCCTGCGGGAAGTTGTAGGTGCGGATGCGCTCGGAGCGGTCGCCGGAGCCCACCTGCTCGCGCCGACTGGCCGCGCGCTCGGCGTCGAGCGCGGTGCGCTTCAGGTCGTAGAGCCGCGCGCGCAAGACCTTCATCGCCTTGGCGCGGTTCTGGTGCTGCGACTTCTCCGACGAGGTCACCACGATGCCGGTCGGCAAGTGAGTGATCCGCACCGCCGAGTCTGTCTTGTTGACGTGCTGGCCTCCCGCGCCGGACGAGCGATAGGTGTCGATGCGAAGGTCGGCGTCGTTGATCTCCACCTCCACGTCCTCCGGTTCGGGCAGGACCGCGACGGTGGCGGCGGAGGTGTGGATCCGCCCCTGCGCCTCGGTGGCGGGAACACGTTGTACCCGATGGACGCCGCTCTCGAACTTGAGCCGACCGAAAACCCCCTCCCCTGCGATCGACGCGGTAGCCTCCTTGTAGCCGCCGGCCTCGCCTTCGCTGGCGTCCTCCAGCTCGAACCGCCAGCCGCGCAGGGCGGCATAGCGCGCGTACATGCGCAGGAGGTCGCCTGCGAACAGCGCCGCCTCGTCGCCGCCCGTGCCCGCGCGCACCTCAAGGATGGCGGAGGCGTCGGCGTCGCGGTCGCGGGGCGCGAGGAGGAGCGCGACTTCCCGCTCAAGCCCTGGCAGGCGGGCGTCCAGCGCGGCGAGCTCGTCGCGGGCGAGCGACGCCATCTCCGCATCGGCCGCCACGCTCATGGCCTCCAGCTCGGACGCCTCCGCGCGAGCGTGGGCGAGCGCCGCGACGGCGTCGGCCACGGGGCGGAGCTCGGCGTGCTCCTTGGCGAGGCGCACGATCTCGAGCCCGTCGGTCGCCGCGCCCATGCGCGCTTCCACCTCACGGAAGCGGTCGAGCACCTGGTCGAGGCGGGCCTGGGGGAGACGCATGGGCGCGCACGGGTAGGGCCGAGGCTCCCGAGGCGCAAGCGCGGGGACCCTTCGCCGGGAGGCAGGCGTTCCCGCCGGCAAGCTCCGTGAGACCCCATGCCCGACTTCTCCGCGCACGACGCCCACGTCGCCCAGGACCTCGCCCGCGCGGTGGAGGCGAGTTTGTCCGGGCTAGACGCCCTCGTCGCCGCAGCGCCCGTCCTGCGGGACCCGACGGTTGCGAGGCGCGAGGCAGTGGCGGAGCTCAAGGCCGTCGCCGCCTCGGCGGAGTCGGAGCCGGAGAGCCTGGTCGATCGCGCCGCCCACGCGCTGGAGCGGCTGACGGGCGGTGCGTCAGAGCCTGCGGGAGCGTCGGGGAGCCGATCGCTCGAGGCGCTCTCCGACGGCGAGGACGACCTCCAGACGCGCTTCGAGGCGGCTCTGGCCGACGACCGTCTGTCCGGCCCCGTGCGTGATGCGGTGCTGCGCGCCTACGACCGCGTCAAGCCGGGCCACGACGCCGTGCGCCAGGCGCTGCTGGCCGAGCGGGGCGAAGCCTGATCCCCGAACTGCGCCGGGGCGGAGCGGTCAATGGGCTGGCGGAGCGGCCTTGACCGGAGCCGCGGCCGCCGGGGCGCCGGCGGTGGGCGGCGCCGGAGCAGGAGCAGGAGCAGGCGGTGGCGTAAGCTTGTCGAGCAGCAGCGGCTCGGTCGCGGCCGCCGGCGCGAGGCGACCGCCGACGTAGACGTCCAACTGGGCGGGGTCGCTGACGTCGACCACGAGACCCCGGCCCATGGGCGCGCGGAACGCCTCCCCCGCGCGGATCTGGCGGGCGAAGTACACCGTCTTGTCCGCTCCGTGCACGATCAGCGACAGCGGACGCCGCGCCTGGAGCGTGACGACGTTCGCGCCCGGACCGACGCCGTGGACGGGGCCCTTGGCGACGAACACCGGAACGGGATCGGAGAGAACGGGCACGGGCTTGGCGGCGGCGGGCGCCTGCCCGTCGACGGCCGCGGTGGCGGCGTCCATGCCCGGAGTGACGTAAGGCGCGGGGATGGTGCTCTCCGCGGGAGCTTCGGTCGCGGCCGCGAGCTTCGACGGCCCTGCGGGCGGCGAGGGCGGCGCGTCGGCCAGGGACGGGATGGTGGCGGGCGCGGCGTCGCGCACCAGCGTGCGCTGGGCGACGTTCCACAGCCCCACGCCGATCACCAGCACCGCAGCCATGGCGTAGAGCAGCGGGCGCGAGGCCCCGCCTTCGTGGCGCACGCCCACGGGATTGCGCAGGGGCTCCGCCGCTTCCGGCCACTCGGCCTTGAAGCGTTGCACCGCCAGATCGCCGTCGAGCCCAAGCGCCTGGGCGTAGGCGCGCACATAGCCGATGGCGAACGGGCGCGATGGCAGGATCGCCCGGTCACCGCCTTCGATGGCCGCCAGATAGGCCCCGCGGACGCGGGTGGCCTCGGCCAGTTCGGACAGAGTCTCGCCGCGGTGCTCCCGCACCGCCTTGAGATAGGCGCCGAAACTGTCGTGGTCGGCGGGCGACGGCCCAACGCGGCGACCGGTCGTATCGACCAGCCGGAGCGTGGAGGCGGTCATCGAGCCCGTGTCCAGCGGCGCCATGGCGTCATACCCCGGCGTTGGGCGCCGCTGCTTGCGGCTACGCCCTACGTCCCAACGCATTGTGTAACGTCATCGGGGTTAACAGGGGCTTGGAGTCTGAACAACGCGCTAAAGTGCGACATTTAGCTTGCGCGCCAAGGTTTCGATCTCGCCCCGCACCGAGCCTCCGCTTCCACGCAGGAGGGCGGAGACGCCGCGGCGCGCCGCCTCGCGGTCGAGCGAGAGCACCATGCGCTTCACCGGGCCAATGCCTTGGGGCGGCATGGACAGGCGATCGAACCCTAGCGCCACCAGCGTGAAGGCCTCCAGCGGGCGGCCGGCGATTTCGCCACACACCGACACGGGCGTGCCCGTCTCGACGCCGCCGTCGGCGATCGACTTCAACACGCGCAACGCTGGCGGTGACAGCGGGTCGTATCGGTCGGCGACCCGAGGGTTCCCCCGGTCGGCGGCGAAGAGGTACTGCATGAGGTCGTTGGTGCCGACCGAGACGAAATCGGCCGCAGGCAAGAGCGCGTCGAGGTGCCAGATCAGGCTCGGCGCCTCGATCATGGCCCCCACCCGCAGCCGGTCGGGCGCACGACGGCCCCGGCGGATCGCCCAGGCGCATTCGCGGTCGACATAGGCCCGCGCCGCGCGGAACTCCTCCACCGTGGCGATCAGCGGGAACATCAGGGTGAGCTCGCGCCCATCCGCCGCCCAGATCAGGGCGCGCAGCTGCTGGCGTAAGAGGGCCGGCCGGTCGAGCCCCATGCGCACTGCGCGCCAGCCCAGCGCGGGGTTGTCCTCGCGTTCGGCCTCCAGGTAGGGCAGCACCTTGTCGCCGCCGAGGTCGAGCGTGCGGAACACCACGGGGCGGCCGGCGGCGGTGTCGAGCACGCGGCGGTAGAGCTCGGTCTGGCGCGCCAGACGCGGCATCTGCTCTGCGACCATGAATTGGAACTCGGTGCGGAACAGGCCCACGCCGTCCGCCCCCGTCTCGTCCAGGCTGTCGAGGTCGATGGCGAGCCCCGCGTTGAGGAGGAGGCTGATCGGCGCGCCGTCGCGGGTGACGGCGGGGGTGTCGCGCAGCTTGGCGAACTCCGCCCGGCGCTGGGCGCGCACGCCCGCGCGCGCCTCGTAGGCCTCCACGACGTCGGCGCGCGGCCGCAGGAAGGCCTCCGCCGTCTCGCCGTCCACGATGACGACGTCGCCTTCCGATAGCCGATCGCGCAGCCCCGGCAGGCGGCCGACACAGGGGATCCCCAGCGCTCGCGCGACGATGGCGGCGTGGGAGGCGGAAGACCCCTCCTCCAGCAGCAAGCCCTTGAGCTTGGTGCGGTCGTATTCGAGGAGGTCGGCAGGGCCCAGGTTGCGGGCGATCAGGATCGCATCCTCGGGCAGCACGCGCCCATCGCCCACCGGCGCGCCGGAGAGGTGACGCAGGAGCCGATCGGCCAAGTCCTCGAAATCGTGCAGCCGGTCGCGGAGGTAGGCGTCGCGCGCTTGGCCGAGGCGCGCGCGGTGCTGGGTGCGCACACGCTCCACCGCGGCCTCTGCGGTCAGGCCCGAGCGCACCGCCTCCTCCAGCGAGCGGTTCCACCCGCGGTCGCGGGCGAACATGCTGTAGGTCTCCAGCACCTCGCGCGGCTGGCCGACGAGGCCGTGGTGGCCTTCCAGCATCTCGTCGATCTGGCGGCGCAGTTCGTCGAGCGCGCGCTGGAGCCGCGCCTCCTCCACGCCCGCGTCGTCGGCCAGCATGTTGGCGGTGGCGATGGGCGCCTCGTGCAGGACGGCGGTCCCCAACGCCAAGCCGTCGGCGAAGCGCTGGCCGCGCAGCCGCTCGGGCCGGTGAGGCGCGAGCTCCACGTCCTTGAGCTCGGCGAGGCCCACGAGCTCGCCGGACGAGACCATCTCGGACAGCACCATGGCGATGGTCTGCAGGTCCTCGACCTCGTCGTCGGCGTAGATGCGCTCCGTGCGGTTCTGCACGACAAGGGCGCCGATGGAGCGGCCGCCGCGTAACAAGGGCACGCCCAGGAAGGCGTGATAGGGGTCCTCGCCCGTCTCCGGCCGGTAGGAGAAGAGCGGGTTGAGCGGAGCGTCCTGCAGGTTCAGCGGGCGCCCCAGCCGAACGATCTCGCTGACGAGCCCCTCGCCGGGCTTGAGCCGGGTGACGTGCACTGCGTCGCGCTTCAGCCCTTCGGTCGCGAAGAGCTCGAGGTCGCCCGACGCCCGGCGCAGATAGATGGAGCACACCTCGGCCACCATCGAGCGCGCGATGATGCGGGTGGTCATGTCCAGTCGCGCCTGGGCGGGCGCGCCGGAGTTCATCGCCTCGCGGATCTGGCGCAGCAGGCTGCGCGGTCCGCGCACCGCCAGCGCCCGCTCGGGCATCAGGAACGCTCCCCGTGGAGCGCGCCTTGTAGCGGGCTCTCGCGCCGGGGGCGAGCGCGGAAGGTCAGGCGGCCGGCAGCGAGAGCGCGATGCGCAGCCCGGGGCCGCCGGGCTGGCCGGCGGCGACCCCCGGGCCGTCGTCGAGCTGCAGCCGACCGCCATGCGCCTCCGCCACAGCGCTGACGAGGCTCAGGCCCAGCCCCGCGCCCGCTTGGCTGCGGCTCGCGTCCAGCCGCACGAAGCGTTCGAGGACGCGCGCGCGGTCGGCTTGCGGCACGCCCGGTCCCGTGTCGGTGACGCTGGCCTCGACCTCGCCGGAGGAGCGCCGCCGTACGCGCAACGTCACCGCGCCGCCCTCTGGCGTGTACTTCACCGCGTTGTCGAGGAGGTTGGCGAGCGCCTGGGCCAGGAACTCGCGCTGGCCGCGGACGAGGAGCCCGGGCTCGATTTCGGCGGCGAAGTCGAGCCCCTTCTCCTCGCAGAGCGCCTCGTAGAGCTCGGCCACGTCGCGCGCGAGTTCGCCGAGGTCGAACTCCCGCCCGTCCGGAATCTGCCCCGCCGCCTGCAACCGGGTGATGGCGAGCACGGCGTTGAAGGTGGTTAGGACCGAGTCGGCGTCCTCCAGCGCGGCTTCCATCGCGCACACGGGCTCGACTCGGCCCGCCTCCACGTCGAGGAGCGCCGCTTCAAGACGGGCGCGCAGACGGGTCAGGGGCGAGCGCAGGTCGTGGGCGATGGCGTCGCCCGCGTGGCGCAAGCCCCCCATCAGCCGCTCGACGCGGTCGAGCATGGCGTTGAGCCCGCCGGCCAGCTCGTCAAATTCGTCGCCGACGCCGCGCACGAGGGCGCGGGCGCGGAGGTCGCCTCCCTCCACCGCCGCCACCGCTTGGCGCAGACCCGCCATCGAGCGCGACACGTTGCGGCTGACAAGGACGCCGCCGGCCAGCCCCAGGATCACCACGATCACCCCCGCCCCCCACAGCGCGCGAATGATGTGCACCACGAAGGCGCGGCCCTCGCCGATGTCGGCGCCGACGAACAGGAGGTCGCCGCCGGGCATCCGGTCCTGACGGCCCCAGGCCTGCCGGCGCGTGACCGCTCCGCCGAAGGGGTCGGCCTCCGTCACGCGGAACCCCGCGCGCGCCTCGGCGGTGCGGGGTTGGACAGGCGTGTCGGCGAGGTTGCCCGTCACGGGTTTTCCCGCGCGGTCCATCAGGAGGTACAGGTACGGCCGCTCGCCTGCGGTGCGCTGGATGAGCTCGGCGTTGAGCGCCTTCACCCCGCCGCGGTCGTACACCGTGCGCAAGGAGGCCATCTCGCGGCCCACCTCGTCGTCGGCGCGGCGCGTCACCTCGCCCGCGGTGGCGACGTAGATGTAGGCCAGGAAGGCGGCGGCGGCGGCGGCGAACAGCGCCAGGAACAGCAGCGTCAACCGGAACGGCGTCGTACGCAGGACGGCGGGCAGCCTCACGCAGCGCTCACGGGTCGAGGCGGTAGCCGGCCCCGCGCACCGTCTGCAGCATGGGCCGGTCGAAGCCCTTGTCGATCTTGCCGCGCAGCCGGCTGATGTGGACGTCGATCACGTTGGTCTGCGGGTCGAAGTGGTACTCCCAGACCTTCTCCAGGAGCATGGTGCGAGTCACCGACTGGCCGGCGTGGCGCATCAGGAACTCCAGAAGCTGGAATTCGCGCGGCTGCAGGTCGATCTCGCGGCCCGCGCGGTGCACCGAGCGCTGGATCAGGTCCATCTCGAGCTCGCCGACCTTGAGCGAGGTGGCCACCGCGCCCGTCTCGCGGCGACGCGCCAAGGCCTCCACCCGTGCGATCAGCTCGGAGAAGGCGTAGGGCTTAACGAGATAGTCGTCGCCGCCCGCCTTGAGGCCCGCCACGCGGTCATCGACCTCGCCGAGCGCCGAGAGGAACAGCACGGGAGTGTCGTCGCCCTCGCGGCGCAGCGCCGAGACCGCCTGCACCCCGTCGACCTTGGGCATCATGCGGTCGACCACCATGACGTCGAAGCCGCCGCTGCGGGCGTGGTGCAGCCCCGCCTCCCCGTCTGGGGCGATGAGCGTCTCGTGTCCGGCGTCGACCAGCCCCTTGGCCATGGCCTCGGCGGCGCCGGCGTCGTCCTCCATGATCAGTATGCGCACGAGGTGATCCGCTCCGGGCTTCGCCGGAGCGGATCATGGCCGAGCGCGCGGCCGGGCGGAAGGCGCGTGCGCGTTAAGCTTGCGTCACCTTCCGTCGCGCTGAACACGCCTACTGCGCGCGGTCGTCGAACTTCACCGGCAGGCCGATGTTGCGGCCCTTGGAGTTGATCAGGAGGAATACGGCGGGGCGGCCCTCCTTCCGCGCGGCGGCCAGGGCGGCCACGAGGTCCGCGGGAGAGCGAACAGGCTGCTGGTTGGCCTGAACGATAACGTCGCCCTTGCTGACGCCCTTCTTCGCGGCGTCCGAACCCGAACGGACCGCGTCGACGATCACGCCGTTGACGGTGGCGGGAACACCGGCCGCCTGCCGGATCGCAGGCGTCAACGTCTCCACCGTCACGCCGATGGTGGTGGAGCGGCCGGGGGTCGCCGCACCTGAGCCGTCGCCGCCGTTCTGGTCGTCGGACCCGCCGCCGAGCACGGTGTTCAACTGGCTCTCGCTGGGGCGGATGCCCGCCTTGACCGGCAGCTCGATGCGACGTCCGCCGCGCAGCACGCCCAGGCGGAAGGTGTCGCCCGAATGGGTGGAGGCGACCGCGCGGGTCAGCGCGTTCGACGAGGCGACCTTCTGGCCGTTGAAGGTGAGCACCACGTCGCCCGCCTGCAGCCCCGCCTTGTCGCCGGGACCGCCCGGGGTGACCTCGGCGATGGAGGCGCCCTGGCCGGGCGAGATGCCCAGCGCCGACGCGCCCTCCGCCGTCACGCCCTGGATGGTGGCGCCCAGGTAGCCGCGCTGGATCGGCTTGCCCTGCATGAGCTGGCGCACGATCGTGTCGGCCTCGTCTGCCGGCACGGCGAAGCCGATGCCCACCGATCCGCCGTTCTGCGAGTAGATCGCCGTATTGACGCCGATTACCCGGCCATAGACGTCGAAGGTGGGACCGCCCGAGTTGCCGAAGGTGATGGGTGCGTCGATTTGCAGAAAGCCGGTCGGATAGCCGCCGCGCTGAGGGATATCGCGTCCGATCGAAGAGACGATGCCGGCCGTGGCCGTGCCGCCCAGCTGCAGCGGGTTGCCCACCGCCAGCACCCAGTCGCCCACCCGCGGCTTGGCCTGCGTCTCGAAGCTCACGAACGGGAAGTTGGCGCCCTGAACCTTGATCACCGCGAGATCGCTCGCCTCGTCGCGGCCGACGATCTTGGCGTCGAGCTCGCGCTGGTCAGGCAGGGTGACGGTGATCTTGGTCGAGTCCTTCACCACGTGGTTGTTGGTGACGATGTAGCCGTCTGCCGAGATGAAGAAGCCCGAGCCTGCGGCTTGCCCTTCCGGCGCGTCGTCGTCGTTGTCGCTGTCGGGGGCGGCCCCGTTGGGGTTGGTGCGAGGCGCGGCGCCGCGGCCGCTACGACCGCCGCGTCCCTGGAACTGGGGCAGTTGATTGAAGGGGAAGGGAATGCCGCCCATCTGCGCGGCGTCCGAAGGCGACACCTTGGTGGTGACGGTGATCGACACCACCGCGGGCGATACGCGCTGGAAGATGTCGGCGAAGCTCGCCGGGGCCCCCATGGGCGCAACCTGCGACACGCGCATCAGCTGCGGCTCGCTCCCCGGCTGAGCCTGCGCCTGGGCCGCGGGCAAGGTGAGCCCAACCCCCGCGGCGGCCGCGCCCATGGCGCCCGCGCCCAGCACGACACCCGCGACGAGACCTGTCTTCTTCATGTTCGGCTCTGATCCTCCACCCGGCGCGCGAGGCTCGGCGCGGGCGACTGTCGTTGGAAACCCAAGCGGGGTCGGACGGTTGCCGCGCGCCTGGGCGGAGCGGGCCGCCCCTCACTCACACGCGCGATGAGCCATTCTCAGGGCGGCTCCGGGGCGCAAGCGTGGCTTCTGGCGGGGGCGCGCGCAAGAGGGCGAGCCGCGCGGCTTCGGCCGGGGTGAGCGGGGCCTCTGCAACCGGCTTGCGACGGGAGGCGAGCGCGGCGGCCAGGCCCGCGGCCGCCAAGCCGAACGGTCCGAGCCAAAGAGCGGCGTTGGCGAGGTCGAAGCGCGGCTTCAGGAGCACGAACTGGCCGTAGCGGTCGACGAGGAAGCGCCGGATGTCGGCGTCGGCGCGCCCCGCCCTCACCTGCTCGCGGATGATGCGACGCAGGTCGCCCGCGAGCGGCGCCTCGCTGTCGTCGATGGACTCGTTCTGGCACACGACGCAGCGGATCTGGCGGAACAGGGCGTGGGCGTGCGCCTCCTGAGCGGGGGCGGCGAGGCCGCCCGGTCCGCTAGTCCCGGTGGCGTGGGCGGGAACGGCCAGCGCCGCCGCGGCGCAGGCCGCCAGGGCGAGCCGCCTCACTCGGCCGGTCCCGGAGCGGGAGCGGCGAACCCTCGAGAGGCGCCCGCCGGGGCCGCACGACGCGCGACCGTCGCCAGCCGCAGCCGCCGGTCGGAGAGCGACACGGCCCCGCCCGCCGCCATGAGGAGTGGGCCGAGGAAAATCAGCCGCGCCCAGGGATTCCAGAAGGCGCGCACCGTCCACCGCGCGTCGGCCCCGCCGCCCGGTTCGCCCAAGACGACGTAAAGGTCGCTCACGCCCCGCCGCAGCAGCGCGACCTTAGCCACGGTCTGGCGCTGGGCGGGATAGAAGCGGCGTTCCGGCCGGACGGCGGGGGCCGTTCCGCCGTCGGGTCCACGGACGAGGATGCGCGCGCGCTGGGCGGTGTAGTTCGGCCCCTCCGCCTCACTCACGGCTTCCAGGGTCAGGTGATAGCCCCCGACCGAGAGGGTGTCGCCGGGGGCAAGCGCGCGCGCCGCCTCCTGCTTCAGCCCGGTCTCGACGCAGGCGCCCAGCACGAACACGCCCATGCCCAGGTGCGCCAGCGTCGTGCCCCAGGCCCCGCGCGGCAGGGCCGCCGTACGCCGACGCACCTCCGCGAGGGGAGCGCGGCCGAGCCGAACGCGTTCGGCCGCGTCCAGCAGGGCGGCGGCGACCAGCCACGCGCCGAGGAGGAGGCCGATCCACGGGCCGAGCGAACGGGCGCGGAGGAGGAGCGCCGCCGCGCCCGCCAGGACGACCGCCGCCAGCGCCGCCCAGCGCAGGCTGGCGAGCGCCGCGCCGAGGTCGCCCCGCTTCCACGCCAGCGCCGGACCGAACGGCAGGACGAGGAGGCACGCCCCCATCAGCGGCGCGAAGGTCAGGGCGAAGTACGGCGCCCCCACGCTGATCGCCTCGCCCGAGAGCGCCTGCCGGATCAGCGGATAGAGCGTGCCGAGGAGCACGGTGGCGGTCGCCGCCGCCAGGAAGATGTTGTTGAGCACGAGCGCGCCTTCGCGGCTGACACTGGCGAACAACCCGCCCCGCTGCAGCGCCGGCGCGCGCCAGGCGAAGAGCGCGAACCCCGCTCCCGCCGCCGCGCCGAGGATCAGGAGCAAGAGCGTCCCGCGCGTGGGGTCGACCGCGAAGGCGTGCACGCTCGTGAGCACGCCCGAGCGCACCAGGAAAGCGCCCAGCATGGAGAAGGTGAAGGCCGCCACCGCCAGGAAGCTCGTCCACCCGAGGAGCGCGCCGCGCTTCTCCGACACCACCGCCGAGTGCAGCAGCGCGGTGCCCACCAGCCAGGGCATGAAGCTGGCGTTCTCCACCGGGTCCCAGAACCACCAGCCGCCCCAGCCGAGCGAGTAGTAGGCCCAGAACGACCCCAGGGTGATGCCGACGGTGAGGAAGCTCCACGCCAGGAGCGTCCACGGCCGCACCCACCGCGCCCAGGCGGCGTCTATCCGGCCCTCGATCAGGGCGGCCAGCGCGAAGGAGAACACCACAGAGAAGCCGACATAGCCGGCGTAGAGGAAGGGTGGGTGGATCGCCAGGAAGGGATCCTGCAGGATCGGGTTGAGGCTCGCCCCCTCCACCGGCGGGACCGCCACGCGCGCGAATGGGTTCGACGCGAAGGCGGTGTAGCCCAGGAAGAGCACGCCCAGCGCTCCCTGCACCGCGAGCACGAGGCTCTTCAGCCCGACCGGCAGGCCGCGGCCGCCCAGCGCCACCGCCGCGCCGTAGCCGGTGAGCGCCAGGTCCCACAGCAGCATCGAGCCCTCGTGCGAGCCCCAGACGCCGGAGATCTTGTAGAGGAGCGGCTTGTCGGTGTGGGAGTTGGCCGCGACGTTGGCGACGGAGAAGTCGCTCACCACGAAAGCGTGCATCAGGGCCGCGAAGGCCAGGGCGGCGGCCGCGGCGGCGGCGATCGACGCGCCCTCGGCGGCCCCGCGCAGGGTCGCATCGCCGCGCCATCTCGCGAGGCTGGCCGCTCCGACCTGCAGGACGGAGAGCGCCAGCGCCAGCACGAGGGCGAACTGGCCGAGTTCGGCGGTCATCGGGCGCTAGCGGCGCCCCCGGTCCCGCCGCGCAGGGGCGCGATGGCCACCTCCGCATCGCCCCGCCACTCGCCCGACTTCTTCAGCGCGTCGGCGACCTCGCGGGGCATGTACCGTTCGTCGTGCTTGGCGAGCACCTCGCGCGCCTCGAACACGCCGTCGGGGCGGAAAGCGCCTTGCGCCACCACGCCCTGCCCTTCGCGGAACAGGTCGGGCAGGTCGCCGCGGAACTCGACCCGGTCGACGGCGCGCGCGTCCGTCACCGCGAAGCGCACGAGACCCGCGCCGTCTCGGCGCACGCTTCCGTGCTCGACGAGACCGCCCAGCCGCACGGTCCGACCCGCCGGCACGTGCTTGGCCGCCGCCTGAGCGGGGCTGTAGAAGAACACCGCCGCATCGCCCAGCGCGTAGGCCGAGAGCCCGGCGGCGATCGCCACCACGGGCGCGGCCGCCGCCACCAGCATCAGCCGGCGTCGCGCCTTGCGGGAACGGGGAAGAAGCCTCACCCGCGCTATCTAGCGCCGGCGGGGGGCGGCCCCAAGTGGGGTGCGCCGATCGCCGCGGGGGGACCCGCCTGCGCCTCGACCTGCGCGAGGGCGTCGGGCCGGCCGTGCAGGGCGATGCGCGCCTGGTTCAGCGCCTGGGCCTGCGCGGCCGCGTCGCCCAAGACGCCGTACGAGCGCACAAGGAGCGCCCAGCCGGCCGGGTCGTCGGGGTGCGCGCGCAGCGCCGCGGCGCGGGAGGCCACCATGCTGCGGATGAAGGCCGCCTGCTCGGACCCGCCGGCGGGCGCGCTGCGGGCTGCAGCCGCGACCTCCTCCGCGTCAGGATCTGCCGACGACGGCGCCTCGGCCGGCGCGCGGCCCTCGGCGCGGGCGATGTCGGCCTGCAATCCCGCGCGTCGCGGATCGGCGGGCGCGAGGTCGGCCAGGAGGGCCCGCCAGTCGGCGACGCCGCCCGCGAGGTCGCCGTCGGCTATGCGGGCACGCGCCAAATGGAAGCGCGCCGCCGCGTTGTTCGGGTCGCGCCGCAGCGCCTCGCGGAAGGCGGCCTGCGCCTCGGGGCCGACCTTGCCCTCCGCGCCCTGCAGGAGCGCCTCGCCTGCCTCGGCCGGGTAGTCGGCGTTCCTGGGCGCGAGCCGGCCGGCGTGGCCGAAGGCCTGGGCCGCCGCGCCGTAGTCGCCGGCGGCCATGCGCGCACGACCGAGGTACTCGAACGCCTGTGGATCGTTCGCGCGTCTGCGGGTCGCCGCCGCCAGAACCGCGGCCAGCCGGTCGGGATCGAGCCGGTCCAGTCCCGCGGGATCGCTCCAGCTGGCGAGGCGGCGGGCGTAGGGCTGGTCAGGGGAACCGGGCCTGCCGACCCACAGGTACCCGCCGAGCGCCAGCAGCGCCGCGAGCGCCGCGCCTCCTGTCACGAGGCCGCGGGAGAGGGCCCCGCCCGTGCGCTCGGGCGCGGCGATCGCGTCGGCGGCGGCGAGAAGCCGGCGGCCGGCTTCCGCGCGCGAGGCCTCGACCTCGCCGGGAGCGAGGACCCCTCTCGCCTGCAGGTCGTCGATCTCCGACAGCGCGCGCCGGTGGACGCCGACCGCGGGGTCGTCGCCGGGCTCCGCCGCCCGCACCGAGGCGGAAGCCGCCCGCGCCGTGACCAGGAGCGCCGCCGCCGCCGCGAGCGCCCCCGCGCTGATCCAGAAGAACCACATCGTGCGCCCATGTAGAGGGGCGAGGCTTCGTCCGCGAGCCGGCGGCGATCAGCCCGCCGCGCGGGGCAGGCTAAGCTCCGCGCGCAGGCCGCCGAGCCGCGAGCCGGCAAGCCGCAGCGAGCCGCCGTAGGCGCGGGCCAGCTCGTCGACGATGGAGAGTCCGAGGCCCGAGCCGGGGGCCGACTCGTCCAGGCGACGCCCGCGTTGGATGGCCGCGTCGCGCTGGGCGGGGGCGAGACCCGGGCCGTCGTCGTCGATGGCGATTAGAAGCTGGCCCTCGGGCCCGGCCATCGCCTCGGCGCAGACCTGTCCGCCCGAGTACTTGCAGGCGTTCTCCAGGAGGTTGCCGGCCATCTCCAGGAGGTCCTGCCGCTCGCCGAGGAAGACGAGCCCGTCCGCAGCCGACCAGTCGATGTCGACGCCGCGGCGACCGTAGATGCGGTCGAGCGTGCGGCTGAGCTCGTCGAGCACGGCGGCGACCTCCGTGCGCTCGCCGCCCGTCTTGGCGCGGGCGGCGGCGCGGGCGCGGCGCAGGTGGTGGTCGACCTGCGCCTGCATGGTCTGCGCCTGGCGCGTGACGAGCTCGGCCAGCGGCCCGGGCTGGCGCTCCGCCTCGCTGAGCATGACCGAGATCGGCGTCTTGAGCGCGTGGGCGAGGTTGCCGACGTGGGTGCGCTGGCGCTCGATCACCTCGCGCGAATGGTCGAGGAGGCCGTTGAGCTCGCCGGCAAGCGGCGCGAGCTCGGCGGGATAGCCGCCCGAGGGCAGGCGCTCGGCCGCCCCTTCGCGGATGGCCGCCACCTCGCGGCGCATGCGGAACAGCGGGCGCAGGCCCACCCGCACCTGCAGCACCACCGCCGCGATCAACCCGGCCGCGACGAGCACGAGCGTCACGGCCGTGGTCAGCGCGAAGTGACGGACGTCGCGGTCGATGGCGCTGCGGTCCTCGGCGGCGGCGAAGACGACGGGGCCGGCGTGGCCCGCGAGGAACCGCTGCATGGCCACGACCCGCACGGGCTGGCGGTGCCAGAGGCCGTTGTAGGCGACGTAGCCGCTGAGCTTGCGCGAGAGGCGGGCGTTGACGCCCGGCGCGCCGGGCAGGTCCTCCGCGTCCCACATCGAGCGCGAGCGTGCGTCGGGGAAGGCGTGGACGCGCCCGTCCGGCCGGGGCTCGCCGATCTGCCAGTAGTGGCCGGTGAAGGGGCGCAGGGCCCGGTCGTCGGTCAGGAAGGGCGCGACGATCTCGCCGTGGGGGCCGACGGTGGCGCCGGAGAAGAGGTTCTCCGCATCCTGCCGCAGTCCCTGGTCCAGCCGGCTCACCGCGGCCCGGTCGAAGAAGATGGAGAGCGCCACCCCCGTGAGCAGGAGCACCGCCACGCTCCACACCGCCGCCAGGGCGACGAGGCGCTGGACGAGCGACCGCGGGGCGCCGCCGGGCCGGACATCGGCGGCTTCGGCCGAGGACGGCGCGCGCGCCCGCTGACCCGCGTCGGCGGAGGCCGCGGCGAGCGTCGGCGCGCCCACGGTCACGCGGTGGCGGCGCTCGCGTCGCCGGATCCTGACAGCCGGTAGCCGAGGCCGCGCAGCGTTTCGATGCGGTCGGGGCCGATCTTCTTGCGCAACCGGCCGACGAACACCTCGATCGTGTTCGAGTCACGGTCGAAGTCCTGATCGTAGAGGTGTTCCACGAGCTCGGTGCGGCTGATCACCCGGCCCTGGTGCATCATCAGGTAGTGCAGCAGCCGGTACTCCAGTGAGGTGAGCTTGACCGGCTCGCCGTCGACCGACGCGCGCGCTGCACGGGGGTCGAGGCGGAGATCGCCGCAGGTCAGCGCGGGCGCGCTGTGCCCAGCCGAGCGACGCACCAGCGCGCGCAGCCGCGCCAGGAGCTCCTCGGTGTGGAAGGGTTTGGTGAGGTAGTCGTCCGCCCCCGCGTCGAAGCCCGCGACCTTCTCGCTCCAGCCCTCGCGGGCCGTCAGGATCAGCACGGGCTTGGCCATGCCGGCCTTCCGCCAGCGCTCCAGCACGGTCACGCCGTCGACCTTGGGGAGGCCGAGGTCGAGCACCACGACGTCGTAGGGCTCGGTCTCGCCGAGGAACTGCGCCTCCTCGCCGTCGGGCGCATGATCGACGGCGTAGCCCGCGTCCGCAAGCGCGCCCTTGAGCTGGCGCGAGATGTCGGGATCGTCCTCGACGAGCAGGATGCGCATGTCGGGTCCTTATCGTCCTTCCTGGCGGATCACCTGGCCGGTGGCGGCGTCGGCGATGATGTCGAGGCGGCGCCCGTCCGCGGCGGCCCAGCGCACGCGGTAGACCTGGCGGCCCCCGTCCTGCTCGAGCCCCGCGTCGAGCAGCCGGCCCGGAGTGCGGCTGCGCACGGCGGCGACGACCCGCTCGAGCGGAACGTTCTGACCCGCCCGCACGCGCTGGCGCGCCTCGTTCTGCTGCGGGCCCCAATCGGCGCCCAGGCTGTCGTGCGCCTGGGCGTGGGCGACACCCGCCGCGCCGACGAGCGACAAGGCCGCCGCGAGAGGAAGGAGAACGCCACGCATGGGGAGGTTCCTGCGCCGGGAGCACTGAACCGGCCCTGAACGGCGCAGCTGGCGCGCCGTTGCGCGGGCGTGCGCGTCAGCGGCGGCGCGGCTGGTAGGGACGGTCGCGCCGCATAGCCTCTGCAACCCGCTCGAGCTCGGGGTCGTCGCCTTCGGGCAGCACGATCAACAGCCGGGCGAACAGGTCGCCCCGCCGACCCGTGGCGCCGTCCACCCCGCCACGCCCCTTGAGCCGCAGCACCGCGCCCGAGCTCGTGCGCGGCTTGACGGTCAGCTGCACCTCGCCGTCCGGCGTGGGCGCGGCGACTTTCGCGCCGAGCACGGCGTCGGGCAGCGAGACGGGCAGGTCCATGCGCAGGTCGGCCCCGGCGCCCAGGTCCGGCGCGGCGTGGAAGACGGGGTGGGGCCGCACCGCGAGTTCGATCAGCGCGTCGCCGGCGGTGGACGCGCCCCCGCGCCCCGGCCGCCCCTGGCCCTTGAGCCGGAGCGTCTGGCCGTCGTAGGCGCCCTTCGGGATCGTCACGTCGATTTGGCGCCCGTCGGGGAAGGCCACGCGCTTGGCGCCGCCGCGGATGGCCTCCTCCAAATCGATCTCCAGCTTCGAGCGCACGTCCTGGCCGCGGGGCGAGAAGCCGGCGCGGCCCCCGTGTACGCCGCCGCCGTTCCCGCCGCGGCCGAACATCTCGCCCAGGATGTCGTCGAGATCGGCTCCCTCGAAGCGGGCGCCGAAGCCGCCCCCCGGGCCGCCGCCGCCGAAACCGCCGCCCGCCCCGCGCGGGTCGAACCCGCGCGTGATCTCGCGGCCGTCGGAGTCGATCTCGCCCCGGTCGAACCGGGCGCGCTTCTCGGGGTCGCCCAGGAGGTCGAAGGCCGCCGCCACGCGCTTGAAGCGCTCCTCCGCCTTGGCGTCCCCGGGATTGCGATCGGGGTGGAGCTCCTTGGCGAGCTTGCGGAAGCTCTTCCTGAGCGCGTCCGCGTCCGCCGTGCGGGAAACGCCGAGCTCCTGATAGGGGTCGTTCGCCAAGGCTCACATTCCGCTGGGTGCGGCGGCAACTTAGGCGGGCGCGGCCGGCGCGCAAGGGCGACTGTGGCGCTAGAGCAACAGCTCGCGTCGCAGCGGGACGCCCCAGCCCCACACCGCCGAGCCCTGCGCCACCTCCACGGTGACGGACGCAGGCGGGGTCGCGCCGAAGTCGGCCAGCCGGTCGGCCGAAGCATAGAGCGCGGCGGGCGCGGCGACCGTCCAGCTCCGCACCTCCACCCCGTCGCGGAGCACGGCGACGCGGTAGCTCTCGCCCTCCTCGCCGAGCGGCGGCTCGCCGTCCCAGCCATCGCCGTGCAGACGGGCGCGGCGGATCCAGCCGAGGTCCACGCCCCCATCGGAACGCGCGGCCGCGCGAAGATGACATGGGGCCCAGGGCCGCCAGGTGCGGCCTTCCCAGCTCGCCTCCACGTCCGTGGCGCCGGCCCCGCCCGGGGGACCGCCCGCCGGCGCCGCGCGCCAGAGCCTCGGCAGCGTCCGCTCGGCGAGCGAAACCTCGCCACGCGCCAGGTCCGGGGTGAGGAGGACGACGGTCGCGCCGGCTGCGGTCGATGCCGCCATGCCCGGGTCGGAGCCGCACTGGGCGCGGAGCAGGCCCGTCAGCGCGTACACGCCCCCGCCGGGCGCCGTCGAGACGAGCTCCGCCCCTGCGAACTGGACGACCTCCCACTCGCCCTCGGCGCTGCCGACGGCCAGAGCGTTGGCCCCGTTCAACACGTCGGCCTCTGCGCGCGACTGCAGCGGCGCGCCCTCCATCCGCACGAGGAGCCGGTTCGCGCGGTCCCAGCGGAACCGCGGGCCCGCGGGAAGGTCGGACAGGGTGACGCCCACGGTGGCGGGCTCCGTCACCCTCGCGCGCACGGTCAGCGCCGGGGCGGAGGCGCCCGCCCACACGTCCTGCGCGCGCCAGGGCTGGGCGGCGACGGCCAGGAGCGGGCGGGCGTCGTCCTCGAAGCCGTCGAGCGGCGGGAGGTCCAGCACCTGCAGCACGGGCGGGCCCGACACGCTCGCGGGATCGGTCGCGCGCGGCGGGGCGGCGGCGAGCGCCACGGCCGGCGGTTCGCAGCGCGCCAGCGTCAGCCGCGGCGTCTCGTCGAGGTCGGCGCGCAGCACGCGCCAGCGCGCGCCCGGCGCTGGGTCGCCCTCCAGCGCCACCACATCGCCGGGGGTGAGCCGCAGGGCGTCGAGGGGGCCGACGTCCAGGGTGAGGGCGTCGCGTTCGGCCGTGGCGCGGGCCAGCACGCGGGCGGCGGCTTGACCCGCCAGCGCCTCGTCCGCCACCAGCCGCAGGTCGAGCACGCCGGGGCCGCCGCCGCCGCCGGGAGCCGCCGCGCGCACGGCGAGCGATCCCGTCTGGAAGTCCGCCCCGCCGTCGACATAGCGCACGCGGACGAGGTCGGGCGTGACCGCCAGGGTGCGCGCGTCCTGGCGGGAGGAGGCCGCGTCGTCGGGCAGGGCGAGCGCGCCGGCGGCCACGACGGCCGACGCGCCCCCGTCACGGTCGACGAGGCGCACCCCTACCCCGTCCTCGGCCGCGTCGAAGGGGTAGGCGGCGGCCAGGGGCTTCAGCGCCTCGGCCACGCTGACGGGGGCGTCGACCACATAGCCGGTCACGAGGCCCGAGGCGTCGGACGGGTCGAAGCTGTCGGGGCCGATGCCGGCGCGGGCGGCGAGCGCCGCGGCAAGGTCGGACAGGAGAATGCCGCCCACCCGCCCGGTCAGCCAGTGCCCCAGCGTCCAGTTCGGGCCGTCGGCCCACACCCCCGTGCGCGCCGGGAAGTCGGGCCAGGGCCGCGCGTCCCAGCACCAGGCCGACGCGCCCTCCAGCATGGCGCCGCCGTAGACGGTCGACGCTGGGTTGGCGGCCGGATCGTCGAAGTGCGCGAGCACCGCCTCAAGCGCCCGCCGCTGGCCGAGGTCGTCGCGCAGCCCGGTGGAGGCCGGCGGCAGGGCGCTCTCCGCCGACTTGGGGTCGATGAACAGGTTGGGGCTGTTGGCGCCGCGGTCGACCGCCGGGCAGCCGAACTCGGTCAGGCGGATAGGCTTCATCCCCGGCGTCCACGCGGAGGCCGTCGCGGCGCGCACGCCGCCCGGCCGGTCGTGGTGGGGGTTCGACCACCAGCTCACCAGGTCCTTGGCGCGGTAGACCCAGGGCTCGCCATAGGCGCCGTCGGTGATCGGCGCGCGGACCTGCGCCGCACGGTCGGCGGCCGAGGCGTAGAACCAGTCGAAGTCCTCGCCCCCCGCCACGTTGGCGCGGAGGTAGGCGGGGTCGTGCGGGCCGCCGAAGCCGGCCGCGGCGTCCACCCCGCCATCGCCCGCCGCCCAGTCGGCCAGCGGCGGGTAGAAGTCGATCCCCACGAAATCGATCGAGGGGTCCGCCCACAGGGGGTCGAGGTGGAAGTGCAGGTCGCCCGTGCCGTCGGCCGGCGCGTGGGCGTTCCACTCGCTCCAGTCCGCGCCGTAGCCGACGCGGCAGGCGAGGCCGAGCGCGGCCTTGCACTGGGCCGCCAGCGCCCGCAGCGCCGCGACCGCGGGATAGGTCGAGCGGTCGGACCTTAGGGTCGTGAGGCCGCGCAGCTCCGAGCCGATCAGGAAGCCGTCCACCCCGCCCGCCTGCACGGCCAGGTCGGCATAGTGGCGCACCATGGGCGCGTACTGGGCGAAGAAGGCGTCGACCTCCGCCGCCGCCTGCGCGGTAACGTCGGGCGAGCCGGCGCGTCCGGGCGCGGGATGGCAGGTGATGCGGCCGCGCCAGGGATAGCTCGCCTGTTCGGCCGCGCCGTACGGGTCGGGGAGGCCGTTGCCGGGCGCCACGTCCATCAGGAGGAAGGGGTAGAGCATCACCCGCAGGCCCCGCGCCTTGAGCTCGGCGATCGCCTGCACGACCGTCGCGTCCGAGGGTGTGCCGCCATAAGCCGCGCCGCCCCCCGCCACACGCGAGATCAAGTGCGCGTCGCCGCGCTCGACGCCCGCGACGCTCCAGGTCTGCGGCGACGTGGCCTTGACCGCCTGATCCACCCCCGGCCGCACCTGGCAGACGCCCGCGCGCAGGTCGTCGCCGAACCAGGCGACCACGAGCGACACCTCCTCCACCTTCGGCAGCTGCGCCTGCAGCTGGTCCAGCGCGACGAGGAGGTCGGGGCGGCCCGAGCCGTTGTTCATGTTCTCGGGCGTGGTGACGGTCAGACCGTCACGGCGCAGTACGACCTCCGTGGCCAGGGTGAACTCGCCCGCCCCGGGGATCAGGCACACGCTGCGGAGCCGATCCTCGAGCGCGCCCGAGCCGGGCGGCCGGCGGAACACCTCGAATGACAGGTTGGGCGGCCGGTCGCCGTAGGCGTCGAGCGGCAGGTCCTCGAACACCACATAGGCTGTCCCGCGATAGGCGGGGGCCGCGCCCTCCACCGCCTCGATCAGCGAGTCGGGCGTCTGGTCGGGGCCGCCGAGGTAGAGGCGCAGGGTCACGCCCGTCATGTTCATGGGCTGGCCGTCGGCCCAGATCCGGCCGAGCCCCGCGATCGGCCCCTCGGCCACCGCCACCGCGAAGGAGAGCGAGTAGCTGTAGCTGTAGCTCTTCGGCCCGCCCTTGCCTCCGCCGGTGGACTGCTCGACGCGGCGCTCCTTGAAGCGCGCGGCCCAGATCACCTGGCCGCCTACCCTCGCGCGTCCGTAGGCGCAGGGCATGGGCGCGCCCTCGGCGGTAGAGGCGAGCTGCAGGCCGGAGAGCCGGCTGCCGACCTGGCGCGCGGGGGTGAGCGCGCCGACGGCCAGCGCGTCCACCGCCGCGCCGACGAAACGGCCGATTCCCGCGCCCACGGGGCCGCCCAGCGCCGCACCGGCGGCGGAGAGGATCACGGTGGCCATGGATCAGGGCTCCTCGCGGGTGTCGGGAAGGTCGGGCCACGCCCAGGCCGAGTGCAGCCGGCGGCGCCACCAGGGCCCGAGCCAGCTCTCCACCACCGCGCGGCCCCAGTAGGCGTGGAGGACGCGCCCTTCCCGCGCCGGGCCGGGCGCGGCGGAAAGGAGGGCGCAATGCTTGACGCAGGCGCCGGGCGACATGCGGAACAGGAGCACGTCCCCCGGCCGCGCGGCCACGAGGGGCCGGGGGTGGAACCAGCGCTGCGCGGCGCCGAGGAGCGTTTCCTCACCCCCCGTCTCCGCCCAGTCGGGTCGGTACGGCGGGAGCGCCTGCGGCTCGGCGCCGTAGAGCGCGCGCCAGCACCCGCGCACGAGGCCCAGGCAGTCGCTCCCCTCCCCGCGGACGCTCGCGGCGTGGCGGTAGGGCGTGCCGAGCCAGCCCCGAGCCTCCGCAAGCGCGCGGTCGCCGGCGTCCTCAGCCACCGCCCCGCGCCCCGCCGTCGTTCGGACCGCCCGGCCCGGCGACGACGGCCAGGAAGTCGTCGCCCGGGATGGTCGGAAAGCCCTGGAAGTTGAGACCGTTGGCGAAGACGCCCGTGCAGGTCGCCCACCGCTTGTCGCAAGCGGCGCCTGGAAAGGCGGCGAGGTCGACCCGGCAGCGCGCGTCGCCCAGCTGGGCGTCGCAGCTGCGGTCATAGGATCGCCCGGCGGTGCGCTCGAGGAGCGCCAGCGCGCCGTCGATCTCGGCGGTGTAGCCGGGGCCGGAGCGCACCAGCCGCCGGATCGTCCCGCGCCACAGCCGCACACGCGCGTCGGGGTCCGACCAGTCGACGCGCCACGCCTCGACCGCCGCGCCGTCGTAGAGCCCGGCGGCGATGTCGGCCTCGTCCAGCGACGCGCTGTCCAGCACGCCCTGCGTCGACGCCGAGCCCGGGTCGAAGCCCAGCGCCGTGTCGGCCGCGCCGCCGGTCCAGCCGGTGGTCGGCTCGCAGGCGACGCCCTCGACCGCGAGCGGCCGGTCGTGGTCGGTGAAGCCCAGGCGCAGGCCGTCGGCGCGGGCGACGACCCAGGCGGTGCAGAGCGTGGCCGCGCCGCTCTCGATCGCGTCGGCCAGGGCGAGGGGCACGGCGCGCATCAGACGCGCACCTCGACCAGGGGCATGGCGGTCACCCGGCCGGCGTCGAAACCTTCCAGCGTCACGTCCAGCCGGTCGGCGTCGAAGCGCACGGGCGTATCGAAGCGGAAGCCTGCGGTGACGAGCGCGCCCGCGGGCGGCGCGGCGACCAGCGTCACCAGTCCCGTGGTCGCGTCGGCCAGGAACGCGGCGGGCGCGAGCTCCACCCCAGCGACGGCCACGCGCGCCGTGCCGGCCTGCGGCTTGGCGATGGGTCGCAGGTAGGCGTCGTCGCCCTCGCCGTAGCGCTTCTGCAGCGCGAAGGTCGAGGCGGAGCCGTCGCCCACGCCCAGCGGCTGGTCAAGCGGCGTGACGGCCGCGCCGGGCGGAGCCGACGCGCAGTCGGCGAAGTCGGTGAAGCGGAAGCCCTGCAGCCGCCCGCGCCGCGCCTCGAAGAAGGCCAGGAGCTCGGACGCCTCCGCCAGCGAGCGGATCGCCTGGCCGACGAGGTAGCGGCGTCGCCCGTCCGCCCAAGGACTCGCGCGGCGCTCGAAGCCCGAGGCGAGCTGGACCACGGTGGTGCGCCGCTCCACCCCGCCGGTCGAGCCGAAGGCCAGCCGCGCGGGAAAGAGCGTTTCGGTGAAGGGGAGCATGGGTGCGGCTCTCCGGTCAGCGGCGACCGAGCGCGACCGCGCGCGCGAGGGCCTGGGCGATCTGCGCTTCCGAGCGGAGGAGCGCGGGGGCGTCGGTGCCGGCGGGCAGGGCGAGGTTCACGGTGACGCCACCCGCGCCGGTGGAGGCGTCGATCGCGCCGGCGGCGGCGGGGCGAAACACCTCCGGCCCGCGCTCGCCCACGAGGTAGGCCCCGCCGGGCGTCACCGGCCCGCCATCGGCCCGCGCCCCGCCGAACGCCGAGCTCAGGAGCGCGCCCAGCGCGCCGGCCAGCCCGCCGCTCCCGCCCGACCCGGCGGCGTCGACCGCCTGAATGACCGCCGTCGCCAGCTCGCCCAACGAGATCTTGCCGTCGGCGGCGGCCTTGCCGAGGGTCTTGGCGAGATTGGCGCCCGCGCGAGCGAAGGCCTGGTCGATCGAGTCCGCGGCGGCCTCGGCCGGTCCCTTGAGCGCGGCGAGGGCGGCGGCGGCCTCGCTCGTCTGCTGCGGCAAGTCGGAGAGGCCGCCAGTGGGCGAGAGGTCGGTCATGCGGGCTCCGGAGGGGTGTCAGGGTGGGCGGTGCGCAGGCGCTCGAACTCGGCGCGGCCGAGGGGGGCGGGGCCGGCGGGGGCGCTTAGCGCGCGCCATTCGCGGAGCGAGAGGCGCCACACGGCGGCGGGCGGCAGGCCGAAGCGGACGGCGGCCAGCCGCAGCACGGCGGACCAGTCCATCACAGCGCCGCCGCGGCGAAGGCGGCGGCGACGGCTTCGGCGGCCTCGGTGGCGGTCACGGGCGAGCGGTCGAGCCGCTCGGCCGTCGCGCCCTCCCCGCCCCCGCGCAAGAGCGCCGCCAGCACCACGAGGAGGTCGCCGGGCCCGAGCGCGCGCAGCCGGGCGGAGAGCGCCTCCCAGCCGTGCAGGCCGAGCGCCCCCTCGATTTCCGCCAGCGCGCCCAGCGTCAGGCACAGCCGCCGCGGTCGCCCCGCGACCGTCGCCAGCGCCTCGCCGCGCGCGGCGTTGACCGGCGGCCTCAAGACGCCGCCGGGGTGAAGACGAGCGCGCCGGCGGAGGCGAGGGTGAGGGCGAAGGTCGCCTCGCCGTCGAATTGTCCCGCGTACTCCAGCGCGGCGACGAGAAAGGGCCCCGCCACCACGCCGAAGCCCGGGATGACGAGCTGCCAGCTGCGCGCCGACTGGTCGAAGAAGCTCTGGCGGATCAAGGCGTCGGCGGCGGCGTCGCGGAACACGCCGGAGCCCGAGACCGAGGACTGGCGCACGCCCGCCCCGTCCAGGAGCTCGCGCCAGCGGCCGACCGAGTCGGAGTCGGTCACCTCCACCGACTTCGCGTTGAACGAGAGCGTGCGCGCCCGCACGCCGGCGACGGTCGTGAACACCTCGGGCGAGGCGCCGTCGCCGATCTTGAGGAGGATGTCCTTGCCTTTCTGGGCGGCCATGGCGGTCAGGCTCCGATGCTCGTGGGTTCGGTGACGGCGCGCAGGCGCACCACGCCGTAGGTCGAGCGCCAGTCGGCGGCGCGGAACACGTCGGCGTAGGCGCAGCGCAGCGAGACGAGGTGGTGGTCGGGGCCGAGCGGCGGAGCCGCATCGTGAAGGCAGGCGCGCACCGCGCCGGAGACGGCCTTGGCCTCCTCCGTCCCGCCGAAGCGCGACACCGCCGTCACCGTGACGACGTGCTCCTGCCCCTCCCCCTCGTCCGGCCCCGACGCGCCGCCCCAGGGCCGCGACTGCACGCGGCCGAGCTGGACGTAGGGGTAAACGGGATCGGGCGGCGGCTCGTCGTACACGCGGCCGGCGAGGAGCGGCTGCAACACGGGATCGGCGCGCAGCCGCGCGAGCAGCGCCGCGCCGAGCGCGCGCTGGGGGTCGAGGGGCATGGGGGCTCCTTCGGGTGGTTTGGTAGTGACGATGGGACCGCCTGCGGCGGGCGCTGCGCGCGGGCCGTTGTGCTCGGCCGCGTCAAGGGTTCGCGCTCCGCGCCGGCCTTCGGCCGCCCTTGACCCGCCCTGCGCGCGACGGCTGACCGGAGGGGTCGGGACGCG
>CAXTAO010000021.1:0-53544 GCA_964242625.1 uncultured Caulobacteraceae bacterium | reverse complement strand
CCTACGACCAGCCGGTTAACAGCCGGCTGCTCTACCACTGAGCTACCGCGGAACAGGGCCCGCGCTTGGGAGCGGGGGTGATAGCCGTGCGGGAGGGCAGGCGCAACCCTGAGAGCCGCGACGTTGGCGTTCGTCCGCTAAGCGGAAGAGGACGACTCGACTCTCTTTTTTGTTCACTCTACGTTCTCATTCGGAGGGCCGCCGGGTGCAGTCTGATCTTCAACTCGGCGTAGGCGATCGGAGCCAGGACTTCAGCCCTGCCCAGGCGTCGGCGCGGCTGGAAGAGGCTTATGGGCCGCTCCCTCCCGTCAGGAAGCGCGATCCGGTCAGCCAGCTCGTGCGCTCGGTCATAGCCTCGCGAGCGGTGGACGCGGACGCGGTGTCGGACGCGGTGCTGGCGCGGCTGCGCGAGCGGTTCGGGCGGTGGGAGGCGCTTGCCGGCGCGCGCGCCGACGAGGTGTTGGCGGTGATCGCTCCGGCAGCCTTCGCCGAGGAAAAGGCCGAGCTGTTGCCCCAGGCGCTGGCGGCCGTGCGCCGGCGCATGGGCGCCCTGCGGCTCGACGGCTTGGCGCAGACTCCGGTCCACGAGGCCTTGGACTGGCTGCGGACGCTCCCCGGCGTGGACCAGGAAGTCGCGGCCAGCGTGCTCAACGCCAGCACGCTGAACCGGCCGGTGATGATCGTGGACGGCCATGGCCTGCGGGTGGCCGTGCGCCTGGGCTGGACGCCGCCGCCGGGCGACGCCGGCGCGGCCCGGCGGGCGGTGATGGCGGTCGCGCCCTCCTCCTGGACGGGGGAGGAGTTCCTGGCGTTTCACCGCCGGCTCAAGCGCCTCGGTCAGATCGTGTGCCGCCCCTACCGGCCGGACTGCGCCGCCTGTCCGCTCGGCGCAGGGTGTCCGCAGGGGCGCGGGTCTCACAGGCCGGAGCCCGGGGAGGATATGGAGCCTATCGGGCGCGCCGCCCTGCGCCGCCGTCTGCGCCGCCTCGACCGGGAGGCGGCCCCCCGGGAGCGGCGGACGGCCAGCCTGGGCCTCGCCGCGCTCGACGCCGCTTTCACGCTCGAGGGTCTGCCGGCGGGCCTGCACCAGTTCGCGCCGGCCGCGCCGACGGCGCTCGCTTCCGCCTGGCTGGCGCCCGTCGCCGTGGCCGCGCGCCGCCCGTCGACGAGCGGGGGCGTGCGGGTCGTGCTGGTCCAGGAAGCGGACGCCCGTCGCGAGGGGGGTGCGCCCTATGGCCCTGGGCTCGAGGCGCTGGGGGTCGCGGCCGCCGACATCGCCGTGGTCCACAGCCGCAGCGCCCTCGACGCGCTGGGGGCGACGGAGGCGGCTTTGCGGCTCCACGCCGCCCCGGTGGTCATGCTGGAGCTGCGCCGGGGCGAGGCGCAGGCCGATCTCGCCGCCACGCGCCGGCTCGACCTCCTGGCGCGACGGGCGGGCGCGTGGCTGTTCCTGCTCACGCCCACCCTGCACGCCACGAGCGCGGCGCTCACCCGCTGGCGCGTGCACCCGGCCGCATCGCCCGGCGTCCGCCGCCGGCCGGGCCCGCCCGCAGTGCGTCTCGAGCTCCTGCGCAACCGGGCGGGGCGCACGGGCGCCTGGACCCTTCTCTGGAACCCCCATGAGCGACGCTTCACCCCCGTCGCGCCGCTATCTGCACCTGTGGGCGCACCGGCTCTCGACCGATCGCGCGCGCCGGATGCTGAACGCGTCGCGGCCGCCGCCTGACGACGGTCCGGTCGCGCCCGAACCCCCGCCTGGCGGGGCGGATCCGGCGCACGCGTACGTGCGCGGGGCGGACATCGCGCGGGCGCGCGCGCGCGCGGAGATCGACCCCGCCCTGGCGCCCGGAACCTTCAATCCGGCGGTCGCCAGCCGGCTGACCATGGCGGTCCACGCGCCCCCGCCGCTGTCGCCCGCCGCCCCGCCCGCGCCCTCGCCAGCGCCCGCGCCTGTCGACGTCGGAGCCGAGCCGCCGCTCGTGGTCGTGGCCGAGGTGGGCAGCTCGCGGGTGCTGGCGGCGGTGGACGCCGCGGCCGCCGGCCTGGGCCTGCATCCCGGCCTCACGCTCAAGGCGGCGCGCGCGCGCGTCCCCCACCTGCGGACCGCCTCGCACAACCCCACGGGCGACGCCGAATGGGTCGAGCGGCTGCTGCGCGCCTGCCGCCGTCTGACCCCCACGCTCGCGCGCGCGCCGGGAGCGCCGGCGGCGCTGGTGCTCGACATCGCCGGCTGCGCCGAGCTGCACGGCGGCGAGCCGGCGCTGGTGGAGGCCGCCGGCGCGCTCTTCGCCCGCGCGGGCCTAGCGCTGCGCTGGGGGCTGGCCGACACCCCCGAGCTCGCCGCCGCCCTGGCCCGCCACGCCGCCTCGGGCGAGACGGGCGGCGTGCGCTTGGCGCCCGGCGCGGGGACGGCCGCCCTGTCCGCCCTGCCCGTGGAGGCGCTGGGCCTGCCCCCGGCCGACCTCGACGCGCTCACAGGTCTCGGCCTGCGCCGGATCGGCGAGGTGCTGTCGCGCCCACGCGCCGCGCTCTCCGCCGCGCTGGACGGGCGGCTCGGTGAGCGGCTGGACGCGCTGACCGGCGCACGCGCGCCGGCGCTCACCGCGGAGTTGGAGCCGCCGCGCCACCTCGCTCAGCGCCGGCTGCCGGGCGCCGTGGTCGACCACCACGCCGTCGGCCGCCACGTGCGCCGGCTGGCCGAGGCGCTGGAGCGCTCGCTGGAGGGCAGGGGGGTGGGCGCGCGGCGCCTCCTGCTCGACCTGTGGGGGCCGGAGGGTACGCACCGACGGGTGACCGTGCGCACGCCCGAGCCCGTGCGCCGGGCGGCGGACGTGGCGCGGCTGTTCGCCCACCGGCTGGAGCTCCTGGGCGAGGGGGCGGCGGGGCCCGAGGGGGTGGACCAGCTGCGCCTGCACGCGGTGGAGACGGCGCCCCTGACAGCCGTCGCGCTCGACCTCGACGCGCCGGAGGCGGCGGGCGGATTCGAGGCGTTCGCGCGCTTCGTGACGGCCCGATACGGCGAGGCGGCGTTGGAGCGCGTGCGCGCCGACCCCGCCACCGCCAAGCCCGAGCGCGAGGCGCGCCTCAGGCCCTGGTCGGCCCCCTGGCGGTCGCCCCGCAAGGGCGACCCCGCGCCGCCGCCGCCCGCCTGGGGCGAGGCGGTGACCCGACCGCTGCGCCTCCTCGACCCGCCCGAGCCCGTGGAGGTGTTGGCCGGCGTGCCCGACGATCCGCCCGCGACGCTGGTGTGGCGACGCGTGCGCCGGCGTGTGGTGCGCGCCACCGGGCCCGAGCGCTTCGCGCCCGAGTGGGGCCGCGAGCCGGAAGGCGCGGGCGCACGCGACTACTACCGGGTGGAGGACGAGGCGGGCCAGCGCTTCTGGGTCTTCCGCGAGGGTCCGCCCGGCGACGAGCGCCGGCGCTGGTTCCTCCACGGCCTGTTCGCGTGACCGCCACCCGCGCCCGCCCCGCGCCCCTGCGCCCGCCGCTGGACGGGCCGGCCTTCGTGGAGCTGGGGGCAACGACCGCCTTTTCCTTCCTGCGCGGGGCCTCCTGGCCGCATGAGATGGTCGGCCAGGCCTGGGAGCTGGGCCACGCCGCCGCCGCCGTCGCCGACCGCAACACGGTGGCGGGCGTCGTGCGCGCGCACGTGGCGGCCCGCGACCTGCGCGATCCCCTCGGCCTGCCCAAGCCCGAAGGCGAGCCGCCCATGGCCTTTCGCCTGTGCGTGGGCGCGCGGCTCGCCTTCTGCGACGGGACGCCGGACGTCTTGGCCTACCCGTCCGACCGCGAGGCCTGGGGGCGGCTCACCACGCTCCTGACGCGGTGCGGCATGGAGGCGGGGGCCGACAAGGACGACGCCCGGGTGACGGTCGAGGCCCTGGAGCGCGAGGCGGCGGGGCTCAATCTGATCGTGGCGCCGCCCGAGCGCCCAGACGCCCAGGCCGTGCGCGCCACCCTTGACCGGCTTTTGGCGGCGAGCGGTGGGCGCACCTGGCTTGCGGGCGTGCGCCGGTTCGACGCGGTGGACGCCGAGCGGCTCGACCTCATGGCCGACCTCGCCGCCGGGGCGGGCGCGCCGCTCCTCGCCATGACCGAGGCGCTGGCCCACCATCCCGACCGCCGCAGGCTGCAGGACGTGATGAGCTGCATCCGCGAAAAAACCACCCTGGCCGAGGCGGGCCGCCGGCTCGAGCTCAACGCCGAGCGCACGCTCAAGTCGCCGCGCGAGATGGCGCGGCTGTTCCGCGACCACCCCGACGCTGTGCCCGAGACCGCCCGCTTCGCCGCGCTGTGCGATTTCAGCCTGGACGAGCTGGCGTACGAATACCCGAGCGAGCCCGTGCCGCCGGGCCGCACGGCGCAGGCGCATCTGGAGGCCCTGGCCTGGCGAGGCGCGCGCTGGCGCTACCCCAAAGCCAGGCACCCGCGCCTGCCCAAGTCGATCGTCGACGGGCTCAAGTCCGAGTTCGCCCTGATCAAGAAGCACGAGTACGCCAACTACTTCCTGACGGTGCACGATATCGTCAAGTGGGCGCGCGACCACGGCATCCTGTGTCAGGGGCGCGGGTCGGCCGCCAACAGCATGACCTGCTTCTGCCTGGGTATAACGGCGGTCGACCCGGTGACGGAGGGCTCGTGCCTCCTGTTCGAGCGCTTCATTTCCGACGCGCGAGACGAGCCGCCCGACATCGACGTCGACTTCGAGCACGAGCGGCGAGAGGACGTGATCCAGTACATCTACGGCCGCTACGGCCGCCACCGCGCGGCGATCTGCGCCACGGTGATCCACTACCGCCCGCGCATGGCCGTGCGCGAGGTGGGTAAGGTCTTCGGCCTGGACGAGGAGACCACCGGCGCGCTCGCCTCCACCATCTGGGGCAGCTGGGGCGACGCCCTGCCGGACGAATACGTGCGCCAGGCGGGCGAGGACCCCGACAACGCCCTCCTGCGTCAGGCGCTGGAGATGGCCAACCAGCTGATCGGCTTCCCGCGCCACCTGTCCCAGCACGTGGGCGGGTTCGTGCTGACCGAGGGTCCGCTCAGCGCCACCTGCGCCATCGTCAACGGCGCCATGCCCGACCGCACCTTCATCGAATGGGATAAGGACGACATCGACGCGCTGGGCCTGATGAAGGTCGACATCCTGGCGCTGGGCATGCTCACCGCCATCCAGAAAGCGCTGGTCATGCTGCGGGAAGAGGGCGCGCTGCCGCAGCACTTCGACATGGCCGACACGCCGCAGGGCCAACCCGACGTCTACAAGATGTGTTCGGCCGGAGACACGGTGGGCATGTTCCAGATCGAGAGCCGCGCGCAGATGAACATGCTGCCGCGGCTGAAGCCCGAGAAGTTCTACGATCTGGTGATCGAGGTCGCCATCGTGCGTCCGGGGCCGATCCAGGGCGAGATGGTGCACCCCTACCTGCGCCGGAAAGCGGGGCTAGAGGCGGTGACCTATCCGAGCCCCTCGCCGCAGTACAACCAGAACGAGCTGCGCGAGCTCCTCGACAAGACCATGGGCGTGCCGCTCTTCCAGGAGCAGGTGATGAAGGTCGCCATGGTCGCCGCCGAGTTCACCGGGTCGGAGGCCGACGGCCTCAGGCGCGCCATGGCCACCTTCAAGCGCACGGGCGGCATGGGCGCCTACGAGACCAAGCTCGTCGAAGGCATGACCCGGCGCGGCTACACCGCCGGCTTCGCCCACGCCATCTTCAAACAGATCGAGGGCTTCGGCTCCTACGGTTTCCCGGAAAGCCACGCCGCCTCCTTCGCCAAGCTGGTCTACGTCTCGGCCTGGCTGAAGTGCCGCTTTCCCGCGGTGTTCTGCGCGGCGCTCCTGAACAGTCAGCCCATGGGCTTCTACGCCCCCGCCCAGCTCGTGCGCGACGCGCGCGAGCACGGGGTGGAGGTGCGCCCGGTCGACGTCGAACATTCTCACTGGGACTGCACGATCGAATGGACCGACGCGGGCGCCATGGCCGTCAGGCTCGGCTTCCGCGTGGTGGACGGGCTCGGCCGGGCGTGGGTCGACCGCATCGCCGAGCGACGGGGGGAGGGCTACGGCGATTTCGACGCCTTCGTGCGCCGCACGGGGCTGACGCGCGCGCAGATGACCCGGCTGGCGCAGGCCGACGCCTTCCGCTCGCTGGGCGCGGGGCGGCGCGGGTCGCTCTGGCAGGCGCTGATGGTGGATCGCCGCTCCGCCCCGCCGCTCCTGGCCGACCTGCCGCGCCACCTGCCCGCGCCCGACCTGCCGCTCCTTTCCGCGTCGGAGGAGGTGGTGGCCGACTACCGCACCACGCGCCTCTCGCTGCGGGGCCACCCCATGGGCTTCCTGCGGGGGCTGTTCGCAGGCGAGGGCTGCACCCCCTGCGCCCGGCTGAAGTCCATGCCCGACAAGGCCGCCGTCTCGGTGGCGGGGGTGGTGCTCGTGCGCCAGCGCCCGGGCAACGGGCAGGTGTGCTTCATCACGGTCGAGGACGAGGGCGAAGCGGGACACGGGAATCTCGTGGTGGTGATGGATGTCTTCGAGCGCTACCGGCGCGAGATCATGTCGGCGCGACTCCTCGTGGCGCACGGGCGCATCCAGAAGTCGCCGGAGGGCGTCACCCACGTCTTCGTCGAGCGGCTGGAGGACCGGTCGGACGAGCTGGCGCGGCTGTCGGAGCCGGACGAGGCGCCGTTCCAGCCCGCCATCGCCCGCGCCGACCATGTGGTCACCAACGGCCCCACCGGCAGCGCGGGCGTCAAGCTGCAGGGCCTGGCCGCGCCGGCGCCCCCGCGCGAGCCCGACCGGGTGCGCAAGCCGCGCGAGCCGGGGCTCGCCGCCAGCCACCGCCACCCGCGCGACGTGCGCATCATCAGCCGCGACTTCCACTGACCATGGCGCACGCCCCCTCGACGCAGGGGCCGCCGAGCCCCTAGGCTCCGGCCCGAGTTTCGCCTGACACTCCCGCCCCGCCCCGGATCGTCCGGCGCGCCAGCCCAGAGCTCACGCATTGCCGAACCTGCGTATCCTGCTCGTCGCCGGACTGTCCGGCGCCTTTCTCGTCGGCGCGGGCCCGCTCGCCCGAGCCCAGGACGACGACGCGGCCAAGGCCTCGGCCCACGCCGCCAAGCCCCGCACGGGCAAGGGCTCGCCCGCGGGCACGACCGAGACCACGCACGACGGCTCCGGCCGCGACGGCTCGCCCGATACGAAGAAGGAAGGCGACAGCCCCGCGCCGTTCCCCGCTGCGGCCAGCGTGCGCCAGAGCGTGCGGGTCGACGGGCGCGAGCTCGCCTACACCGCGACCGTGGGCTCTCTCCCCGTGCGTGACGCCAAGGGCAAGCGCACGGCCGACGTGGTCTACACCGCCTATACGCTCGACGGCGCCAAGGGCGATCCGAACCGGCCGGTGACCTTCGCCTTCAACGGCGGCCCGGGCGCGTCGTCGGTCTACCTCAACCTCGGCGCGATCGGCCCCAAGCGCGTGCCCTTCGGCACGGGCGAGAGCCCGAGCGAGCGGCCGGAGCTGCAGGACAACCCCGGCACCTGGCTCGACATGACCGACCTCGTCTTCATCGATCCGGTCGGCACAGGCTTCTCGCGCTCCTTGGTCGACGAAGACGAGACCAAGAAGCAGTTCTACGGCGTCAAGCCCGACATCGAATACCTGTCGCGCATCGTCTACGACTGGCTCCTGAAGAACGGGCGCATGCAGTCGCCCAAGTACGTGGTGGGCGAGAGCTACGGCGGCTTCCGCGGGCCGCGGGTGACGCACTACCTGCAGACCAAGCTCGGCGTCGGCGTCTCAGGCGTGGTGCTTGTCTCGCCCTTCCTAGACGGGCCGGCCACGACCGACGGGAACCTCTCGCCCATGCCCTGGGTCGACACTCTGCCGTCCATGGCGGCGGCGCGGCTGGAGAGCCAGGGCCGGCTCTCGGCCGCGACCATGGCGCCGGTGATCCAGTACGCGCGGAGCCAGTACGCCAGCGACCTCCTGGCCGGCCACAGCGACCCCGCCGCCCAGCAGAGGATCAACGCGCGTGTGACCGAGCTCACCGGGCTGGATCCGGTGTTCGTCAAGCGGCTGGGCGGCCGGATCGAGACCCAGGCCTATCTGCGCGAGAAGTTCCGGGAGGAGGGCAAGCTGGGCTCGCGCTACGACTCCAACGTCACCGCCTTCGATCCCTTCCCCTTCGCGCCCGACCAGGAGACCAACGATCCGATTCTGGACGGCATCATCGCGCCGACCACCTCGGCCATGGTCGACTTCGTCACGCGCACCGTCGGCTGGCATGTCGACGGCCGCTACCAGGCGCTGAACGAGGAGGTGAACCGCGCGTGGGAGCGCGGCTGGTTCGGCGACAGCGAGAGCGTGACCGACCTGCGCCAGGCGGTCGCCATCGACCCCAAGATGAAGGTCCTGATCGTCCACGGCTGGGACGACCTGTCGTGCCCGTTCATGGCGTCGCTGCTGATCGTCGACCAGATGCCGCTGATGGGCGCGCCCGACCGGGTGCGGGTCAAGGAGTACCCGGGCGGCCACATGTTCTACGCCCGCCCCGACAGCCAGCGCGCGCTCAAGGCCGACGTGCGCGGGGTGTACGCGCGGTGAAGTGATTCAAGCGGTCGAGCCCCGCTCTTCCGCCGCCGCCGCCGACGGAGGAGGCGAGGCCGTCGGGGGTCTGCCTCGGAAGCGGGAAGTTTGTCTCCGCCCTGCCGTGCGACCGCAATGTGATCGACCTCCTGCGCGGCAGCTGAGTCTCGCCGATCCACGCGGTGAACGTCGCCGACGAGCTGAGGCGGCGTGCGGCTTCCGACGGTCGCCCTCGCAACGCCGCCGTCCACCTGGGGACGGGCGGGCGGCTGGACGGCATGTCGGTGCTGGAGCTCGGGCCGCTCGAGGCGGCTCAAACCTGCGAGCTCGAAGCGCTGGGAGCCGACGTGGTCGCGGTCGAAGGCAACGTCGAGGCCTTCGTCAAGTGCCTGATGGTGAAGAACATCCTGGGGCTGCGTTCGCGGTTCCTTTTGGGCGGCCTGGAGAAGCATCTCGCCGAGAGCGAGGCGCCCTATGACATGATCTTCGCCTCCGGCGTGCTCTACCACATGACCGATCCGCTCGCGGTGATCGCCCAGATCGCACGCCGGACGGATCGCGCGTTCGTGTGGACGCACTATCACAATCGCAAGTCACGCCAACCGCGCACCGCGGAGCCGGCCGAGCACGGCGGGCTCGCCGTCACCTATCACCGCGCGATCAACCAGGGCGCCGACGGCAACGTGCGCTGGTGGGGCGGGCTGGACCCGTACGCCTCCTGGATGACCCGCGACGACATCCTGCGCGCCCTGCGCCACTTCGGATTCACGACGGTGGATGTGGTCGACGAGGTGACGCCGACGGACGGCGCCCCGCCCAGCTTCTCGATCGCCTGTCGGAAGTGACGGCGTCGCCCCGCCCTTAGGGCGTCGAGATGTCGACCTGCTTCTCGACGGTGAGGCCGGTCTTCTCCTCGACCTCTTCCGCGAGCGCGTCGAGAAAGGCCAGCACCTCCGCCTCGTAGGCGTCGCCCTCGGTCTCGGCGAAGGTCTTGGGCAGTCGGTGCTCGGCGAAGGCCTTCAAGACCTCCGGGTGGATGTAGGAGGTGCGGCACACCGCGGGGGTGTTGCCGAGGAGGCCCGCGGTCGCCTTCACGCACACGGTCATGGCGTGCTTGGCCTGGCGCTCGGTCTCGGGCGCGGGCTGCATGGAGAGCGCCTTGGCGGCGGCCACCGTGCCCGCCCAGGTGCGGAAATCCTTGGCGGTGAAGTGCTCGCCCGTGACTTCGCGCAGGTAGGTGTTGACGTCGTCGGAGTCGACGCCGTGGCGCTCGCCGTCGTCGTCGAGGTATTGAAAGAGCCGCTGGCCCGGCACCTCCTGGCACTGCTTGACGATGCGGGCGAGGCGCTTGTCCTTCACCCCCGTCTCGTGCTCGACGCCGCTCTTGCCCTTGAACTTGAAGCGGACCTCGGCGCCCTCGAACTTGGCGTGCCGGTCCCGCAGGGTGGTGAGGCCGAAGCTCTTGTTCTCCTTCGCATACTCGTCGTTGCCGACGCGGATCAGCGTCCGCTCCAGGAGGGCGACGACGGTGGCCACCACCTTTTCCTTGGGCAGGCCGTGGCGACGCAGGTCGCGGTCGACGCTTTCGCGGATCGCGGGCAGCGCCTTCCCGAAGGCGGCCATGCGCGCGAACTTGGTCTCGGCGCGCACTTCCGCCCAGCGCGGATGATAGCGGTACTGCTTGCGCCCGCGGTCGTCGCGACCGGTCGCCTGGATGTGGCCTTCGGCGTCCGGGCTGATCCACACATCGGTGTAGGCGGGCGGGATGGCGAGCTTGCGGATGCGATCCACCACGGCCGGATCGCGGATCGGCTTGCCGTCCACCCCGAGGTAGCTGAACCCCTTGCCAGCCTTGCGGCGACGGATGCCGGAGCCTTCGTCGTCGACATAGGTGAGCCCGGCGGCTTCGGCGACCTCTTCGTACACGGGCTCTTCGATGGGGGCGTCGCTCAACGCAGCACTCGGGCGGCCTCGGGGTTCAGCTGGGGACGCGGCCCCGCTATCTCGACGGGCAACGTGGCCTCTTCGGCCACGGTTCCTGCGGCGAGGAGCGTTTCGGCTGAACTACCGTCACGACTTCCACGCGGGCAATCTGGCCGACGTGTTCAAGCACGCGGTGTGGCTGGCGCTGCTCGACGACGCCCTGGCCGCGCCCGGGCCGCTGACGGTGATCGACACCCACGCCGGCGCAGGGCTCTACGACCTGGGCGCAGAGGCGAACCGACGCTCGGGCGAGGCCGCGGCGGGGGTGAGGCGGCTCCTCGAAGCTCGGCCGGGCGCGCCTCGCCCCCCGCCGCTGGAGGCGCTGGCGCGGGCGGTTGCGGCGTGTCGCCGGCGCGCGGGCGAGGGCGCTTATCCGGGCTCGCCCCTGCTCGCCGCCGGCCGGCTGCGGCCGGGAGATCGCTTTCTGGGTTGGGAGCTGCGTCCCGACGACCACACGCGCCTCGCGACGGCCCTGCGCACTTTCGGGCCCCAGGGGTCGCTCGCCTCGGCCCTCCTGGGCGACGGTTATGCGGAGGCGCCCGGGATCGTCGCCCCGCGGCGGCTGGTGATGATCGACCCCCCCTACGAGCGCGACGACGAGCGCGCGCGCATCGCCGCGTGCCTGGCCGCCCTGCATCGCACGCCGGGTGCGCTGGCGACGGCGGTCTGGGCGCCCTTGAAGGATCTGGAAACGCTCGATCGGCTGGCCGTCGAGGTCGCCGCCGCCGCCGCGCGACCGGGCTGGATGATCGAACTCCGCACGCGGCCGCTCGACAACCCGCTCCGCCTCAACGGCAGCGCGCTCCTGGTGCACGGCGCGCCGCAGGTGGAGGCGACCGCGCTCGAGACCGCGGCGTGGTTGGCCGACACGCTGGGCGAACCCGGCGCACGGGCGGTCGCCGTCCCGCTCGCCGGCCCTCTCGCCGCGCGGCAACCGCGCGCCTGACCGCGGGTTCTCAAGCGGAGCTTATCGGAGGCGACCATGTGGAACGGCTGGCGACGAGGCGAGGCGGCCGCGACCCGGGCGGCCCGGCGCGCCTGGGCGCGCGTCGATTTCAAGGCTCCGCCCCTGCCTGATCTGCGTCGGGTGCACCTGCCCGAGCTGCATGCGCCGGAGATCGACTGGGGTCGCGGCCGCATGGGATCGCGCGCCGCGGCCCTCTGGCCGGCGCTGTTCGCGGCCGCGGGCGCGGGGGCGGCGGTTTGGTGGTGGAACCAGTGGGCCCGAGGGCAGGCGGAGGCCCAGGCCGGGAGCGAAGGCGCGCCGCCCCTCGATCCCCCTGTGGAGCCGTCGCCGGAGGATCGTGCGGGTGGGCGCGAGGGCGCGGCAACGCCCGAGACGATCATGGCGCACGCGCCCACCCCCGAGCCGCCTAAAACCAAGTCGCCCAAAGCCAAGTCGCCGCCCAAGCGCAAGGGCGAGGGCCCCGCGGCCGTGGTGTCCGACGAGGTGCGCGACGGGCTCGACGAGTCCCTGGCCGTCCAGGCGGCGGCCAAGTCGCCGAAGCCGGACAAGCCCCGCAAGGCCAAGCCGCCCGGGGCCAAGCCGCCGACCGCCTGAAAGCGCGCGCCGGCTCGGCCCACCTAGGCCGCCTGCACCTGGGCGTAACCCAGCCGCGCGTTCAGCGCCTCGAGGAGCCGGATCGCGCTCTGCGCCAAGACCGTGCCGGGCGGAAACACCGCCGCCGCGCCTGCGCCCTCCAGCGCCAACACGTCGTCGGGCGGGATCACGCCGCCGACCACCACCATCACGTCCGCCGCCCCGGCCGCGTCCAGCTCGCGCCGGAGCTCGGGCACGAGGGTGAGGTGCCCGGCCGCGAGCGAGGACGCGCCCACCACGTGGACCCGCTCGGCCACCGCCTGGGCGGCCGCCTCGGCGGGCGTCTGGAACAGGGGGCCGATCACCACCTCGAAACCAAGGTCGGCGAAGGCGGTGGCCACGACCTTTTGCCCGCGGTCGTGCCCGTCCTGGCCCATCTTGGCGACAAGGATGCGGGGGGCGCGGCCGTCGGCCTCGCGGAAGTCGGCGACGAGCGCGCGGGCGCGCGCGATCTCGCGGTCGTCCGGCCCCGCCTCGGCCGCGTATACCCCGCGAACGCCCTCAACCTTGGCGACGTGGCGACCGAACACGCTCTCCAGCGCCGCGCTGATCTCGCCGACGGTGGCCTGGGCCCGCGCGGCGTCCACGCTCAGGGCGACGAGGTTGGCCGCGCCGCGCGCTCCCGCCGCCAGGGCGGCGAGCGCCGCCTGGACGCGCGCCTCGTCGCGGCCGGCGCGCAGGGCGGCGAGCTTATCGACCTGCCGCGCGCGCACGGCGGAGTTGTCGACCTTCAGCACCGGCACCGCCTCCGCCGCGCCTGACGGGCGGTAGCGGTTCACGCCCACCACCGTCTGCGCGCCGGTGTCGATCCGCGCCTGGGTGCGCGCGGCCGCCTCCTCGATGCGGAGCTTGGGCAGCCCCGCCTCGATGGCGCGCGCCATGCCGCCCAGCCGCTCGACCTCCGCAATGTGGCCACGCGCCCGCACGGCGAGATCCTGGGTCAGTCGCTCGACGTAGTAGGAGCCGCCCCAGGGGTCCGCGGCCGTTGTGAGGCCGCTCTCCTTCTGGAGAAACAGCTGGGTGTTGCGTGCGATGCGGGCGGAGAAATCCGTCGGCAGGGCAAGCGCTTCGTCCAGGGAATTGGTGTGGAGGCTCTGCGTGCCCCCGCCCGTCGCCGCCAGCGCTTCCACCAGCGTGCGGGCGACGTTGTTGAAAACGTCCTGCGCGGCCAGAGACCAGCCGGAGGTCTGGCAGTGCGTCCGCAGCGCCAGCGAGCGCGGGTCGGCGGGCGCGAACGCGTCGCGCACGAGCCCCGCCCACAGGAGCCGCGCGGCGCGCATCTTCGCCACCTCCATGAAGTGGTTCATGCCGACCGCCCAGAAGAACGAAAGGCGCGGCGCGAAGCTGTCGACGGAGAGCCCCGCAGCGACGCCCGCGCGGATGTATTCGATCCCGTCCGCCAGGGTGTAGGCGAGCTCTAGGTCGGCCGACGCGCCCGCCTCCTGCATGTGGTAGCCGCTGATCGAGATCGAGTTGAGACGCGGCATCACCTGGGCGGTGTAGGAGAAGATGTCGGAGATGATCCTTAAGGAAGGTCCAGGCGGGTAGATGTAGGTGTTGCGGACCATGAACTCCTTGAGCACGTCGTTCTGGATCGTGCCCGAGAGTTGCGCGGGAGAGACACCCTGCTCCTCTGCCGCGACGATGAAGAGCGCCAGGATCGGCAGCACCGCGCCGTTCATGGTCATCGACACGCTCATCTGGTCGAGCGGTATGCCGTCGAACAAGGTGCGCATGTCGAGGATGGAGTCGATCGCCACCCCGGCCATGCCGACGTCTCCGGCCACCCGGGGATGGTCCGAGTCGTAGCCGCGGTGGGTGGCGAGGTCGAAGGCGACCGAGAGCCCCTTCTGCCCGGCCGCGAGGTTGCGCCGGTAGAAGGCGTTCGAGTCCTCCGCGGTCGAGAAGCCGGCGTACTGCCGGATCGTCCACGGGTTGGTGACGTACATGGTCGGGTAGGGGCCGCGGACGAAGGGCGCGAGCCCCGGATAGCCGCCCGGGAAGGCGAGGCCGGCGGTGTCGGTCGGCCCGTAGCGTCCCCTGATCGCCAGCCCCTCCGGCGTCTCCAAGGACGGCGCGTCCACCGGCGCGGGGGCGGGTTCGGGCGCCGCGTCGAAGTCGAGCGTGGCGAGGTCGGGCCAGGGCGCCGTCATGCCCCGAACGCCCCGGCGGGTCCGGGAGGCTCGGGCGGCGGCGCGAAGAGCGCGGTCTCGACCAGGTCGCGCCAGACGGGATCGGACGCGTCCACGAGGTCGACGTCGTCGAGGAAGCCCACCGCCGTTCGCCCGTCCGGCAACCACAGGCCGAGCGGCTCCAGCACCTCGCCTTCGGCCGTCCGGTGACGCTCGGCCTGCACGACGATGGCGGCGACGGCCTCGTCGTCGTCGTACCAGATGGCGGGCTGGGGCAGGGGATCGCCCAGGTCGGCGGCCTCGGCGTTCAGGGTGTCGCCCAGGGCGAAGACGGCGGCGCCGGAGGAGACGTCCTCCTGCCGGGCGGGCCGGCCGACGAAGACGGGGGCGTGCGACCAGCTGTCGGCGGTGTAGCCGGTCACGCCGCCGCCTCCGCGCGCTCGGCGGGCCAGGCGAGGCGCACGGGCGCGAGCGGCCCCGCCGGAGCGCTCGCCGCGGGCCCCGTCGCTTCGAGCGGCTCGACCTCGACGGCGGTCGGCGTCCGATCGGGGAAGACGGTGGCGCCGACCAGCACGTCCTCGCCCGCGTCTAGCCGCGCCTGCAGGGCGTTCCGCGCGCCGCCCACCTCCTCGGCGAAGCGCGGCAGGGCCCGGGCGACGCCGCCCGCCGCCTCCAGGCGCTGCAGCTCCGCCCACCCCGCGCGGGCGAAGGCCTCGGTCAGCCGCTCCACCAGCCCGGAGCCCGCCGCCGGATCGACCACGCGACCGAGGTGCGCCTCCTCCATAAGTACGAGCTGGATGTTGCGCGCCTGGCGGCGGGCGAAAGCCGTGTCGGTCGCCTCGCCCCCTTCGGTCAGCGGGATGGTGAAGGGGGGCAGCACCAGCGCGTCGGCCCCGCCCAGCGCGGCTCCAGCCGCGGCCGACGCGAGCCGCAGGAGATTGGTCCAGGGGTCGAGCCGCGAGAGCGTCCGCCGTGCGCCTCGGGCCTCGATCCGGGCGAGGGCGTCGACGCCGCCGGCGGCCGCAAGCCTCGCCCAAATCAGCCTCAGCGCGCGGAGCTTGGCGATCGTCACGAAGAGCCGGGGATCGGCGGCGACGCCCAGCACCACCGCCGCGAACGCCGCCCCGCGGTCCACCCCCGCCTCGTCCAGCGCGCGGACGTAGGCCCAGCCGCATGCGGCCGCGAAGCCCAGCTCCTGCGCCTCCGTGCCCCCCGCCTCGTGCACCGCCTCGCCCCCCGCGCGCATCAGCGTCGCCCGGGGATGGATGGCGAGGAGTTCGGCGCCCGCGCGGGCCGCGGCCGCGACCGCGCCGTCCGATGGCGCGCCCTCCAGCGCGGCGGCGCCGAGCGGGTCCATGTGAAAGGCGAGCGGCGCAGCGGGCCCGCGCCCCGCCGCCGCGCTGAGCGCGTGCGCCGCTTCTACGCCCCGCGATCCGGCGTCGAGCGCCACGGGGGCGAGGTCGGTGTGCACGCCCTCCAGCACGCGGGCGAGCACGTCGGCGTCGACGCCGACGAGACCCCGCCGGCCGGCGGGGTCGAACCTCAGCAGGATGGAGGCCGCGCCCCCCTCGAGGTCGTCCAGCGCCTGTGTGTTGGCCCGCGCCGGATCGGGGTGGGCGACGAGGGTGCGCACGTCCCAGGGTCGCAGCGTATCGCGAGGCGCGAAGGGGAGCGCGCCGGCGGGGCCGGCGTCCGCCCCGGCATAGAGCGGCAAGACCTCGATCCCGTCCGCCAGGCGCGTGGCGAGCTCGGCCCGGTCGCGCCCTTTGAGACCGCGGTCGACGAGCTCAAGCCAGCGCTCGCGGGTGGCGGGCTCGAAGCCGGCCGCGAGGTCGACGTCGGCGAGGTCCACGGCGGCGGGGGCGGGCGCGGGAGCCATGCCCGGAGATGCCGCGCCGCGCCCGCGCGCGTCAAGCGGGGCTTCCGGGCAGGAGGGGGCGAGGCGGATGGATCGTCGCCTGTCCCCGCCTCGCCGGGGCATGACCATGCTTGGGGACCCGCCGCTTCCGGAGTTCGCCCCGCCATGTCCGACGACGCCACGCCCCGGCTCGGCCTGCCCTACCTCGCCGCGGGCCAGGCGCAGAAGCACGTCACGCTGAACGGCGCCTTGGCCCTCCTCGACGGGCTCGTGCAGACCGCCGTCGACAGCCGCGCCGTCGCCGCCGAGCCGGCCGCGCCCGAGGACGGCGCGCTCTACATTCTCCCCGCCGGCGCCACCGGCGCAGACTGGGCGGGTCGCCCCGCCGGCGCGCTCCTCCGGTGGGAGGCGGGGGCGTGGTCCGCCGCGCCCTCGGTCGAGGGCCAGCTCGCCTACGTCCGCGACGAGGCGACGCTTGTGGTACGCCAAGCGGACGCCTGGGTCGCGTTCTCCCAGGCTCTCGGCGCCCTGCAGAACATACCGCTCCTGGGGGTGGGTGGGAGCTCCGACGCCGCCTCTCCGCTGACGGTGCATGGCGCCGCGGCGCTGTTCACCGGGGTCGGCGCGGGTTGCCAGCTCAAGCTGAACAAGGCCCGCACCACCGACACCGCATCCGTGCTGTTCCAGACGGGCTACTCGGGCCGCGCCGAGGTCGGGCTCTGCGGCGACGACGGGCTGCACGTGAAGATGTCCGCCGACGGGGCGAGCTTCGCCGAGGCGGCGGTGGTCGATGCGGGCGGGCGCGTGGGCCTGGGCGTCGCGCCCACCAGCCGGCTGACGGTCGACGGGGCGGTGCGCGTCAAGGGCTACGCCAAGGCGGCCTTGCCGTCCGCCGCATCGGAGGGCGCGGGCGCGCTCGTGTTCGTCAACGACGACGCGGCGGGCGCGACGGTCGCCTTTTCTGACGGGACGGTCTGGCGGCGGTCGCACGACCGCGCGCCGGTGGCGTGAGGCGCGCCGTGACCTTCCTCAACCACCTTGCCGCCTTCGGGCGCGGCGGCTGGCGACCCGCCCTCGGCTGGGCGCTGACGCCCTGCCTCCTCTACGACTTCGTGCTGGGGCCGTGGCTGCGCCGCCCCGCCGACGCCGCCGAACTCGTGGCGCTCGTGGCCGCCGCGGGCGGGCTCGTGGCCGCGCGCACGGTGGAGAAGGCGAGGGGACTCGCATGATCGATCCCCTGCTCGAAGCCCAGCTGCGCCGCCACGAGGGCGTGCGGGCCCGGCCCTACCGCGACACCGTGGGCAAGACGACCATCGGGGTCGGCCGCAACCTCGACGACGTGGGGGTGAGCGAGGACGAGATCCTGCTCATGCTGCGCAACGACATCGCGCGCGCCCAGCGCGGCCTGGATGCGACCCTGCCGTGGTGGACCGGGCTCGGCCCCGCACGGGCGCGAGTGCTGCTCGACATGACCTTCAATCTCGGGATCGAGCGGCTCCTGGGCTTCTCCGCCACGCTGAGCGCCATGCGCGAAGGTCGCTACGAGGACGCCGCCCGCGACATGCTGGCCTCGCGCTGGGCGCAGCAGGTCGGGCGTCGCGCGACCGAGCTCGCGGAGGCCATGCGCACCGGGCGCGACGACGCGGGAGCGGCGCCATGAGCGTGGTTCTCGCCTTTCTGCTGCGCCACGAGGCGCTCGTCGGCTGGGCGGCGGTCTTGGGCGGGGCGGTGCTGGCCGGCGCGGTCCTGGCCCACCGCGCCGACGCGCCGGCGCTCGCGCACGCGCGGTCGCAAGCCGCCGCGGCCACCGCGGTCGCCCGCACGGAGGCTGCGCAGACCACCCTCGAGCGCACGTCCGCCCAGGCCGTCGACACCGCCCAGACCCGCGAACGCGACACCGCCCTTCACACGGAGGCTTACGCCCATGCCGTCCAGTCCGCTCCCCAGGCCGATCAGGCGCTGCCTCCAGACCTCGTGCGCGATTGAGCTCGCGGCGTCGACGGCCTGCGCGACGAGGCCGCCCACGCTCGCGCCGCCGCTCCAGCTGCCGGTGGCGGCGACGCTGCGCGCGCCGTGCCCGCGGCCGGACCGGCCTGACGCGCCCGACCTCGGCGCCCTCGCCGCCTTCTCTCTGCGCCAGGAGGCGGCGCTGAACGTGTGCGAGGCGCGCAAGGACGCGGCGGTGGGCGTGCTGGACGCCGGCAACGCGGCGCTCCGCGCCCTCGCCAAGCCTGAGCCCCGGCGGTGGCCGCCGTGGTGAGCGGCCGTTTGCAGAAGCCCGGGCGGCCGTCTAACTCGGCCGAAGGAGCCGGCCCCCGCTGAACGCGGCCGGCCGGGAGCCGCACTTCGGATGTTCTCCAAGATCCTGATCGCCAACCGCGGCGAGATCGCGGTGCGGATCATCAAGACCTGCCGGCGGCTCGGGATCGCGACGGTCGTCGTCTATTCCGAAGCCGACGCGGGATCGCTCGCGGTCGAGATGGCCGACGAGGCGGTCCCGATCGGCCCCGCGCCCGCCGCCCAGAGCTACCTCGTCGCGGACAAGATCATTGCCGCGGCGAAGGCGACGGGCGCGGAGGCGATCCACCCGGGCTTCGGCTTTCTTTCGGAGCGCGCGGACTTCGCCCGCCGCTGCGGGGAGGAGGGCGTCGTCTTCATCGGCCCCAACGTGCGCGCCATCGAGGCCATGGGCGACAAGATACAGTCCAAGACGTTCGCCGCCGCGGCCGGCGTCTCCACCGTGCCCGGCCACATGGGCGAGATCGCCGACGCGGCCGAGGCGGTGCGCATCGCCGGGGAGATCGGCTTTCCCGTGATGATCAAGGCTTCCGCCGGCGGGGGCGGCAAGGGCATCCGCGTCGCCTGGTCCGCCCGCGAGGTCGAGGAGGGCTTCCCCGCCGTCAAGGCCGAGGCGCTGGGCGCCTTTGGCGACGACCGCACCTTCATCGAGAAGTTCATCGAGAGCCCGCGGCACATCGAGATCCAGGTGCTGGGCGACCGCCACGGCCACGTCGTCCACCTGTTCGAGCGCGAGTGCTCCATCCAGCGCCGCAATCAGAAGGTGGTGGAGGAGGCCCCGTCGCCGCTCCTCGACGTGGCGACCCGCTCCGCCATGGGGGCCCAGGCCGTCGCCCTGGCCCGGGCGGTGGACTACGACTCGGCCGGCACCGTCGAGTTCGTCGCGGGCCAGGACAAGTCGTTCTACTTTCTCGAGATGAACACCCGGCTGCAGGTGGAGCATCCGGTCACCGAGCTGATCACCGGGCTCGACCTCGTCGAGCAGATGATCCGGGTCGCCGCCGGTGAGCCGCTCGGCTTCGGTCAGTCCGACCTCTCGATCCACGGCTGGGCGGTGGAGAGCCGCGTGTACGCCGAGGACCCGTACCGCGGCTTCCTGCCGTCGATCGGCCGGCTGCAGCGCTATCGCACGCCGGCGGAGGGAGGGCACGCCGGCGCGGGCGGCCCCTACCGCGTGCGCAACGACACGGGCGTGCGCGAGGGCGACGAGATCTCGATGTTCTACGACCCCATGATCGCCAAGCTGTGCACCTGGGGCGAGACGCGCGAGGCGGCGGTGGACGGCATGGCCCGTGCGCTGGAGGCGTCGCTGATCGAGGGGTTGGGCCACAACACGCCCTTCCTGTCGGCGGTGATGGACAACCCGCGCTTCCGCTCGGGGCGGCTCTCGACCGGGTTCATCAAGGAGGAGTTCCCCGACGGCTTCGGCGGCGTCGCGCCCGACGGCTTCCAGCTGGACGTGCTGACGGCCGTGGCGGCCTGGGCGCACCGGCTCCAGGCCGAGCGCGCGCGCGCCGCGGGTGGCGCGCCGCTGCGTCGCCAGGATTGGGTGGTGGTGATCGGCGACGACCGCCGCCCCGTCCGCCTGGGCGGGGAGGGGGCCGACCTCGCGGTCGAGCTCTTCGAGGAAGCCCGCACGATCCGGCTCGACGGCGTGGATTGGCGTCCGGGCCTCGCGCTCTTCTCCGGGCGGCTGGACGGGCGCGCGTTCTCTGCCGTCATCCGACCTGCCGCAGAAGGGTGGACGGTGCGCCACCGGGCGTCGCAGGCGCGCGTGCTCGTCTTGACGCCGCGCTCGGCCGAACTCCACGCCAAGCTGCCGCCCAAGGTGGCCGCGAGCAGCGCGAAGATGATCGTGTCGCCCATGCCGGGGCTCGTGGTCAGCCTGTCGGTGACGCCCGGCCAGGAGGTCAAGTCGGGAGAGGCGGTGGCGGTGATCGAGGCCATGAAGATGCAGAACCTTATCCGCGCCGAGCGCGACGGCGTGGTGCGCGCCGTCGGTGTCAAGGCGGGCGACAGCGTCGCCGCCGACGAGGTGCTGGTGGAGTTCGCGTGACGCGCGCCTCGGGCAGTCAGACGGCGCGCGTTGTCCGCGCAGCGCTGAGCTTCGAGGGACGCGCCGGCCGTCGTGCGGTGTGGATGACGCTGGTGGCGCTCGTGGTGACGCTCTCGGCCACGGTCTACATCGCCGCGCCGCTGATCCAGTTCTTCCGGGGCGAGCCGGTGCGGTCGGCACGGGAGACGGCGGCCCGGGTCGCGCCCGTGCTCCTGGTCGAGGAGTGGCTGTTCATCTGGCCGGTCACCGCGGTCCTCGTGCGCCGTGGGCACGATCGGGGGTATCCGGCCGCGCGCACGCTGGCGGTGTGGACGGTGTTCCTGGGGCTGGGGCTCCTGGCCGCCGTGCTGCCGCTGACCGCGCGGCTGGCGCTGCAGACTGCGCTCTTCGTCTATCTTCTGGCGGACTACGGATGCACTCCGGGCGCGCGCGGCGCTAACGGCTACGGGGCCGACCCCCGAGCCGGCGCCGCGGCGTGAGCGCGCTCGCCCAGTTGTTCCTGAACGGCGCGGGCCGCATAGGACGCGGACCGTTCCTGGCGGCGGTCGCCGCGCTGGTCGGTGCGCTCGCCCTGTTTGACGCCTGCACGCCCGCCGCGCCGCACCGCTGGCTCGCAGTCCCGGTGAGGATCCTCTTGGTGTTCAGCGCCTGCGCGGTGGTGGGCAAGCGCCTGCACGACCGCGGACGCTCCGGCTGGTGGACGGCGCTCGTGCTCCTGGCCTTCGTCAACGTCTGGCCGGCGCCGCAGGGGCTGGGCTGGCTGTTCGCCCCCGTGCTCGCGCTGGCGCTGGTCGAGCTGGGCGTCGCGCCGGGCCAGGCACGCTTCAACCGCTTCGGACCCCGCCCCGCCGCACCCTGGGCGCGCGCCCGCGCCCCGGCGACCGCACCCGCCGGCCGCTAGCTCGCCGGCGGGTCGACGGCCACCGAGGGACCGAACACCTCCGCCCACGCGTCCTGCAGCGCCGCATCCGCGTCGGCCATTGTCGCGGGACGCCCCAGGTCGACGAGGCTCGTCACCCCGTGCTCGCGGATGCCGCAGGGCACGATGCCGTCGAAGTGGGCGAGGTCGGGCTCGACGTTCAGGCTGACGCCGTGGAAGGTCGCCCAGCGGCGCACCTTCACGCCGATGGCGGCGATCTTGTCCTCCCGCGGCGCGGCGCCCGGCTGGCGACGCTCGACCCAGACGCCAACGCGCCCTGGCCGCACCTCGCCCACGACGTTGAAGCGCCCGAGCGCCAGAATCACCCACCGCTCCAGCGCCTGCACATAGCCGCGCACGTCGCGTCGTCGCGCGGAGAGGTCGAGCATCACATAGGCCACCCTCTGGCCGGGCCCGTGGTAGGTGTGCTGGCCGCCGCGCCCTGTCGGGAACACGGGAAAGCGGTCGGGCTCGATCAGGTCGTCGGCCCGCGCCGTCACCCCCGCGGTGTAGAGCGGCGGATGTTCCAGGAGCCAGACGAGCTCGCCCGCCTCGCCGGCAGCGATCGCCGCCGCCCGCCTCTCCATGGCGCCGACCGCCTGCGGGTAGTCGACGAGCCCCGGCGAGATGGCCCAGCCCACGGGCGCGCCATCGGCGCGGCCGAAGCTCGGCGGAGGGTCGCTTAACGCGGGCGCAAGCATGGCCGCCCCAATGTGAGGCGGCCGGGGCGACGCGCAAGCGGGCGTGCGCGAGGCGGATCAGGCGGGCGCGTGGGTCAGGTCTCGGCGGTGCAGGTGGAGATCTCGGTCGTGCTCGGCCGCTCGCAGCTGCCGATGGCGCAGCTCCTGCGCATGGGCCGCGGCGCGGTGATCCCGCTCGACGCCGGCGAGCGGGACGAGGTCTGGATCCTCGCCAACAACCACCCCGTCGCCCGCGGCGAGATCCAGATCAACGACGACAAGATCGCCATCACCGTGACCGGCCCCGCCAACGTGTACGACTACCTGGCGGGCGGCTAGGCCTAGGGGCCGGCTGGGGTGGCCGACGACGCTTCACATGCCCGCCCGCGTTTGCTACCCACCGCGCCTCCGAGGCGAGCGGTCGTGGCGGAATTGGTAGACGCGCAGCGTTGAGGTCGCTGTGGGGCAACCCGTGGAAGTTCGAGTCTTCTCGACCGCACCAGCCTGACGAGCGCCGAACGGCCCGCCCTCACCGGCGGGCCGTTCTCGTTTGCGGCGCGCCTTGGCCCCCGGCTTGCGGGACCTCGCGCGGGGGCGGGACCGGCGCCCCGGATCGGTACACATGCAGCTGCATCCACGGGTCGTCCGCTCCACCATCGACTTCGCGGCCCGCTTCGAGGGGCTTCGCCGCCGCGCCGCCCGCCTGCCCGGCGGCGGCTGGACGCTAGGCTACGGCCACAGCGCCTCGGCGCGCGAGGGCGTCGAGGTCGACGAGGCCGACGCCCGCGCGCTCCTCGCCTGGGACCTGTCGCGCGCCGCCGCGGTCATCGACGCGTGCGTCTTCGCGCCGCTCGGGCGCAACCAGTTCGACGCCCTGTGCGACTTCAGCTGGAACGTGGGGGAGGCGTCCTTCCGCACGTCGGACGTGGTCCGCCGGCTGAACGGCGGCGATCCGCTGCGCGCCGCCGCCGCGCTCGAGCTTTGGCGTCGCGCCGAGGTGGAGGGGACGAGCCTCGTCGTCGACGCGGTGGTGCGCCGGCGCGCCGCTGAGAGGGCGCTGTTCCTGACGCCCGACGACGGCTTCCCCGCCGCGCCGACGCCCGTGCTTCGGCCCGAGCTCGACCGGCGGCTCAGCTTCGACACCGACCGGCTGTCGGCCTCGGAGGAGACGCCCGTGCCCGCCTGGGCGCCCCTGGAGGGCGACGACGCGCGCCCGGTGCTCGACGCGCCCGGGCGCTCCGCCGTGTCGGCCGCGGCCGACGCCGTGGTGCAGCGCCTCGCCCGCATCGCTCCGGCTGCCGACCTTACCGCGCCCGACCTCGTCGCCACCTCTCCCGAGCCGCCCCCCGTGGCCGCGCCCGGCTCGCCGACGGCCCCGCCTGACGACGCCCCTCCGCGCGCCGCAACGCCCCCCGCCGCGCCGCCGTCGCGCGCCGAAGCCGCAGCCGATGGTCCGCCCCCACATGACGCGCGCACCTCCCGCCCCACGTCGTCGGACAGGCGGGCGGGGTGGCTGGAGACGGGGGTCGTATGGGGGGCGATCGGGCTGATCGGGCTTGTGCTGTTCGCGGTGGCGGCGGTGTGCATCCTCGACCGGCCGACGGTGGGCTGCCTCCTGGTCGGGCTGGTCGGCGTGCTGGCCATGGCCCCCGCGCTGCTGCGGATGTTCGGCGGCGTGCACGCCGAGCGGTGACCGCGCGCTCCCGGGCGGGGGCGAGGCGTGCTAGTCGGCGCCTATGATCCCCAACGCCGCGCCCGCCTTCGACTTCGCCCTCGGCGAGACCGCCGACGCCATCCGCGACACCACCGCCCGCTTCGCCGCCGACCGCATCGCGCCCCTGGCCGCCAAGGTCGACGAGACCAACAGCTTCCCCCGCGAGCTCTGGCCCGAGATGGGCGAACTCGGCCTGCACGGCATCACCGTGGACGAGGCCGACGGCGGCCTGGGCCTTGGCTACCTCGAGCACGTCGTGGCCATGGAGGAGGTGAGCCGCGCTTCCGCCTCGGTCGGCCTCTCCTACGGCGCGCACTCCAACCTGTGCGTGAATCAGATCCGCCGCTGGGGTGCGCCTGAGCAGAAGCGCCGCTACCTACCCAAGCTCATCAGCGGCGAGCACGTCGGCGCGCTGGCGATGAGCGAGGCGGACGCGGGCTCCGACGTGATTTCCATGAAGCTGCGCGCCGACAAGCGCGGCGACCGCTACGTGCTGAACGGCACGAAGTTCTGGATCACCAACGCGCCCCACGCCGACACGTTGGTGGTCTACGCCAAGACGGAGCCGACGGCGGGGTCCAAGGGCGTCACCGCCTTTTTGATTGAGCGTGACTTCCCCGGCTACCGCTGCGCCCAGAAGCTCGACAAGCTCGGCATGCGCGGGTCGGACACAGGCGAGCTGGTGTTCGAGGATTGCGAAGTGCCGGCCGAGAACGTGATGGGCCCGTTGGGGGGCGGGGCGGGCGTGCTCATGAGCGGGCTCGACTATGAGCGCGCCGTCTTGGCCGCCGGGCCGATCGGGATCATGCAGGCGTGCCTCGACGTGGTCGTGCCCTACGTCCGCGACCGTAAGCAGTTCGGCCGGCCGATCGGGGCCTTCCAGTTGATGCAGGCCAAGGTCGCCGACATGTACGTCGCGCTGAACTCGGCGCGGGCCTACGTCTACGCGGTCGCGCGCGCCTGCGACGCGGGCAAGACCACCCGCTACGACGCGGCGGGCGCCATCCTCCTCGCCAGCGAGAACGCGGTGAAGACGTCCCTGGAGGCGATCCAGGCGCTGGGCGGCGCGGGCTACCTCAAGGACTGGCCGGTGGAGCGGTTTCTGCGCGACGCCAAGCTTTACGACATCGGCGCGGGCACCAACGAGATTCGCCGCTTCCTGATCGGCCGCGAACTGATCGGCGCGTGACGGAGGCGCCGGCGCGCTGCGCCTATCAGGGCGCGCCGGGCGCCTTCTCCGAGGAGGCCGCGCTCCGCTTCGCTCCGGGCTTCGCGCCCATGCCGTTCGCGACCTTCGCCGAGGCGGTGGAGGCGGTGCGGAGCGGGGCCTGCGCGCGCGCGGCCATCCCGCTGCGCAACACGCTGGCGGGCGAGGTGCCGGGGGTGGCCGCGCTCCTGGCCGGCGCGGGCCTGCGCACCCTCGGCGAGCACGACCTGCCGATCCGGCTGCACCTCCTGGCGGTGGAGGGGGCGCAGCTCAGCGAGGTGCGTACGGCCGAAAGCCACCCCGTCGCGCTGAAGCAGTGCCGCGAGCGGCTGGCGGCCCTGGGCCTCGAGGCGGTGGAGCGCTTTGACACTGCAGGCGCGGCGCGCGAGGTCGCCGCCGCCGGCGACCGCGCCCGCGCCGCCGTCGCCGGTCCGCGCGCGCTCCTGCTGTACCCGCTGGCGCGCATCCTCGCCGACATCCAGGACGCGGAGGCGAATACCACTCGCTTCGCCGTGCTTTCGAGGTGACATTTTGCGCGCGTGACGCGAAGCGGCTTGACGCCCGGCAAGGCTTGCCGCTTGGTCGGGTCGTCATCCGCCCGAGCCCGGAGCGCGCCATGTCGCCGCGTCTCACGTCCGTCCTGCCAGCCCCGGCTCGGGTGTTCGCGTTCGGCTATGGCTATTGCGGGTTTCGATACGTCGGCTGAGGCGCCCTCCGAGCCTTCGGAACCGCAGCGCCTCGCCGGCGAGCCCTTCCGCAGGAAGGGCCGGACCGCCCACCTCCCCAGCCTGACGGTCGCGCCCCCCGTGCGCCGCGGCCGCGCCGAACACCAAGGACACCCATGACCACCGCCGCCCTGCGCCGCGCCTCCGCCGCGCCTCCCTCCAACACCCCGCCCACCTCCGCCGAGCTCGATCTTGAGGCGCTGCGCGCCGAAATCGACGGGCTCGACGACGCCATTCTCCAGCTCCTCGAGCGCCGCCGCGGCCTCACCGCTCGGATCGGCCGGGTGAAGGCCGACGGCGAGCCGTGTCTGCGCCTCAAGCCCGACCGCGAGGACGCGGTGCTGCAACGCCTCTCGGCCCGGGTCGACCCGTCCATGCGCACCATGACCCGCGCGATCTGGCGCGAGATCATGTCGGCTGGCTTGGCCGAGCAGGAGCGCTTGAAGGTGCTCGTCTGGACGGGCGAGCACGCGCCGCACCTGATGATGGACGCCCGCCACCGCTTCGGCGCGCACCCCGACTACCAGCTGGTCGACACGCCGGAGGCGGCGCTCGCCGCGGCGTCGGAGGGATCGGCGGTGGCCGTGCTCGCCACCGACGGCGACTGGTGGACCGAGCTCGCCGAGGCGCACCCGCACCTGTGGGCGTTCGAGATGATGCGTCGGCCGGGCACGGGCGAGGCGCTGGCGCTGGCCGTGGGCCGGGTCGATCCCGCCTCGCTGGCCCCCGGGCCCGTGCTGCGGGCGGTGCGGGGCGGCGACGCGGACGCCTCGCTCCGTCCCAACGCCCGGCTCCACGCCGCGGGCGGCTGGATGCTCCGCGCCGAGTCGGAAGGCGTCGCCGTCACCGACGAAGCGCGCCATGCGGGCGTGATCGGGCGAGCGGCGGCCCTGCCCTGGCGTCCACAGGCCTGAACGCCGGCTCAAAATGACGAAGGCCCGCCGCGGATCGCTCCGCGGCGGGCCTTCCATTGTCGGATGTCGCCGTTGCTAGGCGACCCGCGACGGGCGGGTGGTAGGCCGCCGCCTCCGTGGAGGTCCAGGTCGCAGGCTCCGCCTTCGGCGAATGACAATGAGACACTAGATCACCTCCTTTCAATGGTTGAACAGGAGACGGAACATAGGGTGCGCCGCCTCGTTCGCCAAGGCGGATGACGGGGTGGATCGGCACGGGAAAGGTTCGCGCGCGCGAGAGCGGCGAGGCGCTGGAGATCGTGGTCGATGGGCTGACCACCCAGGCGAAGTACTACAAGCCGCTGATCTACGAATTCTTCCGCAAGGAGTGGCGCGGCGCGCGGCCCGCGTGGGGCGATTACGCGGTGACCATCGGCATGGAGTACACCGGCGACGCGCCCTGGCTCGACCTCGACAACCTGGCCAAGGCGCTCCTGGACGCCATCAAGGGCTACGCATTCCACGACGACATGCAGGTCGGCCGGCTTCTGGTCGAGCGCAGGGCCGGCGAGCGGGAGCGGATCACCATCGTGGTGACGCCGCACCGGACGTGACCGGCTACACCTTTTCGCTGATTGCGATGGCCGCGCGGCAGCCCGCCTTGATTACGGCGGTGAGGAGGGCGTGGCCCGGCGTCTCGCGCGAGCCGTGGGCGACGGCGTGGTCGTGGTGGGCGATCTCGTCGTCGCGGAAGCGCTGCAGCTCGACGGCGAGCTCAGGCTCGCGCGCCTGGAGGTCGGAGATCTGCTCGGCGTAGTGCTGCTCGATCACGCTCTCCACCGCTTCGGTGCAGGCGTGGGCCGCCTTTTCGCCCATCAGGGCGGTGGCCGCGCCCAGCGCGAAGCCGGCGGCGCGCCACACGGGCGTCAGCGCGGTCGGGCGCACGCCGCGGCGGGAGAGGATGTCGTCGAAGGCTCGGAGGTGCACCTCCTCCTGCCGCTCGTGCTCGGCCATCTGGCGCGCCATGTCAGCGTGAGCGGGAGCCGCCGAGAAGACCGCGTGCTGGCCGCGGTAGATGTGCACGGCGCCGAGCTCGCCCGCATGGTCCACCCGCAGCATCTCATGCAGGCGCGCGCGGGCGGCGTCGCGCGAAGCGGGCTGGGGGCGGGCGGTGGCGGTCAAGAGCGGCTCCGGGACGTCAGGGCCGAGAAGCTGAGGGCGCAGAGCCCCGCGGACAAGAGGGCGTTCCAGCCAGCGAGCGACAGGCCGACGATCCGGAAGGCCGCCTCGTCGCAGCGCACCACGTGCACGCGCTTGCCCGCGCCGGCGAATAGGTCGGCTATCGCCTTGGCCGAGACGTGCGCGCCGGCTCCGCCCGTGCAGGCCTCGGGACCCCGCCACCAGCGCCACTCCACCCCCGCGTGGTAGGTCGCGAGCGCGCAGCCCGCGCCGAAGCAGACCGCCAGCGCCAGACAGGCCACGCGCGGCGCGAGCTTGATCCAGTAGGCCAGGATGCGCCCGGCGACGGCGATGGCCAGCGCGGTCCAGAACACCTCGCGCTCGTGCAGGCACAGCTCGCACGGCGGCCAGCCGAAGCGCTCCACCACGTGGACGCTGATCAGGACGAGCGCACTGGCGAGGGCGGCGACGTCGAGGGCGGTGGTCGGGCGGAGCGGCCATGCGAACATGGCGGCCCTTCTACGCCGCCCCGTCGCCGCGCCCAAACCCATGCGCCGCTCGCTAGAGGAAGCGGGTGGCGACCACCGCCACGACCAGGAGCGCGAGACCCGCCACGACAAGCAGCACGAGGTGTCGCTCGACGAAGGCCTTGGCGGCCGGGTGCTGCAGGAGCGCCGCTTCCAGGAAGAAGCGCCCGCTGCGGGTGAGAGCCGACGCCAGCACGAACAGGCCGAGGTCGAAGCGCGCGATCCCGCTGGCGATGGTGACGAGCTTGTAGGGGATGGGCGTCAGCCCCTTGGCGAGGATCACCCAGAAGCCGTTCCGCGCGAACCACCCTCGATAGGTCTCCATACCCTGGCCGTGCCCGAAGAGCGCCAGGAGCTTAAGCGCCACGGGCTCCAGGAAGACGCCGATCGCATAGCCCAGGAGGCCGCCCAGGACCGACGCGGCCGAGCATACCGCCGCGTAGAGCCAGGCCCGGTCGCGTCGCGCCAGCACCATGGGCGCCAGGAGCGCGTCGGGCGGCAACGGGAAGAACGACGCTTCGGCGAAGGAGGTGGCCGCCAGCGCCGGCAGCGCCCAGCGCGTCTGCGAGAGGCGGATCACGCGGTCGTAGAGGGATCGCAGCACGCGGCGGGCTCCGGAAGGTGCGCCCGCGTAGCCGCTCCGGCGCGCGCTGGCGAGGGCGCGCGGTTGCGCCGACCGGCCCCGCGTCGCTATCTCTCAGCCAGAAACCGCGCCCCTCGCCGGAAGGACAAGCCCATGGCCGTCACGCCCGAGAACCCCATCGGCCTCGACGGCTTCGAGTTCGTGGAGTTCACCTCGCCCGACCCGGCGAAGATGGAGCATCTTCTGCAGCAGCTGGGCTTCGTGGCGGCGCACCGCCATCCGGAGAAGCCCGCCACCCGCTACAAGCAGGGCGACATCAGCCTCGTCGTCAACCAGAGCGAGACAGGGCAGGCGGCCGAGTTCCGCGCCGCCCATGGCCCTTCGGCCAACGGCATGGCCTTCCGCGTCGACGACGCGCGCGCCGCCTTCGAGCTGGCGACGAGCCGAGGGGCCCAAGCGGCCGAGCCGGGCGCGGGCCTCCTGGGCGAAGGCTCCTACGTGCTGCAGGGGATCGGCGGGAGCCTCCTCTACCTCGTCGACCGCTTCGGCGAGCGCGCCGACCTCTACGCCGACTGGACGCCCGTGCCGGGAGCCGCCGAGGCCGAGGCGCGCGAGAGCGTGGGGCTGAAGCTCCTCGACCACCTGACCCACAACGTGCGGCGCGGCCAGATGCGCACCTGGTCGAGCTTCTACAACCAAGTGTTCGGCTTCGAGGAGCAGAAGTACTTCAACATCAAGGGCAAACAGACCGCACTGTTCAGTCAGGCGATGATCGCGCCGGACAAGGCGATCCGGATCCCGCTGAACGAGAGCCAGGACGAGCACTCGCAGATCGAGGAATTCATCCGCGAGTACAACGGTGAGGGCATCCAGCACCTGGCGCTGACCACCGACGACATTTACGGCACGATCGAGCGCCTGCGCGAGCGCGGCGTGGCGCTGCAGGACACCATAGAAACTTACTACGAGCTGGTCGACCAGCGGGTGCCCGGCCACGGCGAGGATCTTGAGCGCATGCGCAAGAACCGCATCCTCCTCGACGGCAACGAGGAGGAGGGGCTCCTCCTGCAAATCTTCACCGAGAACCTGTTCGGCCCGATCTTCTTCGAGATCATCCAGCGCAAGGGCAATGCGGGTTTCGGCAACGGCAACTTCCAGGCGCTGTTCGAGTCGATCGAGCTCGACCAGATGCGCCGGGGCGTGCTGCCGGGCGCCCAGACCGCGTGACGGCGGAGGGCGGAGACGCCGACCTCCGCGCCATGGCCGAGGACGAGCTTGGCCGGGCGCTCAGCCTGTCGTGGCGCGAGCTGTCCAAGATCGCGCCCTGGGGCGACACCTTCGACGGCCTCTCGCCCGCCGGCCGGGAGGTGCAGGTGGAGCGGAGCTACGTCTGGGCGACGGAGCCGGGCGGCGACATCCTGTGCGAGGTGCGCGTCTACGTAAACGCGCCCCTCTACGACGGGGGCGCGCGGGCCGAGCGGCGCGTCGCGCGGCCGGGCTGACGCGGGGCTGAACAATTGATGCCCGGGCGTGTTGTCGCCGCACATGCCCGCCGCGCCCTCGCCATCGACCCCGCCCGGGCGCGACCCCTCCGACCGCTACGCCGATCCCGAGGCGCTTGAGCGCCGCGCGCGCGAGGTCCTCGCCGGCGACACCGTGACGGCGGCGACGCGCCGGGCCTTCGCTTCGCGGCTGCAACTCCCGGCCGCCGGCGGCGTCCTCGCCGCTCCCCAGCGCGCGACGCTGGCCGCGGTGGCGGCGCGGCTGCTGCCGCTGGGCGCGCTGGGCCATCGCATCGACCTCGCCGCCCGCGCGGACCACCTGCTCGCCCAAGGCCCGGGCGACGGCTGGCGCTACGCCGACATGCCAGCCGACCGGCAGGCGTGGATCGCCGGGCTCGACGCGCTCGAGGCGAGCGCCGCCGCCGCGCACGATCGCGCCTTCATCGCGCTCGCGCCGGACGAGCAGGATCGGCTCCTCCGTCACGTCCAGGCCGGCGACCCGCCCGGCCCGCCTTGGCCGCTCCCGCCTGCGCGCTGGTTCGAGGAGGTGCTGGCGGCTCTGACCGAGCTCGCTTACGGCGACCTGCGCCTTCTCGTCGCGATCGGCTACGACGGCTTTGCCGACGCGGACGGCTGGCAGGGCGATCCGTTGACCGCGGCCGGGGCCGACCGGCGGTGAGGGCGCACGACCTGAACGACGAAGTCGACGTGCTGATCGTCGGCACGGGGGCGGGCGGCTCACCGCTCGCGTGGCGCTTCGCGCGGGCGGGCCTCTCGGTCGTATGCCTGGAGGCGGGCCGCCGCTGGACCCCCGCAGACGACTTCGCCACCGACGAGGTCGAGCAGAACAAGCTGTTCTGGACCGACGAGCGGCTCTCGGCCGGCGGCGACCCCATCCCGTTCGGGCGCAACAATTCGGGTATGGGCGTGGGCGGCTCCACCCTGCACTGGACGGCGTACGCGCCCCGCGCCCAACCGGACGACCTGCGGCTCGCGACCGAGTTCGGCGTCGGCCGCGACTGGCCGTTCGGATACGACGAGCTTGCGCCCTACTACGAGGAGGTGGAGCGCTTCATCGGCGTCTCCGGCCCGTCGCCGTATCCGTGGGGGCCGCAGCGCGCGCAGCCCTATCCGCTGCAGCCCCTGCCGCTGAACCGGCCCGCGCAGATCATGGCGCAGGGATGCGCGGAGGTCGGCCTGCGCACAGCGCCCGCGCCCAACGCCGCGCTTTCCGGCGCGATCTGGCGCGAGGGCGTGGGGTGGCGCGGAGCCTGCACCAACCGCGGCTTCTGCCAGGCGGGCTGCTCCAACGGGGCCAAGGCGTCGATGGACGTCACCTTCCTGCGCGCGGCGGAGGCGGCGGGGGCGGAGGTGCGCCCCGACAGCTACTGCACAAGCGTGACCCGCGACGGCGCGGGCCGCATCACCGGCGCGAGCTATCTCGATGGCGCGGGCGTCGAGCATCGCCAGCGCTGCCGCACGCTGTTCCTGTGCGCCGGGGGTGTCGAGAGCGCGCGGTTCCTCCTGATTCATGGCCTGGCCAACGGCTCGGGCCAGGTCGGCCGCAACTTCATGGCCCACACCGGCCAGCAGATCTGGGGGCAGTTCGACGAGGTCGTGCGGCCCACCCGCGGCATACCGGGCGGGTTGATCAGCGAGGACACGCACCGGCCGGCCGACGCCGGTTTCGTCGGCGGCTACCTCCTGCAGTCGATCGGCGTCATGCCCGTGACCTACGCCACACAGCTGGCGCGCGGGCGAGGGCTGTGGGGCGAGGCGCTCGTGCGCCACATGGAACGCTTCGACCACGTGGCGGGGATCAACATCCTCGGCGAGTGCCTGCCCGACGACGGCAACCGCATCACCCTGTCCGACGAGGCGGACGCGCGCGGCTTCCCCAAGCCCGTGATCGCCTTCACCAACGGCGAGAACGAGCGACGGCTCACCGCCCACGCCGACCGGCTGATGCGTGAGATCTGGACCGCGGCGGGCGGCCGCGAGCTCTGGGCCATGCCGCGCAACGCCCACACGCTCGGCGCCTGCCGCATGGGCCGCGACGGGGACGACGCGGTGGTCGACGCCGATTGCCGCAGCTTCGACATCCCGAACCTCCACGTCTGCGACAACTCGGTCTTCCCGAGCGCGCTCTCGGTCAATCCGGCGCTGACGCAGATGGCGTTGTCGCTCCGCACGGCGGACCGCTTCCTCGCCCGCGCCCCCGCCGGAGACGCCCTTGGCTGACACGAAGAGCTTCCTCAAGCCCGTGCAGCTCCGGTTCGGCGACGGCGGCTACCCGGGCGACGAATACGGCGGAGGCGCCGGGCGCGACGGCTCTGGCCTCCCGGACGGCGACGTCGGGCGCGCCTTCATGTTCGCCACCGGGATCGAGTGCTCCTACCCGACGATCGAGAACGGCCGGGTGCGCCGCGACCTCTTGGAGGAGTGCGGCCATTACGACCGCTGGCGCGAGGACATCGCCCTCGTGCGCGAGCTGGGCCTGACCGTCCTGCGCTACGGACTGCCGCTGCACCGCACCTGGCTCGGCGAGGGGCGATACGACTGGTCGTTCGCCGACGAGGCGCTGGCCGAGATCCGCCGCCAGGGAATCACCCCCATCCTCGACCTGATGCACTTCGGCCTGCCGGACTGGATCGGCGGCTTCCAGAACCCCGACATGCCGACGCTCTTCAACGGCTACTGCGATGCTGTAGCCGAGCGGTATCCGTGGGTGCGCTACTACACGCCGGTGAATGAGATCTTCGTCACCGCCCGCAACAGCGGCCGCGACGGCCTATGGAACGAGCAGCTCAAGACGACGGAGGGGTTCGTCACCGCGCTGAAGCACGCGGCGGCCGCCAGCATCCTCGGCGCCCACGCCCTCGCCCGCCGCAGACCCGACTGCATCATCGTGCAGAGCGAGAGCGCCGAATATGTGCACGAGATGAAGGCCACGCAGTCGGACCACACGCGCATGGCCAACAAGCTGCGCTTTCTCAGCCTCGACCTTCTCTACGCGCGCGCGCCCGACGCCGAGGTGATGCTGTTCCTCTTGGACAACGGAGTGAGCCGCGAGGAGTACGGGTGGTTCATGCGCGGCGAGCCGCCGGGCTATCAGGTGCTCGGTCTCGACTACTACGGCCGCAACGAGCACATCATCAAGCCAAACGGCGAGATGGTGCCGGCGGAAGACGTCATGGGCTGGCGCCAGATCGCGCGCGAGTACCACGGGCGCTACCGTAAGCCGTTGATGCACACCGAGACCAACGTGTTCGACCCGGCGGAGGCGTGCACCTGGCTGTGGAAGCAGTGGGCCAACGTCCTTGGCACGCGGTCCGAAGGCGTGCCCGTGCTGGGCTTCACTTGGTACAGCCTCGTCGACCAGATCGACTGGGACGTGCAGCTGGCGCAGAAGCGCGGCGTGGTGAACGCCTGCGGGCTCTACGACCTCGACCGCCGCCCGCGCGAGCTCGCCGGCGAGATGCGCATGCTGCTGGAGGCGTTCGGCCAGATCACCATCATGCCGCACGCCGAGATGCTGCGGATCGGCGACGGGGCCGCCTCGCTGAAGGTCGAGCTGTGAGCGCGCCAACCCTCTACCTGCACGCGTTCGGCGGCGCGGGACGCGACTGGGCCGCGGTGCGCGAGCGCCTGCCCGCCGAGCTGCGAGGCGACGCGCCCGACCTGCCGGGCTTCGCCGGCGCGCCCGACCTGCCCGCGGTGACCTTCGACGGCTATGTCGACTGGATCGATGCGCGGATGGGCCCCGCACCCGCCAGGATCGTCGCGCATTCGATGAGCGGCAAGCTGGCGCTGGCGCTGGCCGCGCGCCGGCCCGACCGGGTGGCGTCGCTCGTTCTGATCGCGCCCTCGACGCCGGGGGCCGAGCCCATGGCGCCCGACGACCGCCGCGAGCTCCTGGCGCGCTTCGGCGACCGGGCCAGCGCACGCGAGGCGGTGGCCGCCGACGGGCGCGCGCTCTCTCCCGCGGCGCTCGACCAGCTCGTGGAGGACCGGCTGGCGGTCTCGCTCGCCGCCTGGCGCTGGTGGCTGGCGGCCGGCAGCCTTCTCGACATCGGCCCGGAGATGGCGCGGGTGACCGCGCCGGTGGACGTGATCGTGGGCGACGGCGACGCGCACCTCGGCGAGGCGGCGCAGCGCCGACACCTCCTGCCGCGGCTGGCGCACGGCCCGGCGCGGCTCCATATTGTGTCCGCCAGCGGACACTTCGTGCCGCTCGAGCAGCCGGACGCCTTGGCGGCCAAGCTCAAGGAGATCGCGGCATGAGGGGCGACGGCGAAGACCTGGCGGCCTCGCCCGTGGAGGCCGCCCTGCGCGCGCGGCGCGCCACCCAGGCGCTGGCTGCGCCGCTCGGGCCCGAAGACCGGATGCTCCAGTCCATGCCCGACTGCAGCCCGACCAAGTGGCACCTGGCGCACACGACCTGGTTCTTCGAAACCTTCATTCTGCGCCCGCACGCGCCGGGCTACCGGCCCTACGACGAGCGTTTCGCCTTCCTCTACAACAGCTACTACGAGGCGCTGGGGCCACGCGCGCCGCGCGCCGAGCGAGGCCTCGTCTCGCGGCCGACCTCGTCGGAGGTGGACGGCTATCGCGCCCACGTCGACGCGGCGCTGGGCGAGCACTTCGCGGGCCGCAAGCTCGGGGCCGAGCTGTCGGCGCTGTTCGCGCTCGGGCGCGCGCACGAGGAGCAGCATCAGGAGCTCCTCCTGATGGACATCAAGCACGCCTTCTCGCTCAACCCGACGCGACCCGCCTACCAGCCGCCGCCTGCATCAGAGGACGCTCCGCGCGTGCAGCCCTTGAGCTTCACGCCGGTCGGGGAGGGCCTGCGCACGCTCGGCGCACAGGGCGAGAGCTTCGCCTTCGACAACGAGGGCCCGCGCCACCGCGTGTGGGTCGACGGCTTCGCGCTCGGCGACCGGCTGGTGACCGCCGGCGAGTGGCGCGCCTTCATGGCCGACGGCGGCTACGACGAGCCGCGCTTCTGGCTGTCCGACGGCTGGGTGGCGGTGCAGCGCGAGGGGTGGCGCGCGCCGCTCTACTGGTCGGACGACGGCGCGAGCGTCTTCACGCTCGCCGGCGAACGCGATGTCCGCGCGGACGAGCCCGTCTGCCACGTGTCGTTCTACGAGGCCGACGCCTACGCCGCCTGGGCGGGTGCGCGCCTCCCCACGGAAGCGGAGTGGGAGGTCGCCAGCGAGGGCGCGGGCGTGCGCGGCGCGCTCGTCGAGGACGGCGGGCTCCACCCCGCGCCGGCCGCGGAGGGCCGCCTCGTCCAGATGTTCGGCGACGTGTGGGAGTGGACGCGCTCCGCCTACCAGCCCTATCCAGGCTTCCGGGCGGTGGAGGGTGCGGTCGGCGAGTACAACGGCAAGTTCATGTCGGGCCAGCAGGTGCTGAGGGGCGGGTGCGCACTGACGCCGCGCGGCCATGTGCGGGCGAGCTACAGGAACTTCTACCCGCCCGCGGCGCGCTGGCCGATGACCGGCGTGCGCCTGGCGCGCGACGCGTGAAGGCCGTCGTCCACGACCTCGCGCCCGTGCAGCAGAGCTTCGCCGAGGCGCTCCGCATCGGCCTGAGCCGGCCGCAGAAGTCGATCCCGCCGCGGTTCCTGTATGACGCACAGGGCTCCGAGCTCTTCGAGGAGATCACCCGGCTTCCCGAGTACTATCCCACGCGCGCCGAGCTCGAGATCCTCGACGCCCGCGGGGAGGAGATGGCGGCGGCGATCGGCCCCGACGCTGTGGTGGTCGAGTTCGGCGCGGGATCCGCGCGCAAGGCCCGGCGCTTGCTGGAGCGGCTGGAGCGCCCTTCGGCCTATGCTCCCATCGACGTGTCGCTGTCCGCGCTGACCGCCTCGGCCGAGGAGGTCGCGGCCGCCTTCCCCCACCTGCCCGTCGTGGCCGTCTGCGCCGATTACGGCCAGCCGTTCGACCTCCCGCCCCTGGCGCCGGGGAGGGGCGTCGGCTTCTTCCCGGGCTCGACTGTCGGCAACCTCGATCAAGCGGCGGCGCGCGGCTTCTTCGAGCTCTGGGCCCCGAAGCTCGGCGGGGGCGGGCTGATGCTGGTGGGCGTCGACATGCGCAAGCCCGCCTCCGTCGTCGTTCCCGCCTACGACGACGCTCGGGGAGTGACCGCGCGGTTCAGCCTAAATGTGCTCGCGCGGGCTAATCGCGAGTGCGGCGCGGACTTCGAGTTGTCCGCCTACGCCCACCAAGTCGAGTACGACGAAGCGACGGGGCGCGTTTCGATACACTTGGTGAGCCTGCGCGCGCAGACTGTGTCGGCTGTGGACTTCGCCGCCGTCTTCGAGGCGGGCGAGCGCATCCACATCGAGGACAGCTGGAAGTACACGCCCGATGACTTCCGAACCCTCGTCCGAGCCGCGGGATACACGCCCCGTGAGGTATGGACCGACCAGCGGGCGCTGTTCAGCGTGCACTTGCTCGCGGTCTAGCGGGGCGGCGTCGCTGCGCCGCCCCGCCCGCCCGGCTTAGCGGTCGAGCATCGCCATGCTGTTCATTTGTTGAAGCATGGTGAGGTGCTTCTGCACGACCGGCGTGATCTTGGCGGCCACGGCCTTCAGCGGCTTGCTGTCGCCGTTCTGGGCGTAGCCCTGCTGCAGCTGCAGCGCTTCCTGGTGCGACTGGGTCTGCTGCTGGATGTAGAGCCGGTCGAAGTCGTCGCCGCTGGCGGCCTGCAGCTGCGAGAGCATCTGCTGCTGGTCGGAGCGAAGCGCCGGGGTCGAGGGCGAGAGGCCGGCCTTCTGGGCGGCGGCGACCACCATGGCGGTCGACTTGGTGTGGTCGGTGATCATCTCCTTGCCGAACGCCTTCACCTTGGCGGACTTGCCTTGGCTTTGCGCGAGCTGGCCTTCCTGGATCTCGAACTGGTCGCTCTGGCCGGCGGCGGTGACATAGTCGGTCGGCGACATGGCGCCGGACATCGGGCTCGAACCCATGGCCTGGCTCGACATGGAGGAGCTGGAGGTCTGGGCCGAGGCCGCGGTGGCCATCAGCGCGGCCGCAGCAGCGGCGGTTAGGAACAAGCGCATGGATAGTTCTCCTGGCTGGACGAAAGAGGCGGGCTAACAAGCCCGTCCGCCAGCACAGGTTCCGCCAGCAGCCACTCAACCTGCGGCTAAGCTATCGGATGTTATGCTGAAAGCTCTCCACCAGGCTGCCCGCCACAAGACGCCAGCCGTCGACCAGGACGAAGAAGATCAGCTTGAAGGGCAGGCTGACCGATACGGGGGGCAGCATCATCATGCCCATGCTGATCAGGACGCTCGCGACGACGAGGTCGATCACCAGGAACGGCACGAACAACAGGAAGCCGATCTGGAAGCCGCGCTTCAGCTCTGAGATCATGAAGGCGGGCGTCACCACCTGGATCGGCGTGTCTTGGGCGGTGCGCGGGCGCGGCGTGCGCGAGAGACGCATGAAGAGTGCGAGGTCGTCGCGGTCGACCTGACCCAGCATGAAGGTCTTCACCGGCGCGGCGGCGGCCCCGAACGCCTGGGGCAGCTCCATCTGGTGGCTGAGGAGCGGCTTGACCCCGGCGGTGTAGCTCTGGGTGAAGGTCGGCCCCATGACGATGGCGGTGAGGAAGAGCGCCAGGCTGACGATCACCGAATTGGGCGGGCTCTGCTGCAGGCCGAGCGCGGTGCGCAGGAGCGAGAGCACCACCACGATCCGCACGAACGAGGTGGTCATCATCACGATGGAAGGCGCGAGGCTCAGCACGGTGAGGAGCGCCACGAGCTGCACCACCCGATCCGTCAGGCCGCCGCCGTTGCCGAGGTCGAGGTTGATGGCCTGCGCCACCGCGCCCGCAGGCATGAGGAGGGCGAACAGCGTCGCCGCCGCCGACATCCACGCCGCCTGGCGCAGGTCGCGCGCGCTGACCGCGCCGAGGAGGCCCGACAGCCTACGCATCGGGCGCGCGCCCCATGCCGCCCGGCCCGGGCAGGAGGCGGCCGTCGCCCAGGAGCACCAGCCGCTCCTCCGCGTCGACCCGCACGAGCACAAGGCGCTGAGTGGGCGACAGGCCGAGGCTCTCGACCACCTGCAGCCGACGCCGCGCCGGCGAGCGGGCCGCGCCCGTGGCCGCGAACAGCCCCGCCGGCCCGAACCGGCGCGCCGCCCAGGCCGCCAGGCCCACGAGGCCCAGGGTGACGAGGAGCGCGAACACCGCGCGCAGGAGACTCGGCCAGTCCATGACGACGGGAGAGGTGGCCCGGCCCCGCCTAACGCCCCGTTAACCGTACGCCCGGCAAGTTCGACCGGGCCTGCAAGGAGCGCGCCATGCTCGACGCCATTCCGCTGTTCGCGATGATCAAGGCCAAGCTCGGCTACGACGTGCAGCGCCAGCGTGTGATCGCCCAGAACGTGGCGAACGCCGACACCCCCGGCTACGCCCCGCGCGACCTGAACGCGTTCTCGTTCTCGGGCGCGCTCAAGGCGCAGGGCGCGGGCGTCGCGCCCGTGCGCACCCACGCCATGCATATGGGCGGACGCCCGGCGCGTTCCGGCGCGTGGAAGGCCGCCCCCGCCCCCGACACCGAAGCGCGGCTCGACGGCAACCAGGTCGTCCTGGAGGAGGAGATGATCAAGATGGACGCCGCCGCCGGCGACTATCAGACGGGTCTGACCCTCTACTCGCAGTCGCTCGGCCTCCTGCGCACCGCGGCCAAGGCGCCCGGCAAGTGATCCGGCGAGGTTAGGAGACGCGCATGGCCGATCCCGTCCGCAACACCGAGACGTCGATGGCGGTGGCCGCCTCGGCGCTCAAGGCGCAGCAGCTGCGCATGCGCGTGATCGCCGAGAACATCGCCAACGCGGACTCGACCTCCACCGCGGGCGGCGGCGAGCCTTACCGGCGGCAGATGGCGGTGTTCGAGCCCTCGACGGTGGACGGCGGCGGGGAGGGGGTGCGCGTGGCGACCGTGCGCACCGACCCCGGCGGCTTCAAGCGCGAGTACAACCCGGGCCACCCCGCCGCCGACGCCAAGGGTTATGTGCAGATGCCCAACGTCGACCCGCTGGTCGAGGCGCTCGACATGAAGGAGGCGCAGCGCGCCTACGAGGCCAACCTCAACGTGATCGAGACCGCGCGCTCCATGATGAGCCGCACCCTCGATGTGCTGCGCAAGTGAGGCGCTGAGTCATGGTCACGCCCATGATGGCCGCCAAGGCCTATGCGCAGGTCGCGCAGGCGGTGAAGCCGAACGCCGCGAGCCCGGCCGAGACCGGGCCGGACTTCGCCTCCATGGTGCAGTCCGCCATGACCGACACCGTGGGGGCCTCGCGTAAGGCGGAGGCGATGATGGCCGGCCACGCCCAGGGCAAGACCGAGCTCCTCGACGTGGTGACCGCGGTCTCGTCGGCCCAGGCCAGCTTGGAGACGGTGATGGCCGTGCGCGACCAGGTGATCTCCGCCTACAAGGAGATCATGGCCATGCCGATCTGACCGAGCGATCCTCGCGGTTCAGGGCAGGTTCTTCTTCGGCAGGGCGGCGACCTCGGCGGCGGTGAGCCGGCGCTGGCCCGACACGATGCAGCCGATGGCCGGCTCACCCGACGCGCCGACCTTCAGATCCCAGTCGAGCTCGTTGCACACGAAGGCCTCGCGGGTGGTGGTGATCAGCCGAGCCTGAGGCCGCAGCAGCTCGGGACAGCCTGAGGCCAGCTCGATCCGGTAATAATCGCTGACGTTGGCGCGCAGCACGAAGCTGTGCGCGTCGATGGGCTTGAAGCCCTGGTAGTCGCTCGAGCGGAAGCACTGGGTGAAGGCCCCGGGCTTGCGCGGCGCGCTTGTCTGGGCGAGCGCGGAAGACGCCGCGGCGAAGAGGGCGAGGGCGACGAGGGCGGGTACGCGCATGGGACGACTCCCGGAGTGTCCGCCCGCAACGCGCGCGCCGCGCGGCGGTTCGACCGCTGCGCTTCGCCTCGGCGCCGCCCGGGAGTAGAGTCGGGGTATGAACGCGCCCGTCCCTGCCGCCGCCGCCCAAGCCGCCATCGACGCCGACCTGTGGACCGTGGCGGGGCGTACCTTCCGCTCGCGCCTGATCGTGGGCACCGGCAAGTACAAGAGCTACGAGGAGAACGCCGCCGCCGCCGAGGCCGCCGGGGCCGAGATGGTGACGGTGGCGCTGCGCCGGGTGAACCTGTCGGACCCCTCCCAGCCCATGCTGGTCGACCATGTGAAGCCCGAGCGCTTCACCTTCCTGCCTAACACCGCGGGCTGCTTCACCGGGGAGGATGCGGTGCGCACGCTGAGGCTCGCGCGGGAGGCGGGCGGCTGGACGCTCGTCAAGCTCGAGGTGCTGAGCGATCCCAAGCACCTCTACCCCGACATGGAGGAGACGCTGCGGGCGCTGAAGCTCCTCGTCGCCGACGGCTTCGACGTGATGGTCTACTGCTCGGATGACCCGGTCTACGCGCGCAAGCTGGAGGCGGCGGGGGCGGTCGCGATCATGCCGCTCGGCGCGCCCATCGGCTCCGGGCTCGGCATCCAGAACCGCGTCAACCTGCGGCTGATCATCGAGGCGGCGGGCGTGCCGGTGGTGGTGGACGCGGGCGTGGGAACCGCGTCCGATGCGGCGATCGCCATGGAGCTGGGCTGCGACGCCGTGCTCATGAACACCGCCATCGCCGAGGCCAAGGAACCGGTGCGCATGGCGCGCGCCATGAAGCACGCGGTGATCGCTGGGCGGGAGGCCTATCTCGCCGGCCGCATGCCGATGAAGCGTTACGCCGATCCGTCCAGCCCGCTGGCTGGACTGATCTGAGCCGGGTCAGCTCTCGTCCGGCTCGGGGGAGCGGCTGGGTCCGAGTTCGCGCGCCGACAGGAGCCGCCAGCCGCCGGGGCGCAGCACCTCCAGCGGCGAGAAGCGCGCCTTGTAGTCCATCTTGATCGAGCCCCGCACCCAATAGCCCAGGTATACGAAGGGGATGCCCGCGGCGCGCGCTTGCTCAACGTGGTCGAGGATCACGAAGGATCCCAGCGACCGCCGCGTCTGGGCGGGATCGTAGAACGAATAGACCAGGCTCAGCCCGTCGTGCAGGGCGTCGACCAGTACGCACGCCACGAGGTCGCCCGGGCCGCGGTCCTGCGGCTCGGTGCGGTACTCGATCAGGTGGGTGCGGACCGCGGTGTCCTCGACCATGGCGACGTAGTCGGGCCAGGTCATCTCGGCCATGCCGCCCTCGGCGTGGCGGCGGGTTAGGTAGCGGCGCAGGAGTTCGAACTGCTCGAGCGTCGCCTCGGCCTCCACGAGGTGGCGACGCAGGTCACCGTTGCGCGCCAGGACGCGCCGCTCCGACTTGGAGAAGGCGTAGTCGGGCACGGGCAGGCGCGCCGAAACGCAGGCGTCGCACCCCTCGCACGCCGGACGGTAGGCGATGTTCTGCGAGCGGCGGAAGCCGATCCCCGTCAGCGCGTCATTGATCGACGCGCCCTCGCTCAGCGGCAGGTGGGCGAACACCTTCCGCTCGTCTCGACCAGGCAGGTAAGGGCACGGCGTAGGGGCCGTGAGGAAGAAGCGGAGCTGGCGGGTGGCGAAGTGGTGGGTCACGGACGCGGTGCGGGTGGGACTCGACGGACGGCTGACATGGTGAGCGTGTCGCGGCCGCACGAGGGCGGCAAGCGCCTTCGCGCCGGATGCGTCGTCCGCGGCCGCCGGATCACCGGGCGGAGGCCGGGTCGGGCGGCAGCACGGGCGCCTCGCGCAGCAGCACGATGGCGATGCGCCGGTTGCCGGGCAGGGTCGGATCGTCGGGATAGAGCGGGTCGGACGCGGCCTTGCCCGACACCTGGTACACCCGGTCGGGATCGACGCCGCCGCCCTGCAGCACCGCGCGCGACGCGTTGGCGCGGGCGGCGGAGAGCGCCCAGTCGTCGGCCTTGGCTTCGCCTGCGCGGCCCAGCTCGGCGCTGGTGTGGCCGGCGACGGTCACGCGGTTGTGCAGCTGGGAGACGACCTTGGCCACCGCTCGCAGGAGAAGGCGCGCCCGGGGGTTCGGCTGAGCCGAGCCCGGCTCGAACATGGAGCGGCCCTCCTGGTCGATCAGCTGGATGCGCAGGCCCTCGGGCGTCTGGTCGACGAGGAGTTGCTTGGAAAGCTCGGCCAGCTCCGGCATCGACTGCATGGCCTGGCGCAGGCTCTCTGCCGCGCTCTGAAACGCGTCCTCCTCGCGGCGGCGCGCGGCCTCCTTGGCCGCGTCGTCGGTCGAGGCCTTGGCTTGCGCCTGGGTCTTGGCGGGGTCGGTGGGCGACTCGGGGTTGGCCTCCTCCGGCCGGGTTGAGCCGTCGCTCTTGGCCCCCTCGTCGCCCAGCGAGGTCCCGCCCAGTATGCCGCCCGAGCCCGACTGGGTGGGGCTGACGCTCGCCGGGGCGAAATAGTCGGCGATGCCCTTCTTCTGCTCGGGGCTCGTGGTGTTGATCAGCCACATCAGCAGGAAGAACGCCATCATGGCGGTCACGAAGTCGGCGTAGGCCACTTTCCACGCGCCGCCGTGGTGGCCGCCGCCGGTCACCTTCTTGATCTTCTTGATCAGGATCGGAGCGTCGCCGTACGCCATGCCACCCTCGCACGGCGCCCCACGCGCGCCGCCGCCGATCCATAGCCGTCGTTAGCGTTAAGGTCGGGTTGCGGATCGGTCGTAGCACCCGGAGAAAGCGCAGGGCATGCGAGGGGACAGGGCTTCCCTTGTCCCCGTCGATCGCCTATCTAGCGCCCTCCACACAACCGAATCGCGTCGGCGCGCTCGCCACTTCTCCGCGCGCCAACCGCCCCGAGGCTCGGTCCGCCGCCCTGGACCGACGCGAAGGGGCGCCTCCGTTTGAGCGGAGGTCGTGACAGCGTCCGGAGCCTGCAGAGGTTCCGGAGGGCGGACGCTCCAGCCCGATCACGCCGCGCGCCCGCCTGCGCGCAGAGGAGCCCCATGGCCGACGACGCCTCGCACCCGATCCTCGCCGCCCCGCTCACCGATCTCTCCAAGAGCTTCACGGGCCGGAAGCGTATCCGCAAGAGCTTCGGGCGCATCCCCGAGGCGGTGCAGATGCCGAACCTCATCGAGGTGCAGCGTTCCTCGTACGAGCAGTTCCTGAAGCGCGATGTTCGCCCGGCCGATCGGGGCGACGAGGGGCTGGAAGCCGTCTTCAAGTCCGTCTTCCCGATCAAGGACTTCAATGATCGCTCGCTCCTGGAGTACGTCTCCTACGAGTTCGAAGATCCCAAGTTCGACGTCGAGGAGTGCATCCAGCGCGACATCACCTTCGCCGCGCCGCTGAAGGTTAAGCTGCGCCTGATCGTGTTCGAGAACGATGAGGATACGGGCGCCCGCTCCGTGAAGGACATCAAGGAGCAGGACGTCTACATGGGCGACATCCCGCTCATGACGGAGAAGGGCACCTTCATCGTCAACGGCACCGAGCGGGTGATCGTCTCGCAGATGCACCGCTCGCCCGGCGTGTTCTTCGATCACGACAAGGGCAAGACCCACGCCTCGGGCAAGCTCCTGTTCGCCGCACGGGTGATTCCGTACCGCGGATCCTGGCTCGACTTCGAGTTCGACGCCAAGGACATCGTCTACGTCCGCATCGACCGCCGCCGTAAGCTTCCGGCGAGCACCTTCCTCTATGCGCTTGGCATGGACGGGGAGGAGATCCTCTCGACCTTCTACACCTCCAAGCCCTATGAGAAGCGCGAAGGCGGCTGGTCCACCCCCTACGTGGCCGACAGCTGGCGCGGGGTGAAGCCGGACTTTGCGCTCGTGGACGCCGACACGGGTGAGGAGATCGCCCCCGCCGGCCAGAAGATTAGCGCACGCACCGCCAAGAAGCTGGCCGAGAGCGTGAAGACGCTCCTCGTCTCTCCCGACGCGCTGGTCGGGCGCTTCCTCGCGCGCGACCTCGTCAACACCGAGACGGGCGAGATCTACGCCGAGGCGGGCGACGAGCTCGACGCGACCAACATCACCGCGCTCGAGGAGATGGGGTTCTCGACGCTTGACGTGCTCGACATCGACCATGTCAACGTCGGCGCCTACATGCGCAACACCCTGCGGGTCGACAAGAACGTCACCCGCGAGGAGGCGCTGTTCGACGTCTACCGCGTGATGCGGCCGGGCGAGCCGCCGACCGTCGAGGCGGCGGAAGCCATGTTCCGCGGCCTGTTCTTCGACGCCGAGCGCTACGATCTCTCGTCGGTCGGCCGCGTGAAGATGAACATGCGTCTCGAGGAGGACGTGGCCGACGACGTGCGCGTGCTCCGCAAGGAGGACGTGCTGGCCGTGCTCAAGGTCCTGGTCGGCCTGCGCGACGGTCGCGGCGAGATCGACGACATCGACAACCTCGGCAACCGCCGGGTGCGATCGGTCGGCGAGCTCCTCGAAAACCAGTACCGCGTCGGTCTGCTCCGCATGGAGCGGGCGATCAAGGAGCGCATGAGCTCGGTCGACATCGACACGGTCATGCCGCACGACCTGATCAACGCGAAGCCGGCCGCCGCCGCCGTCCGTGAGTTCTTTGGCTCCTCGCAGCTGTCGCAGTTCATGGACCAGACCAACCCGCTTTCGGAGATCACCCACAAGCGCCGCCTCTCGGCGCTGGGCCCGGGCGGCCTGACGCGCGAGCGGGCGGGCTTCGAGGTGCGCGACGTGCACCCGACCCACTACGGCCGCATCTGCCCGATCGAGACGCCGGAAGGCCCGAACATCGGCCTGATCAACTCGCTCGCCACCCACGCGGTGGTGAACAAGTACGGCTTCATCGAGAGCCCCTATCGCCGGGTCACCGACGGGGTGGCGGGCGATGAGGTCGTCTACATGTCGGCCATGGAGGAGGCGAAGCACGTCATCGCCCAGGCCAACATCGAGCTGACCGCCTCGGGCGCGATCGTCGACGACCTCGTGCAGGTGCGCATCAACGGCGACGTGACGCTCTCCCCCAAGGAGACCGTCACCTTCATGGACGTGAGCCCCAAGCAGGTGGTCTCGGTCGCTGCGGCGCTGATCCCGTTCCTTGAGAACGACGACGCGAACCGCGCGCTGATGGGCTCCAACATGCAGCGCCAGGCCGTGCCGCTGATCCAGTCGGACGCGCCGTTGGTCGGCACCGGCATGGAGGGCGTGGTCGCGCGCGACAGCGGCGCGACAGTCGTGGCCCGCCGGGACGGCGTGATCGAGCAGATCGACGGCACCCGCATCGTGGTGCGCGCCACCGGCGAGGTCGATCCCGCGCGCGCGGGCGTGGATATCTACCGGCTGTCGAAGTTCCAGCGCTCCAATCAGTCGACCTGCATCAACCAGCGCCCGCTGGTGAGGGTAGGCGACAAGATCGAGCGCGGCGACATCATCGCCGACGGCCCCTCCACCGAGCTCGGCGAGCTGGCGCTGGGCCGTAACGCCCTTGTCGCCTTCATGCCCTGGAACGGCTACAACTTCGAGGACTCGATCCTGATCTCGGAACGCATCGTCTCCGACGACGTGTTCACCTCCATCCACATCGAGGAGTTCGAGGTCGCGGCCCGCGACACCAAGCTCGGGCCGGAGGAGATCACCCGCGACATCCCCAACGTCGGCGAGGAGGCCCTGCGCAACCTCGACGAGGCGGGCATTGTGGCGATCGGCGCCGAGGTGCAGCCCGGCGACATTCTCTGCGGCAAGGTCACGCCCAAGGGCGAAAGCCCGATGACGCCGGAGGAGAAGCTCCTCCGCGCCATCTTCGGCGAAAAGGCGTCGGACGTGCGCGACACGAGCCTGCGCCTGCCGCCGGGCGTGTCGGGCACGGTGGTCGAGGTGCGCGTGTTCAACCGCCACGGCGTCGACAAGGACGAGCGAGCGGTCGCCATCGAGCGCCAGGAGATCGAGCGCCTCGGCAAGGACCGCGACGACGAGTTCGCCATCCTGAACCGCAACTTCACCCTGCGCCTGCGCGAGCTCCTCACCGGCAAGACCGCCGTCTCCGGCCCCAAGGGCATGAGCCGCGGCGCGATCGACGCCGACAAGCTGGCGAGCGTCTCGCCCGGCCTGTGGTGGCAGATTGCCGTCGACGACGACAAGGCGATGGGTGAGCTGGAGACCATGCGCGCCCAGTTCGACGAGGCGCGCAAGCGTCTCGACCGCCGCTTCGAAGATAAGGTCGACAAGCTGCAGCGGGGGGACGAGCTGCCGCCCGGCGTGATGAAGATGGTCAAGGTGTTCGTCGCGGTGAAGCGCAAGCTCCAGCCCGGCGACAAGATGGCCGGCCGCCACGGCAACAAGGGCGTGATCTCGAAGATCCTGCCGATCGAGGACATGCCTTACCTCGAAGACGGGCGTCACGTCGACTTCGTGCTGAACCCGCTCGGCGTGCCGAGCCGGATGAACGTCGGTCAGATCTTCGAGACGCACCTCGGGTGGGCCGCGGCCGGGCTCGGTCGCCAGATCACCACGCTGATGGAGGCGTGGCAGAACGGTGGACAGCGCGCGATGCTGACGGAACGCTTGCGGGAGGTGTACGGCCCCGATCAGGAGTTGCCCGACGACGACGACGCCCTGCTGGAGCTCGCGCGCAATCTCGGCAAGGGCGTGCCGTTCGCCACCCCGGTGTTCGACGGCGCCCACATCGCCGATATCGAGGATCGTCTGGAGCAGGCCGGCCTCGACAAGTCGGGTCAATCGACCCTCTACGACGGCCAGACCGGCGAAACCTTCAAGCGCAAGGTCACGGTCGGTTACATCTACATGCTGAAGCTGCATCACCTGGTGGACGATAAGATCCACGCGCGCTCGATCGGGCCCTACTCGCTGGTCACCCAGCAGCCCCTCGGCGGCAAGGCGCAGTTCGGCGGCCAGCGGTTCGGCGAGATGGAGGTGTGGGCGCTCGAGGCGTACGGCGCCGCCTACACCCTGCAGGAGATGCTGACGGTGAAGTCCGACGACGTGGCCGGCCGCACCAAGGTCTACGAGGCGGTGGTCCGCGGCGACGACAGCTTCGAGGCGGGCATTCCCGAGAGCTTCAACGTCCTCGTGAAGGAAATGCGCTCGCTCGGCCTCAACGTGGAGCTTGAGAACAGCCAGTAGTTCTGGCCGCGCTCGCTCCATCTACAGCGAGGGGAGGGGCCGTCAGCTCCTCCCCATCCGCTTCCCAATTCTGACGACAGACTGGGTATCCTAATGAACCAGGAAGTCCTGAACATCTTCAATCCGGTCGTCGCCGCCCCGACGTTCGATCAGATTCGCATCACCCTGGCCTCGCCCGAGAAGATCCGCTCGTGGTCGTTCGGCGAGATCAAGAAGCCCGAGACCATCAACTACCGCACGTTCAAGCCCGAGCGTGACGGTCTGTTCTGCGCGCGCATCTTCGGTCCGACCAAGGATTACGAGTGCCTGTGCGGCAAGTACAAGCGGATGAAGTACAAGGGCATCATCTGCGAGAAGTGCGGCGTCGAGGTCACCCTGGCGCGCGTGCGGCGCGAGCGCATGGGCCACATTGAGCTAGCGAGCCCGGTCGCGCACATCTGGTTTCTGAAGTCGCTGCCATCGCGCATCGCCATGATGCTTGACATGCCGCTCAAGGATATCGAGCGCGTGCTTTATTTCGAGCACTACATTGTGACCGAGCCTGGCCTCACACCGCTGAAGCTGCACTCGCTCCTGACCGAAGACGAATACCTGCGCTACCAGGAAGAGTTCGGCGACGACAGCTTCACCGCTGAGATTGGCGCCGAGGCGGTGCGCAACCTCCTCATGGCGATCAACCTCGAGGAGGAGGCGGAGCGCCTGCGCGGCGAGCTTCTCGAGACCACCTCGGAGATGAAGCAGAAGAAGTACTCCAAGCGTCTCAAGATTCTCGAGGCGTTCATGGAGAGCGGCAACAAGCCCGAGTGGATGATCCTGACCGTCGTGCCGGTGATCCCGCCCGAGCTGCGCCCGCTGGTGCCGCTGGACGGCGGCCGTTTCGCCACGTCCGACCTGAACGACCTGTATCGCCGGGTCATCAACCGCAACAACCGCCTGAAGCGGCTGATCGAGCTGCGCGCGCCCGACATCATCATCCGCAACGAAAAGCGGATGCTGCAGGAGTCGGTCGACGCGCTGTTCGACAACGGCCGTCGCGGCCGCGTGATCACCGGCGCCAACAAGCGTCCGCTGAAGTCCTTGGCCGACATGCTTAAGGGCAAGCAGGGCCGCTTCCGCCAGAACCTTCTGGGCAAGCGCGTCGACTACTCCGGTCGTTCGGTGATCACCGTGGGTCCGGAGCTGAAGCTGCACGAGTGCGGTCTGCCCAAGAAGATGGCGCTCGAACTCTTCAAGCCGTTCATCTATGCGCGATTGGACGCCAAGGGTCTGTCTGGCACGGTCAAGCAGTCCAAGCGCATGGTCGAGCGCGAGCAGGGCCAGGTCTGGGATATCCTCGAGGAGGTGATCCGCGAGCACCCGGTCTTGCTCAACCGTGCGCCGACGCTGCACCGGCTGGGCATCCAGGCGTTCGAGCCCAAGCTGATCGAGGGCAAGGCGATTCAGCTGCACCCGCTGGTCTGCGCGGCCTTTAACGCCGACTTCGACGGCGACCAGATGGCCGTGCACGTGCCTCTGAGCCTTGAGGCCCAGCTCGAAGCGCGCGTGCTGATGATGTCGACCAACAACATCCTCTCGCCCGCGAACGGTCGCCCGATCATCGTGCCGTCGCAGGATATCGTGCTCGGCCTCTACTACCTCTCGCTCGCGCGTGAGAATGAGCCGGGCCAGGGCAAGCTGTTCGGCTCGCTAGCGGAGATCGACGCGGCGCTGGACGCGGGCGCGGTGACCCTGCACGCCAAGGTCAAGGCGCGCTTCGAGGAGATGAACGCCGACGGCAAGGTGGTCGCGCGCGTCATCGACACCACGCCTGGCCGCATGAAGATCGCCAGCATCCTGCCGAAGAACGCGCAGACCGGCCACAAGCTGGTCGAAAAGCCGCTGACCAAGAAGGAGATCGGCAATCTGATCGACATCGTCTATCGCCACTGCGGCCAGAAGGCGACCGTGGTCTTCGCCGATCAGCTGATGGGTCTGGGCTTCCGCGAGGCCGCCAAGGCCGGCATCTCCTTCGGCAAGGACGACATCATCATCCCGCAGAAGAAGGCTCAGCTTGTCGAGGAGACCAAGAAGCTCGCCGAGGAGTACGAGCAGCAGTACGCCGACGGCTTGATCACTCGCGGCGAGAAGTACAACAAGGTTGTCGACGCCTGGGCCAAGGCTACCGACAAGGTGGCCGACGAGATGATGGGCGAGATCGCTACCAAGCACAGCGACGCTTCGGGGCGTGAGCTGGAGATCAACTCCATCTACATGATGGCCCACTCCGGCGCCCGGGGCTCCCAGGCGCAGATGAAGCAGCTGGGCGGCATGCGCGGTCTGATGGCCAAGCCTTCGGGCGAGATCATCGAGACGCCGATAACCTCCAATTTCAAGGAGGGCTTGACCGTCCTCGAGTACTTCAACTCCACCCACGGCGCCCGTAAGGGTCTGGCCGACACGGCGTTGAAGACCGCCAACTCGGGCTACCTCACCCGCCGCCTCGTCGATGTGGCACAGGACTGCATCATCACCGAGGAGGACTGCGGCACCACGCGCGGCATCACCATCCGCGCGGTGGTCGAGGGCGGCGACACGCTCGTCAGCCTCGGCCAGCGCGTGCTGGGCCGCACGGTGGCGGAGGACGTGAAGCACGCCTCGACCGGCGAGGTGGTCCTCCCGGCGGACGGCTACGTCGACGAGACGATGGCCGACGAGATCGAGCAGGCCGGCGTGCAGTCGGTGAAGATCCGCTCGGTGCTGGTGTGCGAGGCCGAGGTGGGCGTCTGCGGCGCCTGCTACGGCCGAGACCTTGCGCGCGGAACGCGGGTGAACATCGGCGAGGCGGTGGGGGTTATCGCCGCCCAATCCATCGGCGAGCCGGGCACCCAGCTCACCATGCGGACCTTCCACATCGGCGGGACCGCGAACGTGGCCGAGCAGTCGTTCTACGAGGCGTCCAACGAGGGCGTGATCAAGTTCGCCGGCGGCTCGGTGGTGCAGGGGCGTGACGGCGATTTCGTCGCCATGAACCGCAATATGCAGGTCCTGGTGCAGATCGACGGCAAGGACCGCGAAGCCTACAAGCTGCCCTACGGCGCCAAGCTGAAGGTCAAGGAAGGCGAAAAGGTCAAGCGCGGCCAGCGTATCGCCACCTGGGACCCCTACACCACGCCGATCCTCACCGAAGTGGGCGGAACGGTGCGGATGGAGGACTTGGTGGAGGGCTTCTCGTACCGCGAGGAGACCGACGAGGCGACCGGCATCGCCAACCGCGTGGTGTCCGACTGGCGGGCCACCTCCCGCGGCACGGACCTGCGTCCGGCCATGGGTGTGACCGAGGACGGGGCCTACAAGAAGCTCGCCTCGGGCAGCGACGCCCGCTACCTCCTGCCCGTGGGGGCCATCCTCTCGGTCGGCGACGGCGACCAAGTGAAGCCCGGCGACGTCCTGGCCCGCCTGCCGCTCGAGTCGGCCAAGACGCGCGACATCACCGGCGGCCTGCCGCGGGTGGCGGAGCTCTTCGAGGCGCGCCGTCCCAAGGACTGCGCGATCATCGCCGAGATGACCGGCCGGGTGGAGTTCGGCAAGGACTACAAGAACAAGCGCCGGATCAAGATCACCCCGGAGGTCGACGCCAACGGCGACCAAGCCGAGGCGGTGGAGTTCCTCATCCCGAAGGGCAAGCACATCGCCGTGCACGACGGCGACGTCGTGCAGAAGGGTGAGTACATCATCGACGGCAACCCGGATCCGCACGACATCCTGCGCATCCTGGGCGTCGAGGCGCTGGCCGAGTTCCTGGTCGACGAGATCCAGGACGTCTACCGACTGCAGGGCGTGCCGATCAACGACAAGCACATCGAGACGATCGTGCGTCAGATGCTGCAGAAGGTCGAGATCATGGAGGCGGGCGACACCGGCCTGATCCGGGGCGACCACCTCGACCGGACCGAGGTCGAGGAGGAGAGCAAGAAGGCGGAGGCCCGCGGCGGCCGCCCGGCGGTCACCACTCCGGTTCTGCTCGGCATCACCAAGGCGTCGCTGCAGACGCGGTCGTTCATCTCGGCGGCCTCCTTCCAGGAGACCACCCGGGTGCTCACCGACGCCAGCGTGCACGGCAAGACCGACACGCTGGAGGGGCTGAAGGAGAACGTGATCGTGGGCCGGCTCATCCCGGCCGGCACGGGGGCGCAGCTCCGCAGCCTGCAGCGCATCGCCGCCAAGCGCGACGAGGCGCTCACCGCCCAGCGGGAGGCCGCCGAGCCCTTCCCCGCCGAGCTGGAGGCGCCTGCGCCCGAGCTTGAGGCCGCGCCCGCCGAGTAAGCGGGCGCTCTCCATCCGGGTGCGAGCGGGGCGGTCGCCGGAGACGGCGGCCGCCCCTTCGCGTTCGCCGTCGGCGGCGGCGTGCGGTCACTGGTCGGGCGGCGGCGGGTCCGACTTCGCGGCCGCGGCCGCATCCCGGCGCTGGGCGCCCGCGGACGGCGGCGGGACGACGTCCGCCTCCTCCGTCCCGAAACCGGAGGGCGGGGTGATCACGCACGGTCCGAAATTCAGGCTGTGCGGCGGCCCCTTGCGACCGAGGAGCGCTGGCGAGCAGCCGAAGCCCGGCATGTGCGCGCCCTTCGGCCCCGCCCAGGGCTCGTCGACGCCGAGGTTCGAGTAGCGCTCGCCCGGCGCGCCGCTGAACGGCAGGGGCGCGCCCTCGTGCATCTTGGCGTAGGCGTCGCGCACTTGGTCGAAGTAGGCGCGCTTGGCCGCGGGCACCGCATCCACCCGCGGGCCGAAGCGCGCGCCCTCGACGAAGCGGCTGTCGCACCGCTCGCGCTCGGCGGCGGTCAGGTGCAGCCAGCCAACATGATCGCAGCCGACCGTCCCGCGCGCGAGGGCGCGCGCCGCCGCGTCAGCGTCTCCCCCTCCGCCCGTGACGCGCCAACGCCCCGTAGGCTGGGATGTGGCGGCCGGGGCCGCCGCGTCCCCGCCCGCCGCAGCGGCGCTCGGCGCGGGTGCCAGCGGCGTCGGGGTCCGCGCGGGCGCCGTGACGGGGGACGCCGCGGGGGCAGCGGCGCGGCGCGGCTCCACGCGAACGATGCGCGGACGGAGCCCGGCGGGGGCGGCCGCGAAGGCGGTCGAGGCGCTTTCCCGGGGGGTGGTGCTGGCCGTCAGCTGCAGGTCGACCGCCGGCCGCTCGCGCTCGCTCAGGCGAGGCACCCTGAGGAGCTTCGGGGCGACGCTGGTCAGGAGCGCGAGCAGGAGCGCGTGCACGCCTAGGGACGCACTCACGGCGATGAGGCGACGGCGTTCGGCGGGGCGAGAGCGGGTCACGCGGTGGGCGGTCGGGTTGGCGGGCGGGGAGGGGGCCGCCTCCTTGTGGCGCGAGCAAGGCGCAGCGCCGAGCCCGCCGTCGTCGCCTTGACCCCCCGACCGCCGGCGCGTATGGACGCACTCGTTTCGGGACCGGCCGTTCGCGCGGCCGGCCCACCGCACATGCCGAGGACGGGGCTGAGCCCGCCGGAACGCCCGTAGCGCGCGTCCCGGCCCTTTCCGCTGGCGCGCGACGGACACGAACATCCGCCCGGGCGGCCGCCCGCGGCCGGCTAACAAGAAGGACGCGGGGGCGCACCGGCCGACAGGCTCAGCCCCCGCTCGAAGATCAGGACCCGTTCTCAGGCGCCCATGCCCACGATCAACCAGCTCATCCGCAAGCCGCGCGAAGCCCGCGTCAATCGCAACAAGGTGCCCGCGCTGAAGGGTTCGCCCCAGCGTCGCGGCGTGTGCACCCGCGTGTACACGACCACGCCGAAGAAGCCGAACTCGGCGCTCCGCAAGGTGGCCAAGGTTCGCCTCACCTCGGGGATCGAGGCGGTGTGCTACATCCCCGGCGAGGGTCACAACCTGCAGGAGCACTCGGTGGTGCTGATCCGCGGTGGCCGCGTGAAGGACCTGCCGGGCGTGCGCTATCACATCCTGCGCGGCGTGCTCGACACCCAGGGCGTCAAGAACCGCAAGCAGCGTCGCTCGCACTACGGCGCCAAGC
>CAXTAO010000020.1:0-54412 GCA_964242625.1 uncultured Caulobacteraceae bacterium | reverse complement strand
AGCGGGGGCCCCGCGGCGTCAGGCGCGAGCGCCAGGGCGTCGAGGTCGACCACCGCCCGCGGCGCGGCGGCGTAGCGGGCGCGGCGCGCCTCCCCCCCCTCGGTGCCCGGCGCGCCGTCGTGGCCGGGCAGGAGGACGATGCGCCCGGCCACCACGCCCGCGGCCTCCAGCGCCCCGATCGCGGCGGCGAAGGAGGAGCCGGAGAGCCCCGGTCCCTCGTCGGCCACCGCCCAGCGCCGGTCGCGGTCGGCCGCGAGCGCCGCGAGGAGGTCGTCTCCCAGGCGCAGCGCCCGGTCGAACGGCGGGCCAACTGGGCGGGCGGAGAGCGGCGCGGGCGCGCCGGCCCCTGCCGCGGCCATGGCCGCGAGCGCCCAGCCGATCGAGCGCAGGCCGAGCACCCGCGCCGCGCCGTCGAGCCCCGCCCGGCGCGCCGCCTCGGCGTGCCCCTCGGGGTAGAGGCCATAGAAGGCGAACCCCTCCGCCACCCGCGCATCGAGGAGAGACGTGGGAAGCAGGGCGGCCACGGGCTCCAGCACCGCGGCGTTGGGTGCAGCGCCCGTCGACCTCGCGCGCCAGGAGGCGTCCACCGCCTCCGCGAGGGCGAGGAGCGCCCGAGCGCCCGCCACGTGCAGGGGCGTGAGCCGGTCGCACCCGGCCGCCACGAACTCCGCGTCCACCGCCGCCTGCAGGAGCGCCGCCGCGTCCACGAAGACGCCCACGAGCGCGGCGTGGCGGGCGAGCCCCGGCGGGTGGGCGGGCAGGGCGCGCAGCGCCTCTCCGAGGCGGTCGCATTCGGCGCGGGGGTCGAGGCGGCGGACGTGGTCGCCGTAGGTGATCACGCGGAGAGGTGGCGGTAAGCTACGGCCGCGAAGCGGTCGAACGGCGGCGCCGCGATCCCGCGCGCGCCGAGCCAGCCCACCCAGGCCTCGTACTGCGCCGCCGACGGCGAGACCTGCCAGCGCCGATCCTTGGCGAGCTCGAGCGCGGCCAGCGGCTCGATCCCGCCGTCGACCAGCACGCACAGGGCGAGGAGCGCCGAGCGGCCGACGCCCTCGCGGCAGTGGACGACGGCGCGCCCGCCGCCCTCGCGCACGAAGGCGACCCCCCGGTCAAGGTCGGCGGCGGAGACGGCGTGGTGGTCGGGCGTCGGCAGGTGCAAGAAGGCGATCCCGCCAGCGGCGAGCGCCGCCGCGTCGTCCACCGCCTCGGCCCGCAGGTCGACCACCGCGCGCACGCCCTGCGCCGCCAGCCCCGGCCAGGCGGTCTGCGGCAGCTCGCCCGCGACGGCGAGGTCCGGAGTGATCCAGTCGAGGTTGAGGGGCGCCTCCGCCGTGGGGCGGAAACCCGTCACGCCGGCTCCCTCACGCCGACCCCGTCACGCCGACGCCGGCTCCGGCGCGGCGGCGACGGGCGCGCGGGCCGGGGCGTAGCGCTCCACCATCTCCGTGCAGAAGTCGGCGAAGGCCTGGGGGTCGCGAGGGGCGGAGGTGTGGTGCGGCTCAATCCCCAGGTGCTCCGGCGTGAAGCAGAAGGTGACGGTCACGTCGAAGTCCGACAGCGCCTCCATCTGACGGTCGAACCAGTCGAGCGCGCCCGGGCGGAAGCGGTCGGCCCATGAAAGGCCCGTGCGCAGGTAGGTGACGCCCAGGTCCTTCATCCAGCGCACCGCCTCGTCCAGCCGGTGGTCCTCGTAGTGGAACCACTGGCAGAGGCCCAAGCCGTCGGGCCCGGCGTGGGGGCGGAAGGCCTCCAGCGCCTGCTTGGGCCGGCCGTCCTCGTCGAGGAGGCCCATGGCGAAGTGGCGGTAGTAGGAGGAGCCCTCCGCCTCCTTGTGGCGGGTGGTCGCCTCCCACTCGCGCGGCAGGTCGTAGAGCGAGTACCAGTGGATGCGGGGGCTGCGGCCGACCAGGAGCTCGGCGGTGCGGGTCACGCCCCACGCCGCCACCTCCTCGGCCCCGAAAGAGGAGACGCCCACCTCCGACACCCACAGCGGCCGCCCGCCGATCACCGCGCGGATCTCGTCGAGCTTCCCCGGCCAGTCGTGGATCGACCACAGGTTCCAGTCGAGTGGGAAGCCGTGCACGGCCACCACGTCGATCTCGTCCATGGCGCCGTAGCCTTGAAGGCGGTTTACGAACGACGGATCGATCGGACTCATCCCGCCCAGCACGCGCGGGAGGCCGGGGTTGGCGGCGCGGATGGCGCGGCCACCGTGCTTCACTAGCTCGCCGAACCTGGACCAGTCGGGGTCGACGCCCGGGTCCCAGTGGGACTTGTTGTTGGGCTCGTTCCAGATCATCGCCGCTTCGATCACGGGCGGGGCTCCTCGGGCGTTGCGGCGGTGGCGTTGACGCGGAGCACCTTGACGCCCCAGTCGCCCACCACCGCGGTGGACACCGACGCGGGTCCCACCTCCAGCCGGTGGTGCAGGTCGAGGTCGATCCCCAGCCACAGGCAGAGGAGCCCCTTGATCACGTCGCCGTGGCTCACGAGCGCGACACGGCCGTCCGGCCAGGCGGCGCGCACGCGCTCGACGACGCGGGCGGCGCGCCCCTGCACCTCGCCCATGGTCTCGCCGCCAGGCGGGCGGGTGAGCGAGCGGCGAGCGTTCCAGGCGTCCCACAAGGGGTCGCCCCGCAGCTCGTCGAAGCGGCGGCCGGTCCAGGCGCCGAAGTCGATCTCCTGCAGGTCGGGGTCGACCTCGGGTGCGAGCTCCAGGGCCGCGGCCAGCGGCTCCGCTGTCTCCCGCGTGCGCTGGATCGGGCTCGTATAGAGCGCGTCCGCCCGGCCGATCAGCGGCGCGATCGCGCGCGCCTGCGCCGCGCCCTCGTCGGAGAGCCCGACCCCCTCCATGCGCCCGCACAGCACGTGGCCGAGCCGGCCGTGCGTCCCATGCCGCACGAGGTAGAGGGTGGTGGTCACGCCCGCGCGGGCGCGGCGTTGGCGCCCGCGATGAAGCGCTCGACCTTCTCGCGCGCCTCCTCGTCGGTGAACTGCACGGCGGGGCTCTTCATGAACCAGGCGGACGGGCCTTCCAGCGCGCCGCCCACCCCGCGGTCGAGCGCGAGCTTGGCGCAGCGCACCGCGTCTATAACCACCCCCGCGGAGTTGGGGCTGTCCCACACCTCGAGCTTCAGCTCGAGGTTCAGCGGCACGTCGCCGAAGGTCGTGCCCTCCAGCCGGATGAAGGCGAACTTGCGGTCGGTCAGCCACGGCACGTAGTCCGACGGGCCCACGTGCACGTCGCCGGCGGGCAGGGGCGTCTCGAGCTGGCTGGTCACCGCCTGCGTCTTGGAGATCTTCTTGGATTCGAGCCGCTCGCGCTCCAGCATGTTCTGGAAGTCGGCGTTGCCGCCGACGTTCAGCTGGTAGGTGCGGTCGAGACGCACGCCCCGCTCGCGGAACAGGTTGGCCAGCACGCGATGCACGATGGTGGCGCCGACCTGGCTCTTGATGTCGTCGCCCACAATCGGCAGGCCCGCATGCTCGAAGCGCGCGCGCCAGCCCGCGTCCGAGGCGATGAACACCGGCACGCAGTTGACGAAGCCGCAGCCCGCCTGGATCGCCGCGTCGGCGTAGAACTCGGTGGCCGCCTGGCTGCCCACGGGCAGGTAGGAGATGACCACCTCCGCCCCCGCATCCTTCAGCGCCCGGATCACGTCCACCGGCGGCGCGGGCGCCTCCGGCACCTCGTCGCGGAGGTACTTGCCCACGCCGTCGAGCGTCGGGCCGCGTTGCACCACCACGCCTGACGGGGCCGGGCGCGCAAACGCCTGGGTGTTGTTGGGCGCCGCGAAGATCGCCTCCGACACGTCGCGCCCCACCTTTTGCGCGTGCACGTCGAAGGCGGCGGCCACCTCGATGTCCTCGATGCGGTAGCCGCCGAGGTCGGGGTGCATCAGCCCGGGCACCGGGGCGTTCGACCGCACGCCGCTGTAGTGGGAGAGCCCTTGCACGAACGACGAGGCGCAGTTCCCCACTCCCACGATCCCCACGCGCAGCTTGCGGCGGGGTGCGACGGCCGAGGGGGGTGGCAACGATCCGTCCATCCGTATCCAGAAGGTGGCGTAAGGGTCAGCTTTGTAGCTTAGACGCCGGGAACCGTCGCCGCCAGCGGGTTTGTTCCCGCCCCGGAACGGGCTATGACCGGAGTCGTTTCGGGTCGCTGTTAAAACTCGGAGACAGCCCTATTGCCTCGGCCGAAAAGGTCACCGACCACGACACGATCAGGAAGTGGGCCGAGACCCACGGCGGCAAGCCCGCCAAGGTCCGCACCAAGGACGCCCACGAGAACTCGGGCATACTGCGCTTCGAGTTCCGCGATCCCGACGACAAGCTCGAGGTGATCGAGTGGGACGAGTTCTTCAAGATCTTCGACGACAACAAGCTGGCTCTCCTCGAGTCGGACGACAAGAACAGCAAGTTCGCCAAGTTCATCGCGCGCTGAGGCGCGCAGGACGGAAGGGGGAGGGGTGGCGGAGACGGTTCTGATCACCGGCGGCGCGGGCTTCATCGGCCGCTATGTCGCCGATGAGCTCCTGGCCCGCGGGTGCCGCGTGCGCGTGCTCGACTCGCTGATCGAGCAGGTGCACGCGGGCAAGGGTCGCCCCGCCGAGCTTTCCCCCGAGGTCGAGCTGCACATCGCCGACGTGCGCGACGAGACCGAGCTCCTCAAGGCGCTGAAGGGTGTGGACAGCGTCGTCCACCTCGCCGCCGAGGTGGGGGTGGGCCAGAGCATGTACGCGGTCGACCGCTACACCTCGGTCAACGACTACGGCACCGCGGTCCTCTTTCAGCAACTGATCGCCAAGCCCGTGCGCCGGGTGGTGACCGCGTCGTCCATGTCGATCTACGGCGAGGGTCTCTACCGCGACGCCGACGGCGGCGTGCACGAGGAGGTGACGCGCACCGCGCGCAACGCGGACGGCTCTTGGGACCCGCAGGACGCGCAAGGGCGCCCGCTCGCGCCCGCGCCCACGCCCGAGTGGAAGCGTCCGACGCTCGCCAGCGTCTACGCGCTCGGCAAGTACGTGCAGGAGCGGCTGACGCTGACGCTGTGCCCCGCCTATGGCATGAGCTGTTCGGCGCTGCGGCTGTGGAACGCGTACGGGCCGGGCCAGGCGCTCTCCAATCCCTACACCGGCGTGTTGGCGATCTTCTCCTCGCGCCTGGCCAACAACCAGCCGCCGCTGATCTTCGAGGACGGGATGCAGCAGCGCGACTTCGTCCACGTCAAGGACGTGGCGCGCGCGTTCTCGTCGGCGTTGTTCGAGGACAAGGCCGATGGCCAGGTGTTCAACATCGGCTCCGGCGACGTCTTCACCGTGACGGAGGTGGCCGAGCGTGTGGGCGAGGCCATGGGCCGGCGGATCGCGCCGGAGGTCACCGGCAAGATGCGCGTGGGCGACATCCGCCACTGCATCCCCGACATCTCCAAGGCTTGCGCCGAGCTGGGCTACGCCCCGCGCGAGGATTTCACCACGGGCCTGGCGGAACTCGCCGAGTGGGTCGCGCGCCAGGAGGCGGTCGATAACGTCGCCGCTGCGCGCAAGGAGCTCGAAGCCCGGGGTCTCGTGGCGTGAGCGACGCGGCGACGACCGACGCGCCGGTCCTCGTCACCGGCGGCGCTGGCTTCATCGGCTCCAACATCGCCGACCGCCTCTTGGCCGACGGCCGTCGCGTGCGCGTGTACGACGCCCTGGCCAGGCCGGGGGTCGAGGCCAACCTCGACTGGCTCCGCGCGCGCCACGGCGATCGGGTCGAGGCGGTGGTGGCGGACGTGCGCGACGGGGAGCGGCTGCGCGCCGCCGCCGAGGGCGTCCAGGCCGTCTTCCACATGGCCGCCCAGGTGGCGGTGACCACCAGCCTCGTCGACCCCGTGGCCGACTTCGACGTCAACGTACGCGCGACGGTGGCGCTCCTGGAGGCCCTGCGCGCGCAGGGCGGGCGCACGCCGCTGATCTTCGCCTCCACCAACAAGGTCTACGGTGACTTGGCGGACGTGGAGTTCGTGCGCGAGGGCGAGCGTTACGTTCCCTCGGACGCCGGGATGGCGGCGCACGGCGTGTCGGAGGCGCGGCCGCTCGACTTCCATACGCCCTACGGCTGCTCCAAAGGCGCGGCCGACCAGTACGTGCTGGACTACGCGCGCTCTTACGGCGTGCCGACGGCGGTGATGCGTATGTCGTGCGTCTACGGCCCGCGCCAGATGGGGACGGAGGACCAGGGCTGGGTCGCCCACTTCCTGATCCGCGCGCTCGAGGGTCAGCCCATCACCCTCTACGGCGACGGCCGGCAGGTGCGCGACATCCTGCAGGTGGGCGACGTCGTCGACGCCTACATGGCAGCCTGGCGCAGCATAGACGCGGTGAGCGGCTGCGCCTTCAACCTGGGCGGCGGGCCGGACAACGCGGTCAGCCTGCGCGAACTCCTGGGTTACATCGGCGAACTGGTCGGACGGCCCGTCCAGGTCGACTACGCCGACTGGCGCCAAGGCGATCAGCGCTACTTCGTGGCGGACATGCGCGCGGCGACAGCGGCGCTGGGCCTCGCGCCCCGCACCGGCTGGCGCGAAGGGGTGGCGGGGCTGGCCGACTGGCTGGCCGAGCACCGCGGCCTGCGCCGCAACGCCCGGCCGAGCGAGACGCCCCGACTGCGCGCGGCGGCCGGGGCGCTCTGACCTCCGCCTCAGGCGGCCTGGCGTTCGCCGCCCGCGCCCGCGGACGCGATGAGCTTGATCAGCTCGCGGCAGAAGGCGGGCAGGTCGTCCGGGTCGCGCGAGGTGACGAGCCGGCCGTCGACCACCGCCTCCTCGTCCACAACCTCGGCGCCCGCGTTCTTCAGGTCGGTGCGGATCGTCTTGAACGAGGTGAGCCGCCGGCCCTTGACCACGCCCGCGTCGATCAGGATCCACGGCGCGTGGCAGATCACGCCCGTGGGCTTGTCGGCGTCGAAGAAGGCGCGGACGAACTGCTGCACTTCCGGCATGATACGTAGGTTGTCGGGGTTGTTGGCCCCGCCCGGCAGCACGAGCGCGTCGAAGTCGTCCGGCTTGGCGTTCTTGAGTTCGAGGTCGACCGGGCAGGTCTTGTCGGGCTTGATATGGTCGAAGCCCTGGATCTCGCCGCCGTTCGGAGAGATTACCACCACCTTGGCTCCGGCCTTCTCGAGCTCAGCCTTAGGGGTGAACAGCTCCGCTTCCTCGAATCCGTCGGTGGCGAGAATGGCCACCGTCTTGCCCTGCAGTTCGCCTGCCATGGCTAAGCTCCTGTTGTGCTTGTGGGAACGGCGCGACAACGGCGCCGCCCTCGCGCCCGTTCCAGCGAGGGCGTCGTGCGCGTCCTGATCACCGCCGATGCGGTGGGGGGCGTGTGGACCTACGTCCTCGACCTCGCGCGGGGGCTCCAGCCCCTGAGTTGGGAGGCGGTGGTCGCGGTCAACGGGCCGCCCCCCAACGCATCGGCGCTGGCGGAGGCGCGGGCCGCGGGCGTGAGCGTGGAAGCCACCGGCCTGCCGCTCGACTGGCTGGCCGACACGCCGGGCGAGGTGGAGGCGGCGGGGCGCGCCCTAGCCGTCCTCGCGCGGCGCCTCGACGTCGATGTGGTCCAGCTGAACGCTCCGGCCTATGCGGCGGGCGCGGGGTTCGACCGGCCGGTCGTGGCGGTGCAGCACTCCTGCACGGCCACCTGGTGGCGAGCGGTGCGGGGCGACGCGCCCTGGCCTGCCGATTTCGGCTGGCGCTTCGACCTGGCGCGCCGCGGCCTCCTCGCCTGCGACCGCACCGTGGCCCCCACCGCCGCCTTCGCGCGGGCCGTGGCCGACGCCTACGCCGTTGCGCCGCCCGCGGTCGTGCCGAACGGCCGTGCGCCGCTCGCCGCGCCTCCGAGGGACAAGGCGGCCCCGTACGTCTTCACCTCCGGTCGGCTGTGGGACGAGGGCAAGGGCATGGCGGTGCTGGACGCCGCCGCCGCACGGCTTCCCGCGCCCGTGATCGCCGCCGGCCCGCTCGCCGGACCTACAGGCGGCGAGGCGGCCTTCCAACACCTGCGGACGCCCGGCCGGCTCGACGCCGCCGCGCTCGTGGCGCGGCTGGCGGGGGCGGCGGTGTTCGCCTCGCCCTCGCTCTACGAGCCGTTCGGCCTGTCGGTGCTGGAGGCGGCGCAGCTGGCGCGCCCCCTCGTGCTATCCGACATCGCCACCTTCCGCGAGCTGTGGGAGGGAGGGGCCGTGTTCACCCCGCCGGGCGACGCGGGCGCGCTGGCGGAGGCGCTCGCGGCGCTCCTGGCCGACCCCGACCGTCGCGCCAGCCTGGGCGCCGCCGCGGCCGAGCGCGCCCGGCGCTACACCGTCGAGGCCATGGCGGAGGGGATGGCGCGCATCTACCGCTCGCGCCTCGCGCCGGATCAGCTACAAAGCTGACCGCCCATGCGCATCGCCTACTTCACCCATTCCCTCCAGAGCTGCTGGAACCACGGCAACGCCCACTTTTTGCGGGGCGTGCTGCGCGAGCTCGCCGCCCGCGGCCACGCCGTGCGCGCGCTGGAGCCGGCCGGGAGCTGGAGCCTCCAGAACCTCCTCGCCGACGCGGGCGAAGAGGGCCTGGAGCCCTGGCGCGCCGCCTACCCCGACCTTTCGCCTGAGACCTACGCGCCGGGGACGGACGCCGCCGACCTGATCGACGACGCCGAGCTCGTCCTCGTGCACGAGTGGAACGACCCGGCGCTGGTGGCCGCGATCGGGCGGGCGCGAGCGCGGGGCGGGCGTTTCACCCTCCTGTTCCACGACACCCACCACCGCGCGGTGAGCGACCCCGACGCCATCCGCGCCTTTGATCTCTCGGGCTACGACGGCGTCTTGGCGTTCGGCGAGGCGCTGTCGGAGGTCTACCGCCGCTGGGGCTGGGGCGGCCGCGTCTGGACCTGGCACGAGGCTGCGGACACGCGCCTGTTTCACCCGCCCGCCGTCGAGGGTCCGCGCGAAGGCGCCGTGTGGATCGGCAACTGGGGCGACGGCGAGCGCACGGAGGAGCTGGAAAGCTTCCTGTTCCAGCCCGCGGAGGCGGCGGGCCTGCCGCTCGAGATCTACGGCGTGCGCTATCCGCCCGAGGCGCTGGCGATGCTGGACCGCTACGGCGTGAGCTATCGTGGCTGGGCGCCCAACGCGCGGGCGCCCGCCATCTTCGCCGAGCGGCTCGTGACCGTGCACGTGCCGCGGCGGTTCTACACCACCGTCCTGCCGGGCATCCCGACCATCCGCGTGTTCGAGGCGCTGAGCTGCGGAGTCCCGCTCGTCTCGGCGCCCTGGCGCGATAGCGAGGGGCTGTTCCGCGTCGGCCAGGACTTCCTCATGGTCGACGACGGCGAGGCCGTGGCCGACGCCCTGGAGGACGTGGCGGAAGACGCCGATCTGCGCGCCCATCTGGTGGCGAGCGGGCTGGAGACGATCCGCGCGCGCCACACCTGCGCGCACCGCGTCGACGAGCTGATGGCGGTGGTCGACACGCTCCGCAGCCGCACGCCCGAGCCCGTCGCCCCCGAGCCCGTCGCCCCCGAGGCCGCCCACCCATGAACCTCGCCTTCTACGGCTCCTCGCTGGTCTCGTCGTACTGGAACGGCGCGGCCACCTACTACCGCGGGGTGCTCTCCGAGCTGCACCGGCGCGGGTGGACGATCACCTTCTACGAGCCCGACGCCTACGACCGGCAGCGCCACCGCGACATCGAGCCGCCGCCCTACGCCCGCTCGGTGGTCTACGAGGCGACGGAGGCGGCCGCCCGCCGGGTGCTCGCCGAGGCCCACGACGCTGATGTCGTCGTGAAGGCGAGCGGGGTGGGGGTATTCGACGACCTCCTCTTGGACGGCGTGATCGCCCACGCCGCGCCCCACGCGCTGAAGATCTTCTGGGACGTCGACGCCGCCGCCACCTTGGACGAGATGCGCTGCGCCGGCCCCGACCATCCGGTGCGCCGCGCCCTGCCTCGGCTCGACCACGTCTTCACCTACGGCGGCGGCGAACCGGTGATCGACGCCTATACGGGGTTCGGCGCGAAGGCGTGCACGCCGATCTACAACGCCCTCGATCCCTCGACCCACCACCCGGCCCCCGCCGAGGCACGGTTCGAGGCTGACCTCTCGTTCCTGGGCAACCGGCTGCCCGACCGCGAAGCGCGGGTGGAGCAGTTCTTCCTCGACGCGGCGCAGCGCCTGCCCGAGCGTCGCTTCCTGATCGGCGGCAACGGTTGGGACACGAAGCCCATGCCGGGCAACGTCCGCCACATCGGCCACGTCTACACGGCCGAGCACAACAGCTTCAACACGAGCCCGCTGGCCGTCCTGAACGTGGCGCGCGACTCGATGGCGGCCATCGGCTTTTCCCCCGCCACCCGGGTGTTCGAGGCGGCGGGAGCGGGCGCCTGCCTCATCACCGACTGGTGGGAGGGCATCCCCATGTTCCTGGAGCCCGACACGGAGGTGCTGGTCGCCCGCGACGGCCAGGACGTGGCCGAGCACGTCGCGGCGCTGACGCCCGAGCGGGCGCGGGCCATCGGCGAGGCGGCGCGCGCGCGCATGCTCCGCGAGCACACCTATGCCCGCCGCGGAGCGGAGGTGGACGCCATCCTGCGCCAGGACCTCGCCGCCGCCATGGAACACTCGCTCACGGAGGAGGCGGGGGCGTGAGGCTCGTCGTCCTCGGCCTGTCGCTCTCGTCGTCCTGGGGCAATGGCCACGCGACCACCTACCGCGCGCTCCTCAAGGCGTTCAGCGAGCGCGGCCACCACGTGCTCTTCCTGGAGCGCGACGCGCCCTGGTACGGCGGCGACCACCGCGACCTGCCGCGTCCCGACTTCTGCCGGCTGGAGCTCTACCCCGACCTCGCCGCCCTGCACGCCTTCGGCCCCGAGCTCGAGGCGGCGGACGCGGTGGTGGTCGGCTCCTACGTGCCTGAAGGTGTCGAGGTGGGCCGCTGGGCTCAGGCGCGCGCGGCGGGGGGCGGGGGCGTCTGCGCCTTCTACGACATCGACACGCCCGTGACCTTGGCCAAGCTGGAGCGCGGCGACTTCGAGTACCTGGAGCCCGCGCTGATCCCCGGCTACGGCGCCTACCTCTCCTTTACGGGCGGGCCCACGCTGCACCGGCTGGAGGAGGAGTTCGGCTCGCCCGCCGCGCGCCCGCTCTACTGCTCGGTCGACGCCGACCGCTATGCGCCGGTGGAGACCGCCAAGCGCTGGGACTTGTCCTACATCGGCACGTACAGCCTCGACCGGCAGCCCGTGCTGGAGCGCCTGCTCCTGGAGCCGGCGCGCGCCCGGCCCGACCTGCGCTTCGCCGTCGCCGGCCCGCAGTACCCCGACGACATCGCCTGGCCGGCGAACGTCGAGCGTTTTCCCCACGTGGGCCCCGCCGACCACCCCGAGTTCTATGGAGCGAGCCGTTGGACGCTGAACGTCACCCGCGCCGACATGGTGCGCGCGGGCTGGAGCCCCAGCGTGCGCCTGTTCGAGGCCGCCGCCTGCGCCTGCCCGGTGGTCTCCGACCGTTGGGAGGGGCTGGACGTCCTGTTCGAACCGGGCCGCGAGATCGTGCTCGCCGACGGCGCGGCGGAGGTGCTGGCGGCGCTGGCCCTGCCCGAACCCGAGCGGCTGGCGATCGCGCAGGCGGCGCGCGCCCAGGTGCTCGCCGCCCACACCGCCCGCCATCGCGCCGCCGAGCTGGAGCGGCACCTCGTCGAGGCCTGGGCCGCGCCGAAGGGCTGAGCGCGCCTCAGGGGGCTGTGGGCCGCACCTCGAGCTCCGCCTTCACCCGGCCGGCGTGGGCGAAGGTGAGCGTCACCGGCACGCGCGCGCCGCGCGGCAGGGGCCGCTTCAGCCCCACCAGCATCAGGTGCCGTCCGTCGGGCGTCAGCGCCGCGTGGCCGTGGGCGGGCACGTCGAGCCCGGCGAGCGGGGCCATGTGCGCCATGTCGCCCATCGGGCCGTGCACCCGCATGCTCTCGTGCAGCTCGACGGTCGCCGCCGCCGGGCTCTCGGCCGAGAGGAGGCGGTCGGGCCGCGCGCCGTCGTTGACGAGAACGCCGTAGCCGACGCCGTTCGACAGCCCCGCCGCGACCGGCCGGCTCCAGCCCTGCTCCAGCCGCACGGGTCCGGCGAGGGCCGGACCGGCGACGAGGGCCGCGAGGAGGGCGGAGAGCGGGCGGAGTGGATGCACGGCGGCCTCGCGGGCTGAGGGAGGGGGCTGGGGAGCGCGCTCCCTAGGCCGGGGCGCCCGGCGTGTCGACGCGCCGCTCGCCCGCGCGGGCGAACGCCGCTAAGAGCGCGCGACTTCGATCCGGGGAGGGTGCTTCGCCCATGACGTGGCTACAGGCGATCGCGCTGGCGGTGGTGCAGGGGATCACCGAGCTCTTCCCCGTCTCCTCGCTCGGCCACGCGGTGGTGCTGCCGGCGCTCCTCGGCTGGAACGTCGACCAAGACAGCGACACCTTCCTGCCGTTCCTGGTGGTCATGCACCTGGGCACGGCGGTCGCGCTGTTCGCCTTCTTCGGCCGCGACTGGTGGGCGTTCGGCCAGGCGGTCGTCTTGAACCGGGGCCCGCGGCCAGCGGAGGAGCGGCGCCTGTTCTGGCGCGTCGTGGTCGCCACCATCCCCGCGGTGATCGTCGGCGCGGCGCTGCACAAGGTGCTGCGAAGCGCCTTCGCCAGCCCGATGATCGCAGCCGCCTTCCTCGTCGTGAACGGCTTCATACTGTTCGCGGTCGAGCGGCTGAAGCGGCCGCCGCGCAAGACGCTGGAGGGCTTCAGCTGGGCTGACGCGCTGATCGTGGGAGCCTGGCAGTGCCTGGCGCTGATCCCCGGCGTGTCGCGCTCGGGCGCGACCATCGTGGGCGGGCTCGTGCAGGGCGTCGACCACGAGGCGGCGGCGCGCTTCTCCTTCCTGATGGCCGTGCCGGTGATCCTGGGCGCGACCGTGCTGGAAGCCCCCAAGCTCCTGCACGACCACATGGGCGGCCAGGCGCAGGCGCTGGTGGCCGGCGTGGTGGCGGGCGTGGTCGCCTACGCCAGCCTGTGGACGCTGATGCGCTGGTTCAAGCGCCACGAGTTCAAGGCGCTCGACCCCTTCGCCGCCTACTGCTGGCTGGCGGGGGCGGGGAGCCTCGTGGTCCTGGCGCTGCGGCGCTAGGAACGGTCGCGCCGCGACGCCGCTTGATCGGGCGGAACGGAGAGACACGCCGCCATGCCCCGCCCGCTCGCCACAGCGACCCTCGCCCTCGTCGTGGCGCTCGGCGCGGGGGCGGGGGCGGGGGCGAGGGCCGAGCCGATCGGCTGGGATGCGCCGGGCCTCGCCGCGCCGGCGACCATCACCGTTGAGGTGGCGGGGGCGGGGGCGGACGGCGTGCTCGCGCCCGAGTATTCCGGCTACGGCCGCAACATCTCGCCCGCGGTGGGCTGGCGCGGCGCGCCGCCCCGCACCCGCACCTTCGCTCTCCTGATCGAGGATCCGGATGCGGGGTCGCCGCCGCCCGTGGTGCACTGGCTGGCGTGGAACATCCCCGCCGGCGTCGCCGCCCTGCCGCGCGCGACGCGCAACGCGCCCGAGCTGGAGCGCCCCGCCGGCGTGCGCCAGGGGGCCAACAGCCACGGCGGGACGGGCTACACCGGCCCTCACCCTCCGGTGGGCGACCCGGCGCACCACTACCACGTGCAGGTGTACGCGCTGGACCGCAAGCTCGGCCTAAAGGGCGGCGCGGACCGGGCGGCCCTGCTGCGCGCGCTGGCCGGCCACGTGCTGGCGCGGGGAGAGACGGTTGTTCTGTTTGCGGAGGCGGCGCCGAAGCGGTAGGGGCGAGGCTGGCGTCTTGTTCTGTGAGCGCGGAGGGGGCCGCCGTGCTCGGTCGCGTCAAGGCGACCTGCTTGCGCAGGTGCTGCGCTTCGCTCCGCAGCCTTGACCCGCCCTGCGCGCGACGGCTGACGCGTGAGCGTCGGGACGCGGGGCGTCCCTTCTTGGTAGTTCGACTTAGGCCTGCGGCCCGCGTCGAACACAGGGCTGTAGCTTGCCGGAGCCCGCCATCGGCGGGCGATGTTCTCTTGAGTGACCGAGCCGCTTGGGCTCGACCGTCGCCCCCGCCACTACTCTCACAGGCAAAGCCCTGTGTTCGACCCGCCAGAGGCGTTGTCGAACTTGTTGGAAGGGACGCCCCGCGTCCGCCGTCGCGCGCAGGGCGGGTCAAGGGCGGAGAGCGAAGCGTCCCTTGACGCGACCGAGCACGATGCCGCTCCGCCCACCGATCAAGCGCCGGAAACTCCCCAAACGCCGCGCCCGCAGATAGCCTCGGTCCCCGCCTACGCGGGGATGAGCGGGGGGCTGAGCCGGCGCTCCCTCGCCGGGGCCGAGCCCGCCCGACTAGCGCCGCGCGCCGCGTGTCACCGCGACCGCGCCGGGTGCACCGCACCCGCCGGGTGCGGCCGCTCCGCCACACGGCACACGAACACCTCCGGCTCCGGATTGGCGGTGATCTCGAAGCCGGCCGAGCGCAGCATGGCGGCCGAGGCCGCGCGGTTGGGGGCCCACCAGTTGGTCCAGTCGTGGCTGTACTCGTGCTCGATGAAGTGGAGCTTGGGCCAGCCGGGCTGGTCGAACACCGTCTGCTCCTCGAAGGGGTAGTCCGGCTCGGGCGCGACCACCTCGTCCGATCCGCGCTGCAGCGACTGGTAGAGCAGGAGATCGCGCGCGGCGTATTCGCGGATCAGGTCCAGCGCCAGGAGCGGGTGACGAAGGTGGTACAGCACCCCCATAAAGATCACCAAGTCGAACCGCTCGCCGAGCGCGCCCACGTCGTAGACGTCCAGCACCCGAAACTCGATGTCGAGCCCTTCCACCTCGGCGGCGAAGCGCGCCTGGCGCAGGTAGTCTTCGTCCGAATCTACCGCGAGTACGTGCGCGGCCCCGCGCCGCTTCATTTCCATGGCGTAGAAGCCGCCGTTGGTGCCGATGTCCAGCACGCTCTTGCCGGTCATGTCCGTCGGCAGGGCGTGGGCGAAGCCCTGGAACTTCACGCGCGGGTAGTCGCCCAGGAAGTGATCGGGCGCGGTGGGCACGCCGCCCAGCTCCATGTTGTGGAACCAGGGGCCGAGTTCGCGGATGCGGCGCTCGAGGATGGCGCGGTCGAGGGGGCGGGCGTCGTCGGGCATCGGCTCTCAGAAGCGAAGGTCAGGCCAGGGCGGGTGCGGGCGCGCGGGCGGATTGAAGGAGGCGCAGGAGTTCGGCGGCGCGATGCGCGCTCGTGTGCTCGGCCAGAACGCGCGCGCGCGCCGCCTCGCCGATCGCGGCCAGCCGCTCGGGCGCGAGGTCGAGCGCCGCGGCCACGTCGTCGGGGCCGGCGGCCAGGAGGATCTCCTCGCCGGGCGTGAACGCCTCGTCGATCCCCGGCCAGCGATCGCTGACGACGGGGCAGGCGCAGGCGGCGGCCTCGAACAGCCGGCCCGAGGGGCACCAGCCCATGGCCGCCATGTCGGCGCGGGTGACGTTCAGCGTCAGGCGCGAGGACGAGAAGAAGGCCGGGTGCTCGGGCGGCGGCATGTGGCGCAGGAACCAGATGTTGTCGGTCCAGGGGAAGTCGGCCGGATAGCCCGACCCGGCCAGCACGAACCTGGCGTCAGGCCGGCGGCGGGCGGGCTCCACGAACAGCCGCTCCACTGCGGCCTGCCGGTCGGCGGCGTAGGTGCCGAGATAGCTCAGGTCGCACCCGAAGCGGCCGTCGGGCGCGGTGCGGTGGTGCAGCGCGGGGTCGGCGTGGCCGTACAGCGCCGCGGTGCGCCGCGCCCCCAGCCGCTCGCGCAGGGCGTCCAGCGCGCCGCCGCCGGTGTAGCTGAGAACGAGGTCGAAGCCGCCCAGCCCGCCCGTCGGAACGTAGGCTGGCCGCTCCCCCGCGCGCAGTCGCGCCAGGGTGACGGGGGTGTCCATGTCGTAGAAGGCGGCGACCCCCGGCGCGGCCTCGGCCAGGAGGTCGGCGGCGGCCTCCGCGTCCGCGCAGTAGCTGGTGACGATCGCCGCGTCCGCCCCACGCAGGGCGGCGCGGGCGCGCGGCAGGGCCTCTCCCCAGTCCCGGTAGAGCACCAGCTCGGAGCGCTCCTCCAGCGCGTGGAGGTCGCGGTGCTCGGCGTAGAAGGGCTGGTCGCGCTCGAAGAAGGTCACCGCGCAGCCGTGGCGCGCGAGCCCGCGGATCAGCCCGCGCCAGAGGGTGGCGTGGCCGTTGCCCCAGGAGGACGACACCGTCAGGCCGAAGACGACCAGCCTCACGCGCGCGCGCCTCCGCCGCCGCGCTCCGGCGGCCCCACCCGCGCCAACTTGGACCGAACCGCGCTCAGGCGGAAGCCTCCGCCGCGCGGGGCGTGCCGCGCTCGGCGTAGCGGCGCGCGAGCACCGCGCAGGTCATCAGCTGGATTTGATGGAAGATCATCACCGGCACGAGGAGCGGGCCGACCGCGGCCGCCGGGAACAGCACCCGCGCCATCGGCGCGCCGGTCGCCAGGCTCTTCTTGGAGCCGCAGAACACGATGGCGATCTCCTGCGGTCGCGCGAAGCCCAGCGCGCGGGCGCCGAGCGTGGTGATCGTGAGCGCCGCCGCCAGAAGCGCGGCGTCCAGTGCGAAGACGAGCAGGAGGTCGCCCGCGCCCAGCCTTCGCCACAGCCCCTCCACCACCGCGGCGGAAAAGGCGGTGAACACGATCAGGAGGATGGAGCCGCGGTCGACATAGGTGAGGAGGCGCTTGTGGCGCTCGACGAAGCGCGCCGTCAGCGGACGCGACAGGTGTCCCAGCACGAACGGCAGCAGGAGCTCGCCCGCCACCTCGCCCACCGCCTGGGCCGATACGCCCCGCTCCGCTCCGCGCACATGCAGAAGCGCCCCCGCCAGGAGCGGCGTGACCACCACGCCCAGCACGTTGGAGATCGACGCCGAGCACACCGCCGCCGGCACGTCGCCGCCCGCGATGGAGGTGAAGCCGATCGAGCTCTGCACCGTGGACGGCAGCAGGCAGAGGTAGAGCACCCCCGCCGTCACCGTGGGCGAGGCGATCCCGGCCGGCAGAAGCCGCAGAAGGAGGCCCAGCGCCGGGAAGAGCGCGAAGGTCGAACCCAGCACCACGAGGTGCAGCCGCCAGGCGCTCAGGCCGCCGATCACCGCCGCGCGCGAGAGCTTGGCGCCGTGCAGGAGGAACAGGAGCACGACCGCCGCGGTGGTCAGCCAGCCGAAGCCGGTCGCCGCCGCGCCGCGGGGCGGGAGGAGGCTCGCCAGCGCCACGGCGGCCAAGAGCGACAGAGTGAAACCGTCGGGGCGCAGCTTGCCCCACCATCGGCCGCCGGGGGCGGGGCTGGCGGAGGCGGCGGGAGGGTCGGGCGGCACGCGGCCACAGGCGCGCCGACCCCCGCCGCGTCAAGCCGGGACGCGCCCCGCTTGCCCGCGCCCGCGCCCGGATGCTCCAAGCTCTCCGCATGATCCGCCTGCACCTGCCCGACCCGCTGGCCGCCGGGGCGCGGCTCGCGCTCTCGCCCGACCAGGCGCGCTATCTCCTGGCGGTGATGCGGCTGGGGGAGGGCGACGCGCTCCTCGTGTTCAACGCGCAGGACGGCGAGTGGCGCGCTGCGGTGGCGGAGGCCGGCAAACGCGGCGGCGCCTTGCAGGTGCTGGAGCGGACGCGCCCGCCCGCGCTCGGCCCCGACGTCGAGCTATGGGCGGCGCTCGTCAAGCGCGCGCGGCTCGAGGTGATCGTGGAGAAGGCGGCCGAGCTGGGCGCGCGGCGCGTGCGTCTCCTCCTTACCCGCCGCACCAACGTCGACCACACCAAGGTCGCGCGTCTGCAGGCGATCGCCGTCGAGGCGTCCGAGCAGACGGGGCGGCTCGACCCGCCCGAGATCGTCGCCCCCGAGCGGCTCGACCGGGCGCTGGACGCGTGGGAGGCGGGGCGCGCGCTGATGTTCTGCGACGAGGCGGGCGACGACCCCGCGGCCGAGTGGGGCGGCGCCGCGGGCCGGGCCGGACCGGCGCTCCTGCGGCTGCGCGCGGCGCTCGCCGCCGACCGCTGGGCGGTGCTGGTCGGGCCGGAGGGCGGGTTCGCGCCGGAGGAGCGCGAGCGGCTCCGCGCGCTCCCCTTCGCCACGGCGGTGACGCTCGGGCCGAGGATCCTGCGGGCGGACACCGCGGCGGTCGCGGCGCTGACGCTGTGGCAGGCGGCTCTGGGAGATTGGGGGTAGGTGGCGGGGGGCGGGGGCTGCGCGCGGCGGTTCGGGCGCTTCGTTCTGACGCCGGGTAGGGCCGCCGTGCTCGGTCGCGCGTCAAGGCGACCTGCTTGCGCAGGAGCGGCTGCGCCGCTGCCTTGACCCGCCCTGCGCGCGACGGCTGGTGGGTGGGCGTCGGGACGCGGGGCGTCCCTCGTTCTTGTTCGACAACGCCTCCGGCGGGTCGAACACAGGGCTTCAGCTGCCAGGGTTGATGGCTGGGGCGAGGGTCGAGCCCGAACGGTGGTGTCGCTCCAGTGAGCACCGCCCGCCGATGGCGGACTCCGGCAAGCTACAGCCCTGTGTTCGACGCGGGCCGCAGGCCTAAGTCGAACTTGAACTACGGGACGCCCCGCGTCCCGACCCCTCCGAACAGCCGTCGCGCGCAGGGCGGGTCAAGGGCGCAGCGTCAGCGGAGAGCGAAGCGTCCCATGACGCGACCGAGCACGGCGGCCCCCTCCGCGCGCGCAGACCAAAGCGCGGGAGACACACGCGCGCAGCGCCCGCCGCAAGGCGGACGAGCCTCCCCGCCACGTAGCCACCCGTCACCCTTGAGCGCCGCCCGCGCCCGGCCTATTTGCGCGCCAGCCGAATGCGGCCGCATCGGGGCGGGCGCCCCCGCGACGTCCCTGGAGAGCCTCCGCACATGGCCGACAGCCCGGGCGCCCTCGCCGACGCGCCGCCGCTGACGTTCGCCGACCTCGTGCACGCGCTCGCTGGCGGCGAGAAGCCCCCGTCGGCCTGGCGCATCGGGGCCGAGCACGAGAAGTTCCTGGTCCGCCGCGATACGCTGGCGCGTCCGGCCTACCCGGGGCCGGACGGTGTGCAGGCGCTCCTCTCCGGCCTGCAGCGCTTCGGCTGGGGCCCGGTCACCGAGCCCGGCCGCGACGGGCCCGTCCTCATCGGACTGGAGCGGCGGGGCGAGTTCGGCGCGGAGAACGTGAGCCTGGAGCCCGGCGGACAGTTCGAACTCTCGGGCGCGCCCCTGCCCGATATTCACGCCGTCGCCGCCGAACTCCAGCGCCACCTAGACGAGGTCCACGCCGTCGGCGGCGAGCTCGGCCTCGATTGCCTGGGCATGGGCTTCGACCCCCTGCACGCCCGGGCCGACGTGCCGGTGATGCCCAAGGGCCGTTACGACATCATGCGCGCCTACATGCCGACGGTGGGCGGGCTCGGCCTCGACATGATGCTGCGCACCTGCACGGTGCAGGCCAACCTCGACTTCCGGAGCGAGGCCGACATGGTCGCCAAGTTCCGCACGAGCCTCGCGCTCCAGCCGCTCGCCACCGCTCTGTTCGCCGCCTCGCCCTTCGTGGACGGTCGGCCTTCCGGCTGGCTCTCGTCTCGCGCGCGGGTGTGGACCGACACGGACGCCGACCGCACGGGCCTCTTGGCTTTCGTGTTCGAGGAGGGCTTCGGCTACGAGACCTACGTCCGCTACGCGCTCGACGTGCCCATGTACTTCGTCAAGCGCCAGGGTCGCTACCTCGACATGGCCGGGCGCTCGTTCCGCCGCTTCATGGAGGCGGGGTTCGATGACCTGCCGGGCGACCGCCCCTCCGCCAAGGACTGGGCGGACCACCTGACCACCGTCTTCCCGGAGGTGCGGCTGAAGTCGTACCTCGAGATGCGCGGGGCCGACTGCGGTTCGCAAACCATGTTGAACGCCTTGCCGGCGTTCTGGACGGGACTGCTCTACGACGACGCGGCGCTGGCCGCCGCCTGGGATGTCGCCCGGGGCTGGAGCCGTGAGGACCGCGAGGCGCTGCGCCTCGACGCGGCGCGGCTAGGGCTCAAGGCCGAGGTGGGCGGCCGCACGCTGGGCGAGGTGGCCCGCGACGTGCTCGCCATCGCGCGCCAGGGCCTCGCACGCCGCGCCCGGGCGGGGGCGGGCGGAGCGGACGAGACGGGCTTCCTCGACCCGCTAGACGAAATCGCCGCTTCCGGCCTTACCCAGGCCGACCGCATGCTCGAGGCCTTCCACGGCCGCTGGCGCGGCGACGTGCGCGGCGTCTACGCCGACTGGGCGCTGTAGCCGGCGCGCGCTCGCGGCCATCGTGGTTCCCCGCTAGCCTCCGCGCCTTCCTCGTCGCCGAGCCCGCATGCCCCAATTCGTCAGCGTCACCCGGCTGCGCTTGCGCTCCGTTCGGTTCCTGCCGGCGTTCGCCGTCCACGCCGTGCGATCGGACGCCCAGGTTCGGCGCGCCGCGGGCTTTCGCTCGGGCGCGCTCCTGCCCGACCGTCGGCTGACCTTCTGGACGCTGACCACCTGGGACGGCGAGGCCGACATGCGCACCTACATGACCTCGGGCGCGCACCGCGCCGCCATGCCGAAGCTGATGCACTGGTGCGACGAGGCCAGCGTGGCGCACTGGAACGAGGCCGCCGCCGAACCGCCCTCCTGGGCCGAGGCGACGCGCCGCATGCGCGCGGAAGGCCGCCCCTCCAAGCTGCGCCGCCCGAGCGCCGCCCACGCGAGCCTCGACTTCGCCGAACCCCGGCTCTCCCTCGCCGCGCCGATCCACCCCGCCGCGCCGCGCGCACCCTAGGGCTCGCCGTGGTCACGGACCGGTCGGGAGCGCTAGGGTGGCGGGGCGGAGTCTAGTGCCGTCTCGGGAGCGCTGCCCATGATCCGCGTCGGCATCGGCGGCTGGACGTTCGAGCCGTGGCGCGGCGTCTTCTACCCGGAAGGACTGGCGCACGCGAAAGAGCTCGGCTTCGCCAGCCGCGCGGTCACCGCCATCGAGATCAACGGCACCTATTACTCGACCTTCAAGCCCGCCTCCTTCGCCAAGTGGCGCGACGAGGCGCCGAACGACTTCGTGTTCTGCGTCAAGGCGAGCCGCTTCTGCACCAACCGCAAGGTGCTGGCCGAGGCGGGCGAGTCGGTCGCGCGGTTCGCAGGGCAGGGGCTGGCGGAGCTGGGCGACAAGCTCGGCCCGATCCTGTGGCAGTTCATGCCGACCAAGCGCTTCGACGCCGACGACTTCGGCGCCTTTTTGCAGCTCCTGCCGCGTGAGGTGGACGGCGTCGCGCTGCGGCATGCGCTGGAGGTGCGCCATGCGAGCTTCGCCTGCCCCGAGTTCGTCGAACTCGCGGCGCGCGCCGGGGCGGCGGTGGTGTTCGCCGACGGCGAGGGCCGCCCGGCGATCCCCGACCGCACCGCGCCTTTCGCCTACGCCCGGCTGATGGACGCGCACGAGGAGATCGAGACCGGCTACGACGCCGCGGCGCTGGACCGCTGGGCGGAGGTCGCGCGCGCCTGGGAGGCAGGGAACGCCCCCGCGGGCCTCGAGGCCGTGGCCCCGGACCTCGCGCCGCCACCTGCCTCCGGCGAGGTGTTCGTGTTCATGATCAACGGCGCCAAGGTGCGCGCCCCGGCCGCGGCGCGCGCCCTGATCGAGCGGCTCGGCTGAGCCCTCAGACGGCCTTGGTGTCGGCCTCGCGGCCAGCGGGCCAAGCTTCGACTAGGGCATCGGCGCGGCGCGCGTCCGTCTCGGCCTCGGTCACCTCGTAGACCTGCACCCGGTCAGGGTAGAAGGCGATGCGCCCGCGGATTCGCTCTGCGGTCGGGTAAGGCTCCTCGTAGCTCCAGGCCACGTTCTCCTGCAGGTCGCCGTTGATCATCATCGAGTAGAACACGCACGGGCCCTTATAGGGGCAGGTGTACTGTTTATCCGTCTGCGACAGGAACCCGGTCTCGACATCCTTGCGCGGGAAGTACTGCACGGCGTCGAGGCTCGCCTCTTGCAGGGTGACGGCTCCGGCGGTGTCGGCGATGACGTGGTTCTCGAAGCGCGCGCGCACCCGCGTCGGATTGTCGCTGAACGTCAGCGGATGATCGGGGCCGGGCGTCTTCATGGGTGGGTCTCGCGGGCGCGGTGGGGACCCGAGGTGAACGCGGAGGCGCCGAACGGGCTCCGCCCGTCGATTAACCCCGTGCAAAGCGGCTTTGGGCAGAGGGTAGGCGCGCGGTAGACCACCACCGTGCGGGCGCCGCGTTCGGGCGCCTTGGCCCGCAGAGACTCCGTATGAACATCGTCATCGTCGCCGGCGTCCTCATCACCGTGCTGACGTGCCTTCCCGTGCTCTGGCAGCTTCGTGGACATCCGCGCGGCCTCTACGTGCTGTTCTTCGCCGAGATGTGGGAGCGTTTCTCCTTCTACGGTATGCGGGCCTTGCTCGTCCTCTACCTCACGAAGCACTTCCTGTTCAGCGACCGGCTGGCCGGGGCGCACTACGGAGCCTATCAGAGCTTGGCCTATCTTCTGCCGCTGGTCGGCGGCATCCTGGCCGATCGCTACCTCGGCGCGCGCAAGGCGGTGGCGTTCGGCGCCCTCCTGCTCGTCGCGGGACAGCTCACCATGGCGGTGCAGGGCGACGCGGCGCAGCAGGTGCTCAGTTTCCACGGCGCGCACTACGTCTTCGAAAACCAGGCGCACGGCGGCCCGCCGCTCCTGATGGTGGGCGGTCACGGCTACGCCTATGGCGCCGCTCCGGACGGCGGCCTGGCGGTGAGTGGTTTGCCGGCGAGCTCGCCGTTGCCGTCCGTGTTGCCGAAGGGGTCGTACGCGCTTTCGGTCGAGCACCAGAGCCCGCTCTACCTCAACTTCATGTACTTCGCCCTGGCGACGATCATCATGGGGATCGGCTTCCTCAAGGCGAACATCTCGTCGATCGTGGGCCTGCTCTACACCAAGGCCGATCCGCGGCGGGACGCGGGCTTCACGCTCTACTACTTCGGCATCAACCTGGGTTCGTTCTGGGCGTCGGTGCTCTGCGGCTACCTGGGCGAGACGGTCGGGTGGTGGGCGGGCTTCGGTCTGGCGGGGCTGGGCATGCTCGCGGGCTTCGTGGCGTTCGTGATCGGCCGCGGCTGGCTCGAGGGTCGCGCCGAGCCGCCCAATCCGCAGCTCCTGGAAAAGCGCATCGCCGGGCCGATCACGCGGGAGTGGGTGATCTACGCGGGGGGGCTCCTGGGCATCGGGATTGTGTTTTTCCTGGTGCGCCACAACGCGCTCGTGGGCTGGATGCTCGCCGCCGGCTCCGCCGCCATCCTGGCCTATGTCGGCCGCTACATGGTCCGCGAGGCGGACCGGGTGGAGCGGCAGCGCCTGATGCTCGCGCTCGTACTGGTGCTGGGGTCGATCGTGTTCTGGACGCTGTTCGAGCAGGCGGGCAGCTCCCTGCAGATCTTCGCCGACCGCAACGTCGACCTGCGCCTCATCCACCGGCCGTTCACCGTGCCGCTGTTCGGGCGCGAGCTCTACTTCGGCACGCGCGACATGCTGGCCGCCGCCGCCCCCTCGGCCAACCGGCTGTGGGTCGACATGAGCCTGAGCTCGTCTCAGACCCAGGCCTTCAACCCCGGCTTCATCCTGATGTTCGCGCCGGTGTTCGCCGGGCTGTGGGCTTGGCTCGGGCGACGGGGCGGCGATCCGAGCCCGATGGTCAAGTTCGGCCTGGCGCTCCTGCAGGTGGGGGCGGGGTTCCTCCTCCTCGTGGTCGGGGCCCGCTACGCCGACGCGAGCTTCCGCACGCCGCTCCTTTTCATCGGCGCGTCCTACCTCCTGCAGACGACGGGCGAGCTGTGCCTGTCGCCCGTGGGCATGTCGCAGACCACCAAGCTCTCGCCCGCCATACTCGTCTCGACCATGATGGCGGTCTGGTTCCTGGGCATCTCCTGGGCGGAGTGGCTGGGCGGCCTCGTGGCCCAGTTCGCCGGCACCGACACGGTGGCGGGCCAGGTGCTCGACCCCGGCCGCGCGCTGGCCACCTCCGCGCGCGTGTTCGGCTGGGTGGGCGTGTTCGCGGCGGGGGTGGGCGTGGTGTTCCTGGTCGGGAGCCGCTGGCTCGACGGCTGGGCCCACGCCGTGCGAGAGGGCCCGCACGTCGCGCCCGAGCCCATCGCGCCCACGCTCGACGGCGAACGCCAGGCGGTGAACCCCGCCTTGATGCGGGCCGAGCGGGACTCCTGAGCGCGTCCTGGCTTCACCAGGCGCGGCGCACCCGTACGTAGCCGGTCGGTCCGAAGCCCAGGTCGCGATCCTGCACGCTGTCGGCGGGGCCGGGTGTGCGCACCTGGTCGTAGAAGGCGAGCTTGCGGTCGAAGGTGATCCCGATGTCCTCAAGCTCGGCGCGCACCGACCATCCCTTGGCGGGCTTCACCTCGACGAACAGGTCGCCCAGCGGGGTGAGCGTGTCGGTCTCCACCTGGTTGAAGTAGAAGTAGCGCTGCCGCCAGCCCAGGTTCGCCGAGGCGCCCCAGGTCAGCTTCCACTTCGGCAGGTCCTGGGTGAAGTCCACCTCGCCCTCGAAGGGCCGCAGGCCGGAGATCGCGCGGCTCGCGTGGGTGGTGGGGTCGGTCACCTCCGACCGGCGCCAGGTGGTCGACGTCTTGAGGAGGCCGCCCGGCACGCCCAGGCGCACCAAGGGCAGGCTCACCGCCAGGATCGCCTCGTCCTTGGAGCCCGCGCCGATGTTGGCGGGGGTGTCGAAGACGCCCGAGGGGCTGAACACCGGCGCGCGGTCGACCACGTCCTTCAGTTCGGAGTGGCGCAGGGTCAAGACCGCGTCGCCGTCCTTGAGGAAGTGGCGCTCCCACGCCGCCTCCGCCACGAAGGCCTGCTGGGGCACGAGGTCGGGATTGCCCGCCAGCACCTGGCCCGTGGAGAACGACGAGGAGGCGACGAAGTCGTTGAAGTTGAGCTGGCCCACCTCCTCCTCGAAGCGCAGTCGGAACTGATCGGCCTTGGTGGGGGACCAGGTGAGGAGGAGGCGCGGCTTGGGATAGGTCAGCGTCTTGGCGAGCTGCACGTCCCCCTCTGAGGTGAGGCGCGAGGTCTCCAGCCGCAGGCCGAGCTCGACGTCGAGCGTGCGCGTGGCCTTCCAGGTCGCCTTGGCGAACGCCTCGCCCCGCAGCTCGTCGACCTCGACGTTGGCGGCGGGCAGCACCTGCGCCACGCCGCCGTCCACGAAGCGGGTGTGGCTGTGCAGGAGGTTGTAGTCGCCCTCCGCTCCCACCTCGAAGGTCAGCCGGCGCGAGGCCGCCCAGGTCAGCTTCTCTCGCGCTATGCTCTCGCTCGTGGCGTGCTGCTCGCGGAAGCGCTGCAGGTCGCCGTCGTGCGCGGGGTCCGACTGGATCAGCGCGAGGTAGTCCTCGCCGCCCACCTGCTGCAGCAGCACCGTCTCCGAGGACAGCGTCTTGCTCAGCGACCGGGTGTAGTTGAGGCCCAGCTCGCCCGTCTCCTGGTTCTGCCGGTCACGCTCGAAGCTGTCGGGGGTGGAGGCGGCGTCGTCCTGCACGCTCTCCTCGAAATTGTACTTCTGGTAGTTGGCGCTGGCGTTGACCCGGAGCTTGCCGCCCCACAGGCCCTGCGAGTACGCGCCGGTGGCGACGTAGCTGATGCCCTCGCCCGCGGTGTCGTCGCGCGCGGTGGAGGTCACCTTGCCGTCGCGGTCGCGCGTCATCCGCGGCCCGTCGCCCGAGCCGTCGTCGAAGCCGCCGCCGGCCAGGAGAGACCCCTCCCAGGCGCGCCCGTCCGCCGAATGGTGCGTGCCCTCCAGACGCAGGCCGGGGACCTGGCGACCGTCGTGCATCGACCACTGGTCGCTGACCGACGCCACCAAGGTGGAGCCGGGGCCCTTCTTGCGGATCACGTTGGCGATCACCGCCTTGCCCTGCATGTCGATGCCCGGCGCGCCGCCGCGGATGAGGTCGATGCGCTCCACTTGGCCGGCGGGCAGGCGGCGCAGCACGCTGTCGAGGTCGTCGCTCTTGCTGGCGGGGCGCTCGCCGTCGATCAGGACGTTCCCCGCCGCGCCGCCGTAGCCGCGCACGGTGTCGCCGTCGTCGAAGGTGAAGCCCGGCAGGCGGCCGATCATGTCGGAGGCGGTGTTCGGCTGGGAGGCGGCGAAGAAGCTCGCCGGATAGCTCGTCACGCCAGGGCCCGCCGCCGCGCCGGAGGGGACGGGCGTGGGAGAGGCGATCGCCGAAGGCGTGGCGCGACCCGTGGGCAGGCCGGGGCCGCCGCCCTGCGTCACCAGCGGCGTGGTGGCGGGCGGACCGGGAGGCGGCTCGGCGGCGCTGGTCGAGGAGGGCGGGGCGGGCTGCGCCACAGACGCCGCCGCCACGCCCGCCATCAAGATCGCCGCCAACGCCATGTACGCTCTCCCGAACTTTCGAGAGCGCTTTGCCTCAGCCGCCGGTGACCCGCCCGTTACAAGGCGGCAACGTGGATTAAACCTCCGCAATGCGGCCTCGGCCGCGGCGAGGTGCGAGGAGAGGCCGCCGCGGAGGGCCGGCCGGCGCTCACACGCGCGTGCCGCCCACGGTCAGTCCGCCGATCTTGAGCGAGGGCTGGCCCACCCCCACCGGCACGCCCTGACCCGACTTGCCGCACACGCCGATGCCGGGGTCGTAGGCGAAATCGTCGCCGATCATGGAGACGCGGGTCAGCGCGGTCGGCCCGTCGCCGATCAGGGTGGCGCCCTTTACCGGCGAGGTGAGCCGCCCGTCCTCGATCAGATAGGCCTCCGTGCACTGGAACACGAACTTGCCGTTGGTGATGTCGACTTGGCCGCCGCCGAAGTTGGCGCAGTAGAGTCCGCGCTTTGTCGAGGCGATCATCTCGGCTTGGTTGGACGTCCCGCCCATCATGGCGGTGTTGGTCATGCGCGGCATGGGCATGTGCGCATAGGACTGGCGGCGTGCGTTGCCGGTCGCGGCCAGGCCCATCAGCCGCGCTGAAAGCCGGTCGTGCATGTAACCCACGAGAACGCCATCCTCGATCAGGACGGTGCGCTCGGTGGGCGTGCCCTCGTCGTCCACCGTGAGCGAGCCGCGGCGGCCGGGAAGCGTGCCGTCGTCCACCACCGTCACGCCCGGCGCGGCCACCCGCTCGCCGATACGACCGGAGAAGGCGGAGAGCCCCTTGCGGTTGAAGTCGCCCTCGAGGCCGTGGCCCACCGCCTCGTGCAGGAGCACGCCGTTCCACCCCGGGCCCAGAACCACGTCCATCTCGCCCGCCGGGCAGGCCACGGCGTCGAGGTTGACCAGCGCCTGGCGCAGCGCCTCGTCCACCTGGGCGCGCCAACTCTCAGGCTCGATCCACTGGGAAAAGGCGGCGCGGCCGCCCGCGCCCGACGAGCCGTTCTCGCGCCGGCCGTCGCGCTCCACCGTCACGCCCACGTTCAGCCGCACGAGCGGGCGCACGTCGCGCACGATCCGGCCGTCGGCGCGCAGGATCTCGATCTGCCGGCGCTCACCCGCCAGCGAGCAGGAGACCTGCACCACCCGCGGGTCGCGGGCGCGGGCGTAGGCGTCGATCTCCTGCAGGAGGGCGGCCTTGGCCCCGAAGCCCGGCGCGCCCACCACGTCTTCCTCGCCGTAGAGCCGGCGGTTGGTGCCGGGCGGCCCCTCGCTCATCGTCCCGGAGTAGCCGCGCTTGGCGAGCGAGGCCGCTTCGGCCGCGCGGCGAATGGCGGCGATGTCGGCCCCCGCGGCGTGAGCGTAGCCCGCGCTCTCGCCCGCCACCACGCGCAGGCCGAAGCCCTCGCCGGTGTCGTAGGCGGCCGACTTGAGCCGCCCGTCGTCGAACATCAGCATCTCGCTCTCGGAGCGCTCGACGAAAAGTTCGCCGTCGTCGGCCCCGTGTAGCGCGCTCTGCAGCACGCGGAGCGCCTCGTCGGGGTCGCAGCCGGCCTGTTCGAGCAGGGACGAGGAGGGCGCGTAGGCGTTCATGCCCGAATAGATCGCAACCGGCCCCGCCTGCGGCAAGGCCGGCGCTCGCCCGCGCGCCGAATTGCGGCATGGTCGCGGGCGGGAGGCGGCATGCTCGAGAGCGCCTGGTTCGACGCGCCCGTTCTGATGGGGCTCACCGCGGTGACGCTGGTCGCGCTCGCGGCCTGGCGCTGGGGCGGGCCGCTGGAGCGGCGCGGCGCCCTGTGGATCTGGGGCGCGTGGGTGTTCACGCCGCTGGGCCAGCTCCTCACCGGCGTGCTCGATCCGGCGGTGCTGTTCGGCCTGGTCGACGCGGTGGAGCTGGGCGGCCTCGTCGCCCTGACTTGGCGCAGCGGGCGCGTGTGGCCGGTGGCGGCCGCCGCGCTCCAGGCGCTGGCCGTCGCGCTGGACGCCCTGCGCCTCGTCCACCCCGTGGCGATCTACGCCTACGTCACCGCCCTCACCGTCGTGGCCTACGGCCTCCTCGCCTGCCTGGCGGCTGGGACGTGGACCGCCGCGCAACGCCGGCGCGCCCGCGGATAGGTTGTCATTCCTAGAGAACGGGCGTAGCGCGGCTCTCATCGGAGGCGCGCCATGCTGTCGCACGCGGAGATCTGGGCGGGGCTGGACCGGCTGGCGGCGCGGTTCGACATGAGTCCTTCGGCGCTGGCCAAGCTGGCGGGGCTCGACGCCACGAGCTTCAACAAGTCCAAGCGCGTGTCGGGCGACACGCCGCCCAGGGCGCGCTGGCCGTCGACCGAAAGCCTCGCCAAGGTGCTGGCGGCCACGGGGGTCTCGTTCGGCGACTTCGCCGAGCTCGCGTCCGCCCGTCCGCGACGGCGACCCGCGGGCGTGCCCCTCCTCGGCATGGCGCGCGCGGGCGACCAGGGCTTCTTCGACGACGCCGGCTTCCCCGTGGGCGAGGGCTGGGAGCGGGTCGACGCCCCCGGCGAGACGGAGGGGGCCTATGCGCTGACCATCGCCGGGGACAGCATGGCCCCGCTGTACCGCGAGGGCGACCGCATCGTCGTGCGCCCCGGCTGCGAGCCGCGCCGCGGCGACCGCGTGGTGGTCAAGACGGTCGCCGGCGAGGTCATGGCCAAGGAGGTGGCGCGCGTCACCGCCGAGCGGATCGAGCTGCGCTCGCTCAATCCGGACTACCCGGGTCGCACGCTCCAGCGGTCGGAGATCGCGTGGGTGGCGAGGATACTGTGGGCCAGCCAGTGACGAAGGCGGGAGTCGTGGGTCGTGAGCGCCGGCTTCACGACTCGCGGCTCACGACTCACGACTGTTGACGAACCGCACCACCACGCCCGGCCGCACGGCGGAGGCGAGCTGGAGCGCGTCCCAGTTGGTCATGCGCACGCAGCCGTGGCTGGCGGTCTTGCCTATCTCCTTGGGCTCGGGCGTGCCGTGGAGGCCGTAGCTGGGCGCGTCCAGGTCGATCCATACCGCGCCCACGGGGTTGTTGGGACCCGCGGGGACGACGAACTTGCCCTGGTCCTTCGGGCCCCAGGTCAGCTTCTTGGGGTCGTAGGTGTACTTGGGGTTGTGCGCCACACCCTTGACCTTGTGCGTCCCCGTGGGGGACGGCCGGTCGGTGGAGCCCACGGTCGCGGGCATGAAGGCGATCTCGGTTCCCTCGCGGTTGTAGGCGCGCACCGCCGCGTGCGCCTTGTCGACCTCGACGTGGTCCACCCGCGGCAGGTCTAGCGGACCGACCTGCGCCACCACGAGCACAGCGCCCGCCCGGCCGAAGTCCGCCCCGGGGTTGAGCGCCTTCAGCGCGTCCTCGTCCATGTGGAAGCGCTCGGCCAGAGCCTCGCTGGCGCGCGCGTAGCCCACCTGCGGGAGCTTGGCCATGGCGACGAGGTCCTCGCCGACCGCCGGGTAATAGGGGCCGGCCGCGTCTTGAGCGGTCACGGTGTAGGCCGCCGCCACGGGCGCGCCGCCCGCGCCGGTCAGCGCCTGCCAGACCTGCGGGGTGAGTCGCCCCTCGGTCTGCGGCAGGTCGTGCATGCGCTCGAACTGGCCGAGCGCGTGGACGAAGTTCGAGCCCGGCCGCCCGTCGATCACCCCTGGCGAAGTGAACGCGCGCGCGAGCAGCACCTGCGCCTTGAAGAGGACCGGGTCGACGCTCGTGGCCTCGCCTTCTCCCGTCGTGTTCGCGGGAGCTGACGCCTTGGAGGAGGCCGATGCGGCGTCGGAAGACGGGGCGGCGTCGTTCAGGCGCGCCACGGCCGCGGTCGCGTCCTGACCGGCTGAGGCTGCGGCTGCGGGCGGCGCGGGCGCGGGCGCGTTCGCGGGCGGGGCGGACGCCGCGGGAGGTGCGGGCGCGGCGGGAGGCGGGGCGGCGGCGGCGCGCGGCTGCGGGTCGGGCCGGGAGCAGGCGGCGGTCGCGAGCAGGGCCAGGAGGGCGGTCGAGGTGCGGGCGCTGAGGGTCATGCGGGTGTCCGGTGATCGCTCCACTCAAGCTCGGCGGCGGCTGGACGTTCCCTCTGGGCCCCGACCCCCTACATGGGCGAGCGGATGACCGACCTCGCCGCCCACGCCGGAGCCCACGCTCCGCGCCCGCTGTCCAACACCGCCGTCCTCGCCTTCGTGGCGCGCCGCTGGGCGAAGCGGCCGGTGTCGCTCGCCCTCCAGGTCGTGCTGATGCTGGCGGCGACGGGTTGCGACATCGCCATCCCCTGGGCGGCGGGGCGGCTCGTGGACAGCGTCGGGCGCCCCGGGCGCGCGCTGGCGGCCGCGGTCTCCGCGGCGGTGGTGCTGACCGGGCTCTACGTCGCGCTCTACGGCCTGCGGACCGCCGCCTACCGCGTGATGAACCGCTTCGCCGCGTCCAACATGGCCGACGTCATCACCGAGGCGTTCGGGCGGGTGCAGCGCTTCTCGGCCGAGTGGCACGCCAACAGCTTCGCCGGCGCGACCGTGCGCAAGGTCAGCCGCGCCATGCAGGGCTACGACAACGTGTCGGACGCGGTGTTCCTGATGCTAGGGCCGACCGTGGTGGTGCTGGCCGGCATGGCGATCTCCATCGCCCTGCGCTGGCCGCTGATCGGGGCCTTCGCCGCCGCGGTGATCCTGGCCTACGGCGGGCTGAACCTGTGGCTGACCACGCGCTGGGTGCGCCCCGCCAACCTGCGCTCCAACGCGCTCGACAGTGAGCTGGGCGCGGCGCTCGCCGACGCCGTAGGCGGCAACGCGGCGGTGAAGAGCTTCGGAGCGGAGGCGCGGGAGGACGTGCGCTTCGGCGCGCTGGCGACCGACTGGCGCGAGGCGACCATCCGCACCTGGGACCGCTTCAACAACCTGTCGGTGATCCAGAACACCCTTCTCGTGCTCCTGCAGGGCGGGCTGGTCGGCCTCCTGCTGCTGGCCTGGGCGCAGGGGCGGGCGACGCCGGGCGACGTGGCCTTCGCCGTGTCGGCCTTTCTGCTGATGGCGGGCTATCTCCGCTCCTTCCCGGAGACCGCGCGCAACCTCCAGCGCGGGCTGGACGACGTGATGGACGCGGCGGTCTTCGCCCAGACGCCGCCCCAGGTCGGCGACCGGCCGGGCGCGCGCGAGCTCGTGGTCGGCGCGCGTGAACCCGCGGGCGAGATCGTGTTCGACCGCGTGACCTTCGGCTACGCCGGCGCGGCCGAGGCGCTCTACCGCGACTTCGACCTCGTGATCGCGCCGGGCGAGCGGGTGGCGCTGGTCGGCCCCACGGGCTCCGGCAAGTCGACCTTCGTCAAGCTCCTGCAACGGCTCTACGACCTGCAGGGCGGCCGCATACTGATCGACGGCCAGGATATCGCCGAGGTCACCCAGGGCTCGTTGCGCCGAGCGCTCGCGCTGGTGCCGCAGGAGCCGGCGCTGTTCCATCGCTCCATCGCCGAGAACATCGCCTACGCCCGGCCGGACGCCACTCCGGCCGAGATCGAGCTGGCCGCCCGCCGCGCCCGCGCCCACGAGTTCATTGCGCGCCTGCCCAAGGGCTACGACACGCTGGTGGGCGAGCGCGGGGTCAAGCTCTCGGGCGGCGAGCGCCAGCGCGTGGCCATAGCGCGCGCCTTTCTGGCGGACGCGCCCATCCTCGTGCTGGACGAGGCCACCTCCTCCCTCGACGTCGAGACCGAGCGGCTGGTCGCCGAGGGGGTCGAGGCGCTGATGGCGGGGCGCACCACGGTCGTGATCGCCCACCGGCTCTCCACCATCCGCGGGGCCGATCGCATCCTCGTCTTCCAGGACGGGCGCGTGGTGGAGGAGGGGCGACACGGCGAGCTCCTGGCGCGAGGCGGGCCCTACGCCCGGCTAACGGCGGCCGCCGCGGCCTGAGCGCGCTTGTGTGCGCCGCAGCAAACACCTACGCCTAGCGGTCCAAGGCGGAAGCATCGCGCGCCGGGCCGATCGTCCGCCCGGCCCCGCGACCAGGGCGAGCATGGCTGACATCAAGACGATCGGCGTGATCGGCGCCGGGCAGATGGGCGCGGGCATCTCGCACGTGTGCGCGCTCGCGGGCTACGAGGTCAGGCTTCACGACCACTCGGGCGACCGCGTGGCCGCGGGGCTGGAGATGCTCCACCGCAATCTCCAGCGCCAGGTCGCGCGCGGCATGATCACCCACGAAGCGCTCGAAGGGGCGCTGCCCCGCGTGCGGGCCGCCACCCTCGACGAGGCCGCGCAGACCGACCTCGTGATCGAGGCGGCGACGGAGGACGAGGCGGTCAAGACGGCGGTGTTCAGGGATCTGCGCGGCCGGCTCGCACCCCACACCCTGCTGGCGTCCAACACCTCGTCCATCTCGATCACACGGCTGGCCGCCGCCAGCGACCGGCCCGAGCGCTTCATCGGCCTGCATTTCATGAACCCGGCGCCGATCATGAAGCTCGTAGAGGTGGTGCGCGGCATCGCCACCGACGCGGAGACCTACGAGACGGCCACCGCCTTCGCCCAGAGCCTCGGCAAGACCACCGCCAACGCGGAGGACTTCCCCGCCTTCATCGTCAACCGCTTTTTTAATGATACGGCGACCACCGAGATCTACACGCTCTACGAGGGCGTCGGCACGGTGGAGGCGATCGACACCGCGCTGAAGCTCGGGGCCAACCACCCGATGGGGCCGCTGGAGCTCGGCGACTTCATCGGCCTGGATACCGTGCTGGCCATCATGAACATGCTGCACGAGGGGCTGGCGGACTCGAAGTACCGGCCCTGTCCGCTGCTCGTGAAGTACGTCGAGGCGGGCTGGCTCGGCCAGAAGACGGGGCGCGGCTTCTACGACTACCGCGGCGAGACGCCCGTCCCGACGCGGTAGGGCCCACCCGCTAGGGCGCCTCGGCCTCGCGCTCGGCGTCGGCGGCCTCCAGCGCCTTGCGCGCCATCCAGGCGTCGCGCGGGGCGGTCATCACGCGGGCGCGGAAGGCGCCGGGCCACAGCGCCTGGGCGGCGGTGTCGAACACGGCGTGCTCGATCCCCGCCTCGGCCAGCACCGCGCGGATGAAGGACAGCCGCACCGGGTCGTGCGCCTCCGCCACCTCGATCATGCGCGGCGCCGCACAGCAAAACGCCCGGCGGTGGGCCGGGCGTTGAAGCGTCTCACGCGCAGGCTCGCGCCTACTTGATCTTGCCTTCGCGGAACTCGACATGCTTACGCACGACGGGGTCGTACTTCTTCAGCACCATCTTCTCCGTCTTGGTGCGGGCGTTCTTCTTGGTCACATAGAAGAAGCCGGTGTCGGCGGAGGAGTTCAGGCGGATCTTGATGGAAGCCGGCTTGGCCATCGGTGGAGCACTCTGCGCGGCCGCGCACGGAAGGCGGCGGGAAATCGGGAGGCGCGGAACCTAGCGGCGCGCACGGCGAAGTCAATCCGGCGCGGCGGCTGGGAGGTCGGCGATCGGGTCGGCGCGGCGGCGGCCGTGGAGCACGCGCAGGAAGAGCGGCGGCCGCGGCGCGTCGAGCCCCAGCTCCACCTCCTTCAGGATGAAGCGCGTCACCGACGGCAGCTCGACGCCCCGCGCCTCGGCGAAGGTGAGCCAGCGCACCTCGTCCAGCTCCGGCGAGGGGCGGGGCTCGCCGGGGGCCAGCGCGGTAGCGTCGGCCCGGAAGAAGCGCGCATCGAAGCGGCGCGCCAAGACCGGCGGCGTCACCGCCCGGGCGATGAAGCTGAGCGCGGCGAGGTCGGGCCAGAGCCCGTCCGCGCCGAACGCCGCCCAGGGCGCGGCCCAGGGTGCAGGAGGCGCGGCGGCGGGCGGCGGTGCGAGGCGGGCGAGGCGCAGGCCCGTCTCCTCCCAGGTCTCGCGCACCGCGGCCATGGCGAGCGCGCGCGGCAGGCCCACCGCCGCCGAGGGCGCGACCGCGCGGGCGAGGAGGTCGGCGGTCTCGGGTGCGAGCTCGCTCGCGGCGGGGGCGCGGGCGTCGCCCGCCTCGCAACGGCCGCCCGGGAAGACCCAGCGGTCGGGCATGAAGCCCGCGCCTGCGTGGCGACGGCCCATCAGCACGCGCGGGGCCGCCCCGTCGCGGCGCACGATCACGAGGGTCGCGGCGGCGGCGGGGCGCGCGGTGCGCCGGCCCTCGCCGCGGCGCGCCTCGGTGGAGGCGATGTCGAAGGCCGCGTCGCTCACCGCCGCTTGCCGCGCCGGACGCCGGGCGGCGGACCGCCTCGCTTGGCGCCGTCGCGCACGGGCGGAGCGCCGCGCCCACGCACGCCGAGCCGCGGCCGGAGCGCGTGCGGGTCGGGGCGCTCGGGCTCGCTCAGCATCGCCAGGAGGAGGCCGCCGGTCAGCGGCGTCGCCTCCTTCAGCCGCACCTCCACCCGCTTTCCCAGCGGAAAGCGCACGCCCGAGCGCTCGCCGACGAGCGCATGGGCCCGGTCGTCGTGCACGAAGTATTCGGCGCCCAGCGACCCCACCGGAACGAAGCCGTCCGCCCCCGTCTCGTCCAGCCGCACGAAGAGGCCGAAGCGGGTCACCCCTGTGATGCGGCCGCGGAACTCCGCACCCACGCGGTCGGACAGGAAGGCCGCGACATAGCGGTCGGTGGCGTCGCGCTCGGCCGCCATGGCGCGCCGCTCGGTGGCGGTGATGTGCTCGGCGGTCTCGGCGAGCCGCGGGATCTCGCCGTCGGAGAGGCCGTCTTCGCCCAGCTTTAGCGCGCGGATCAGCGCGCGGTGCACCACGAGGTCGGCATAGCGGCGGATGGGCGAGGTGAAGTGCGCGTAGCGTCCGAGGTTCAGTCCGAAGTGGCCGACGTTGTCGGGGTTGTAGTGCGCCTGCATCTGCGAGCGCAGCACCACTTCGTTGACGATGTCGGCGTGCGGGCCCTCGCGCGTCTCGAGGAGAAGCTTGTCGAACCGTGCGGTGGTGACCGGGGCGCCCTTCGTCCACGGCAGGCCCAGCGTCTCGAGGAAGTCGGCCAGGTCGAGGAGCTTCTGGTCCGAAGGCTGCTCGTGCACGCGGTAGACCAGCGGCGTGCGCTTCTTCTCCAGCTCTTCGGCCGCGCACACGTTGGCCTGGATCATCATCTCTTCGATCAGCTTGTGCGCCTCGAGGCTGGCGCGGCGCTCGATGGAGGTGATCTCGCCCTCGGCGTCCAGCCGGATACGCCGCTCGGACGACTCGATGCCGAGCGGCTGGCGGCGGTCGCGCCCGCGCTTCAGCGTGGCGTGGGCGGCCCACAGCGGGCGCAGCGCCGCCTCCTGCAGGGGACCGGTGACGTCGTCGCCGTGGCCCTCGGCGGCGGCCTGCGCCTGCTCGTAGCTGATCCCGGCCGCGCAGCGCAGCAGGCCGCGCACGAAACGGTGCGAAGTCTTGGTCCCGCCCGCGTCGAACACCATGCGCACCGCCAGCGTCGCGCGGTCCTCGCCCTCGACCAGCGAGCACAGGCCGGCCGACAGGCGCTCGGGTAGCATGGGCTCCACCCGGTCGGGGAAGTAGACGCTGTTGCCCTTGGTCCAGGCCTCGCGGTCGAGCGCCGAGCCCCCGCGCACATAGGCGGCGACGTCGGCGATGGCGACCCACACCACCCAGCCGTCGGGGTTCTTGGGATCGTCGTCGGCGTGGGCGAAGACCGCGTCGTCGTGGTCGCGCGCGTCGGCCGGGTCGATGGTGATGAAGGGAAGGTCGCGCAGGTCGGTGCGGCCGGCGAGGGTGGGCGCGTGCGCCGCTTCGGCCTCCGCCTCCGCCGCCTCGGAGAAGCCGGTCGGCACGCCGTGGCTGTGCAGGGCGATCAGGGAGGCCGCCCGCGGCTGGTCCTCGCGCCCGACCACCTCCAGGAGTTTGCCCGCCTTGGGGCCGTAGCGGCGCTCGCCGCCGCCGAGCACCGCCGCCAGCACGAGGTCGCCGTCGCGTAAGCGCTCCGCCTCCGGGCCGGAGAGGAGGAGGCTCTCCTTAACACGCCGGTCGACGGGCTCGACGCGCACCTCGCGCCGGGCCTTGCGCACGACGCCGAGGATGCGATGCGCGCTCTGGCCGAGGCGCTTGATCAGGCGCGCGACCGTCTCGCCGCCGTCCTCGCGCTCGAAGCGGGCGAGCACGCGGTCGCCCAGCCCCGGCGCGCCCGCGCGGCCGTCGTCGCGTCCGGGGGCCAGGCGCACGGGACGCAGCTCGCCCTCCTCCTTGAGGAGCCGCACCCAGAGGTCGCCGTCCGCGTCGCGCTCGACCACCTCGGCCACACCGACGGGCGGGTACACGCCCGCCGCCGCCACGCCGCGCCGCCCGCGACGGGCCAAGGCGCCGCCCTCGCCGCCCATCTCCTTGAGGAGCCCGCGCAGCGCCCGCCGGTCTCCGCCCTTGAGGCCGAAGTGCGCGGCGATGGCGCCTACGTCGGTCTCGCCGGACTCGGCCACGAAGGCGGTGAGCGCCTCGCGGGACGGCAGGGCGTCGGACGCGTCCGACGGCGCGGTGGGGCGGGGTGGGCGACGGCCGTCGATGCGGCCGCGGGGCGGGCTCATGGCGCAGACATAGGGCCGAGTCGGCCCCGCCGCAGCCGCCGACCCTTGCCACGTCGCGCGAAGCGGGCGAGGCGGGCTCCCTCATGCGCGCCTGGCCCTACCTCCTCCTGCTCACGGCGGGCGTCGCCTGGGGCGTGGGCTTTCCGCTGGCCGAGCTCGCCTTGCCGGAGGTTCCGGCCGCCCCGCTCATGCTGCTGCGCTTCCTGGTGGCGCTGGCGGTGTGCGCGCCCGTGGCGCTGCGCTCGCGCGAAAGCCGGCGCGCCTTCCGCGATCCTTGGACCTGGGTCGCGGGCGCGATCTACGGGCCGGCCTTCGTGCTGCAGTTCGAGGGGCTGGCGCGCTCCACCGTCACGCTGGCCGCGCTCATGGTGGGCGTGCTGCCCGCGCTCGTGGCCTTCGTCGCGCCCTGGATCGGCGAGCGCGTGGGCCGGCTCGGCTGGACGGGGGTGGCGGCGGCGACGGGGGGCGCCCTCCTGATCGCGGCCAAGCCGGGAGCTGCGGGCACCTCGCTCGGGATCGCCATGCTGGGAGGCTCCATGCTGGCCTATCTCGGCTGGCTCCTCGTGCTGCGCCGGGTGAAGCCCACCGCCGACCCGCTGGCCGGGCCGTGCGCCATGATCGTGACCTCCACGGTGTTCCTGGCGCTCGTGGTGCTGCCGTTCTACGGCCTCCCGCCCACGCACCTCTCCCTCAAGGCGTGGACGGGGGTGGTGGGCACGGGGCTCCTCTGCACGGCGGTCGCGACGGTGGCCTGGCAGCTCGGGGCCGCGCAGGTGCCGTCGACGGCCGCCGGCGTCTTCGTCAACATCGAGCCCGTGGTGGGGTCGGCGCTGGGCGTCTGGGCCTTCCATGACCCGCTGACGCCCGCGCTCGTCGCGGGCGGCGCGCTGATCGTGGTGGGCAGCCTCGTGGTCGTGCTCAGCGAGCGGCGGCGCGATCCGGCCGACCGCCGCACGCCGGCGCCGCAGGAAGCGGTTTAGCCGCAAGGCTTTCGCCCGCCCGCGCGCCCGTCTACGCTCCGTGGGCTGCAGGAGCGGGCATGGCCGAGATCACCCAAGACGACGTGCTGGACCTCGTGGCCGAGGAAGCGCCGGTGGAGCGCTCCGCCCTGACCCGCGACGCCACGCTGGACGCGCTGGGCGTCGCCTCGCTCGACGTGATCAGCGTGCTGTTCGCGCTGGAGGACCGCTTCGGCGTGGTGGTCGAGCAGTCCGACGTCGAGGGCGTGAAGACGCTCGGCGAGTTCGTGGACGCCGTGCTCGCCAAGGCCGCCGCCCCCGCCGCCTGAGCCCATGCCCGCGTCGCATCCCGACCGGCGCGTCGCCGTCACGGGCCTCGGCTGCGTCTCGGCGCTGGGCCAGGGCGCCGAGGCGAGCTGGGACCGGCTGATGCGCGGCGAGGGCGGTATCGTCCCCGTGTCGCGCCGGGTGGCCGAGGACGACGGGCTGGCGTTCGAGGGACCCGCCGCCCCGGCGCCGCCGCTCAATCCCACAGCGCTCGTCGCGCACTTCGGCCCGCGCCCTTTCGCCAACCTCGACCCGCTGGCCGCCTTCGCGCTCGCGGCCACCCACGAGGCGCTGACGCAGGCGGGCCTCGTGGGCCACCCGGTGCTGCGCGACGACACCGCGGTGGTCTACGGCTCGGGCTCGGGCGGCAACGCCACGGTGGAGGAGGGCTACCACCGGCTGTTCGCCCGCCGCACGGGTTCGGTGCACCCGCAGACGGTGCCGCGACAGATGCTCTCGGCGCCCGTGGGCCACATCTCCATGAGCTACGGCGTGCGGGGGCCGGCGTTCGCGGTGGCCTCGGCCTGCGCCTCGGCCTCCCACGCGGTGGGGGAGGCCATGCACATGATCCGCGCGGGCCGCTGCGAGGCGGCGATCGCCGGCGGGGCGGAGGCGGCGCTGACCTACGGCTCCTGGCAGGCGTGGGCGGCGCTCAAGGCCATGGCGCCGGATGCGTGCCGCCCGTTCTCGCGCGACCGGCGCGGCATGGTGCTGGGCGAGGGGGCGGCCACGCTCGTGCTGGAAAGCGCCGCCCACGCCCGAGCCCGCGGCGCGCGCGTTTTGGGCTGGATCGACGGGGAGGGCGCCTCGTCCGACGCGCACCACCTCACCGCGCCGAGCGGGGAGGGGGCGGTCTCGGCGCTGCGCCGCGCGCTGCGCGACGCGGAGGTCGGGGCCGGGACGCCCGTGCTCTACTCCGCCCACGGCACGGGCACGCCGCTGAACGACCGCGCTGAGGCGGGCGCCCTGCGGGAGGTGCTGGGGGCCGCGCTCGACGGTTCGCGCGTGATCGCCACCAAGTCGGCCCACGGCCACCTGATCGGCGCGGGCGGGGCGCTGGAGCTGATCCTGGGTCTCCTCGCGCTCGAGCGGCGCAGGGCGCCGCCGGTGCTCAACTGGCTGGGACCCGACCCCGAGTGCGACGTGCCGCTCGTCCTCGCGCCCGAGCCGATCGACCACGACGTGCTGGTGAGCTCGAGCTTCGCCTTCGGCGGCTTGAACTCCGTCCTGGTGGCGCGACGGGGCGATCCCGCCCCTTCCTTCGCTCGATGACAGAAGTTTAAGGTCGCGGCGGCGGCGCGGCGGTGCACGATCGCGCCCGAAACAAAGGAACGCTCCCGCATGCCCAAGATCTCCTGGTTCGGCGCCGTGGCCGCCTGCGCGCTCGGCCTCGCCTCGCCCGTGTGGGCGGCCCCCGCGGCGGACGCGGGCGCGACGCCGCCGCCTACGCCGCACTACGGGACCTGGGGCTTCGACGGCTCGGGCATGGACAAGGCGGTGAAGCCCGGGAACAGCTTCTTCGAATACGCCAACGGCGACTGGGTCCGCCGCACGGCCATCCCCGGCGACAAGACGAGCTTCGGGGCGTTCGACATCCTGGCCGACCTGTCGGAAGCGCGGGTGCACGCCATTCTGGAAGAGGCCGCCGCCTCTGGCGACGCGCCCACCACGCCCCGCGGCAAGATCGGCGCGATGTACCGCGCCTTCATGGACGAGAAGGCGGCGGAAGCGCGGGGCGCAGCGCCCTTAAAGCGCGACCTCGATCGCGTGCGCGCGGCCAACTCGCGCGACGATCTGGCGGCGATCATGGGCGACGCGCCCAAGGGCTTCGCCAGCGCGATCTGGGACGTGGGCGTCGACGCCGACGCGAAGGACCCCAACAAGTACTCGATCTACATCGGCCAGAGCGGGCTGGGCCTGCCCGACCGCGACTACTATCTCGAACCGCAGTTCGCCGCGAAGAAGGAGGCCTACAAGGCCTATGTCGCGCAGATGCTGGGGCTGGCGGGCTGGCCGGGCGGCCCCGCCCAGGCGGCGGCCATCGTCGACTTCGAGACCAAGATCGCCCAGGTGAGCTGGACGCGCGCCCAGCAGCGCGATCCCGTGGCCATCTACAACCCCGTGGCCTCGGCCGACCTCGAGCGCATGGCGCCGGGCTTCGCCTGGGCGCGCTTCCTGCGCGCGTCCGACCTGGGCTCGGCGCCGATGGTGGTCGCCACCACCAAGACGAGCCTGCCCAAGATCGCAGCCATCTACGCCGCCACCCCGCTCGAGACGCTGAAGGCGTGGGAAGCCTTCCACATCGCCGACTCGGCCGCGCCCTATCTTTCGGACGCCTTCGTCCAGGCGCGCTTCCAGTTCCGCAACAAGACGCTGAACGGCCAGCCCGAGATCCAGCCGCGCTGGAAGCGCGCGGTGCGCGCCACCGACGGCGCGCTGGGCGAGGCGGTGGGCGAGATCTACGTCGCCCGCTACTTCCCGCCCGAGTCGAAGGCCAAGATGGAGGCCCTGATCGCCGACCTGAAGGCGGCCTTCCGCGCCCACATTGACGGGCTGACCTGGATGGGCACGGCCACCAAGGCCGAGGCGCAGAAGAAGCTCGCCAACTACGACGTGCAGATCGGCTATCCGAAGAAGTGGCGCGACTACTCGGCCCTGCCCATCCGCGCCGACGACCTGTACGGCGACGTGGAGCGCGGGCAGGCGTTCGAGTGGGCCTACCACGTCGATCGCCTGAACAAGCCGGTGGACAAGGACGAGTGGGGCATGACGCCCCAGACGGTGAACGCCTACAACAACCCATTCTTCAACGAGGTGGTGTTCCCCGCGGCCATCCTGCAGCCGCCGTTCTTCGATCCCAAGGCCGACCCGGCGATCAACTACGGCGCCATCGGCGGCGTGATCGGCCACGAGATGAGCCACGGCTTCGACGACGAGGGCCGCAAATTCGACAGCCAGGGGCGCCTGCGCGACTGGTGGACGCCGCAGGACGCCCAGCGGTTCGAGGCCAAGTCGAAGGCGCTGGGCGCCATGTACTCGGCCACGGAGGTGTTCCCCGGCGCCCATATCAAGGGCGAGCTCACCATGGGCGAGAACATCGCCGACCTGGGCGGGCTGACCATGGGGCTGGCGGCCTATCACGCCTCCCTGAAGGGAAAGGCGGCTCCCGTGATCGGCGGGTACACCGGCGATCAGCGCGTGTTCCTGGGCTGGGCGCAGGTCTGGCGCGAGAAGCTGCGCGAGGACGCCGAGCGCGAGCGGCTGACCAGCGATCCGCACAGCCCGCCGGTGGCGCGGGTCAACACCGTCATGCGCAATATCGACGACTGGTATCGCGCCTACGACGTCAAGCCCGGCCAGGCGCTCTACGTCGCCCCGGATGCGCGCGTCCGCATCTGGTGAGCTGAGGCCGCGGAAGGCGACGGCGAGGGCGGCGGGCGCAAGCTCGCCGCCCTCGTCGTTTGACGACGACGTCAGCAAGTCCTGTACGCAGGTCGACGCACAAAGCCCGCCGCGGGTGACCACGGCGGGCTCGGCGATCTCGACGATCTTAGAGGGCGTTTCCTCCCCGAAACGCTGGAGGTCCGAACGTCTCAGCGCCCGTTGTCCTCACGCCCCGTTAAAACGCCAGAAGTGCGCCAGCGTCAACGGTTTGCCATATGCGAGCAGCGAAAAGGGCCGGGTTCACGACATTTTTGCCGCTGTATTTTGACGATACCGTCTATTAAGCGGCGTTATTGCAACGGGCGGCCACCTAAGGTGCGGGAGAAGAAGGCGAGGTAGGTGCGCCAGAGCTGCGTCTGCCGCGCCGGGCCCTGGACGCCATGGCGCTGGCCGGGGAACAGCATCAGGTCGAAGGGCGTGCCCTGCGCCTGCAACGCGGCCATGGCGCGGGTCGAGTTCTCGAACACGACATTGTCGTCGGCCATGCCGTGCAGGAGGAGGAGCCGGCCGGTGAGCTGCGGCAGGCGCGGGATGACGGCCGAGGCGTCGTAGGCGGCCGTGCGCTCCTGCGGCTTGCCCATGAAGCGCTCGGTGTAGGCGGTGTCGTACAGCCGCCAGTCGGTCGGCGGCCCGCCCGCCGCGCCCGCCTTGAACGGCTGGCCCGGCGTCGTGAGGAGGCGCAGCGTCATGTAGCCGCCGTAGCTCCAGCCCATCACGCCGATGCGCTCGGGGTCGACGAAGGGCTGGCGCATGAGCCAGGCGGCCCCCGCCAGCTGGTCCTGCGCCTCAACCTCGCCGAGATGGCCGGCGATGGCCGCCTCGAACTTGACGCCCCGGTTGGCCGCGCCGCGGTTGTCGAGCTGGAAGACGAGATAGCCCGCCTCGGTGAGGAGCTGGTCGGTCGCAGGCGCGAAGGTGCGCGCGACCGACTGCACGTCCGGGCCGCCGTACACCTTGACGATCACCGGATAGCGGCGGGCCGGATCGAAGTCGGGCGGGGTGCGCAGGTACCAGTGCAGCGGCGTGCCGTCCGCTGCCGGCACGGTCCCGAACCGCGACCGCGGGCGGTGGTCCAGGTAGGGGAAGAGCGGGTGCCCAGGGCCCAGCCGGTTCTCCTCCAGCCACCGCACGCGCGCGCCCCCCACGTCGTAGAGTGCGGTCTGGGCGGGGGTGTCGGGGTCCTCGTAGGTGCCGACGAAGCGGCGCGCATCGCGGCTGAGCGTGGCCGACCACCAGCCGTGGCCATGGGTCACCGCCCGCGGCTCGCCGCCCCGCTTGTAGTCGGCGACATAGAGCTGGCGCTCGGTCGGGCTGTCCTTGGAGGCCGTGAAGTAGACGAGGCCGCGCGCCTCGTCCACGCCCGCCACGCCCGAGGCGTGCGCCCCGGCGCCGGTGGCCGCCCCTGTCACCGGCCAGTCGCCGTGGGTGACCGCCCGGAGCAGCCGGCCGTCGCGCGCGTACAGGTAGAGGTGATTGAAGCCCGTGCGCTCCGACCCCCAGATGAACGTCCCGTCCTTCAGCGCGGTGAAGTTGTCGTTGAGGTCGATCCAGGGGCTCTGCCGCTCGCGGATGATGACGCGCGACGCCCCGGTCGCCGGGTCCACGCTCAGGAGGTCGAGGCTGCGCTGGTCGCGTGACAGGCGCTGGACGTAGAGCGTGCGCCCGTCGGCCGACCAGTTCACCCGGGCGAGGTAGATGTCGGCGTCGGACCCCAGGTCGACCCGCACCGGCGCGGCTCCGGGGGCCAGCGCGCGTACGAAGAGCTGCACCACGGCGTTAGGTCGGCCCGCGCGCGGATAGCGCTGGCTGACGACGGTCGAGCCCTCCGCGCCGATGTCGACGCGCGGCACGACGTCGACCGGGCCCTCGTCGACCCGGGTGTAGGCGATGCGCGCGTCGTCGGGCGACCACCAGTAGCCGGTGTAGCGGTCGAGCTCCTCCTGAGCCACGAACTCGGCCGCGCCGTAGGAGATCACGCCCCGCCCGTCGGTGGTGAGCGCGCGCTCCGCCCCACCCGCCGCCCCGATCGGCAGGACGGAGAGGTTCTGGTCGCGCACGAAGGAGACGAAGCCGCCCCGCGGCGAGACGCGGCTGTCGGTCTCGTCGCCCGGCGTGTGCGTCAGCCGCCTCACCGCGCCCGTGCCGGGGTCGGCCAGGAACAGGTCGCCGTCCAGCGGCACGAGGATGGCGCGGCCCTGCTCGTCCCAGCGGTAGTCGACCACGCCCGTGTCGGAGATGCGCTGGCGCTCGCGCCGGCTCTTCTCCGCTTCGGAAAGCACCGCGCCCTTGGGCTCGAAGGCGCGCGCGTCGACCAGCCGCCGCGGCTCGCCGCCGTCGGCCGGCATGGCCCAGAGGTCGAGCACGGTGCGGTCGTCCGGCTTGGCGCGCAGGAAGGTGACGAGCCGCCCGTCGGGCGAGAACGCCACGCCCCGCGCGCGCGGCCCCGCGAGGTCGGGCGCGGCGAAGGCCCGCTCGGGCGTGAGGAGCTCGGCGCGGGCCGGGGCGCCGAGCGCGGTGGCGAGCAGAAGGGCGGCGGCGAGGGTTCGCGTCATGGCGTGTCCGGGCGGGCGAGGACGCGCACGCTGGCCGAAACGCCGCGGCCGTGTCCAGCGCCCGGGGCGACAATCGGTCGCCAGACGGTGCACCGGGCCGGCTTGCGTCGCCAGCCGAGCTCGCCCCTCGAGGGCGATGACGCCGGCTTCCTCGCCGCGCTGAAGGTACGCGCCGAACTTCGGCGGGAGCTCGCCCTGGAGGCTCGGAGGCGGCGCTGTCGCCGGCCTACGCCCGCGGGGGCCGGCCGGCCCTCTTGCGTGCGGCGCTGGCGGCGGAGCTGGCCGAGCAGGCGGACGCGCCGTTTCCCGACCGCTCGAGCGCCGCCTTCTACGCCAGCCTCGCGGACGACCGCGCGGGGCTGGCCGACATCCTCCACGCCGCCGAGGCGGCGCGCGAGCGCTGGGGATCGGCCGGCTATGTCGGCCGCATGCGCGCGCGGTGGCGCGGCGACGCCCCCATCGCCGCCGCGCTCGATCGCCTGAAGGCCCCCCGCCCGGAAGCTACTGGCTGACCGTGATCCGCTGACCGTTGAGCTGGCCGGTCAGGTGCACGATCAGGCCACCCTGTGGATTGTAGACGTCTTGGGTGAAGGGCCCCGAGAAGACGTTCCCGCCAGGCCCGACGTGCACGTCGGCTCGGATGCGCACCTTCGCATTCAGCACGCCGCTGGCCGGATCATAGCTGAGCGCCCAGTGGTTCAGCGCGAACTCGTTGTCGTGCAGCGCCGCCCAGACTCCCATGCAGAAGTTCTCGCTGGCCGGCGAACGGCCGCCGCTGTTCAGGATCTCGGTGCCGTCGCTGTGCCACTGCTGGTAGCCGAAATCGACCATCTTTCCGTTCGGATCGGAGAAGGTGACGCTCCACATCCCCACGATCTGGGCGAGCGACTTGTCGGCCGCCAGCAGGTAGGCGCCCTGTCCCGTCGCTGCGGTGGGTTTCACGGTTGCGCCGCGCCAGGAATCGTCGCCGCACGCGGCCGAGGCGGCCGAGGCCGTCGCTCCAACGAGAAGACCGGCCGCCACGGCCGCGAGCGTCACGTGGATCCTCATGCAAACCCCTCCTTTTCGCCGCTCGCAGGCCGGCAGGGCCGGGAGAGAAACGGCGTGACCATGCCGCGACGCCGGATGCGTCGAGGACGTGGAGGTATTTGCAGGGCGGACGCGGACCGCCCTTGGCATCAAGCTGAATTGCCGCCTTCAACCTGATAGGCGGCTGAAATCGGCGGCTCGCGCCCCTGTCGGCCCAGATCGACGCCGCTCAGAACGGCGGCGTCAGCCGCGCGCGCGCCTGCGCCTTGTCGCGCTCCATCTGCGCGGTCATGGCGGGGAGGCCGTCGAACTTTTCGTCCGGCCGCAGGAAATGGATGAGGTCGGTCTCCAGCGTCTGGCCGTAGAGGTCCTCGTCGAAGTCGAGGAGGTGCACCTCCAGCCGCTCCTCGCACGCGCCCTCGATGGTGGGACGGCGGCCGACGTAGCCCACCCCCGCCACCTCGCGCCCGTCGGCCAGGCGCGTGCGGGTGGCGTAGATGCCGTGGCGCGGGCGCACATAGTCGGCGAGCGGAATGTTGGCGGTGGGAAAGCCCATGGTGCGTCCGAGCTTGTCGCCGTGGACCACCACACCCTCGACGGAGAAGGGTCGCCCGAGGATCGCGGCCGCGCCCTCGGGGTCGCCCTCAGCCAGCGCTTGGCGCACGGCGGTGGAGGAGAGCTTCAGCCCCGCCGCGTCCGCCACCGCGGGGGCTATGGTCACGCCGAAGCCGTAGCGCTCGCCGTAGCGCGCGAGCGCCTCGGGGCCGCCCCGTCGCCCCTGGCCGAAGGTCACGTCGAAGCCCGCCGCCACGTGCCGCGCGCCCAACGCGCCGGCCAGCACGTCGCGCGCGAACGCCTCGTCGCTCATGGTCGCCAGATCGGCGTCGAAGGCGATCCGGTGCAGCCGGTCGACGCCCAACGCGTCCAGCACCTGCACCTGCTGGTCCAGCGTGGTCAGGCGGAAGTCGGGCTCGTCCGGGAAGAACCACCGGCGGGGGTGCGGCTCGAAGGTGACGACGCCCAGCGGCGCGTGGAGCGCCCCCGCCGCGCGCGCCGCCAAGGCGATCACCTCCCGGTGGCCGCGATGCACGCCGTCGAACGCCCCCAGCGCGAGCGCCGCGCCACGGTCCTCGACGCCTAAGCCCCGCCAGCCCTCGATCACCCGGAGCCTCACGCGGCCGACCGGTCCGCGGGGAGCAGCGCCTGCGCCTCGCCGTCCACCGCGAGCTTGCCGCGCACGTGCACCTGGGTGCGCAGCGTCATGCGGCCCTTCGCATCGACCGCCGTGACCTCGGCGGAGACCACGGCCTCGTCGCCGATGCGGATGGGACGTTTGAACTCGAGCGTTTGGGCGAGATAGACCGCCCCGGCCCCCGGCAGCTCGCCCGCCAGGAGCGAGGAGATCCACGCCGCCGAGAGCATGCCGTGGGCGATGCGGCCGCGGAACGGCGTGGCGCGGGCGAAGTCCTCGTCGAAGTGGACGGGGTTGTAGTCGCCCGAGGCGGCGGCGAAGCGCTCGATGTCGGCTTCGGATACGGCGTGGATGCGCTCGGCGCGGCGGCCGATCACCGACGGATCCTGGGCGGAGGCGCGCGTCAGCCCCGCCGCCTTCGCCCCGTCGTCGCCCTCCGCCTGCATGGGTCCGCTCTTAGCGCGCGCCGGCGTTCACACAAGGCGGGGCAGGGCGTAGCGCGCGGCGAGCCCCTCGTCGGCCAGGAGGTCGGCGGTGCGGGCGGGATCGAGCGCGCCCTCCGGCCCCAGCGCGTCGGCGGCGTGGATGCCGGCGGCGATGAACAGGAGGTCCAGGTCCTCGCGGTTGGCGCCCGCCACGTCGGTGCGCAGGCCGTCGCCGATGCAGAGCACCCGCGCGCGGTCGAGCGTGCGGCCGAGCCGCCGCCCGACCTCGGCCAGCGCCAGCGTGTAGATCGGCGCGTACGGCTTGCCCGCCATCAACACGCGCCCGCCCAGCGTCTCGTAGAGGTCGGCCAGCGCGCCCCCACAGAAGATCAGCTGCTCCCCGCGCTGCACCACCCGGTCGGGATTGGCGCACACCATCAGGAGGTCGCGCGCCGCCGCGCGGCCCAGCGCGTCGCGGTAGTCGTCCGGGGTCTCGCGGGTGTCGTCCACCGGGCCCGTGCAGCAGATGAAGGCCGCGTCGTCCGGCCCGCGCGCGAAGTGGAGGTCGAGGCCCGCGTAGAGTACACCGTCGCGCTCGGGCCCGATCGCCCAGACGGGCCCCGGCGCGCGGGCGGCCAGTTCCGCGCGGGTGGCGTCGCCTGACGTGACGAACCCCGCCCACGCGGCCTCGGGCACGCCGAGCGCGCGCAGCTGCGGGACGACGTCGGGCGAGGGGCGCGGCGAGTTGGAGATCAACACCACCGGCCCGCGCTCGCGCCCGAAGCGCTCCAACGCGGCGCAGGCGGCGGGGAAGCTGCGCACGCCGTCGTGGATCACCCCCCACACGTCGCACAGCACGGCGTCGTAGCCGTCGGAGATGTCGTGCAGCGAGGCGGGAAGGGCGGGGGCGGTGGTCATCCGCCGCGGGCGGTAGGCGCCCGGCGCGCCCGCGTCAACGCGCGGGGAGCGTCAACCGGCGCGACGCGCCTGCTCCCAGCCCTCGAGCCGGCGCTCGACAAAGCCGGGGGGCGGGGCGGTCTCGGCCAGCACCTGGTCGCGGACCGCGCGCGGCGCGCCGAACAGGTGGCCTTCGCCCAGCCGCACGTCGAGCTCGAGGATGTCGATCGCCTGGCGTTCGGTCTCGACCTTCTCCGCCACGAGCTCGACCCCCGCGCGGCGCAGCCAGCCCGCGTAGTCCGCCGCCTCGAGATCGGGGCGCGAGCGGAAGTGCGACCGGCCGCCCTCGTCGACGATCTCGCCCAGGAGCGCGTCGGCGGTCACCTTGACGAAGCGCACGTCGGCGCGCTGGCAGTCGACCACGTCGAGATCGAGCCGGGTGACTTTGTCCAGCGAGAAGCGGAAGCCGAGCTCGGCGAGCTTCGCCATGTTGCGCGCCTGCGCCGCCCCGCGCCGGGCAAAGGCCTCCTGCCCCATCTCGAAGATCAAGGCCGAGGAGAGGTCGCGGTTGTCGCGCATGTAATCCAGGAACTGCGGGAAGAACTGCTCGTCGGCGAGCGAGGCGGGCGAGATGTTGCAGAAGATGCCGATGCGCCGGTCGGTCTTGGCCAGGCGCCGCACGATCTGCACGCAGCGGAACAGGAGGAGATTGTCGAGCGCGCCGACCAGCCCTTCGGGCTCGGCCACCGCCAGGTACTCCGCCGGCAGCATGACCCGGCCGGACGCGTCGCGCAGGCGCGTGTAGCTCTCGTAGTAGGCGGTGCGGCGCTGGGGCAGGCTCACCACCGGCTGCAGGTGCAGGTCGACGCGGTTCTCCGCCAGCGCCTCGCGCACCGTCTGGAGTAGCGCCGTAGCCTGGCGGCCGCCCGCCGCGCCGGCCGGAAGCTCGCGCTTGAGCCGCGCCTCTAGGTCCTCGCCCATGCGCTGGACGAGCCCTTCCAGCATGCGCACCTCGTCGGTCAGGTGCGAGGCGCGGCCCGCGGCCTCGGCGCTCAGCCGGCCGGCCAGCTCCTCCAGCGCGCCCTCCGTCTCCTCCAGGTGGTCGGCTAGGAGGCGATGGGCGTCGCGCAGGTGTTCGATCTCGCGGCGCACGCCGGCGAGGTCGAAGCCTCGCCCGACCAGGGTGTGCAGCGCCAGGAGGAAGGCCATCACGCCGACGAACACGCCCGCGCCCGCGCCCCAGCCCGCACCCTGCCGCCAGAACAAGGCGCCAGCGGCCAGGGCGATGCAGAGATAGGCCCCGGCCAGAAGCGCCAGGATGGCCTTGCGCATGGGTCAGGGGGTCCGCGCGACGAATCGTTACCGAAGCATGGCGCAGCACGGTTAAGAAAGTCGACCACCCCGCTCGCGGAGGTCCTTCGCCCGTGCTCGTAGCCGCCCCCGCCGCCACCCCAGCCCAGGCGTCGCCGCCGATGGTCGTCGCGCCAGGCCACGTGATCGACTGGAACCTGCAGCGGGACGGGAGCAGGCGCGAGTACTTCAGCGGTCCGTACCGGATCACCCTCGACGGCGCGCACAGCCCGGAGGGCGACGGCGGCGGCATGCTTGCGCGCATCGCCGTGACCGACGGCGCGGCCAGCCGCGACCGGCCTGGGGCCTTCCAGGAGCTACACCTGTCAGGCGCCGTCGGCTTCGAGCGGAACACCTACGCGCGGGTGGCGGTCGCGCGGCTCGACCCCGCCTCGCCCGCCTACTCCGTGCTGGTGACGAGCTTCACGGGAGGCGCGCACTGCTGCGACGACGTGCAGATCGCCACGCCGACGCCGACGGCGGCGACTGCGCCGCAGGGCTTGCCCGGCTGGACCGTACTGCACCCGGGCGAGTTCGACGGCGCCGCGCTCGGCTTCCACGACAAGCCAGAACTCGTGCGCGACGGCGATGTCGCCGTTCTCGCTATCCCCGACGACCGGTTCGACTACGCTTATGGATGTTTCGCGTGCTCCTACGCGCCGCTGCGCCTCTTCGGCCTGCGCGCGGGAAGGCTCGTGGACCGCACGACCGAGCCCGCGTTCCGGCCGCTCCTGGAGGCGGACGCGCGCCAGGCGGAGACGTCCTGCCGGGCGGGCGAGGCGGGAGTCTGCCCAGGCTATCTCGCCGACATGGCGCGCCTGGGTCGCTGGGAGGAGGGCTGGCGCGTGCTCAACGCCGGCGTCCGCACACGGCCGCCGTGGGCCTTCCCCGACCGGCTATGCGACGGCGTGCTGACGGAGCTCAAGTGCCGGCCCGGCCAGCGGGAGACGGCCGTGCCGACCTACGCCGCCTCCGTGCGGCTCTTCCTACGGCAGCGTGGCTACCCGGTCCCGGCCGGGTGAGCGTCAGCTCGCCTGGGCGATCACCGCTTCGCTGGGATCGCGCAGCACATAGCCGCGGCCCCAGACGGTTTCGATGTGGTTCTGCCCGCCCGTGGCCGCCGAGAGCTTCTTGCGTAGCTTGCAGATGAACACATCGATGATCTTCAGCTCGGGCTCGTCCATCCCGCCGTAGAGATGGTTCAGGAACATTTCCTTGGTCAGGGTGGTGCCCTTGCGCAGGCTCAGGAGCTCCAGCATCTGGTACTCCTTGCCGGTCAGGTGCACGCGCTGGCCGAGGACTTCGACGGTTTTGCCGTCGAGGTTCACCACGACGTCGCCGGTCTTGATCACCGACTGGGCGTGGCCCTTGCTGCGGCGGACCACGGCGTGGATGCGCGCGACCAGCTCATCCTTGTGGAAGGGCTTGGTCATGTAGTCGTCGGCGCCGCCACCGAAGCTCTTGACCTTCGTGTCGATCTCGGAGGTGCCCGAGAGGATCATCACCGGCGTGTTAATACGGCCGACACGCAGTTGGCGCAGCACGTCCAGACCGCTCATGTCCGGAAGGTTCAGGTCGAGCAAGATCAGGTCGTAGTCGTATATCTTGCCGAGATCGACGCCTTCCTCACCGAGGTCGGTGGTGTAGACGTTGAAGCCCTCGGACTTCAGCATGAGTTCGATCGACGCGGCGGTCGCGCTGTCGTCCTCGATCAACAGAACCCGCATCACGCCCTCCCAGGCGGGGCGGGCGCGCCCCCTCGGACGACGCCCCCTCCGTGCTCTTCCCCCGGACGGTGCCTTCCGAGGTGCTTAAACTTCGTTAACGTGAAGACTTCCGAAATCAAAGCCGATTTGGAGTCGCCTATCAAGAGCCGGCGGCAAGTCTCTGAATCGGCGCGACCATCTGCCCTCGCGCGGGGCGGCGGGGCCGCGCGGCGGGCGGAACGACGGCGGGCGCGCGAGTGTTGGCGGGTCCAACCCTGGTCTCACCCCTCCGTCCCGGACGCCTCCACCCATGCCCGCCACCCCTCTGTCGCGCCAGACGATCGTCATCACCGGAGCGACTTCGGGCATCGGTCTCGCGCTGGCGCGCAAGGCGGCCCGGGCGGGCGCGGCGGTGGCGCTCGTGGCGCGGGACGGCGCCGGACTGGAGGCGGTGGCGGCCGAACTCCGCGCCGCCGGCGGCCGGGCCGAGCCGGTGGTGGCCGACGTTTCGCGCGAGGAGGACGTCGCCCGGGTCGTCGACACCGCCCATCACGCGCTGGGCGGCTTCGACGCCTGGGTCAACGACGCCAGCGTGGGCGTCTATTGCGACCTCATGGATCTGCCGACCGACGAGCATCGCCGGGTGTTCGACGTCAATTACTGGGGCGTCGTGTACGGGTCGCGGGCGGCGGTGCGGTACTGGAACGCGCACGGGCGAGGCGGAGCGCTGATCAACCTGGGCTCGGTGATGTCCGACGTGCCGGCGCCGCTGCTCGGGTCCTACGCCGCGTCCAAGCACGCGGTGCGCGGCTACACCAATTCGCTGCGGATCGAGCTCCTGCGCCAGCGCTCGCCCGTCACCGTGACCCTGATCAAGCCGGCGAGCATCGGCACGCCGTTCGCGCTGAACAGCCGCAACCACACGGACGGCGAAGCGGTGATCCCACCGCCGCTCTACGCGCCGGAGGTGGTGGCCGACGCGATCCTCTCCGCCGTCGTCCATCCGCGGCGCGAGATCGTGGTGGGCGGGGCGGGGCTCGTGCAGATGCTTCTCGCCACCCATGCGCCCGCGCTGTTCGAGCGCATGGCCGCGGGGGGAACGGGCGCGTTCTCGCTGAAGGGTCGCGCCGACCGCTCCCGCTCCAGCCTGTTCGAACCGGGACGGAGCGGGCGCGCCCACGCCGACGCGCCGGGGCGGCCGTTCAGCGTGATCACCGCCCTGCAGACCCATCCCAGGGTGTTCGCGGGCCTGGGCCTCGGCGTTCTGGCGGGGGTCCTCATCGCCGGGGCGTGGTCGCGACCGGATGTTCGGCGCGAGGTCGCGCGCGAGCTGCCGCGGGCTAGTCGCCGCGCGCGCAAGGCGGCGCGCCGACTGTCTCGCCGCGCCGACAAGCTCGCCCGCAACCTGCACGAGCAGGCGCCCTTGGCGGGCCGCCGCGCGGCCGAGCTCGCCGCCGCTCTTCCCGACAGCCTGCCGCGCCTGGGCCGGGAGGTCGCCCGCCACGCCCGGCGAACGTGGTCGGCGCTGGGCTGAGGTCGTCACCCCATCTACCCGCGGAGGAGCCCGGTAAGCGGCGGTTAACGCGGGGGCGGCGAGGGTCTGCGGGTCGCCGGAGCGCCGCCCCTTGCGCAATCTCATCACCGCCGTGGAGCGTCTTGACCCCCTGACGGTGTCGGGCCGGGTGGCGGCGGTGAACGGACTTCTGATCGAGGCGAGGGGAGGGCTGACGCGACTCTCCGTCGGCGCCCGCGCGCTGATCGGGCGGCGCGGCCTGCCCGACCTCCCCGCCGAGGTGGTCGGATTCCGCGAGACGCGCGCGCTCCTGATGCCGTTCGGCCCAGTGGAGGGCGTAGCACCCGGCGCCGAGATCACGCTGGCGCCCGAGGCGGCGGCGATCCGCCCCACGCCCGCCTGGCTCGGCCGCATCATCAACGCGTTCGGCGAGCCGATCGACGGCCTGGGCTCGCTCCCGCAAGGCCCCGCGGCCTACCCGCTGCGCACGCCGCCCCCTCCCGCCCACGCCCGCGGCCGCGTCGGCGCACGGCTGGAGACGGGAGTACGCGCCATCGACGTCTTTACCACCCTGTGCCGCGGCCAGCGCATGGGCGTGTTCGCGGGCTCGGGCGTCGGCAAGAGCGTGCTCCTCTCCATGCTGGCGCGCGGCGCCGCCTGCGACGCGGTGGTGGTCGGCCTCATCGGCGAGCGCGGGCGCGAGGTGCGCGAGTTCGTGGAGGAGACGCTGGGGGCGGAGGGCCTCGCCCGCGCCATCGTGGTGGTCGCCACCTCCGACGAGCCCGCGCTCACCCGCCGTCAGGCCGCCTTCGCCACCATGGCCTGCGCCGAGTACCTGCGCGACCAGGACCTCGAGACGCTGTGCCTGATGGACAGCGTGACGCGCTTCGCCATGGCCCAGCGCGAGATCGGCCTGGCCGCGGGCGAGCCGCCCACCACCAAGGGCTACACCCCCACCTGCTTCACCGAACTTCCCAAGCTCCTGGAGCGCGCGGGCCCCGGCCCCGTGCGGCCCGACGGCACGACGGCCGCGCCCATCACCGCGCTGTTCACCGTCCTGGTCGACGGCGACGACCACAACGAGCCGATCGCCGACGCGGTGCGCGGCATACTCGACGGCCACATCGTGATGGAGCGCGGCATCGCCGAGCGCGGGCGCTTCCCCGCGATCAACGTCCTGAAGTCGATCAGCCGCACCCTGCCGGGCGCGCACCGGCCCGAGGAGCGCCTCACCGCCCGCGACGCGCGCCAGGCGCTCTCCTCCTTCAGCGACATGGAGGAGCTGATCCGCATCGGCGCCTACCGCCGCGGGTCCGACGCGCTGGTCGATCGCGCCATCGCGCTCAACCCGGCGCTGGAAGCCTTCCTGTCGCAGGGCAAGACGGAGAGCACATCCATGGACGCCGCCTTCGCCCGGCTGGATGCGGCGCTGGCCGCCGCGCCCGCGCCCATCCTCGGGAGCCTCGCCGCATGAGCTGGACCGACAGCCTCGTCCGCATCTCCGGCTATGAGGTGGAGACGCTGCAGAAGCGCCTGCGCGAGGTGGCCGACCGCCGCGCCGCCGTGTCGGCCCAGATCGCCGAGCTCGCGCGGGAAGAGGAGGACGAGTTGGCCCGCGGCCGCGCCGACGCCCAGGCGGGCTGGTACCTCGTGGGCTTCCGCCAGGGCTGCGCCGAGCGGCGGCGGGGTCTGGAGGCGGAGGCGCGCGCGCTGGACGCCGAATGGGAAGGCTGCCGCGACGCGCTGACGGAGGCGTTCGAGGCGCAGAAGAAGTACGAGCAGGTGGCGGGGCGGCTGCGCCTGGCCGAGCAGGCCGCCGGCGCCAAGCGCGAGGCCGCAGCGCTGGACGAGCTGGGGCTGCGGCGACGGGCGTGAGCGGGGGTATTTCCCGCCTGGCGGGCGCGGCGCGCGGCGTGACGCGCGCTTTGTTCTGACGCCGGGTGGGGCCGCCGTGCTCGGTCGCGTCAAAGGACGCCTTCGGCTCTTCGCTGACGCTCCGCCCTTGACCCGCCCTCCGCGCGACGGCTGACGCATGGGCGTCGGGACGCGGGGCGTCCCTTCCAACAAGTTCGACTTAGGCCTGCGGCCCGCGT
>CAXTAO010000019.1:0-60403 GCA_964242625.1 uncultured Caulobacteraceae bacterium | reverse complement strand
CCGCCGGAGGCGTTGTCGAACTTGTTAGGAGGGACGCCCCGCGTCCCGACGCCCCCGCGTCAGCCGTCGCGCGCAGGGCGGGTCAAGGGCGGCCGAAGGCCGGCGCGGAGCGCGAACCCTTGACGCGACTGAGCACGGCGGCCCCACCCGGCGTCCGACCAAAGCGCCCGCGCACGCTCCGCCCACCCATCAGGCGCCCGGAGACGCCCCCCGTGCGTTCCCGTCGCTCCACCCCACCGCAGGAGCGACGACGTGAGCCTTTTCGGGTCCATCATGCAGAAGATCTTCCACCACGGGGGCGCTCAGACCGCCCCCACCGGACAGGCCTCGCCGCCGCCTCCGCAAGCCGCCGCGCCCCCGCCCGGCCAGCCGGCGCCCGCCGCCCCCGCCGCCCCGCCGCCTCAGCCCGTCGATGTCGAGCAGGTGCTGGAGGGCCTGGCCGCGCAGAAGGGCGGGGGCGGCAACTGGCGCACCTCCATCGTCGACCTCCTGAAGCTCCTCGACCTCGACTCAAGCCTCGACGCCCGTAAGGGGCTCGCCCAGGAGCTGAACGTCCACGCCGGCGCCGACGGCTCGGCGGAGGAGAACATCGCGCTCTCCAAGGCGGTCTGGGCCAAGCTCGCGGAGAACGGCGGCCACGTGCCCGACAGCCTGAAGCACTAGGTCGGGCTTGGGGGCGGCGGCGCTATTCGAAGTTGGCGCTGTCGCCCCCCGTCACCTCTATCGCCGCCCCGCAGACGAGGTCGCCCATGGGGCCCGCAAGGTAGACATAGGCGGGGGCGACGGCCTCCGGCGGCAGCCAGGGCATTTTCATGGGCGTTTTCTTGGTGAGCGCCTTGCGGGCGTTCTCCTCCAGGTCGCCCTCGGGCACGCTCCCGCCGTTGGCGGTCTGCAGGGCCTGGATGTAGCGGCCGTCGTTGCGGGTCAGCCGGGTGTCGATCAGCCCGGGGATGACCGCGTTGACCGTCACGCCCTTGGCGGCGAACTCCAGCGCGGCCGACTTCATCAGGCCGAGGAGCCCCCACTTGCTGGCCGAATACGCCGAGCCGTTGACGGCCCCGTGCCGCCCCTGAGTCGAGGAGGTGAGGATCACGCGCCCTGAGCCGCGCTCCAGCATGGCGGGGGCGAAGACGCGCAGGCAGTTGGCCGTGCCGGTGAGGTTGATGTCGATCTGGTCGGACCAGTCGGCGTCCTCCATCTCGACGATCGGCTTGAAGCTCTGGATGGCGGCCACGAGCGCCAGCACGTCCACCGCGCCCGCGCGCGCCGCGACCGCGCGCAGGGCGGGGAGATCGCGGATGTCGGCGGTCTCGCCGGTCCAGCGGGCGCCCGCCGCCTCGACCCGGCGACCCGTCTCGGCGAGGTCCTCCGGCGTGGGCGGGTCGTAGTTCTGAGTGGGCGATACGCGCCCGGCGGCGTCCAGCCCGATCACGTGCGCGGCGCCCTCGCGCGCGAAGGCCAGCGCCACCTCGCGCCCGATGCCGCCCGCCGCTCCGGTGACGAGGGCGGTCTTGCCTTCGAGGGGGGTGGGCATGGCGGTCTCCGGGCGGGATGGGCAGGAAGGAGGCTGTGGCCCCCGCGGTTCCGCAGCCGGTGCGGCCGGTTGATCGCCGCGCGCCGCCGCGCTTGAAGCGGACCCGTCGATGATCCGCGATCCCCTCCACAGCCCCGAATACGCCCGGGTGGATGCGGTGCTGGACGCCGCCGGCTCCGGCGCCCTCGTCGCGCCGCTCGCCGCCATGCACGCCGTGCTGGCGACGGCGGACGCCGCCGCCCTCGAACACGCGCTCGCACGGGCCGAGGCGAGGTGGGGCGTGGGCGCGCTCGCGCCGCTGCGCGCGCGGCTCGCGCCCGAGGTCGAGGCGCGGGTGCGGGCGGTGGCGGCGGCGGTCGACCACGGCCCGTCCGGCGGGGCGGCGCCCGAGGCGACGCTTCGCGCGCTGGCGACGAGCTTCGACCGGGCGGCGCTGCGCTCGCCCGAAGCCGCGAGCGCGCTCTACGCGCTGGGTGATCCCGATCTCTTGGAGGCCGCGACCGCCGAGGTGGTGGACTGGCTCCGCTCGCAGCGTCTGATGCGATCGGGCGCGCGCGTCGTGGAGGTGGGCTGCGGGTCGGGCCGCTTCCTGCGCGCCCTGGCGCTCGAAGGGGCGGTGGCGCTCGGCGTCGAGCTCTCGCCCGGCATGGCCGCCGCCGCGGCGGGGCGGTGTGCGCAGCTCCCGGTCGCCGTGGCGCTGGGCTCCGGGGCGGACCTGGCGTTCGTCGCCGACGACGCGGCCGACCTCGTGCTGTTCGCCGACAGCTTTCCGTATGTCGCCCAGGCGGGGGGCGACCTGCCCGAGCGTATGCTCGCCGAGGCGGCGAGAGCGCTGGCGCCGGGCGGCCGCATTGTCGTGCTCAACTGGAGCTACGGCGACCGGGCGGTGGCAGCGACGGAGCGCGCGCGCCTCCTCGCCCGCTGCGGACTGGTCGAGGCGGACGTGGCCGCGCCGGCGTGGCGCGCGTGGGACGCGGAAGCGCTGGTCTTCGCCCTCGACTCCTCGGGCGCGTCGCGGCGTGCGCGCCTCCTGATGCGGGCTGCGCGGGCGCCGGTTGTGAACGGGCGCGCCGTCGTGGTCTGCGCGCATCCGGACGACGAGACGCTGGCCGTCGGCGGCCGACTGTCGGCCTTCGCCGATCTCGCCGTAGTGCACGTCACCGACGGCGCGCCGCGCGACATGGGCGACGCGCGACGGGCGGGCTTCGACACCCGCGAGAGCTACGCCGCCGCCCGCGCCGGCGAGCTGGAGACAGCGCTCGACATCCTGGCGCCCGGCCTGACGCCCGAGCGGCGCGTGCGCCTGCGCGTCGCCGACCAGGAGGCCGCGGCCGAGGTGCGAGCCATAGCCGACCGGCTCGCGCCACTGCTGCGCGGGGCCGCGATGGTGCTCACCCACCCCTACGAGGGCGGCCACCCCGACCACGACGCCACAGCGCTTGCGGTCGCGCTCGCCTGCGCGCGGCTGGAGCGGGCGGGCGAACCCGCACCCGTGCGGATGGAGTTCGCCAGCTACCACGCGGGGCCTGACGGCGCCCCGCGCTTCGGCCGCTTCTACGGCGAGGCGGGCGGCGACGTCGCCGTGTGGCTGGGCGCGACGGCGCTCGCCCGCAAACGGCAGGCGGCGGCGGCCCACGCCAGCCAGGCCGACATCGTGGCCAACTTCCACCTCGAGGTGGAGCGCTTCCGCCTCGCGCCCTCCTACCGCTTCGACGCGCCCCCGCCGCCCGGCCGTGCGCTCTACGACGGCTGGGGCTGGGCGCTGACCTCCGAGCGCTGGCGCGCGCTCACCGCGGCGGCGGCGGCCGAGCTGCACGGCTGAGCCGGCGCTCAGGCGCGGGCGGCGACCTGCACGCGCACCTGGCGACGGTCCTGCGCGCCCCAGCGGTACTTGTAGGGCTCCCGCCCGCGCAGGAAGTCGGCTTCGACGCAGCCCTCGGCGGCGGCCTCGCGCAGGGCGTGGGCGGCGAGAAGGGCGCCCGGGCTCAGCCGCTCGAAGCGCGCGTCGAACCCGCCGAGGTAGAACAGCGCGCGGCCCCTGACGGTGAAGCCGTAGTGCACGCCCGCGACCGCATCGCCGACCTCCAGCGTGTAGAGGCGCAGCCATCCGCGCGCGGCTGCCTCCGCCGCGACCTCGTGGTGGAAGGCCTGCACCGCGGGCGCGTCCAGCACGCCGGGCTCGCCGCGCCCGCGCCAGCGCGCGGCGTGGAGATCGAACAGCCTGTCGAGGTCGCGCGCGACCGTTCCCGCATCTGCGCCGCGGATCACGAGGCCTTCGGCCTCGGCGCGGCGCGCCGCTTGGCGCAGGTCGCGCCGCAGCTTGGGCTCCCACGCCGCCTCAAGCGCATTCGGGGCGGAGAGGTGGAGCGTCGGCCGGGGCTCGTCGTCGTCGATGATCGCTCCGGGCAGGTGTGCAGCGAGACGCGCGATGCGGCCGTCCGCGGGAGTGTCGCGCAGGTCGGCGGCGTCCCACCCGTCCGAGGCGCGCAGCCGGTCCGCGAAGGCGGCGACCACGGTGGCCTCGTCCTCGGGCGCGCACAGGAGGTCGAGCGTGTCGCTGACGCCGTTGCCCAAGAGGGTGAGCTGGCGCGGGCCGCCGGGCGGCGCATGCACGAACATGAGGAGGAGGCCCGCGAGCCGTGCGTCGCGCCGCGCCGCCAGGACGTGCAGAGGCGCCTCCGGAGCCAGACGGCGGCGCCACGGCAGCAGCCACGCCGGCGACTGGAACAGCCCGGCTCGGGCGTCCGCCGCCCACAGGGCCTCCCAGGGGGGAACGAGCGCCTCCAGCTCCTCGGGCCGTGTGATCTCCTCGACTGCGAAAGTCACGGGCCGCCGGCGATCAGGCGGGCGTAGAGCGCGAGATAATGCTCAATCATCACCCTCGCGTCGAAGCGCGCGCGGGCCGCGGCGCGGCAGGCCTCGCGGTCGAGGGCGCCGCACGTCTCTATGGCCTCCGCCATCTCGGCCACCGAGCTGACCAGGATTCCCGTGCGCCCGGGTTCGATCACCTCGCCCAGGGCGCCCGCACCCAGGAAGGCGACCACCGGCGTCCCCGCCGCCAGCGCCTCGCGAGCCACGAGGGAGGAGGTCTCGGGCGCCAGCGAGGGGACGAGCACGCAGCGCGCCGCCGCCAGGAGCCGCCGCTTGGCCGCGCCCTGCACGGGACCTAGCCACCGCCGGCGCGCGTCGAGCCGCGGCCGCACCTCCTCGGCGAAGTAGCGCTGGTGGTCGGGGTAGGGGAACACCTCGCCCGCAGCGAGCAGGGGCGCGCCCGCCAGGAAGGCGGCGTCGAGCGCGAGGTGCAGCCCCTTCTCCGGGCAGACCCGCCCCAGCGTCAGCGCGAAGGTGCGCGGGCGCAGGTCGGTGGGGTAGCCGTCCAGCTCGACCCCGTTCTCGATCGGCGCGAGGAGCCGCGCGCCGGGCGGCGCCCGCGACGCCTGGTCGGCCGAGACGGGCAAGAGCCAAGTGCGGGGCCGCGTCGGCGCGAGCGCGTCCGGCGGGTACCAGTCGAGCGGCAGGTGCAGGGTGGCCAGCGCCGGCGGACCCTCCGGCGGCAGGTGGTCGGCGAAGTCGACGCCGTGGAAGTGGAGGAGGTCGGGCCGGACCTCGGCGATCGTCCGGGCGAGCGCCTCGGCCACCGCTGCGCGCACGTCCGCGCGGGCCCGGTCGTCGATGGGGCCGTCCCGCCGGGGCAGGGCGACGAGCTCGCCCGCGGGAGTCGACCCCGCCTGGGCCAAGATCACCGAGCGCCAGCCGCGCGACACGAGGCCCCGATCGAGGTGCGAGAGCACCTGCTCGGCCCCGCCCACGGGGTCGGCGTCCACGCGCGCGAACGGATAGGCGACGCTGACGACCGTCGGCACGGGCGGACGACTCTCCTGACGCCTGATCAACTTGACGGCGAGACACTGGCCCGCGCCGCGCCCGGCGCCTAGGCTTCAACCCTGGTTCTCCCTAGACCGGCCGCGTGGGGCGGGGAGCGAGCGGGTGCGCCGGAGCTGGATCGCGGCGGGCGGCGTCGCGCTCGCGCTGGGAGACGCGGGAAGCGCCGCCGCCGCCGACGCGGCGCACGCGGGGCTCGACGGGGCACGGCTCGGGCTCGGCTGGGCCGCGCCGTTCGCGGGGCTTCTCCTGACCATCGCGATCCTGCCCCAGCTCGCGCCGCGGCTTTGGCACAAGCGCTTCGAGGCGATCGCGGCGGCGTGGGCGCTGGCCTTGGCGCTCCCGTTGGCGGTCGTATTCGGTCCGGCGCAGGCCGCGCGCGAGCTCGTCCACGCCGCGCTCCTCGACTACCTCCCCTTCATCGCGCTCCTGTTCGCGCTGTTCGTGATCGCGGGCGGCGTGCGGGTGAAGGGCCAGCTCGGCGGCGCACCGCTCGCCAACACCGGCCTCCTGGCCTTCGGCGCGCTTCTCGCCAGCGTCATGGGGACGACGGGGGCGGCCATGCTCCTCGTGCGGCCGCTGATCGAGGGCAACCGCGCGCGGCCGCGCAACGCCCACGTGCTGGTGTTCTTCATCTTCCTCGTCGCCAATCTCGGTGGCGCGCTGACGCCCATAGGCGACCCGCCGCTGTTCCTGGGCTTCCTGCACGGCGTGACCTTCGGCTGGACCTTCGCGCACATGGCGGGGCCGCTCCTCGTCGCGGGCGGGCTCGTGCTGGCCGCCTTCTTCCTGATCGACCGGACGATCTGGCGACGCGATGGCGGCTCGCCCGGCGGCGCGGAGCGCGACAGTTTCGCCGTGGAGGGTGCGCACAACCTCCTCCTCATCATGCTGGCCGTGGGGGCGGTCTTGGCGAGCGGGGTCTGGCGGCCGGGCGTCGTCTTCGACGTCATGGGCGCGCCGCTCGCCCTGCAGGACCTCGCGCGGGAGGCGGCGCTGGGCGCCCTCGCCTGGCTGTCGTGGACCACCACGCCCAAGCGCGTGCGGATAGAGAACGCCTTCACCTGGGCGCCCCTGGCCGAGGTCGTCTGGCTGTTCGCCGCCATCTTCGTGACGATCATCCCGGTGCTGGCCATTCTCAAGGCCGGGCCGCACGGCGCGCTGGCGCCCGTCACGGCGCTGGTGACCGGGGCGGACGGCCGACCGCACGACCTCGCCTATTTCTGGACCACGGGGCTCCTGTCGTCGGTCTTGGACAACGCGCCGACCTATCTCGTCTTCTTCAACCTGGCGGGCGCGGACGCCGCGACGTTGATGGGCCCGCTCGCGCGCACGCTGGCCGCGATCTCGGCGGGGGCCGTCTTCATGGGGGCGCTGACCTACATCGGGAACGCGCCGAACTTCATGGTGCGCGCCATCGCCAAGGAGCGCGGGGTGCGCATGCCGTCGTTCTTCGGCTACGTCGGCTGGTCGGCGGCGGTGCTCCTGCCGGTGTTCGCCGTGGTGACCGCGCTCTTCTTCCGCTGAGCCTCGCCGCTAAGCGCCCGCCGTTCCTGGAGATCGACCCGCTGTTAACGCCCGTCCACGCAGTATGGCGGTGTCGGGGCGGAGCGGTCGAGCGAGCGATGAGGGCGAAACCGCCGCGCCGGGCCTGGCCCGCCTTGCTGGACCGCTGGCGACCCGGTCGGGCGATCGGCGCGGGCGAGGCGCTCCTCGACCTCGCCGCGCGGTCGCCGGCGATCAGTCCCGAACTCATGCGCGAGCTGCGCGAGGCCGTGGCGAGCTGGGACGCGCGCGAGCCGACCGGCGAGGGCCTGCTCTCGCGCGACGCCTTCGTGCTGGCGGTCCAGGCGCTGCTCGACGCCGCGCCCGGCCAGCCGCTCGCCGTGGGCGTGTTCCGCCTGTCCGAGCTCGACCGGCTGGCGCTGACCGATCCCGGGGCCGACCTCCGCGTGCTGGAGGCCTTCGGCGCCCGCCTGCGGAAGACCTCCGACGCCGCCCAACCCGTCGCGCGGTGGGACGGCGCGACCTTCGCGGTCGCCCTGCCCGGGCTCGACGCCCCCGAGGCCGGCGAGCGCCGGCTGCGCGCGCTGAGCTATGTGCTGCGCCAGGAGATCGAGGGCGGCGGCCTTCCGTTCATCCCGGAACTGCACGCCGGCGCGGCGGCGCACCCCGCCGACGGCGAGGGGGCGGCCGAACTCGTGCGTCGCGCCTGCGCCTCCGCCCAGCCGCGGGGCGCCTCGGAGGGCGCGGCGGTGAGCTTCTCGACCCCCGCCACGCGCGCCGCCGAGCGCGAGCGCTTCGCCTTGAAGCAGGAGCTGCACAGCGTCATCGGCCGCGGCGAGCTGCGGTTGCAGTACCAGCCCGTGGTGGACCTCGCCGCCGGCCGGGTGGTCGCCGCCGAGGCGCTCCTGCGCTGGCGGCGCGCCTCGGGCGAAGAGGTGTCGCCCTCGCGCTTCATCCCGCTCCTGGAGGAGTCGGCCCTGGTGGAGGAAGTGGGGCTCTGGACCTTCAACGCCGTCTGCCGCCAGGTTCGCGCCTGGGACGAGGCGGGGCTGGGCGACCTGCGGGTGGCGGTGAACCTTTCCGCCCGGCAGTTTCGCGACCCGCAGCTCGCCCAGACGCTGGCGCGCCTCCTCGAGCTGCACGGCGTGCGCCCGGCCCAGCTGGAGGTCGAGCTCACCGAGACGGCCGCCATGCAGGACGCCGACGGCGTCCGCGCCCTCCTGGGCGAGCTGCACGCGCTGGGCGTGGGCGTGGCGATCGACGACTTCGGCAGCGGCTATTCGTCGATGAGCTATCTGAAGAACCTGCCCTTCACCAAGCTCAAGATCGACCGCGAGTTCGTCACCGACGTCGACCGTCGCGCCGACAGCCGCGCCATCTGCAAGGCGCTGATCGAGCTCTCCCGCGGCCTCGGCATCAGCGTGCTGGCGGAAGGGGCGGAGCGGCGCGAGGAGGTGGACGTGCTCCACGCCCTGGGCTGTCCGCTGTTCCAGGGCTTCTATTTCTCCCGTCCGCTCGATCCCGCGGCCTTCGTCGCCCGACTGGCGGATGCGGAGTGGCTGACGCGGCTCGCGTCGCCCGTGCATCGCCGGCTGGCCGACCTGCAGCGCGACCTCCGGCGGCCCTCGCTCGTCTCGGGGGCCGGTTAGAGCCCACCGCCCCCTGAGAAGGGGCGGGCGAGAATCCCCGCTTATGCAGTGAGGGCCTTGAGCCGAGGCGCGGCGGCGCGGGGTGCGGGTTCCGGCGCGGCGAATGGGCCTTCGCGCGGGGAGGCTTCCGCCACAGCGTGCGCCGCGGGGACGGGCTGCACGACCGTGCCGTCCAGCGACCGGCCTTCCGCCGCGTACAGGCGCTCCTGCAGGCCCGCGAGCAGGGTGTTCACGCCGTCGAACAGCTCGCCGAACTCGTCTCGGCGACGATGCGAGATGCGGAAGTCGAGGTCGCCCATGGCCGCGTCGGCCAGCGCCGCCTTGAGGCGCCGCACCGGCCCGGCCGCCTCGCGCGCGACGGCGTAGCTGCCGGCGCCGACCGCCATGAGCACCACCGCCGACAGGAGGATCAGCATCAGGCGCGAGTCGCGCGCGGCGGCGTTGAGCTCGCCGTTGGACAGGCTCACGTCGACCGTGCCGAAGCGCTGGCCGGCGTAGGTGATGGGCCGCACGAAGCGGAATCCGTCGGCGCCGCGCGCGCCCTCGGCGGTGACGCGCAGCTCGGGCGCGGTGCGCACCTCCGCCTCGCCCGCCGCGGCGCGGTAGGGGCGGCCCACGAGCGCGGGGTCGGTGGCGCCGCGGATCACGCCGTCGCGGTCGACCACCTTGAGCGCGCGCACGTTCGGATCGGCGGAGGCGGCGCGAACGAAGGCGTCGACCGGGGCCCAGTCACGCTGGTCGGGCGGCAGGGTGGCGTTGTCGGCGGCGCGGAGCGCGGCGTTGGAGGCGACGAACGAAGACACCGCCTCGCCCGAGGTCAGCGTCATGCGCCGCATGGCCGCGCCCTCGCGCCCCAAGACCGCGCCGACCGCGACGGCCAGCACCGCCCCCGTCACGCCCACCATCACGAGCGAAGTGCGGACCGCCATGGGAATGCGGCGGCGCGAGCGGCCCTCGAGCGTGGCCGCGGCCAGCGCCGCCTGCTCGCGCCGGAGCGCCTCGGCCAGCTGGCCGCCGTCGGCGAAGCGCCGCTCGGGGCGCTTGGCCATGAGCTTGGTCACGATGAACTGCAGGCCGCGCGGCGTCTCGGGCGCGACCTCGCCGAGGGCTGCGGGCTCGGCCTGGGTGATCTGCAGGGCGAGCGTCGCCGCGCTCGCGCCCGCGAACGCCTTCTTGCCGGTGAGGAGCTCGTAGAGCACCACGCCCGCCGAGAAGAGGTCGGAGCGGCCGTCGATCTCCTGGCCCAGCGCCTGCTCGGGGCTCATGTAGCGCGGGGTGCCGAGCACTTGGCCCACCTGTGTGCGACCGCCCTCCAGCTCCGCGCGGCCCAGCGCCTCGGCCACCCGGGCGATGCCGAAGTCGAGGATCTTCACCGAGCGCCCGTCGCGGCCCAGCATGATGTTGGACGGCTTGATGTCGCGGTGCACCACGCCCGCGCCATGCGCGTAGCGCAGCGCTTCGGCCAGCTGCACGCCCACCGCCAGCACGGTCTCGAGTTCGAGGCGCTGGCCCTGGACGGCGGCGTCCAGCGGCTGGCCGTCCAAGAGCTCCATGGCGATGTAGGGGAAGCCGCCGGCCTCGCCGACGTCGTAGATCGTGACGATGTTGGGGTGGCTGAGCGCGCCCGCGGCCTTGGCCTCGCGCAGGAAGCGGCCGGCGTACTCGCGCCGGGCTCGGAACTCGGGCTTCAGCACCTTGATCGCCAGCTCGCGCTGGATGTGCGGGTCCCAGGCCCGGTAGACGTCGGCCATGGCGCCTTCGCCCACGCGCTCGCGGATCTCGTATCGTCCGACCAGCTCCGGCACGCGACCTCCTCCGGGGCGGCGATGTCTCTGCGCCCCGCACCGACGTCCTTGCTAGCGGACGGCGGTTAAGCCGAAGTGTCGCAGCCGGCCGGAGCGCGGCGCCGCTTTGTTAAGCGGCTTGGGGCAGGCTGGACGCCTACCGCTTCAGGGTTCGCGCCGTGCCTCTGCTCCGACTGGTCGATCCCTCAGCACCCGCCCAGACGCTCGACGCGCGCCGGGTGCACGAGGGCGCCCTGACCGTCGGCCGCGACCCCGGCGACGGCGGCTGGGCGGTGCGCGACCCCGAACGCGCCATCTCGCGCGCGCACTGCGTGTTCGCCGAGCGCGGAGGGCGGCTCACCGTGCGCGACGTCAGCGCCAACGGCGTGCGGCTGGAGGGCGCGCCCGATCCCCTGCCGCACGGGGAGGACGTGACGGTCTCGCCCGGCGACGTGCTGCGGCTGGGGTCGCTCTCCATCGTGGTGGCGGCCGATGAGGTGCAGCCCGCGGCCGGTTCGCCGTTCGCCGTTCCGGGGCGCCCTTCAGCGGCCGCCCCGCCGTCGCCGTCGCCGCCGACCCCGCGGTCGGGCGAGGGGCCGGCTCCCGCCTCCGGCCTATTCGACGCGCCGTTCAGCCGTCCGCTCCTTGAGCCGGGCGATCCGCTCGAGGCCACCGTCTCGGTCCCCTCAGCCTGGACGAACGGCGCGCCCGCCCCGCCTCCGGCCGCTGCAGCCCCGACCGACGCCTCGCTCCTGGAGGCCTTCTGCGCGGGGGCGGGGCTCGACCTCTCCGCGCTTTCCGGGGCGGAGGCGCGTGACACGCTCTTCGCCCTCGGCTCCGTGTACCGACAGATGGTGCTGGGCTTGTCCGACCTCATGGCCGAGCGCGTGACGGTCAAGGGCGAGTTCCGCATGTCGCGAACGACCGTCCAGGCCGAGAACAACAACCCGTTTAAGTGGGCGGGGGCGCAACGCGTGGCCGCCGATCTTCTTCGCGCGCCGGCCGAGGGCTTCCTCGCCGGGCCGGAAGCGGTCAACGAGTGCTTCGCCGACCTCAAGACGCACGTGCTCTGCTTGATCGCCGGTATGCGCTCGGCGGTGGAGGAGACACTCCATGCGCTCGACCCGGACGCGACGGAGGCCAAGCTGGAAGGGCGGTCCTTCCTCATGCGACCGCGCGCGGCGGTGGCCTGGGAGACGCATCGCGCCGCCCACGCCGACTTTGCGGAGGAGGCGCGGCGCGATCCGGAGAGCCGGGTCAACGCGGCCTTCCGCGCCGGCTACGAGGCGCGGCTGAACGCGCTGGACGCCCAGGCTTCCCGCTAGGTCGGGCTCGGGATCGCCGCCGTGCTCGTCGCCGCCCCTCCCGGCCTGCGTTCCTCCGGCTGCAGCCACGTCGGCCACGTGCGCGAGGTCAACGAGGACGGCTGGCTCGCCCGGCCCCACCTCGGCCCCGGCTGCGGCCTCTGGGCGGTGGCCGACGGCATGGGCGGTCACCAGAAGGGCGACGCGGCGAGCGCGCTCGTCGTCCACGCGCTGTCCGAGCTCGCGCCGCCGTCGGCCGGACACCTCTTCCTGGAGGACGTGCGCGCCCGGCTGGAGGGCGCCAACGCCGACATGCGCGCGCTGGCCGAGACGCTCGGGCCCGGCGCGGTGGTGGGCTGCACGGTGGTGGCGCTCCTGGTCTACGGCGGCCACTTCCTGTGCCTCTGGGCGGGCGACAGCCGCGCCTACCGTCTGCGCGACGGCGCGTTCGACCAGCTCACCCACGACCACAGCGTGGTGCAGACGCTGGTCGACGCCGGCGCGCTCACCCCGGAGGCGGCGCGCGGCCACGGCCAGGCCAACGTCCTGACCCGCGCGCTGGGCTGCGCCTCCGAGGCGCCGCTCGGGCTGACCGAGGGCGCCCTGGCCGCGGGCGACCGCTTCCTCCTGTGCTCGGACGGGCTGACCAACCTCGTGTCCGACGCCGAGGCGGCCCAGCTCCTGGCTAGCGCCGACGCCGCCGAGGCGCTGGTCGACCTGGCGCTGGAGCGCGGCGCTCCCGACAACGTCACCGCCGTCGTCGTCGAGGCCTAGCCGGGCGGCGCAGCGCCCGGGCGCAGCACGTCGCACTGCTGATCGAGCAGGATTTCGCTGTGGCCGGGGAGGCCCAGCGAGGGCCGCGCGGTCTGGGCGAGGAGGTGGAAGCCCGGGCGACCGTCGGCGAGGCGGCCTCCGATCACCGCCAGCGTCTGCTGCTCCATGTGCGCGGCCGTGTGCGCCCCCGCCGCGGCGAGGAGCGCGAAGGGGTCGGCCTGCGCGAGGTCCTCGCCCGCCACCTCGCGCACGCGCCACAGGCCGCTGCCCACGGAGAGGAGCTTCCATTCCCGCGTGCTGAGCCGCGGCGCGGCGGCCGCGAGCTGCGCCCGCACGTCGGGGCGCACGCAATCGACGTGGATGTGCAGCTGCTCCTGGCTGCGGCCGTAGAAGGAGTTCACCGCCATCCCGATCGCATCGCGCGGCGTGGCGCGACGCGCGCGGGCCGATACGAAGCGGCGCGCCTCCCACGCGGCCTGCCAGTAGTTGGGCGTGTCGGGGGCGAGGAGCGCGGGGTCCTCGATGCCGGTGACCCGTTGCGTCGGCACAAGCAGGACCTGGGTCGTCGACTGCGGGTCGGGCACCACCGCCGTCCGGCCGCGGAGATCCACGGTGAGGCAGGGGGCCGACAGTCCCGTCGTGCGACGCAGCGGCACGCAGAGGTCGTGCACCACGTGCCACAGCGCATTGGGATGGGCTGCGGGCGAGGGCGTGGCGGCCGCGAGCGCCGCCGCGACGAGCCCCGCCGCCAGCGCAAGACGCCGGGCCGCGCGACGACGGGCGGCTCCCGGCCGGACTCCCGTCACGTCGCCGCCCGCCTCATCGCGCCGGGCTTACTGGCTGGCCGAGAGGCGCTCATAGCCGTCCAGCACGCGCGCGGGCGCGTCCTCCGCCTCGCCGGGCTCCGGCCAGAGACGCTCCAGCCGCACGGAGCCGGGACTCGCCGGGGTGGCGCGGTGAACGGCTCCCTCGCGGTCGCGGTAGAGCTCGAAGGAGAACACCGCGTCGTTCCAGATCCACAGGTCGGTGGCGCGGCTCGGGCGAAAGACGCCGCGGTGGCGCCCGTCCGGCCCGACCAGGTCGCGGCGCTCGTCGTCGGGGCGCTCGGCCAGATGGTAGCCTAGCCGCGTGGTGATGACGCGCTTCTGGTCGGGGGTGAGCTGGGGCATGGAGACTCGCGACGGGAACTCGGACACGACCAAGGCTGACGCAAGCTTGCGACGGCAAATGGGCCGTCCGAGCGCGTCACGCCGACGGCCTTATACCCGCTCCGGCCGGACGCGCCCGCCCTGGCGACCGCAGATCGGGCTTCGCGCTGCGAACTCAGACCGCGACGGTGGTTACGGCGCCCGGGCGGAGCCTCCGGTCGTGCGCGCCGGTCCACTCGGCGCCGAGATACGCGCGGCGCGCGGCGGTCAGCATGGGCGGGCCCCCGCGCAGGCCGCGCCGCGGATGGGCTTGGCCGAGCGTCTGGGCGAGCACGCGTGGATCGCCGGTCTCGACGCGAGAACCTTCCGCCGACGGATTGACCGGCCGGAGCATTGGCAGGTGAGTGTCGTTTCGGGTCAACGAAGCGCTCCATTCACGCGGGTCGTCAACACTTGAGCAACCCTGGCGCCAGCGCGGCTGGCGCGCTCAGCCCTTGGCCGAGAGCGCCTGCAGCTGGCGCTGCATCTCCTCCATGCGCTGCGACAGCTCGACCAGGGCGTCAGGCTCGGACGCGCGCTCAGCGCGCGGCGGCGGCGCCTCGGGCTCCGCGCGCGGGAAGGGCGTGAACATGCGCATCGCCTTGTCGAACACCGCGAAGTTGTTGCGCACCTGCTCCTCGAAGAGCGCCGCGCCGGGCGGCGCGCCAGGCATGGCCAGCGCCTGCACCCACTGCTCGCGGATGTGCTCGCCGCCCCGGACAAAGGCGTCCATGCTGGCCTCGAGATAGCTGGGCGCCATGGCTTGCATCTGACCGCCGTACAGCTGGATCAGCTGGCGGAGGAACTGCACGGGCAGGATGTTGCGGCCGCGAGTCTCCTCCTCGAAGATGATCTGAGTGAGCACCTGCCGCGTGATGTCGTCGTTCGTGCGTGCGTCGTAGACCACGAAGTCGACCGAACGGCGCACCAGCTCGGCCAAGTGGTCCAGCGTGATGTAGGACGACTCGGCGGTGTTGTAGAGCCGGCGGTTGGCGTACTTCTTGATCACCACGGGGCCGTCCTCGCGCGACGGCGGGACCTGGGCGGTGGTGTCGGACATCGGCGGGACTCGGAGACTACGTTCGGGCGTGTTCGCACCCGCACTATCGCGGAAGCGAAGGCGGCGCGCCAGCGCTCTTGGCGGGACGAGGCGCCCGGGGTTAGGGGTGGCGCAAACGCTCTGGGAGGAGCCCGCCGTGGCCGCCGAATCCATCGTCATCGCCAGCGCCGCGCGCACGCCCGTGGGGTCGTTCAACGGCGCGCTCGCCTCGCTTCCCGCCCACGAGCTCGGGGCCGTGGCGATCCGCGCCGCGCTGGAGCGTGCGGGCGTCGACGGGGCCGAGGTCGAGGAGGTGATCCTCGGCCAGGTGCTGCAGGCCGGGGCGGGGCAGGGCCCCGCGCGTCAGGCCTCCATGAAGGCAGGCGTTCCGCAGGAAGCGCCGGCGTGGAGCCTGAACCAGCTGTGCGGCTCGGGCCTGCGCGCGGTGGCGCTGGGCTACCAGCAGATCGCGGGCGGCGACGCGCGGGTCGTGGTCGCCGGCGGACAGGAAAGCATGAGCCGCTCTCCCCACGCCGCCCACCTGCGCGACGGCAAGAAGATGGGCGACTTGCAGTTCGTCGACACCATGATCAGCGACGGGCTGTGGGACGCTTTCCACGGCTACCACATGGGCCAGACCGCCGAGAACATCGCCGAGCGCTGGCAGATCACCCGCGAGGACCAGGACCGGTTCGCCACCTCCAGCCAGAACCGAGCCGAGCAGGCGCGCGCCGAGGGCCGCTTCAAGAGCGAGATCGCCCCGGTTACGGTAAAAGGTCGCAAGGGCGACACCGTCGTCGCCGACGACGAGTACATCCGCGCGGGCGCGACCTTCGAGGCGATGAGCGGCCTGAAGCCCGCCTTCGACAAGCAGGGGTCCGTCACCGCCGGCAACGCCTCGGGCCTGAACGACGGGGCCGCCGCCGTCGTGCTGATGACCGCCGCCGAGGCCGAGCGGCGCGGGATCGAGCCGCTGGCGCGCATAGCCTCCTGGGCTAACGCCGGCGTCGATCCGGCGGTCATGGGCACCGGCCCCATTCCCGCTAGCCGCAAGGCGCTGGAGAAGGCGGGCTGGACGATCGACCAGCTCGACCTCGTGGAGTCCAACGAGGCTTTCGCCGCCCAGTCGCTGTGCGTGCTGCGCGAGCTCTCGCTCGATCCCGCGCGCGTCAACGTCAACGGCGGGGCGATCGCCATCGGACACCCGATCGGAGCCTCGGGCGCGCGCATCCTCACCACCCTCCTGCACGAGATGGGTCGGCGCGACGTCAAGCGCGGCCTCGCCACCCTGTGCGTCGGCGGCGGCATGGGCGTGGCGCTCTGCGTGGAGCGCGACTGACGCGCGGCTTGCTGCTGCAGCGCACCCTCCGCTAGCCCTCCCGGCCAAGAAACGACGGAGGAGCTAAGCCATGGCGAGCAGGGTCGCATTGGTCACCGGCGGCACGCGCGGCATAGGCCGGGCCATCACCGAGCGCCTAAAGGCCGACGGCTTCGACGTCGCCGCCGGCTATTCCGGCAACGAGGAGGCCGCGCGCAAGGCCGCCGATGAGCTGGGCGTCATGGTGGTCAAGGGCAATGTCGGCGAGTTCGACGACGCCGCGCGCGCCATCAGGGAGGTGGAAGCGCAGCTCGGCCCGATCGACGTCCTGGTCAACAACGCCGGCATCACACGCGACGCCATGCTGCACAAGATGACAACCCAGCAGTGGAGCGAGGTGATCTACGTCAACCTCGTTTCGCTGTTCAACATGACGCGCAACGTCATCGAAGGCATGCGCGAGCGCGGCTACGGCCGGATCGTCAACATCAGCTCCATCAACGGTCAGAAGGGCCAGATGGGGCAGACCAACTACTCCGCCGCCAAGGCCGGCGCGATCGGCTTCACCAAGGCGCTGGCGCTGGAGACGGCCAACAAGAACATCACCGTCAACTGCGTGGCGCCCGGCTACATCGACACCGAGATGATGAGCACGATCCCCGAGCCCGTGATGCAGAAGATCGTCGGCGCCATCCCCGTGGGGCGGCTCGGCCGCGCCGAGGAGATCGCCGCCTGCGTGGCCTTCCTCGCCCGGGAGGACGCGTCGTTCATCACGGGCGCGACGTTGAGCGCGAACGGCGGCCAGTACCTCGCGAGCTGAAGGCGGCGGGCGCGGCTGCGTCGCACGGGCCACGCTCGGCCGCAGGGCGCGGCGTCGCCCCGCCCACGCCCACAAAGCGCCCGAGTCCCTGCGCATGTCGGCGGCCATGGGATCTGTGCGCGCGTGGACGGTGGCGGGGGCGGGCGCATGCTGGCTCGTCGCGTCGCCCGCGGCCTGGGCGGGGCCGCCGGGACCGCCGTCCGGAGGTGGACTCATCTTCGGCCTGCGCCCCATCGGGCAGCACGGGCTGGCCGAGCCGTCGCTGCGCGACTTCATGTGGAAGCCGCGCGACGCCGACCGCCACTTCGGGGCGGCGCCCATCATCGCGCGCTTCAACGCCGACCGCGGCGACGGCTTTGTGCTCGACCGGGCGGCGCGCACCACCCTGTTGCGCTTCGACGACAGCTCGGAAATCTTCGCCCTGCAGGCCACGCCGGGGCCGCGCGGCGACCTGATCTACAAGAACGACGTGGGCCAGCCCGTGCTGAGGGTGTCGCGCCTGGGTGGCGTCACCCTGTTTACAGAGCGTCGGCCCATGGGAGCGGCGGCGTGGGCGGTCAGCCCGGCCGGCGCGCTGCGCCCGCAGGCCCCGCTCGGCCCCAACGGCGTGTTCAGCGCCCTGGCGGAGGCCAGCCGCCGCGCCAGCCGCGCAGCCGGCCGGCTGATCAGCTTCAATGCGCCGCTGATCACGCCGGACTCGGAGACCCTCTTCGCGGACGCCTTCGCCATCACCTCCGACGCGCTGGTGCGGATGGCGGCGGGCGGGCGCGGGCGGGTCGTCGTTCAGCGCGTGTCGGAGGTGACTTTCCTGCCCGGACGCAGCCCGCAGGTGGTGGCCGGGGCGACGCGGGTGCAGATCGTGATCGCGCCCGAGCTCGGCGTGGCGGGGCGCCCCTCGTCCGAGCGCATACTGGCGACGCTACAGCGCTAGCTCAGGCGAAGCCGTCCTTCAGAGCCCGCAGTTCGCCAAACGCGTCGGCGGGCGTCAAGTCGGGCCGAAGCTCCGGCGCGCGCAGGAACGGGTTGAGCGCGCGCTCGGCTCCGATCGTCGTGGGCGAGCTGGGCTCTCCCGACGCATACCGGGCGAGCGCGGCCTCGAGCGCCTCGCGCACGGTCGGGGCGGTCTCGACGGAGAGCGCGAAGCGCGCGTTGGCCGCGCCGTACTCGTGCCCCGCCCACACCTGCGTCTCGGGCGGGAGCGCCGCCAGCCGCTCAAGCCCCGCCCAGGACTGGGCGGCCGTCCCCTCGAACATGCGGCCGCAGCCGAGCGGAAAAAGCGCGTCGCCCGTGAACACCGCGCGGGCTTCGGGCGCGTGGAAGCTCAGATGGCCCAGCGTGTGGCCGCCCGTCTCGATCGCCTGCAGCGCGGTCTCGCCCAGCATCACCGCCTCGCCGGGGCCGATCGCGCGGTCAAGCGGCGCCACGCGGCGCACCTCCTCAGGTCCCGTGATCTCCGCCCCGGTGGCGGCCTTGACCGCGGCGTTCCCGCCCGTGTGATCGGGGTGCCAGTGGGTGTTGACGACCAGGGTGATGCGCCAGCCCGCCTGCCGCGCCTCGGCCAGCACCGCGTCCGCGTCGGGCGCGTCCACCGCGGCGACCGCGCCCGTGGCGAGGTCGCGCGCGAGATAGCCGTAGTTGGACTGGAGGCAGCGAAACCGCCGGACCTCGAGCGGCATGGGCGACTGCCTCCTTGGCGCGCGCGCGCGCGTCCGGCATAGCTCGGAGGCGCGGCGGAGGAACCCATGAAGCTGATCGTGGCCGTCATCAAGCCGAGCCGCCTCGACGCGGTGCTCGACGCCGTGACCGAGGCGGGCGCCTCGGGGCTGACCGTGACGGAGGTGCGCGGCTACGGCCGCCAGCGTGGCAAGACCGAGGTCTACCGCGGCGCTGAGTACGAGGTGCGCCTCCTCCCCAAGGTGAAGATCGAGGCCGCCGTGCCCGAGGACATCTGCGACCGGGTGGTCGAGGCGATCACCGCGGCCGCCAACACCGGGCGGATCGGCGACGGCAAGGTGTTCGTGCTCGACCTCGAGCAGGCGCTGCGCATCCGCACGGGCGAGCGCGGGGCGTCGGCCATCGCGGGCTGAACCGCGCCGCCGTCCCGCCTCGCTGGACGAACCTCGCTGGACGAACCTCGCTGGACGAACCTCGCTGGACGGGCCTCGCTGGACGGAGCGGCCGTCCGGCAGCTAAGGCGCACGACGGTCGACCGGCCGGCGGAGGCGCGCGTGGGTGAGGTGATCGGCGTGACGGCGGCGCTGGCCGCGATCACCACGCTGATCCTCCTGGTCGTGGCGACGCCGCTCGCCTGGTGGCTGGCGCGCGGCCGCTGGTGGGGCAAGGAGGTGGTCGCCGCGCTCACCGGCCTGCCGCTCGTGCTGCCGCCGACGGTGTTGGGCTTCTACCTCCTCGTCGCGCTCGGGCCGGACAGCCCGCTGATGATCCCGCTGCACGCGTTCGGAGTGCGGACGCTGGCGTTCACCTTCACGGGCCTGGTGATCGGCTCGGTGTTCTACTCGCTGCCGTTTGCGGTGCAGCCGCTGCGGACCGCGTTCGAGGCGGTCGGGCGCGAGCCGCTGGAGGCCGCCGCCACCCTGCGCGCCTCGCCGCTCGACGCTTTCCTGACGGTCGCCGCCCCGCTGGCGCGGCGGGGCTTCCTGTCCGCCGCCGTTCTCGTCTTCGCGCACACGGTGGGCGAGTTCGGCGTGGTGCTGATGATCGGCGGCGGCGTGCCCGGGCGCACGGAGGTGGTCTCGATCCGCATCTACCAGCTGGTCGAGAGCCTGCAGTTCGGCCCGGCCTACGCGCTCGCGGGCGGTCTCGCCGTGTTCGCCTTCGCGAGCCTCCTGGCGCTCCTCCTGATCGACCGGCGCTTCGCGGGGCTGCGGGCGTGACGGAGGGTCTGAAAGCCGAACTGACCGGGCGGGTGGGCGCGCTCGCGCTCGACGTGCGGCTCCACGCGCGGGCGGGCGCGGTCACCGCGCTCGTGGGGCCGTCCGGCGCGGGCAAGTCGACGGTGCTGCGCGCGCTGGCGGGCCTGCACCGGCTCGACGGCCACGTACGCGTGGGGGCCGAGACCTGGCAGGACGCGGCGCGCTTCGTCGCGCCGCACCGCCGGGCGGCGGGGCTCGTCTTCCAGCATGCCGCGCTCCTGCCGCACCTGAGCGTGCGGGAGAACCTGCGCTACGGCTGGCGGCGCGCGCGCCGGTCCGCCGCCGAACTCGACGCCGCGATCGCCCTGCTCCGGCTGGAGCCCCTGCTAGACCGCTCCCCTCAAGGGCTCTCCGGCGGGGAGCGCCAGCGCGTGGCGGTGGCACGCGCGCTGGCGACCGGCCCCGCGCTGATGCTGCTGGACGAGCCGCTCTCGGGCCTGGACGCCGACACCAAGCGCGCCCTCCTGCCCGAGCTTCGGCGTGTGCTGTCGGCGCTTGAGGTGCCGGTCGTCTACGTCAGCCACGACGCGGAGGAGGTCGCGGCCGTCGCCGACCGCGTGCTGGTGCTGCGCGACGGCCGCATCGCGGAGACAGGCGTGGTCGACGCCGCCGACCCGCTCCGCGGCCTCGCTGCCAACGAGGTGCGGCGGCTGGCGGCGGCGGCGCTGGCGGCGGGGCTCGGCTGAGCGCGTCAGTCCACCGCCACGATGACGTGGCTGGCCTTGATCAACGCTTGTGCGGGGTTGCCGACCTTCAGCTCCAGCGCCTCGCCGCTCTCGCGCGTGACGGTGGCGGTGATGCGCGCGCCGCCCGCGTGCTCCAGCGCCACCTCGTCGTTCACCGCGCCCGTGCGGTGCTCGACCACGACGCCGGGGATGCGGTTACGCGCCGAGGTGCGCACCGGCGCCTCGCCCGCGGCCAGGATCACGAAGGTCGACTTGACGAGCGCCATCGCCTCGCGACCGGGGGCCAGGCCGAGTTCCTCGGCGCTCTCCCGGGTGACGATCGCCGTTATGGCGAGGCCGCCCGCGACCTCCAGCACCACCTCGCTGTTCACCGCGCCGGGGGTGACGCTCCTCACCACGCCCGCGAGCGTGTTGCGCGCGCTGGTCTTCATGCCGAGTCTCCAGATGAGGCGGTCGAGGGGCTCCTCGGGGTCCGCCAGGTGTTGGTCGAGCTGGCCGACCACGTGCGCCAGCTCGGCGTCGATGCGGCCGAAGGCCAGGATTAGGGCCTGGCCCACGGGCGTGACCTCGGCCAGCCCGCCGTCGCGCCCGCCCGCGCGGGTGACGACGAGCGGCCGGGCGAAGAGCGCGTTGAGCGCCTGCACCGCGTCCCACGCGCCGCGATAGCTCAGCCCCACCGCCTTCGCCGCGCCCGTGATCGAGCCCTCCGCGGCGATGGCCTGGAGGAGGCGGATGCGATCGGCCCCCACGCGCGCGCCGCCCGCGTGCTCGAGCTGGAAGCGGGGATGCAGGGCGGCCTGCGGCATGGCGGAGCGATTGCCATATCCCGCCGCCCGGCACGAGCCGCCTCAGGCGGCGCGCAGCCGGCGCAGGGTGTCGGCGACGGTGTGGAACACGGGCTTGGGCCGGCCCGCGTCGTCGAAGAGGAGCGGCGCGTCGGTCCCGTCGCCGGCGTTGGGCGGGATGCGCAGCCACGAGTCGCGGTCGCGCAGGCCGAACACGGTGAAGGCGAAGCGCTGGCGCGCGGGCAGGGCCGCGAACGCCTCCAGCGCCTCCCGGTAGATCGCCTGCTGGCGAGCGAGCTTGTCGGCGCGGGAGCGCAGGTCGATGCGCCGGTCGCTCTGCAGGGTGCAGTCGAACTCCGACACGTGGATGGGCAGGCCGAACTGCGCCATGGCGTTGAGGCAGCGGGGCACGTCGCCAGGGGCCATGTCGACGCCGACGTGCAGCTGGGCGCCCAGCCCGCCGATCGGCGCGCCCGCACGAAGGAGCCGCTCGACCAGCCGCAGCAACATGTCGAGCTTGCGCGGCCGGATTTCCTGCCCGCCCTCGTTGAGGAAGAGCACGGCGTCCGGGTCGGCCTCCTGCGCGACCTTGAAGGCGCTCACCATCCAGGTCTCCTGGCCGAGCCCTTGGCTCCAGAGCGAGTCGCGGAGCGCCGTGCCGTCGTCGTTGATCGGCTCGTTGACCACGTCCCAGCCGCGGATGCGCCCACGGTAGTGGCCCAGCAGCCCCGCGATGAAGCCGTCGTAGGCGCGGGCGAACGCCGGGCGGTCCGACAGCAGCGCCTTGAACCGGTCGGGCGCCTCCACGTGCCAGATCACCGCCGCGCCCATCAGCTTCTGTCCGTTCGCGGCGGCGAAGTCGGCGATGCGGTCGGCCGCGTCGAAGCGCAGCGAGCCGTCGGGCTGGAGCACCGCCTCCATCTTGGCCTCCCACCCGATGGAGAGCTGGGTGGCGTGGTCGCGGGCGAGCCGGCGGTAGACGGGGTCGTCGAGCCCCGCGGTCGTCACCTCGTTGCCGAAGGCGAAGGGGGCGAGGTCGCGCAGGCGGGGAACGCGCGCGTCCGCCACGCCGCCGTTCGTCACGCCCCCGCTTGTCAGGCCCCCGCTTGTCACGCTCGGTCCGGCCGCCCCCGCCGCGGTTGGGAAGAGCTCTGCGCCCTGCGCGTCGGCGTCGGCCCGGCGTCCGCAGCCGGCCAGCGCCAGCGCGCCGCCCAGCGCCGTTCGACGGGTGGTGTTCACGCGCGGGCCGGGGCTGTGCGCGCGTCCGAGCCCAGGCGCCTGCGCCAGCGCAGGAGCGGGACCTCCAGCGCGTAGTAGCTGGCGGCGGCCAGGGCGAAGGCGAGGGCGAAGCGCAGCGCCCACTGAGCGGGCAGCGGCGCACCGGGCGCCAGCGTGCGCGCGATCTCGGGGCACGCAAGGTGCCAAAGGTAGAGCGAGTAGCTGAGCCGCCCCACCCAGGCGACGGGCGCCCAGTTCAGGAGGCGCTGCACGGGCTCCGGCCAGCGCTGGAAGAGGACGGCCCCCATCAGCACCACCAGCGCGGCGCCCTGCAGGGTGTAGCGCCAGGTCTGGCGAAAGCCCTCGTCGCGCACGGCGAAGGTGAGGAGCAGCACGAGGACGGCGGCGAGGGCGGGGAGGGGCCGGCCCAGGATGATGAGCCACCGCCGGCCGCGCGCCGTCTCGCAGGCGGCGGCCATCAGCACGCCCCAGCCGATCGAGTCGAGCCGCGCGTCGGTGCGGTAGTAGAGCGGCGAGAACGGGTTCGCCCAGGCCGGGTGCCCATGCAGGAGCCACACCCGCCAGCCGAGCGCGCCCGCGCAGAGCGCCGCCATCGCCCAGACGAGCCGGGCGGGACGACCCCGCAGCATCACCAGGAGCGCCGGGAACAGCAGGTAGAAGTGCTCCTCCAACGCCAGGGACCAGAACACGCTGAACGGCATGCGCGCGGGTGCGGCGTGGGCGTCCAGCCAGACGTAGAGGTAGTTGGCCACATAGCCGAGCGCGGCCGCCACCTCGGCCCAGCCGACCGGGTGGCCGAGCACGAGGTAGGTCGTCGTCACGATCGCCACATAGGCCAGGAGCGCCGGATAGAGCCGCAGCATGCGCCGCAAGTAGAAGCGGCCGAGCGCCACGCGCCCGTGGTCGCGCGCCTCGGCGAGCAAGAGCCGCGCGATCAGGAAGCCCGAGATCACGAAGAACACGGCCACGCCGAAGCCCCCGGGCGCGAGCCGGTCGGAGACGAGGTGGGCGATCAGGACGAGCGCGATGGAGCCCGCGCGCAGCCCGTCGAGGCTCGGCAGCCAGCCGTGGCCCGCGGGCATGGCCTCGGGCGCGAGGCTGAGGCGCTGGGCGGCGGGCCGCGCCACGGGCAGGGGTGCGACGACGGCGTCCACCCCGCGAGGCTAGCGGGTCGCGGTCGCCAAACCGTGAAGGCTCACGCGGGCTGGGCGTCGCGCCACAAGGGCGGCGGCGGCGCGCGGGAGGGGGCGGGCCGAGGTCGGGCGACGAGGCTCGCCCGCGGCGAGAGCGCCCGCACGACCACCGCCGCGAACAGCGCCCAGGAGAGCGTGTTGGGAGCTTCGATCACGCTCTCCGACAGCGAGAAGAAGATCAACAGCACGAGGTACAAGAGGCCGAACCCCGCGTCGTCGGCGCGGTGCAGCCGCACCGCGAGCACGAGGAAGGTCAGGAGGAGCACGGCGGCGAACAGCCCCACGCCCACCCAGCCCACCTGCACTAGGAGGTCGAGCCAGCCGTTGTGGGCCGAGGGCACGAGCCAGTGCGTCTCATGCTGCACCACCTTGGCGGGCAGGCTGTCCTTCTCCCAGAACGCGCCGAAGCCGTAGCCGAGGCGCGGGCGCTCGGCCGAGCGGCGCAGCACCGAGGCCCAGATGTCGGTGCGGCCGGTCAGCGTCGGGTCCTTGCCGATGGCGCGCAGCAGGGCGTCCGGGGCGACCGCGGCGGCGACGCCGAAGGCGGTGGCGGCGGCCGCGCCGATCCAGCTCGCCACGACCGCGGCGACCGGCCCGCGCCTCAGCACCGCCAGCGCCCCCGCTCCCAGGATCACGAGCCCCGCGCCCACGAGCGAGGTCTTGCCGCGACTGAGGAGGAGGAGCGCCAGGCAGGTGAGCGCGGTGGCGATCCACAGTCGCCGTCGCGCGGGGGAGGCGAGGGCGGCGCACACCGCTGAAAGCGCCCCCACCGCCATGACGAAGGCCAGCACGTTCTTGTGCGGGTAGAGGCCGCGCCAGTCGCGCTGCCCGTCCAGCACCATGACGCCGATCTTGGGGTCAGCCAGCGCCACCGCGACCGAGCCGACCGCCAGCGCCAGCGAGCCCGCCGCCAAGAGCTCGACGAAGCGCCGGCCGTCGAATAGCGCGCCCAGCATGACGCCGAGGAGGGTGGTCAGCGCGAGCGCGATCACGCGCCGGTGCGTCACGTCCGGCAGGATCGACCAGTGCTGCGACGCCGCCGCCCACCCCACCAGCGCGCCGCAAAGAAGCGCTCCGGGCCAGGCCTTCGCGAGGCGCGGCGCGCGCCAGGCGCACAGCAGGAGCACGCCGGCGTAGACGGGGATCCACGCCAGGCGGAACAGCGGGTTCTCGGGGGCCTTCGGGTCGTCCGGCACGCCCATAAGAAGCAGGCCGGGGCTCGTCGCCGCCGCCGCCAGCCCGCACGCCAGCCACCACTGCGCCCGTTCGGCGAGGGTGGGCGGAGGCTCGGGCATGGCGCGCGCGTCGGGCAGGGGAGGACTCCGGGGTTGCGGCGCTTATCCCCCGCCAGGGGTGGAACCTTCGTAACCGGCGCGCCGCTTGCCTGACACGACGGAGGAGAGGCGGCATGGCGGCGACGCGGCGCGAGCTGATGGCGGCGGGCGGGCTGGGCGCAGCGGGGGCGGTGTTGGCGGCGGGCGCGGCGGGCGCGGCGGGCGCTTCGGGCCCGGGCCGGCCGCCGGCCCCGGTCGACGAGGGCTCGGTGCAGGGTGTGAAGGTCAGCTTCCCGCCCATCCACGCGGAAACGGAGCGGCCGGACGCAGCCCCGCCCAACCCCGATCCGCCGGGCCGGCGCGTGGGCTTCGCGATCGTCGGCCTCGGCCGGCTCGCGCTGGAGAACGTCATCCCCGCCTTCGCCGAGTGCAAGCACGCGCGCATCACGGGGCTGGTCAGCGGTGATGCCGACAAGATGCGCGCGGTAGCCGCCCAGCACGGCATCGGCGCGGAGGCCTGCTTCTCCTATGCCGACATGGGCCGGATGCGCGACAACCCGGCGATCGAGGCCGTGTACGTCATAACCCCGAACGCCCTGCACCGGCCGCACGTCGAGGCGGCCGCGGCCGCGGGCAAGCACGTGCTGTGCGAAAAGCCCATGGCCGACAGGCCGGAGGCCGCGCGCGCCATGGTGGAGGCCTGCCGCCGGGCGCAGCGCCTCCTGATGATCGCCTATCGCATCCAGTACGAGCGCAACAACGTCGAGCTCTCCAAGCGGGCGCGGGCGGGCGAGCTCGGCTCGGTGCAGCTGGTCGACGCGGTCAACACCCAGAACCAGGGCGATCCCGCCCAGTGGCGGCAAAACAAGGCGCTGGCGGGCGGTGGATCGCTGCCCGATGTCGGGCTCTACTGCCTCAACACCACCCGCGCGCTCCTGGGCGAGGAGCCCTACGAGGTGACCGCCGCCATCCACTCGCCGGGAGGCGACCCGCGCTTCCGCGAGGTCGAGTCGAACGTCAGCTTCACCCTACGCTTCCCGTCGGGGGTGATCGCCAACTGCCTGACGAGCTACTCGACCCACGAGCACCGCAACATCCGCGTGATGGGCGACCGCGGCACGGGCGAGGTCGAGAACGCCTTCGCCTACGAGGGGCAGAAGCTCCGCCTCTTCCGCCGCGACGGCGAGGCGGAGGCGAATGTCGAGCTCTCGCTCGGCCGCAAGAACCAGTTCAGCCTGGAGATCGACCACTTCGCCGAGTGCGTGCGCTCGGGCGCGAAGCCCCGCACCCCCGGCGAGGAGGGGCTGCAGGACCAGATGATCATGGCGGCGATCTACGAGGCGGCGCGCACCGGCCGCCCCGTGCGCCTGCCCCGCATCGAGGGCCGCGACGTGTTCCGCGGGGCCATGCCGCAGCCGGCCTAGGCTCCGCGCCCGGTCACGCCGCCTCGTCCACGTCCTCGTCGCCTTCCGGATCGTGGTCGGCGGCGAGGTCGGCCTCCTCCGCCTCCAGCCGCGCCGCCTCCGCCGGGAACACGCCGAAGCGCGCCGCCACGTCCGGCGCGTAGCGCAGGAGGTCGGGGCGGAGCTTGAGCAAGGAGATGTCCTTGGCCTTGCCTTCGAGCATGACGTCGAACTCGAGCCCGCTCCCGCGCTCGTCCACCGCGTCGCGCATGAAGCGGGCGAACTCGAACGGGTTGGTGAAGTCGGCGTGGCCCGTCCAGATCGGCGGCAGGAGCACCGTCTTCTTGCGCGCCTTCTCCTTGACCGGCGCCTTGGTGATCTCCTCGGGATCGGGCTTGCGCGCACGCTTGGGCGCGGCCTTGCCCTTCGCCGGCTTGAGCTGGCGCACGACTTCGCGCAGCTCGGTGCGCGGCGAGGAGAAGTGGATCTTGGGGCGGACGCCCTCGGGCCAGGTGCGCAGGAAGCGGCGCAGCGCCTCCACCATGTCGAGGCCGATCAGGTTCAGGCACCAGTGGTGCTGGTAATCGAACACGCACTTCACGCCGGTGCGGTCGTGGATCCACAGCACGTCGGCGGCGTCGAAGCGGATGTCGTCGTTCTCGAGCACCATGCGCCGCTGCACATGCTCGGGCAGGGTCTCCCATGTGCGCACCCAGCGCTCGCGCGAGAGCTCGCGGTCGTCGTAGACGCCGCCGACGTGGATCACCATCACCGCCTCGGGACCCAGCCCCATGCGGTCCAGCATCTCGGCCTGGGAGGAGAGGTCCCACACGCTCTTGGCGGTGAGGTTCGGGTCGGGGCCGTTGATCACCACGTACTGCGAGGGGTGGAACGACAGCCGGATGCCCAGCTCCTGCGCCTTGCGCCCGAAGGCGCGCAGCTCCGAGTCGCTCTCGGCCACCATGTCGTGGAACTGCGGCATGTCGGGGTGCGTCGCGTAGGGCGCGATGTCCGACGACATGCGGTACATGTCGATGCGCTTCTTCCGCAGATAGTCGAGCACGGGGTCGAGGAGCTCGAGCGAGCACTTCAGGTGCGGGTTCTTCTGCCAGCGCCGGGTGTCGTTGGTCTTCATGCCGGGCACGCCCATCACCTTGACGGGGAAGCCCAGGCGCAGCGGCGGCGAGGGTAGGTCGGTCACGCGGGGCGGGTCTCCTCGATCTCGTGTTCGGGTCCGAATCCCAGGGCGCGCACGAAGGCGTTCCAGTCGGCGAGGCGCAGGGCGCCGCCCGTCGCCTGGCGGTGGCCCGACCCGTAGTTCTCGTCCGCGCCCGGCGGCCGGCGCTCGGCGAGCCAGGCCACGAGGTCCAGCGGGCGCGCGCTGCGGATGGCGAAGTGCACCCAGCCCGGGCGGTAGCCGCTGTTGGCGGCCATGACGATCTCGCCGCGCAGCCGCCCTCGCCACTGCTGGGCGATCAGCGGGTGGATCTGGCAGGGGGAGGCGAACAGGATCAGCGCCACCCCGCCGCGCACCACGGGCGCCACCCGCCGCGCGGCGTCCAGCTCCGTCTTCACCTCGGCCTTGGCGGCGAGGAGGGCGGCGGCGTCGGAGCTCTCGCCGTTCAGGAGGGGTTTTGGCCCGTCCTGGCCCAGGAGGAGGCGCAGCGCCGGCCCGGCGTCGCCCGAGGCGGTGCGGCGTGGGGCGTTGATCAGCGACGCCGCTTGGCGCAGCGCGGTGATCCCGTAGCGGCGCGCGCGCGCCATCTCGGGGAAGCCCGCGTCCTCGGCCATGTCGCCGATCAGCCCGAGGGCGGCGAGCCAGAGCCACGGGTCGGCGTCGGCCACCGCCTCGGCGCACCAGAAGGCCAGGAGGCTCGTGGTCGGGATCGGGTCCATGGCGTGGCCGGTGATCACGAGCGCCCCGGGCGGCGGGTCGTGGGGCACGTGGTGGTCGACCACCAGCGTCGGCAGGTCGGGGCGCGGCGCGGTGGCGCGCACGCCGAGGTCGCCGATCACGACGCCCGCGAGCGGCTGGCACGCGAGTTCCGCCGCCATCTCCGCCGACCAGGGGCTCTCGCCGCGGCCGACGACGCGAGGGCGCGCCTCGCGGCCGGCCGCGGCCAGGGCGCGCGCGAATATCGCCGTGGAGCTCAGCCCGTCGGCGTCGTTGTGGCCGAGGACTGCGACCGGCCCGGGCCCGAGCGTCGCCAGCCAGCCGCGGAAGTGGTCCCCCGTTTCGGCGGCGTCGGCGGAGCGGGAGACGAGCGCGTCCATCGCCTGGCGCAATGCGCCAGGCCGCCGATGGGTCCGCGCCTCAGGCGGGGGAGGGCTCGAGGGCGGCTGAGGCGCGCTGGCGCCAGCGCCAGGCGTCGGCGATGGTGCGCTCGAGGTCGGGGTGGGCGGGGCGCCAGCCCGTCAGCGCGACGAGGCGCGACGGGTCGGCCACCACCTCGGCGGGGTCGCCCGGCCGGCGCAAGGCGGAGACGGCGGGGATGGGACGCCCCGTCGCCCGGCGCGCCGCCGCCAGCACCTCGCGCACGCTGGCTCCCCGGCCGTAGCCGCAGTTGAGCACCAGGGGTTCGCTCGCGCGGTCGAGCGCCTCCAGCGCGTGCACGTGCGCCGAGGCGATGTCGGCGACGTGCACGTAGTCGCGGACGCCCGTGCCGTCGCGGGTGGGGAAGTCCTCGCCGCAGACGGGCACGCTGGCCCGTTCGCCCGCCGCGCACGCCAGCGCCACGTTGACCAGCGAAGCGGCCCCGCTCGACCGCTGGCCCGCCCGGCCCGCGGGGTCGGCGCCCGCCACGTTGAAGTATCGAAGCGCCACCGTGCGCAGGCCGTGGGCGCGGGCGGCGGCGGCCAGCATGTCCTCGCTCATCAGCTTGGACTGGCCGTAGGGGTTGAGGGGCCGGGTCGGCGCGGTCTCGTCCACCCGGCCCGCGCCCACGGAGCCATAGACGGCCGCGGAGGATGAGAACACGAAACGCGGCACGCCCGCCTCCACCACCGCCTGGATCAGCGCGCAGGTGCGGCCGGTGTTGTTGTCGAAGTAGCGGAGCGGATCGCGCACCGACTCGGGCGCCGAGACCGAACCCGCGAAGTGCAGCACGGCGTCCGGCGCGTGCGTACGCAGGGCGCGGCCGACCGCCCCGCCGTCGCCCACGTCCGCCCTCACAAAGGCCACGTCGTCGGGCACGGCGTCGCGCGCGCCTGTGGAGAGGTCGTCCAGCACCGCCACGCGCCAGCCCGCCTCCCGCAGAGCCAAGACCACGTGCGAGCCGATGTAGCCCGCGCCTCCGGTGACGAGCGCCGTGCGCCCGGTCACGCCGCGACCCCGGGCGCGCGAGCGAAGCGCTCGGCGTCCATGGCCAGCACGCGCGCTCGCATGGCGGCCTCGCCCCCGAACTGGAAGCCGAGCTGCGAGGCGTAGGCGGCGCAGGCGTCGGCCTTGCGGACCCGCAGCTCGGGGGGTGCGGGCTCGTCGGTCCACGAGGCTCCGGAGACGGTGGACGCCTCCGGGTCGGCGGGCGCGGGGCGGTCGGCGTAGGGCCAGTCGGTCCACCAGGCGAGCCGCTCCGGCGGCGTCGTCTCGCGCACCGCCCGGTGCACGAGCACGTGGTCTACGTGGCCGCCCAGGGCGCGCGGCGCCCAGACCTCGTCGGGGCGGTACACGCAGAGAAGGGTGCGGATTTCCTCCGCTAGGCCGGGCGCGACTGGATCGGCGGCGTGCGGCGGACCGAACAGCGCGCGGGCGTCGTCGTAGCCGCGGTGGGGGGCCTCCAGCAGCGGCCGGTGCAGCGCCTCCGCGTGCAGGACGGCGCAGGCGGCCCGGTCCTCCGCCCGCCGCAGCGCCATGTAGTCGACCTCCGGCCCCAGACCCTTGTCCAGCTGGCAGGCCAGGGCGAAGCCCTGCGGCCGGGCGACGTTGCCGGTGAAGAGGGTGGCTATCACCACACGCCAGCCCTGCGCCGCCCGTCGCGCCAGCGCCGCGCCCGCGGAGAAGACCGCGTCGTCCAGGTGCGGGGAGAGCGCGAGCAGGATGTGGCTCACAGGAGGTGCGGCGCCTCCCGGTACCGGCAGGGCGTGAGCGGCAGCTCGGGGTCGAAAGCCGTGTCGGGGCGGGAGCCCAACAGCTGCGCGTAGACCTCTCGGATGCGCCCGGAGACCGCGCTCCAGCTGTAGTCGCTCCGGCACGCGTCGAGCGCGGTGGCGGCGAGGCGCGCGCGCAGGCCCTCGTCCGCCAGGAGACGCGCCAGCGTCGCGGTGAGCGCGTCGAGATCGCCCGGCTCGACCAGGAGGCCGTTCTCCCCGTCGCGGAGGCAGTCGACCACTCCCACCGCCCGACACGACAGCACGGGCAGGCCCGACGCCATCGCCTCCAGGATCGTATTGGAGAACCCCTCCGAATACGTCGGCGACAGGAAGATGTCGTGGGCGCGGTAGATGGCGGCCGCGTCGTCATAGCCCGCGCGACCCGTGAACCGCACGCGCGCCTCGCTCAGGCCGCGCGCCGTGGCGAGCGCCTGCGCGGCCGCGAGGTCGGGGCCTATTCCGGAAACCGTCGCGGTCCAGGCGAGCTCCGGCCGGTCGAGCCGGGCCAGCGCCTCCAGCGTGTCGAGCACGCCTTTCCGGCGATCGACCCGGCCGTGGTAGAGGAGGCGCAGCGGACCCGGCGCGCGCGGCGCGTCGGCCGGGTGGAAGCGCGCCACGTCCACCGCGCCCGGCACATAGGTGAAGCGCTCTGGCGCGGGCGCGCCCAGCCGCTCGACGACCTCCGCCGCGAAGCTCGGGCCGCCGATCAGGAGCGCGCCGGCGTGCTCCAGGACACGCAGCATGGCCAGCCTGTGCGTCTCGCAGCAGGAGCCGACCCAGTGGCCGTCGCCGCCTTGGATCGAGACTGCGTTCGGGACGCCGGTCAGCCGCGAGGCCAGGAGCGTCGCCCAGCCCGTCGGGTAGGCGTACTGGGCGTGCAGAAGGTCGAACGGCCGCCGGGCGTGCTCGGCGACGACCGCGTCGCGCAGCGTGGCGATGTCGCGCTCGAAGTCGCCGCCGTCCTCCTCGCCCAGCGCCTCCAGCCCGATCACCTCCACGCCCGGGACGGGAGGAGGCGGGCCGCCGCCGTACACTCCCGCGTGCGCCCCGCCGTAGAACTGGCTGAACATCACCACTTCGACGCCCACCGCCACGAGCTCGCGCAAGAGGTTCTCGGCGTAGACGCTCATGCCCGAGACCGCGGGCCAGTAGCGGCGGCTGACGAAGGCGACCCTCATGCGGGCGCGCGGGCGCGCAGCCAGGCGATCGACTGCGGGATGGCCAGGTGCGCGCGCGGGCTCTCGCGCGAGAGCTCGACGCAGACCAGCCGGTCGTAGCCGACCTCCTCCAGCGCGCGCAGGACCGACGGCACGTCCATGTCGCCCTCTCCGAAAGGCAGGTGCTCGTGCACGCCGCGGCGCATGTCCTCCAGCGCCACCGTGCCGAGGTGCTGCGCATAGCGGCGCACCGCCTCGGCGGGATCGATCTCCTGCGTCACCAGGCAGTGGCCGGTGTCGAGCGCGAGACGGAGCCCGGGCAGGCGCGCGAGGAGCCGGTCGTAGTCGGCGGTCGTCTCCACCAGCATGCCGGGCTCGGGCTCCAGCGCCGCGACGACGCCGTGCGTGGCGGCATGGGCGACGATGGGCTCCAGCGCCGCCTCCAGCCAGCTCCAAGCCTCGGCGGGATCGACGCCCGGCTTGGGCACGCCCGCCCAGAAGGACACCGCCTCGGCTTCCAGTATGGCGGCCACGTCGATGGCGCGCCGGAGGAACTCCACTCGCCGCGCGCGGCCCTCGGGGGCGGCGGTGACGAGCGTCGGCTCGTGCTTCTCGCGCGGATCGAGGAGGTAGCGCGCGCCCGTCTCTATCACCGCGCCCAGCCCCAGCGCGCGCAGGCGGCGGGTCACCCGCTCGGCCTCGCCTACCCAGTCCGGCGCGAAGGGGTCGAGGTGGTGGTGGTCGAGCGTAAGCGCGACGCCCGCGTAGCCGTGCTCGGCGATGAGGTTCAGCGCGTCGTCCAGCCGGTGGTTGGCGCAGCCGTTGGTGTTGTAGGCGAAGCGCAGCGTCACGCCGCCGCCCCCGTCCCCGCCCCTTGGGGCGCCTGGGCGGCGGCGACCTGGTGCGCCTCCGGCTCGCGGTACAGCGGGTAGAGCGGGCCTACGATCTTGTCGGCGAGCGCGGTGTCGAACAGCACGGGGCCGCCCAGCCGCGCCTCCGCCTCGGGGGCCAGCCGCACGGGTTGGCGGCCGGCGCGGGGCTCGCGTCCGAGCCGCACGAGCGGGTGGCGCCGCCCCAGGAGCTTGCGCGCGTTGCGCTCGCCGATGCGGTGGTAGCTCATGGTCTCCACCTCGAGCCCCGGCGCGACCACCTTGACGCAGGCGAAGCCGCCGCCCGGAGGCGATAGGTCGACGTAGAGCGCGTCGATCCCGCCCGCCTCCAGCCGCGCGCGGGCGATGCGCCCGCTCTCGCGGGCGTCGGCGGCGGGGGTGGTCGGCAGGTCGGCGAAGCGCTTGTGGCTGCGCACCGCGTGGGCGTTGGCGGCGAGCCAACCCCGCAGCTCGGCCGCCGACCGCCCCGTCCAGTCGCGCATGGCCCGAAAGGCGCGGCCCTCCGCGGCCTTGGCGTTGGATCCTGAGCGCGCGGTGAAGCGCTCCACATAGCCGGGCGGCGCCACCCGGGCCGCGAGCGCGGCGGGACCGTGGGCGAAGGCCTTGCGCACGCGGGAGGCGGCGAACTCGGTCAGCGCCTTCTCCAAGGCGACCTCGCGGTCGGGGTGGCAGGCCTCGCCGCAGGCGGTGACCATGACGGGCGTGGCCGGCTCGCGCCCGCCCTCGTCCCAGCCGACGCAGTAGACGTTGGCCAGGCCCCATTCGTCGGTGGCGAACTTGGGCAGGACGCGCACCCCCGCCGCGGCGAAGGCGTCCAGGAGCCGCTGGATGCGCGGCGGGGCGGGGGAGGGCAGGTCGAGCGCGACGCCGCCGTCGAGCGCGCGGAAGAGGAGGCCGTTGCCGTCGCGCTGCAGGAGCTCGAGGAGGCCGTGGCCGACCGCCCAGTCCACGTCGGGCCCCGCGCCCATGCCGTTGGAGATGGGCGTGGTAAAGGGCTGGTAGCCGGGGCTGAGGTCGCGCGCGCTGTAGGCCACGACATCCATCGGCAGGAGCACGGCGGCCCCGTCCCGCGCGCGCACAGCCTCCACCCACTCCAGCGGCGTGTCGCGACCGACGGGGGAGCCGGCGGGCAGGCCCAGGGCGAGCGGGTCGGCGACGGCGCCCGCGCCCAGGCTCGCGGCGAGCTCGGTCCAGCTGCCGCGCGTGCGGGGCCGCTCGGCGAGCGCCAGCGTCGGCTGCACCATCTCGGCGATCTCCCCCAGCCCGCCGAGCACGGCCTGCGCCTCCGTCGCGCCGTAGCCGACGCCGTAGGGCATGATCCCGTCCAGCCGTGGGTCCTCCGGGAAGAGCGCCACCACCCACACCGGGAGGCCCGTGCGGTCGAGCGGCGTCAGCGCGAAGGCCTGCACCTCGCCCGCGGGCAGGGCGTCGAGATAGGCCCGCGCCGCGTCCGGCAGCTCGCCGGGCAGTCCCGTCAACACGCGCGTCATATCGGCCGCCTCACCACGCCCGGCGGGCGCGCCAGCGCCTCGTCCAGGAGCTGCAGGGCGAGGTCGCGCCCCACCTCCGGCGCGTACTCGAAGGGGGTCAGCAACGCGTCGAACTCGAGCGGGGCCAGCACGTCGCGGTAGCGCTGCAGCTCGCGCCGGGTCAGCGGGATGTCCTTGTGGAACGCCTTGTGGGACGAGACGGCGGTGGAGCGGCCCTCCGCGTCCTGGTCGATCTTGAACATGTCGCCGCAGAACAGCCTGCGCCCCTCGGCGTCGTGCAGGGCGGCCTGGCCGGCGTAGTGGCCGCCGACGTGGTGCAGGGCGAAGCCGCCGCCGAGGTCCAGCACGTCGTCATAGGGCCAGGTCACGCGGAAGGCCTTGGTCATGCGCAGGTCGTCGACCTGGATCGCCACCACCTCGGGCGCGAACGCCTCCTGCAGCTGCCATAGCGCGCCGTAGCCGTGGGCGTGGCTGGCGGCGAGCACCGCGATCCCGCCCCGCCGCGCGATCTCGTCCAGCATGGCGGGAGTGTAGAAGGGGGCCGCCTCGAAGGCGACGTTGCCGCCCTCCGGCCGCGCCATGAGCCAGCCCGTGCCGGCGAGCCCGAGAATGGGTGTGGTGGTGAAGGCCGTGAGCCCCGGCGCCATCTCCCGCCAGCCGCCCTGGTGAGTGGCGGCCACCTCGGCCAGGGGGAGGAAGCGCCAGCCGTCCTCCGGCAGGTCGTTGCGCACGTCGGTGCACACGGGGCAGTCCGGCGGCGTCGCGAACCACCGCTGCCAGAAGCCGCAATTGGCGCAGGCGTAAGGGCTCAGAGGCACGCGCGCGCCTCCGCATAAGCGGCGTCGAAGCGGCGGGCGAGCTCGAGGTCGCGCTCCAGCGAGAAGTCGTGCGCCCCGCCCGCCGCCGCCGCCGCGAAGGCCTGCGCCTGGGCGGTGAAAGGGCTGGCCGCCGCGTCGAAGGGCACCGCGACGGTCTCGCCCGAGCGGCCGCAGGTGCGCGTGAGCGCCCCGCCCGCAGTCTGCCCCATGGTGTCGATCGCGGTGAGCTGGCCCGCCTCGCCCAGCACCTCCAGCCGCCGGCGGGGCAGAACCTCCGGGCAGTTGTAGGCGACGTGCAGGTCGACGAGCACGCCCGAGGCGGTGCGCCCCGTCACGACGCCGCCGTCCTCGACGGGGTAGTCATGCACGCGTCGCTGCAGCGTCATGTGCAGGCGCTCCACCGGCTCGCCGAGGAGCAGGTGCGCAAGGTCGAGGCCGTGGGGCGCGAGATCGACCACCGCGCCGCCGCCGGCCGCCTGCGGGTCGGCGCGCCAGTTCGCGTCGGCCGCCGTCCCCGGCGGACGCCAGCGCGGGTCCACCCAGCAGCAGTAGGCGATGCGCACCGCCACCGGGCGGCCGATCGCGCCCGCCGCGATCGCCTCGCGCAGGGCGGCGTGGGCGGGGTGGCGGCGCTGGTCGAAGGCGGTGCCGTAGAGTACGCCCGCCCCGCGCACCGCCTCGCCCATCGCCTCCGCGTCGGCCAGCGCCGCGGCCATGGGCTTCTCGCACAAGACGGGCACGCCGGCCTCCGCCGCGGCGCGCACCGGCTCGAGGTGGCGGTGGTTGGGCGAGGCGACGTAGAGCGCGTCGGGCCGTAGGGTGGCGAGAAGGGTGCGCGCGGTCTCGAACGCCAGCACGCCGTCCGCCTCGGCGCGGGCGCGGGCGGCCGGGCCCGGGTCGGCGACGCCCACGAGCTCGTGACCGGCTTCGCGCAGGGCGGGCGCCATGTGGTCGCGCGCGACCCAGCCATAGCCCGCCACAGCCCAGCGGAACGCCATCACCAGCGCTCCGGCAGGTGGACGAGCTCGCGCCGCGCCGCCAGCTCGGCGACGTCGGCGCCCATGCGCGCGGTCGCCGGAGCCGGCGTGCGGCCGTAGGTGGAGCGCGGGCCGTACTCGTCGCGATAGCGCGCCGACGGCCAGCGGACGGCCCCTTCGGCATCGAGCAGCGGGTTGCGCCGCAGGCTGGCGCCGGGCGGCGGGCGCGACAGCGGGCCGCGCGCGGCGCGGGGCGGCTCGGCGGCGCCCTCGACGAGGGAGAAGGCCTCCGTGTCGGCCAGCTCGCTCCAGGCCCGGGGTCGCGGCGCGCTCCCGTCCGCCCCGGCCGCGGTCAGCGCCTCGTCGGCGTAGGCGCGCGCCTGGGGGAAGAGCGTGGCGAGTTCGGCCGCCTCCACCGACGCGGCGGCCGAGGCGTCCGGATGGGCGCGGTTGTGCACGTGGGAGACGGCCAGGACGCCGTGGGCGGCGGTCGCGGCGCGCAGGCGGGCGGCCACGAGCGCCCGGTCGCGGAGGAAGTAGAAGGCGTCGTGGCAGGTCACGAGATCGAATGGGCCGGCGAGCGGCCAAGGGGCCTCGGCGTCGAAGCAGACCAGGGCGGCGTCCGGTCCCACCACCCAGCGGCGCGCCACCCAGAGCTTGGCGAAGACGACGTCGCCGCCTGTCACCGCCACCCCCGCCGCCTCCAGGGCCCGCAGGTGGTGACCCACCCCGCAGCAGAGCTCGAAGGCGGTGGCGGGCGCGCGCCAGTTCGCGTCGACAAGCGCCAGGGCGGCCACGAAGGTCGGGTCGCTCCAGCGATGGGCGAAATAGTCGCCCACGCGCCCCCAGCCCAGCCGGCGCATCACCTCGCGCAAGGTGAGCCGATCGGCCTCGCGCACGACCCCGCGCAGCGCATCCTCGGGCGGCGGAGGTTCGTCCCACCAGCGGTCGTTCTCGGCCAGGAGGGTAGCCAGCGCGCCCTCGCGGTCGCCGGCGTCCAGCCGCGCCAGCGCCTCGGCGGCGCGCGCCTGCGACCCGGCCCGCAGGTAGGCGATCCCGTCCACCACCGGCCAGCGCTCGCCCGCGCCGTCGGACAGGGCGTGGGGGCCGTCCGCGTGCAGCGGCCGGCCCGAGACGGGCGAGCGCAGCGGTGGGAAGTCGCTCACAGGAGCCCCGCCGCCCGCAACACCGCGTCGTGGAACGGCTTCACCGGGCCGTCGTGCACGAGGGCGTAGGGACCGAGCACGTCGCCCAGGGTGACGGAAGCGGCGCGCAGGTGCTGGTCGATCTCCAGCACCCGGTCGAGCACGTCCGCGGCGTGGAAGGCGCGGGCCGCAGGCGTGGCGTCGCCGGCGATCGGGGCCAGCGCGGCCGTCACCTCGTCGGCGAGCGGGACGGGCAGGGTGGCGAGCTCGGCGTCGCGCGCGCGGGCGATCACCCCGTCGAGCTCGGCCCCCAGGAGCACCTCGCCCGTGAAGCCGCTGTCGGGCATGCGGGCGTTGTGCAGATGGTGGGCGAGGCCCGCGGTGAACGCCTCGGCCGGATCCGCCCCGTAGGCGGGCGCGAACAGCGCGCCGTAGACCGCGACCATGAGGCAGTGCTCGGCGTGGTTCTCCGCCGGCTGCAGCATGAGCCGTGGGCGGCCCGGGCAGGTGACCCCCGCGCGGGGCTGGGCGGCGAGCGCCGCGACGAAGGCGGGACCGCGGCCGGGCGCCGGGGCGCCCCGCGCCAGCGCGGCGCGCAGATCACGCGCCAGCGCCCCGTCGAGGTCGGGCGCGAGCTCATCGAAGGCGCGCTCGAGCACGCCGACCGCCGCTGCCCCGTCCAGGCCGAGGTCGCCGGTCAGGGCGGCGAGGTCCATGTCGCCCAGCCGCGCGGCGGCGAGCGCGGCGGCGGTCACGCGCAGGGCGGTCTCGCGCGCGGGCTCGCCGCCCAGGCGCGCCGCCCAGGCGCGGGCGAACAGGCGCTCGGCGATCGAGCCCTCCCGCCCGGCTGAGCGGATGCGCTTGAGGTCGCCCAGCTCGCGCAGGAGCCCAAGCGGCGCGGGCGCGAGCACCGCGCCCAGGGCGGAGGCGGGCAAGGCGCCGTCAGCCATCCAGCCACGCGTCGAAGATGCGCTGCTGCTCGAGGAGGGCGTGCACGGGCTCACGCCCGTCGCGCATCTGCGGCGCCTTGAAGAAGAGCCCCATCTGCTCCTGCACCCCGCCCTGGCCGCGATTGCGCGCGAGGTCGAGCGAGCGGGCGATCTCGATGGCGAGGGGCGCGGCGAGCACCGAGTCCTTGCACAGGAAGTTGACCTTCACCTGCATCTTGCGGCCGAGGAAGCCCGAGATGTCGATGTTGTCCCACGCTTCCTTGTCGTCGCCGCGCGGCCGGTAATAGTGGATGTGGACGATGTGATCCTCCACCGGATAGCCCAGCATCGAGTCCAGCGCCGAGAGCTTAGTGCCCACCTTGCTGGCCAGCGACTTCGGGTCGTCCAACGCCAAGCCGTCGCGGTTGCCGAGAATGTTGGTGGAGAACCAGCCGTCCACGTGCAGGGCGCGCGCCTTGAAGGCGGGGGCGAGCACGGTCTTCAAGAAGGTCTGGCCAGTCTTGCCGTCCTTGCCGGCGACCGGCACGTCGCGTTCGGCGGCGAGCGCCGCGAGCGCGGGCAGGTCGGCGGCGGTTGAAGGCGTGAAATTGCCGTAGGGCGTCGACGCCGTGATGGCCGCGTAGGCGTAGAGCATGGCGGGGCTGATCGCCGGATCGTCGCGGTCGAGGCCCGCCTCGAACGCCTGCGGGCTCTGCAGCGCCTCGGCGGCCGCGTCGGGCTTGCGCTCGGTGGAGGCGAGGTTCAGCACCACCACGCCCTCCAAGTCGTTCTCCTCGCGGAAGCGCTGGAGGTCGGCCTGGATGCGCCGCACCGCGTCGCGGTGGCCGTCGGCGGCGAACTTGTTTGCGCCGTCGATGTTGGCGCAGAAGTCGCGGCTGCCGACCGCGGGCCACGGGCGCATGCCCTTGAGCGCGCCCGCGCCGTTGGCGAGCTCGGCCTCGGTGAGCACGCCATGGCCCAGCGCCGCCGTCCCGAGATCGTCGCCCGAGAGGTCCCATCCGCCGAACACGAGGTCGCCGTAGCCCGCGAGCCCGGCGACCGAGCGGTCCGCCAGCGGCAGGCCGTCCAGGCTGTTGGAGCCCGCCTTGATCATCGCGACGCCCGCGGCGGCCGTGGTGGCGACCGCGCCGCCCATGCCCACCACCGCCACGCCCAAACGCTTGCCCATGCCGCTTCCGTCCATCTTCGTCACAAGAGCGGAGGTTGGTAGGCGGCGAGCGGCGCCGTTCCAAGCGCAAAAACCAAGTCGAAGGGTTTAGTCGGCGGTCCCGTTAACCCATGTTCTCGCCGGCGGGTCGCCTAAAGTGCGGGAGATAACCTATGACGCAGGCCACCAATCGGTCGCCATGCTTTCGTATCGATCGACGAAGTTGCAGGCCGCCACCAAGGCGTCGCGGCGCGAGAGGCGGACGCGGCGGCCCTGCCGTTCGATCAGCCCCTCCTCGGTCAACTCGCGCAGGAGCCGGTTCACGTGGACTTTGGTCATGCCCACAGCGTCCGCGATCTCGTTCTGGGTCAGGAAGAGGTCGATGACGTCCGACTGGTCGCGGTCGTTCACGCGCTGGCGCGCGTTGAGCTCGAGCAGGAGGGTGGCGATGCGTGCGCGTCCGTCGGTACGCCCGAGCGAGGCCAGCCGGTCGTTCAGGCTGATGTTGTCGACTACCGACATGCCGTAGACCATGGCGGCCAGCCGGGGCGCCGAGCTGAAGATCTCTCCCAGCCGGGTGCGGGGGAAGGCGGCGATCCTGGCGGCGGTGGCGGCGGTGAGCGAGGCGGCGGCGCGGGTCCAGGCGACGCTCGTGGTGTTCATGAGGTCGCCCGGGTGGTGGATGCGCAGGATCTGCCGCGCGCCGCCCCGCAGCGTCAGGGCCGAGAAGACGGCGCCCGACTGGAGCACGAAGACGTTCGGCTCCGCCGCGCCCTCGGCCACGAACTGCTCCCCGGCGCGCACCGCCCGCGCTTCGGCCCCGAGCGCCTGGAGGATGGAAAGTTCGGCCCCCGTCAGCGGGGCGTAGCGCAAGAGACGGGTCACCAGCGGATGCGGGTCGGTCGTCGTCTCGACCTGGGGTGAGTGAGTGTTCATCATCGCCACGCGTCGGGCCGACGCACGCGGCCCCCGTGAGCTTTCGGAGCCGCCGCCGGTCCGGTCAAGCGTCCACGCCCGTCGGCGGGTCCGCGACGGCGGACAGGGCGAGCGGGAGCAGGCGCGCCAGGAGGTCGCACGCCCAGGCGACGCCCGCCGGCCGGGCGATCAGGTCCTGGCGCAACTCCAGCTCGAGGTAGTCGCGGCCCCGTGCGATGGCGTGGCGCGGCGCGGAGTAGTCGACCTCGCTCATGGCGTAGGGCTCGTTGTCGCCGACCTCGAAACCGCCCTCGCGCCGCAGGAGGTCGAGCACTGCGAATGACAGGGGCGAGGCGCCCGCGTGCAGCACGCCGAAGCTCCACGGCCGGTCGGCGGCCATGCCCGCGAGGCGCGGGGTGAAGCTGTGCATGAACACGGGGAGGGGGCGCGAGCCTCGCGCCTCGTACGCGTCGAGCTCGGCCTCGAGGGCGGCGTGGTAGGGCGCGTGGATCTCCGCCACCCGCTGCGCGCGGGCTTCCGGCGAGAGATCGCGGTTCGCGGGCACGGGCTCCCCGTCGGAGACTATGGGCACGGCGTCGGCGCGCTGCGGGTCGCGGTTGCAGTCGATCACCAGCCGCGAGTAGCGCTGAAGGACGGCGGTCGCGCCCAGCCGCGCCGCAAGGTGCTGGGTGAGGTCGGCCGCGCCGATGTCCCAGGCGATGTGGCGGTCCCACGCATCCGTCGGGAGCCCCATGTCGCCGAGCCGGCGCGGCGTGCGCCGGCCGGCGTGATCGCAGACGAAGAGGAAGGGCGAGGCGGCGTCGCCACGACGCAGCACGACCGGCTCGGGGTCGCCATCGGTGAGCAGCGGGGCGACGGGATCGCGCTCGCCATCGGCGGCTGGCGTCATGCGCCCTGGGCCCGAACGCGCACAGGAACACCCCCGGAACGAATCATCATCGAATCAGCGACCCTCGCCGAGACGCTGTTCGTTCACGCCATTCATTGTGGCCGAGTCGGCGCGCAGCCACAACTCGGCTCAGCTCGCGGGACAGGTCGCGGATAGCCGCCGCGCCTCGATGGTCGCGGACACGGGGATCGACAGGCCCGCCAGCGAGGGGCTGGCCGTGCCGTGCAGCTCGAAGTGCTCGGGCGCGTAGTCGCCCGCCCAGCGCACGGGATAACGGCTCCCGTGCTTGCTCACGCACACGCCCTCGAACCGCGCCTTGCCGCCCGAAAGTTCGCTGACGGGGTAGGTGCATCGGTAGTGCCGGTTCGAGGGTCCCGCGACGAAGCTGTCGATCTCGCTCGGCTTGACGCACCGCCGGTCGGTCTTGGGCGCGCTGAGCGCGGTGGAGGCGGTGTACTCCCACCAGCCGGGCAGGACGGCGTGCTCGGACGCCGCCTGGGCCGGGGCCGCGCCGACCCCGGCGAGCAGGAGCGGGAGGACGGCGAGGCTTCGGGCGGGACTCATTCGGGGCTCCGGGCGCGGCGCGCTCGCCACAGCGTATACGTCGCGGAGCGCGCCCAGGCTCCCCCGAGCATGGACGCCCCGGCGCAGGTCGACGTCCGCTGGCGATATGGTCGTCGCCAACCTAAACACGCCGACGGCCGAAGCGACGGCCGCCGCAGGGGCGTCGAGCATGAGGGCGCGCAGTCGAACCCGGCCCGCCGTCGTCGGCTGCGACGCACCCCGGCGCTCCTCAGGGGACGGGGCGGCGAGGCGGTGAAAGGCGCAAGCGCGTCGGCCGTCCGCGCGCATGCGCCTTCCTGGCGAGCGGGCGCGCGACTCGTGGTCGTCAAGGTGGGGTCCGCGCTCCTGGCGGGTCAACCGGAGGCGCGGCGGGCCTTCGCCGAGGGGCTGGCGACCGATATCGCCCGGCTGCGTACAGAGGGGGCGCAGGCGGCGCTGGTCTCCTCCGGGGCGGTGGCGCTCGGTCGCGGGCCGCTCGGGCTCGACGTCCGCCGCGCCCTGACCCTCCCGGAGAAGCAGGCCGCCGCCGCCGCGGGCCAGGCGCGACTGATCGCGCTCTGGGCGCAGGCCTTCGCGCCACATGGGATCGAGGTGGCCCAGCTCCTCCTCACCCGCGACGACACCGAGACGCGGCGCCGCTGGCTCAACGCCCGCGCCACCACCGACGCCCTGCTGCGCCTGGGCGCCGTGCCCGTGATCAACGAGAATGACACGGTGGCGGTGGACGAGCTTCGCTATGGCGACAACGACCGGTTGGCCGCGCGGGTCGCCCAGATGATCGGGGGCGACCTCCTCGTCATCCTGTCGGATGTTGACGGCCTCTACACCGCCGACCCCCGGAGCGACCCGACCGCCCGCCGGCTGGACGAGGTGGCCGAGCTCACGCCCGAGGTGACCGCCATGGCGGGCGGCGCGAACGCGGAGGCCGGCGTCGGCTCGGGCGGCATGGCCTCCAAGCTTGCCGCCGCCGCCATCGCACGCGAGTCCGGGTGCGCCACGGTGATCGCGCAGGGGTGGCCCGCGACCGGCGGATCGCCGCTCGCCGCGCTCGATGCGGGGGCCGGGCGCACGCGCATCGCGCCCCGGGCCGCGCCGCGAACGGCGCGCAAGGCCTGGATCGTCGGCCGCCTCGACGTCGCGGGCGCCTTGGTCGTCGACGAGGGCGCCGCGCGCGCGCTGAGGTCGGGCGCGAGCCTCCTCGGCGCGGGCGTAGCGGAGGTGCGGGGCGATTTCGGCCGCGGCGATCCCGTGACGGTGCTGGGCGCGGACGGCCGCGAGCTCGCCCGCGGCCTCGTGCGCCACGATGCAGCGACGGTGCGTAGCCTCGTCTCGCAGCGCGCGCCCCGCGGCGGCCCGCGCCCCGAACTGATCCATGCCGACGATCTCGTCGTGCTCGAAGTGGAGCCGCCCCTGTGACCGTGCAGGACGCGCCCGACCTCCTCGCCTGGGGTCGCGAGGCGAGGGCGGCGGCCGCGACCCTGCGGCTCGCGTCGGGCGCCCGTCGGACGGCGGCCCTCCTCGCGCTGGCGGCGGAGGTGAGGGCGCGCGCCGCCCTCGTGCTCGACGCCAATGCGCGGGACGTGGCGCAGGCGCAGGCGCGCGGACTCGCCCCCGCCCTCGTCGACCGGCTGCGCCTCGACCCGCCGCGGCTGGAGGCGGTGGCGGCGAGCGTGGAGGCGGTCGCCGCCCAGCCCGACCCCGTGGGCGAGGAGGTGGCGCGCTGGCGACGTCCCAACGGGCTCGACATCGCGCGGGTGCTGAGCCCGATCGGCGTGATCGCGGTGATTTACGAGTCGCGCCCCAACGTCGGGGTGGACGCGGCGGCGCTGGCGCTGCGGTCGGGCAACGCCGTCATCCTGCGCGGCGGCTCCGACGCGATCGGCTCGGCGCGGGCGCTGCAGGGTGCCGTCGACGCCGCGCTGGCGGGGGCGGGGCTCCCGCCCGCGGCGGTGCGCACCGTGCCCACGGCCGACCGCGCCGCGGTGGGCGCGCTCTTGGAGGGACTGGGCGGCGCGATCGACCTCGTGATCCCGCGCGGCGGCCGAAGCCTGGTCGAGCGCGTACAGCGCGAGGCGCGGGTGGCCGTGCTGGGCCATCTGGAGGGGCTGAACCACACCTTCCTGCACGCCTCCGCCGATCTCGACATGGCGGTTCGCGTGGTGCGCGACGCCAAGCTGCGCCGCGTGTCGGTATGCGGGGCGACGGAGACGTTGCTGGTCGACCGGGCTGCGGCGGCGCGCCTCATCCCGTCCGTCGCGCAGGCGCTGATCGCAGGTGGCTGCGAGCTCCGCGCCGACCCCGAGGCGCGCGCCCTGGCGCCTTCGGCCCGGCCCGCCTCGGACGCGGACTGGGGCGCCGAACACCTCGCCGCCGTGCTCAACGTCGCGGTGGTGGACGGGCTGGACGGCGCCTGCGCCCACATCGCGCGATGGGGCTCGGGCCACACCGACGCCATCGTCGCCGACGACCCTGCGGCGGCCGAAGCCTTCGCCGCCCGGGTCGATTCGGCGATCGTGCTGGTCAACGCCTCCACCCAGTTCGCCGACGGCGGCGAGTTCGGCTTCGGGGCGGAGATCGGCATCGCCACGGGTCGGCTGCATGCGCGGGGGCCGGTCGGCGCGCGCGAGCTGTGCACGCCCCGCTATGTCGTACGCGGCTCGGGCCAAGTACGCGGCTGAGGCGCGGCCTTGACCGCAACGTCTTCCGGCCGGTATACGCGCGCCTCCGCCGTGCCGCCCCTTCATCCGGGCGTTCGCGCCTGCGGATTACCCGTCGTCAGAGGTCTTCGCGTCATGTCCCGCCGTTGTGAACTCACGGGCGTGGGCCCCATGGTCGGCCACAACGTCAGCCACTCCAACATCAAGACCAAGCGCCGCTTCCTGCCGTCGCTGGCCGACATCGCGCTGCAGAGCGAGTCGCTGGGCCAGACCTTCCGGCTCAAGATCACCAACGCGGCGCTGCGCACGCTCGACTTCCGGGGCGGTCTCGACGCCGTGCTCTTGAACAGCCGCGACGAGGTGCTGTCGCCCCGCGCGCTGAAGATCAAGCGCCAGGTGAGGGCCAAGCTCGCCGGGCAAGCCGCCCAGGCCTGACGCGAGACCGACGCAGACGAAGGGCCCCGCCGGGCGACGGCGGGGCCCTTCGTCGTATCAGGCGGCGCGCAGCGTCGGGCGCCGCGCGCGGGGTCTTGGTTCGGGGGCGGGTTCGTCGAACAGCTCCGCCAGCTTGTCGACCAGCGCTCCGCCCAACTGCTCGACATCCACCAGGGTCACGGCGCGCCGGTAGTAGCGCGTCACGTCGTGCCCGATGCCGATAGCCGCCAGCTCGACGAGCCCCGCGCCCTCGATGTCGGAGATCACCCGGCGCAGGTGCCGCTCGAGGTAGTGCGGGTCGTTCACCGATTGCGTCGAGTCGTCCACGGGCGCGCCGTCGGAGATGACGAGCAGGATGCGCCGCTGCTCGGGCCGGCCCGCCAGGCGCGCGTGCGCCCACTGCAGCGCCTCGCCGTCGATGTTCTCCTTGAGGAGTCCCTCGCGCATCATCAGGCCGAGGTTCTTGCGCGCGCGCCGCCAGGGTGTGTCGGCCGACTTGTAGACGACATGGCGCAAGTCGTTCAGGCGACCGGGGTGGGGCGGCTTGCCGTCCTTGATCCAGCGGTCGCGCGCCTGTCCGCCCTTCCACGCGCGGGTGGTGAAGCCCAGGATCTCCGTCTTCACGCCGCAGCGCTCCAGCGTGCGGGCGAGGATGTCGGCGCAGACCGCCGCGACCGTGATCGGCCGCCCGCGCATGGAGCCCGAGTTGTCGAGGAGGAGGGTCACCACGGTATCGCGGAACTCGGCCTCCTCCTCCTGTTTGAACGACAGGGGGGCGGTGGGATCGAGGATGACGCGGGTGAGGCGGGCGGCGTCCAGGACGCCTTCCTCCAGGTCGAAGCTCCAGCCGCGGCTCTGCTGGGCCATCAGGCGGCGCTGCAGCCGGTTGGCCAGGCGCGACACCACTTGGGCGAGGTTGGAGAGCTGCCCGTCGAGATAGGCGCGCAGCCGCGTCAGCTCCTCGGGATCGACCAGGTCCTCCACCTCCACTATCTCGTCGGCGACGGTCGAGTAGACGCGGTAGGCGGGCGCGCGCTCCGGCTCGCGGCCCGGCTCCGGCCGGGTCGGGCGCAGGCCTTCGCCGACGTCGGCGGGCTCCTCCGAGTCGTCGGCGGCCTCCTGCGCTTCGATCTCCTCGCCCGCCTCCCCGTCGGACGCGGCGCCGTCGCCCTCGGCCGTCTGCGGGTCGCTCTCGCCCGCGCCCTCGGGTTCGGGTGCGGCGCCCTCGTCGTCCTGGCCCTCGGCGTCGGCGCCCTGGTCCTCCCCTTCCTCGTCGTCCTCCTCCTCGCGCTCGTCGCCCGCCTCCTCCGACAGATCGGCGAGCTGCAGGTCGGCGACGATGGCGCGGGCGATGCGCGCGAAAGCGCCCTGGTCGGCGACGGCGGCGAGGAGACGGTCGAGGTCGGCCCCGGCCTTGCGCTCGACCTCCTCCCGCGCGGCGTCGACGAGGCGGCGCGCGTCGGCGGGCGGAGGTTCGCCCGTCAGCCGCTCGCGCGCGAGGAGCGCCAGGACCTCGCCCAGCGGCAGGCGCGTGCGGTCGTCCATCCGCGCGAGGCCCTTGCGCTCGACGTCGGCCTCCAGCGCGGCGGCGAGGTTGGCGCGCACGCCGCCCAGCGCCAAGGCGCCCACCGCCTCCAGCCGCGCCTGCTCGAGCCCTTCGAACACGGCCGCCGCCTCGGCCTCGACGGGGCGTAGGCGCGCGTGCGCCTCGGCGTCGTGGTGCGCGAGCCGTAGCGCCATGCGGTCGGCGAGGCCGCGGATGCGCGCCGCCTCGCGCGGCGTCGGGTCACGCGGCGGATGGGGGAGGACCGCGCGCCGCCCCTGCAGGGACGGGCCCTCGCCGGAGAAGGCGACCTCCAGATCGGGTGTCTCGGCCAGCGAACGGGCGGCGTGGGCCAGGGCGCGCTTGAACACCTCGGTCGGGTTGTCGGCTTGGGACGGCATGACGCCTCTCTAACGCGCGGACACGCGGGCGGAAGCGGGCCGATGTCGTTGCACGGAACTCCCTACATCAATTGGCCGTTTTCCGACTGAGTTGCATGTCTCGGCCCCCTTTTGAAGGATCACCACAATGAGCACTGATCGTACCGAAGGCGCGGGCGACAAGCTGTCCGGCTCGGTCAAGGAAGGCTGGGGCAAGCTGACCGGCGACCGCGAGACGCAGGCTGAAGGCACGGCGCAGAAGGCCGGCGGTTCGGTCCAGAACGCCGCCGGCAAGGTCGAGGACGCGGGCTTCCTGCACGACCGCGGCGAGCAGCCCGTCAGCGACAACCGCGTTGACGGGGCCGGCCACAAGCTGGGCGGCTCGGTCAAGGAAGGCTGGGGCAAGCTCACGGGCGACCGCGAGACTCAGGCCGAGGGCGCCGCCGAGAAGACGGGCGGCTCGATCCAGAACGCGCTCGGCAAGGCCGAGGACGCGATCAAGGGCGTGTTCAAGAAGTAGGGTCCGCCTACGCGGAACCGCCCTGGCGGAACCGAACGGCCCGGGCGCCCGCCCGGGCCGTTTTCGTGTGCGTCGCCGCCGGTACGGGGCTGGGCTATGACGCCAGCATGGCTGAGCTCTCCCAGGACGACGGGCGCGGGTTGACGCGGGTGGCGGCGTCCGCGCTGGCGGGCCGGCACCTGCGCTTCTTCGACGTGACCATGGCGGCCTTCGTGGCCATCCTCCTCCTGTCCAACGTAATCGGGGCGGGCAAGGTCGCGGCGATCCGGCTGCCGGGCCTCGGGCTCTGGCCGTTCGGCGCGGGCATCCTTTTCTTCCCGGTCTCCTACGTCATCGGCGACATCCTGACGGAGGTGTACGGCTACGCCCGCGCGCGGCGGTGCATATGGGTGGGCTTCGGCGCGCTCGTGTTCATGGCGGTGATGAGCCTCGTGGTGGTGGCCCTGCCGCCCGCGCCGGGGTGGACGGGGCAGGCGGCCTACGAGCAGGTGTTCGGCCAGGTGCCGCGTATCGTCGCCGCGTCCATCGCCGCCTTCTGGGCGGGCGAGTTCGTCAACAGCTTCGTGCTCGCCCGCCTCAAGGTGCTGACGGGAGGGCGCTGGCTGTGGACGCGCACCATAGGCTCCACGGTCGCCGCCCAGGCGGTCGACTCGACGCTGTTCTACCCGCTGGCCTTCCTGGGCGTCTGGTCGCCGCAGACGGTGGCGGCGGTGGCGGTGACCCAGTTCGTGCTCAAGGTGGCGTGGGAGGCGCTCCTGACGCCCGTGACCTATGCGGTGGTGAACGGTCTCAAGCGCGCCGAAGGGCTCGACGTCTACGACGAGGCGACCGACTTCAGCCCCTTCCGCGCCCGGGTGTGAGCGCCCCGGTCCAGCTCTCGGCGGCGCAGGCGCGCCGCGTGGCGCTGGCCGCCCAGGGCTTCGCCGAGCCGCGGCCGCAGCACCCGGAGGGGGCGGACTGGCGGCGCGTGGGCGCGGGGGTGCGCCGGCTGGGGCTCCTCCAGATCGACAGCGTCAACGTGCTCGCGCGCGCGCACTACCTGCCGCTGTTCTCGCGGCTCGGCGCCTACCCCCGCGTGGTGCTGGAACGCGCCGCCTGGGGCGGGCGACCCCGGCGATTGTTCGAGTACTGGGCCCACGAGGCTTCGCTCCTGCCGGTGGAGAGCCAGCCCCTGTTCCGCTGGCGCATGGCGCGCGCCGAGCGGGGCGAGCGCATCTACGGTCGGCTCGCCGCCTTCGCGGGCGAGCGCCGGGGCGAAGCCGACGCCGTGCTCGCGCGCATCGTCGCGGAAGGGCCGCTCCCCGCCTCGGCGTTCGAGGGGCGGGGCGAGGGGGGCTGGTGGGGGTGGAGTTCGCCCAAGCAGGCGCTCGAGTGGCTGTTCTGGGCGGGCCGGCTCACCACCCGCACGCGCACCCGAGCCTTCGAGCGCATGTACGACCTGCCGGAGCGCGTGCTCCCGGCCGAGGTGCTGGCCGCCGCCACCCCGGGCGAGGCCGAGGCGCACCGCGCTCTCCTCCTGGAGGCCGCGCGCGCCCTGGGCGTGGCGACGGCGGGCGACCTCGCCGACTACTTCCGCCTGCCGCCGCCGGTCGCGCCACGCCTCGCCGAGCTCGTGGAGGCCGGCGCGCTCCTGCCGGCGCGGGTGGAGGGGTGGAGCCGCCCGGCCTTCCTCCACCCGGACGCGCGCTCGCCGCGCCGGGTGCGCCCCCGCGCCCTCCTGGCCCCGTTCGACCCGCTGATCTGGGAGCGCGCCCGCACCGAGCGGCTGTGGGGCGTGCGCTTCCGCCTGGAGATCTACACGCCGCAGGACCGGCGCGAGCACGGCTACTACGTGCTGCCTTTCCTTTTGGGCGAACGCATCGTGGCGCGGGTCGACCTCAAGGCCGACCGGGCGGCGGGCGTGCTGCGCGTGCAAGCCGCGCACGCCGAGCCGGCCGCGCCGCCCGAGACCGCCGAGGCGCTGGCGGCCGAGCTCGGGCTCATGGCCGGCTGGCTCGGGCTCGCCGGGGTCGAGGTCGCCGGCCGGGGCGGCCTCGCCCCCGCCCTGGCCGCCGCCCTGTCCTAGGCGGTCGCCCGCTCGCGGGGCGTGACGACGAGAAAGGCGGCCAGCGCCAGGAGAAGGGCGCCGAGGATCACCGCCGCCATGGCGCGGAGCGGCCCGCCGCCCACGACCTGCTGCGCCACCCCCGCCAGCGCGCCCACGCCGAAGGAGCCGAAGCCCAGGAGCGCCGACGTCGCCCCCGCGCGCGTACGGTCGACCTTCAGCGCTTCCGCCCCGGCGTTGGGTTGGCTCATGCCGAAGCCCGCGATGACCACGAACAGCGGGACGAGCACGCCCCACAGCCCGCCCCAGCCGGTGAGGGCGTCCACCATGAGCACCGCCGCCGCGCCGATCGCCACGAGGAGGGCGCCCAAGAGTAGGGTGCGCGCCGGCACGCGCCGCGCCAGCCGGGCGTTGAGCTGGGAGGCGCCGACCAGCCCCGCCGAGTTGATCCCGAACACCCAACCGAAGTGCGCCGCGGGTATGGCAAAGACGCCCATCACCACGGCGGGGGCGGCGGTGATGTAGGAGAAGAGCGCCGCCCCCGAGAGCGAGGCGGTGAGGAGGTAGCCCACGAGACGGCGCTCCCGTAGCAGCGACAGGTAGCTCTGGAGCGGGCGCTCGCCCAGCGCCTTCAGCCGCGTCGCCTCCGACCGGCTCTCCTCCAGCCTCCAGAAGGCGACGGCGCCCACGGCGACGCCGAAGGCCGCCTGCACCCCGAAAATCGCGCGCCAACCCGCCACCGCCATGACCCACCCGCCCACCAGCGGCGCCAAGACCGGCGCCACGCCGAAGACGAGGGTCAGGAGCGAGAAGACATGCAGCACCTCGTGGTCCTCGTAGCGGTCGCGCACCACCGCGCGCGCGATCACCATGCCGGCGCACGAGCCCACCGCCTGCACGAGTCGCAGGGCGATCAGGACGCGTGCGTCGGTGACCACCGCGCAGAGCGCCGAGGCGCCCACGAACAGCGCCACGCCGATCAGGATGGGCGCGCGACGACCCCAGCGGTCGGACAGCGGGCCGAAGCCGAGCTGCCCGACGGCGAGGCCCAGCAGGAAGATTGAGATGGTCGCCTGCGCCGCGCCCGGGCTCGCGTGCAGCACGCTCGCGATGTGGGGCAGGGCCGGGAGGTACATGTCCATGGCCACCGAGCCGAACATGGTCAGCGCGCCCAAGAGCAGCACTTCGCCCCACGGCGCGTGCGCGCGCTCAGCCAGGCGGGGGGCGGCCGCCGCGGAGCTGGAGGTGGAGGTCATGCAAGCGTGGTAGTGCGCTGCAGCATGTCGCGAAAGCTCAAGGGCGACACACCCTTGCCTCCGCGCCGGCCCGTGCCGACATTCGGTGTCGCCCAAGGAGCCGATTATCCGTGCCTGTGTTCGACGATTACGAAGTTGACGCCGCCGACCGCGCGCGGCCCGAGACCTGCGCCTTTGACCTCGACCGCGCGCTGCGCGCCGTGGTGGCGCTCGAGGCGCGGGTGCCCGAGGACGCCTTCACCGCCGGCACGCTCGGCACCGAGCGGCTGGGCAACGGCGTGGTGGTGCGTGACGATGGGGTGGTGCTGACCATCGGCTACCTCGTCACCGAGGCGTCGTCGGTGACGCTGACGACGCAGGACGGCCGCGCCGTGCCGGGCCACGTGCTGGGCGTCGACGCCGCCACGGGCTTCGGCCTCGTGCAGGCGCTGGAGCCGCTGGACGCGCCCGCCCTGCGCCTGGGCGACTCGCGCGGGCTTTCCCCGGGCGACATGCTGATCACCGCCGGCGCAGGCGGCCGCAAGCACGCGGCGGCGGCGCGGCTGATGGCGCGCGAGTCGTTCGCCGGCTACTGGGAGTACCTCTTAGACGCGGCGCTCTTCACCGCGCCCGCCCACCCGCACTGGAGCGGAGCGGCGCTGATCGGCCCCGACGGCGACCTCCTGGGCCTGGGCTCGCTGCAGCTGGAGAGCGAGGCGCCCGGCGGGCGCCGGCTTCCGTTGAACATGATGGTGCCGATCGAGCTCCTGACGCCCGTGTTCGAGCGGCTCCTCACCGGGGCGGACGATGGCCCCGCGCGCCCGTGGCTCGGCGTCTTCGCCCAGGAGGCCGAGGGGCGGGTGACCATCCTCGGCGTGGCGGACGGCGGGCCGGCCAGTCGGGCCGAGCTCCGCCGCGGCGACGCGATCGTGAGCGTGGGCGACGAGGACGTGGACGACCTCGCGGGCTTCTATCGGGCGGTGTGGGCGCTAGGTCCGGCGGGCGTGGATATCCCGCTCGTGGTGGACCGCGAAGGCGACGTGTTCGAACTGCGCGTCACCTCGACCGACCGCCGCCGGCTCCTCAAGAAGCCGCGCTTCCACTAGCGGCGGCCGACCGGTCCCGGCGCGGGGCCCGTCGTCCCGCGCATCAGGACGTCGAAGCCCAGCATGCGGCGCGGCGGCGGCTCGCCGGCGGCGGGGGTGGCGGCGCCCGTGATCAGGAGGTCGGCCGCCGCCCCGGCGAGCTCGGCCACCGGCTGGCGCACCGTGGTGAGCTCGGGCCAGATCGAGCGCGCCAGTTCGATGTCGTCGAACCCCGCCACCGAAAGGTGCTCGGGAGCCTGCAGGCCGAGCCGCGCCGCGGCGGCGAGCACGCCCAGCGCCATGTCGTCGTTGGCGGCGAACACCGCGGTCGGCCGGGGCGTCAGCGCCATCAGCGCCTCGCCCGCGGCCGCGCCCGAGCGGAACGAGAACCATCCCTGCGGCCGGCGCTCCAGCCCGACCTCGATCCCGCGCGCCGTCATGGCGCTGAGGAAGCCCTGCTCGCGCCCCTCCGCCGCGCCGTGTTCGGGGTGCCCCCGTACGAAGGCGATGTCGCGGTGGCCGAGTTCGAGTAGGCGGGTGGTCATGGCCGCCGCCGCCGCCTGGTCGTTCATGCCGACGCTGGCGCTGCGCTCCGGGGTGAGCGCGGGGGAGATGCGCACGTAGGGCGTACCGGTCTCGTCCAGGATCGCCAGCACGTCGGGATCGTCGCACACGGGTGGCGGCAGGATGAAGCCGTCAAGCCGCACCGCCGCGACCAGTCGGGCCAGGGCCTCGACGGCCGGCTCGCCGTCCACCGGCTCGACCAGGAGGTGGCGGCCCGAGGCGCGGCACCGGGCCGCGGCGCCCCGCTGCAGGTCGCTGATGTACTCGGCGCTGGTGCTGGGGTTGTCCCACACGAGCGCGAGGAGATAGGCGCGCGCGCCCGCCAGGCTTCGCGCCGAGAGGCTCGGCCGATAGCTGAGCTCGGCCATCACTGCTTCGACGCGCGCGCGGGTGGCGGCCTTCACCGCGCGCTCGCCGTTCATCACGCGCGAGACGGTCTTGATCGACACGTCGGCGTGTCGGGCCACGTCGGTGATGGTGGCGCGGCCCACGGCTCCTCCGTCTGGCGGGCAGCCTAGCTGAGCCGCCGCCTTCGGAGCAATGCGCCCCCGCGCGTCACCGACCCACCGCGCCCAGGAGCCGTCCGCCCGACCAGATCTCCACCGCGCTCACCTCGCCCGCGGGATCGAGCAGGCGCTCGGCCTGCGCCCTCGCCTGCGCCTCGCTGTCGGCCTGGCCGCGTTCCAGCCCCGCGAGGTCGCCGCCGGGTTCGTAGATTAGAAAGAGCGCCGTCACCGCCGGTCCTCCACTTATCGAGACGCCAGCCTTCTCGCACCGGGGCGTGACCGGCGTAGGTCCGCCCCGTGTCGCCGCGCGTCCACTCTGTTTCGGGGTCGACAGGCGCGTGTCGGGCGCGGTCAGCCCGGCCCGGCCCGTGGCGCGACCAGGAGGAGGCCGGCCAGCGCATCCCCCAGCGCCGCCTGCCCCTTGTCGGACAAGGCGCGCTTGCCGGACCACGCGCCGGGGGTCGCCGCCAGCACCGGCGCGGGCTCGAAGACGGCGGTCCGCGGCCGGTCGGCCATGGCCCGGATCGCCATGCGATAGGGAGCCAGCCGCGCGTTCAGCCCGCGGTCGAGGAAGGGCGGCGGAATCACCAGCACCACCCAGCCCCCATCGCGACGCGCACGGTCTGCGAGGGCCTGCACGGCGCGGGCGTAGTCTTCCACCGGCGTGGGATCGTCATCGCGCGCGGCCTCGTTGAAGCCGTACATGACGAAGGTCACCGCGGCGGGCGGCACGGTGGACCAGCGGCTCACCGCGTCGGAGGCGAGGTCGTTGGGGTAGACCGCCTGCACCACGCTCAACCGGCGCGCCAGCCTGCGCGCGAGTCTCAGGGGCCAGGCGTTCGGCAGACGCGCCTCCTCCACCCCGTTGATCGCCGAAGCCGTGGGCTTCGCGCCGGCGGGTGCGGGGGCGTAGGCGAGCTGGTCGCCCTCGACCACCACCGTGGAGCCGATAGGCACGAGGATGCGGCCGTAGTTGTCGAGCCGCGGCGTATCCACCGCCGCCGGCGCGCCGGGGCGCACCAGCGAAGGCGCGCGCTCCGGCGCGGCAGGGCGGTCCGCGCCGCGCCCCGCGCACGCGGCGAGCGCGAGCGCGAGGGCGAAGACGGGCGAAGCGCTCGGGCGCATGGGCGGTCTCCCGGCGCGCACGCGCCCGTCCTCACCCACGCGCGAGGGGCGCGCGCGCCTCAGCAGTAGTGGTAGCGGCAGAAGTGGCGGTGACGCCAGTAGGCGTGGCGGCGCCAGCCATACCCGTGGTGCGGCCCGTAGTAGCCGTAAGGGCGCGGGCCGAAGCGCGGGCCGTAGCCGTAGCCGTGATGGCGCCAGTGGTGGCCGTAGCCATAAGGTTGGGCGTCCGCCGGCGTGGTCGCGGCGGCGACGCCTCCGGCCAGGGCGACGGCGGCGAGGGCGGCGGTGGCGATGCGGCGCATAGGGCGGGTCTCCTTCCGTTCAGCGATCGAGCGCTGGACCCGACCTTGGCGTTCCCCGCATGAACCGAGGCTGAGCGGAAACCTCAGGCGGCGCGGGCCAGCCCCGTCATCGCTTGGGCGGCGATCTCGAACGAGCGCAGACGCGCCGCGGGAGCGTGGATCTGGGCGGTGACCATGATCTCGTCGGCCCCCGTGCGCGCGGCGAACTCGGCGATCCCGCGGCGCACCGTCTCCGGTCCGCCCACCACCGAGCAGGCCAGCGCCGAGGCGAGGAGCGCGCGCGCGCCGGGGTCGAGCCGGTCGGGATAGGTCGGGTCGGGCGCGGGGAGCTTGCCCGGCCGGCCGCTCCGCAGGTTTACGAAGGCCTGCTGCAGGGAGGTGAACAGCGACTGGGCCTCGCCGTCGGAGTCGGCGGCGAAGACGTTGAGGCCCAGCATGACGTGGGGTCGGCGAAGCTGGTCGGAGGGCTGAAACCGCTCGCGGTAGAGCTGGACGGCGCGACCCATCTCGGCCGGCGCGAAGTGCGAAGCGAAGGCGTAGGGCAGCCCCAGCGCGGCCGCGAGTTGGGCGCCGTAGGTGGAGGAGCCCAGGATCCACACGGGCACGTCGAGGTCCTCGCCCGGGATGGCGCGCACCCGCGGACGGTCGCCGGGCGGCGGCCGGAAGTAGCCCATCAGCTCCAGCACGTCCTGCGGGAAGCTGTCGACATCGCCCGCCAGCGTGCGGCGCAGCGCTCGGGCGGTGGCCATGTCGGTGCCTGGCGCGCGGCCGAGGCCCAGGTCGATGCGGCCAGGATGCAGGGCGGCCAGCGTGCCGAACTGCTCGGCGATCACGAGCGGCGCGTGGTTGGGCAGCATGATCCCGCCCGCGCCGATGCGGATGGTGGAGGTCTGGGCCGCCACGTGCGCCAGCGCCACCGCCGTCGCCGCGCTGGCCACCCCCGCCATGCCGTGGTGCTCGGCCATCCAGTAGCGGCGGTAGCCCAGCCCCTCGGCGTGGCGCGCGAGATCGGCGGAGTTGCGCAGCGCCTGCCCGGCGTCGGAGCCCTCCGGCACGGGGGCGAGGTCGAGGACGGAGAGGGCGACGCCGGTCATGGGCCGCATATGGGGCGGCGCGCGCGGGGGTCCACCGGCCATCATGTGGTCCCGAAAGCGGAGCAGTGGGGCGTCACGATCCGGAGTCGACGCCTCATGTCAGAACGCCGCGCCCTGCTCTGCGTGCTTGCGGGCCTCGCCCTGATCGCGGCGGGGCTCGTGATCGACGCGCGGCTCGACTTCCCGCTGGAGCTGATCGGCGACCTCGTCGCGGCGGGCGGCGGCGTGCTCCTGGCGATGGGCGTCGTGCTGCGGCGCTCCTGAGCGGCCCTGCGATCAGATCAGCGAGCCCTTGCCGCTCGTCACCTCCTGGTAGCGGTGGACGCGCACCGACTGCACGAGGCCGAAGCCGATCATCACCGTGATCATGACGGTGCCGCCGTAGCTCATCAGCGGCATGGGCACGCCCACCACCGGCGCCATGCCCATCACCATGGCCCCGTTGATCAGGATGTAGAGCGCGAAAGTCGCCGTGACGCCCGCCGCCGACATGCGGCCGAAATGGCTGTGGCTGATGGAGGCGATGCGCAGGCAGATGGCGATGATGGCCGCGTAGAGCAGGAGCAGCACGCAGCAGCCCACGAAGCCGAACTCCTCGGCGAAGGTGGCGAAGATGAAGTCGGTGTGTTTTTCGGGCAGGAAGTTCAGGTGGCTTTGCGAACCCAGGCCGAAGCCCTTGCCGAGGATGCCGCCCGAGCCCAGCGCCGTCTCCGCCTGGATGATGTGATAGCCCGTGCCCCCGGGGTCGGCGCCCGGGTTCAGGAAGGTCAGCACCCGGTCGCGCTGATATCCGTGCAGGCCGAACATCACCACGGGCGGCACGGCGACGGCGGCGCCCACCACGCCCGCGGCCAGCACCTTCCAGGTCAGCCCGCCGACGAACATCATCGCCACGCCCGTGAAGGCGATCAGGAGCGCGGTGCCGAGGTCGGGTTGCTTGGCCACCAGCGCGGCCGGCGCGAGGATCAGGCCGGCTGGGATGATGAGCTTCCAGCTCCATGTCGCGTCGCGCGCCGAAAGCCCCTGGTAGAAGCGCGCCAGCGCCAGGACGACGCCGATCTTCATCACCTCCGACGGCTGAACGCCCACGGGGCCCACGTGCAGCCAGCGCTGCGCGCCGAGCGCCGAGTGGCCTACCGCCATGACCGCGATCAGGAGCAGGAAGGCGATCCCGTAGATCGGGTAGGCCAGGGCGAACCAGGTGCGCAGGCCGACGAGCGAGAGCGCCAGCATCACGGCCACGCACACGCCGTAACGCGCGGCGGTGGAGAAGGCCCACGGCTTCCACGCGCCGCCCGCCGCCGAATACAGCATGGCCACGCCGATGGCCGCCACCGCGGAGACCAGGAGCACGAGGTTCCAGTCGATCTCCGGCAGCATGGACGACACGCGCGCCCGTTCGCCGGGCCGGGTGAGGGCGGTCGCGCTCATGTGGGGGCCTGCGAGGCGGCGGCGATGGCGCCCTGGTCGGGCGTGACGGGGAGCGTCATGGAGGGATCGGTCGCCGGACCCACGCCGGAGGGCGGCGGCGTGGCCACCGTCGCCTCCGACGGCAGGGCCACCTCGATCTTCGACCGCAGCTCCGGGTCCTTCATCAGGGCGAGCTTGAGGAGTTCCTTCGCGCGGGGGGCCGACGAGCTCGCGCCGAAGCCGCCATGCTCGACGAGCACGCTCACGGCGTAGCGCGGCTCGTCCGCCGGGGCGTAGGCGATGAACCAGGCGTGGTCGCGCGTGGACCAGTTGCCCACCGCCCCGTGCTGGCCGATGCCGCCGGCGTAGGCGTGGCTCTGGGCGGTGCCCGACTTGCCCGCCCAGGTCATGGCGGGGCCGAGCCCCAGGTCGCCGCCGTTGACCGAGCCCACCGTGCCGATCGGCGAGTAGATCACAGCCTTCATGGCATCGCGCGTGAAGGCTGTGTGCGCGGGGTCGACGGCCAGGTCGGAGAAGACAGGCGCCGGCTGCTCGCGCCCGCCGATGGAGCGCACGATCCGGGGCGTCACCGCCTTTTGGCCGTTGGCGATGCGCGCGCACTGCACGCAGAGCTGCAGCGGGTTCACGTTCACATAGCCCTGGCCGATCCCCATGGAGACGGTGTCGCCCGGGTGCCACCGGGGGTCGCCCTTCACCTTGCGGCGCTTCCACTCCTCGTCGCCGACAAGGCCGCGGTGCTGGCCGGGGATGCCCACGTCGAACACCTGCATGAGGCCGAAGCGCTTGGCGAGGTCGGCCATCTTGCCGGGCCCGACCGTCAGGATCGCCTGGTAGAAGTAGACGTCGCACGAGGCGGCGAGCGCCTGTCCGAGGTTGAGCGCGCCGTGCACCTTGTCGCAGTGCCAGGTGTGGCCGCCGTAGGTGAACGACTTGCCGCAAACGTGCACGGTTTTGGGATCGTAGCCGTTCTCCAGGCACGCCATGGTGACCAGCGTCTTGAAGGTAGAGCCGGGCGGGAAGGTCGACGAGAGCGCCTTGTCCAGCAAGGGTTTGTGATCGTACGTCGCCAGCTGGCGGTAGTAGGGCGCAGGCGCGCCGGCCACGAAGGCGTTGGGATCGAACGAGGGCGCCGAGGCCATGCACAGGACGTCCCCCGTGCGCACGTCCATCATCACCGCCGCCCCGCTCTCCACGCCGAAGAGCTCCAGCGCGCGCTGCTGGATATCGGCGTCGAGCGTCAGCTGGACCTCCGCGCCCGGCGTGGCGGGGATGTCGCCGGCGGGATCGTAGCGGATCACCCGCCCAATCGAGTCGACCTCCACCTTCTGGAAGCCGGGCTTGCCGCGCAGCTGCAGGTCGAGCGACTTCTCCACCCCCTGTTTGCCGATGCGGAAGCCGGGGTCGAGCAGCAGGCGGTCGGTGGGATCGTCGGCGGCGTCGATATCCTGCTCGGTGACCTTCGAGACGTAGCCGATCACGTGGGCGAAGGCCCCGCCCATGGGGTAGACGCGCGCCTCGCCGACGTCCGGGATCACCCCCGGCAGCTCAGGCGCGCGCACGGACACCCGGCTGAACTCGTCCCAGGTGAGGTCGCCCGCCACTTCAACCGGCGCGCCACGGGGGCTCTCCTGGATCTGGCGCGCGAGGAGGGCCTGCTTGGCCGGGCTGATCGGGATCAGCTGGGCGAGGTTGGCGAGGGCGGCGGGGATGTCCTTCACCTCGTCGCGCCGCATCAAGAGGCGGAAGTCGGGGCGTGAGGCGGCGATGGCGATGCCGTTGCGGTCGGTGATGCGGCCGCGGGGCGGCGTGCGCAGGCGGAAGTTGAACTGGTTGGACGCCGAGAGCGTCGAGTAACGCTGGCTTTCCACGATCTGCAGCTGCGCCAGCCGCGCCGTCAGCGCCGCCACGCCCACCGCCCCCATGCCGCCCAGGAGGAAGGTGCGCCGGTGAAAGACGCTCTGCCGCTCGTTGACCTCGTCATAGACGATCTGGGGTTCGACGCTCATGGGCTCACCGGAACCGGATATCGGCGTCCTCGAACCGCGCGATCAGCCGCGCGGCGAGGGGGAACAGGGCGGCGGTCGCGCCCAGCTGCAGGAGCACGCTCACCGGGTCTGGCGCGACGTGGGTGTCCAGCATGACAAAGAGGTAGGCCGCGCCGAACGCCAGGGAAGCCGCCGCGGCGTACCACACCCAGAGCACGGGCGTGCCCTGTCCCGCCATCAGCGAGCGCGCAAGGAGCGCCAAGCCGTAGGCGAGGAGGAGGCTCAGCGCCCACAGCCCCAACGCGCCTCCCCAGAAGAAGTCGAGGAACAGCCCCGAGACGAGGAGGAGGAAGGGACCGAGGATCGAGGGCCGGATCACCGCCCACGCGAAGGCCAGCACCATGGGGAAGACGGGCTCGGGCAGCGCCAGCCCCGCCACCCTGAGCGGCGTGGCGAAGGCCACGGTCGCGGCCAGGGCGAACACGGTGGGCAGCACGAGCCAGCTCAGCGGCTGCAGCCCCTGGCCGGGCGCGCGCCGGCTCATGGCGTCGCGTCCGCGTCGCGCCGGGGCGCGAGCCGGGCGTAGGGGATCGGCTTTCGCGGCGCCCCTGACGCGGTGAGCGCGGATTTGAGCTTCGGCTTCGGCTTCGCCTTGGGCTTCGGCGTGGTGGGCTTGGCTGTCGCGGCGGCTGCCGACGCCTTGGCCGCGGGTGAGGCGAGGTGCGTGGCGGGTGCGGTCGTGGGCGCGGCGGTCGGCGCCACGGTCTTGAGCGCCGGCGCGGGCGGCGGGTTGGCCGCGGCGGCCACCGCGCCGGCCTCGGCCGGCTGCAGCGGCGGCATGCTGTGCTGAGAGAGCGCGGCCATGTCGGCCAGCTTTGAGAAGTCGCGGAAGGTCAGCACGCGCACGAAGTCGAGCGATTGGCGGTCGGCGTAGAGGCGCACGCGCCAGGCCCCGCGCACGTCGCGCGTCACCACGCCCACCGGCAGGCCGCGGGGAAACACGCCGCCGTCGCCCGAGGTGAGCACGAGGTCGCCGTCGCGCGCTGCGCCGCCTCCGCGCAGGTACTCGAGCCGGGGGGCCGGGCCGCCGTCGCCGGTCAGGATGGCGCGCGCGTCCGAGCGGTCGATCACGACGGGGGTGCGGCTGTCGGCGTCGGTGAGAAGGAGTATGCGGCTCGCCTCGGGCGCCGCCCCCACCACCCGGCCGACCACGCCGTGCTCGCTGATCACGGGATAGCCCTCGGCCACGCCCTCGTTGGTCCCGGCGTCGGCCAGGCGCGCGTTGGAGAAGGGGCCGCGCGCGTCCGACACCACCCGCGCCGCGACCGAGGGGATGGGCGGCTCGGTCTTGAGCTGCAGCAGCCCCTCGTAGCGGGCGTTGACGTTCTTCAGCGCGATGGCCGCGTCGCGCCAGCGCTCGAGCTCGGCGACCCGCGCCTTGAGACGCCGGTTCTCCGACACGGCGAAGAAGTAGCCGCCGACATCGCCGAGCCCGTCCTCGGCCCAGCGCACGGGCGTGGCCAAGACGGTCGCCACCGGCTGGATCACCTCGTCGAACTCGTTGCGCGCACGGCCGTAACCGCCGGGCGCCTCGCGCCGGTCGGACAGGAGCACGCCCACCGCGATCAGCCCCGCGATCACGACCGCGACGCCCGCCGCCCAGGTCAGCGGGACCTTGATGTCCGACAGGGGTCCTTCGCGGTAGGCCACGCGCTCGCTCCGCAGGAGCCGACTCGCGCGAGCCGGACCCCGTTCGCCCCGAGGATCAGTTTACGCCAGGGAGGCGTCCAGCACGCCCTTCATCCAGCGCGGATGCTCGAGCACCTTGCCGCACCCCAGCGCCACGCAGGAGAGCGGGTCGTCGGCGACGGTGACGGGCAGGCCCGTGGCGTCGCGGATCTCGGCGTCGATCCCGCGCAGGAGGGCGCCGCCGCCCGTCAGCATGATGCCCTTGTCGGCGATGTCGGCGGCGAGCTCGGGAGGTGTGGCCTCAAGCGCCACCTTCACCGCCTCCACGATCTGGGTGACGGGTTCGGCGATGGCGTCGGCGGCCTGCTTCTCGGTCACCCGCACCTCGCGCGGCACGCCCTGCATCAGGTCGCGGCCCTTGACCTCGATGGCCAGCCCCTCGCCGT
>CAXTAO010000018.1:0-60425 GCA_964242625.1 uncultured Caulobacteraceae bacterium | reverse complement strand
TCGCGCTCGGCGTTGGACAGCCGCAGACGCGCGGCCGCCCGCGCGAGCGCCGGCGCGTCGTCGGGGAGGAGGGCGCGCAGTCGCAAGAGCGCGTCGCCCGCCTCCCCCGCCTCCCGCTCGGCCGTCGTCAGCCCCTCCAGGCGGGCGAGCGCGGCGCCGTCGTCCGGCGGCGGAAGGCCGGGCGCGCACGCCGCCAGCACCCCCGCCCGCGCCATGGCGGCGACCGCCGGCCGCGGATCGGGAGCGGCGAGGAGGCGCAGGAGCTCCTTGCGGACGCGCTCGCCCGAGAGCCCCGCGATCCCGCCCACCCCCGCGGCGCAGGCGGCGAGGCCCGCCGCGTCCGGCCCCTCGCGCCCGTACCAGGCGAGGAAGCGGAAGAAGCGGAGGATGCGCAGGTAGTCCTCGCGGATGCGGGTGGCGGGGTCGCCCACGAACACGATCCGCCCCGCGCGCGCGTCCTCCACGCCCGATCCCGTGGGGTCGTGGAGCCGGCCCTCGGGGTCGGCGTAAAGCGCGTTCAGCCGGAAGTCGCGCCGCGCCGCGTCCTCGCCCCAGTCGGTGGTGAAGGCGACGACCGCGCGACGCCCGTCGGTCTCCACGTCGCGTCGCAGGGTGGTGACCTCGTAGGGCCGGCCCTCGGCTATGGCGGTCACCGTGCCGTGCTCGATCCCGGTCGGGACGGCGCGCAGCCCCGCCGCCTCCAGCGCCGCCATCACCTCCGCGGGCGCGAGCGGCGTGGCGATGTCGATGTCGAGCCCCGCGCCGCCCGGCGCCACTCGGCCGAGGAGGGCGTCGCGCACGCAGCCGCCGACGAAGCGCGCCGCCTCGGCCCCGCCCGCCCGTTGCAAGGCGCCGACCACCGCCCGGGTGGGCGCGAGCGCCATCCAGTCCTGGGGCGGAAGGCGCGCCTCGGCCATGCGCCGCCCGCGGCCCCCTCCGCTCAGCCCCCTCCGCTCAGCCGAGGAGCTGGCGCAGCGGCAGGTCGATGGTGTTGGCCACGAGGATGCGCAGCGCCGCCAGCAGGATCAGGAGGATGATCGGGCTCACGTCCACCCCGCCGAGGTTGGGCAGGAACCGGCGCACGGGGGCCAGCATGGGCTCGGTCACCCGGTCGAAGAAGGCCACGAGCTGACGCACCGTCGGGTTGCGCACGTTGATCACGTCGAAGGCGATCAGCCACGACAGGATGGCGGCGACGATCACCGCGAACATCGCCAGCTGCACCAGCGTGTAGAAGATGAAGAGGATCGCGCTGCCCATGCCGTGGTCCGCCCGGAGCTGGGGCGGCCGCCCCGCGCGGGCCCTCGAACAAGACCGTAGCGGGGCGCAACCCCCCGCCGCAAGCGGCCCGGAGCCTGGCCGGGCGTCGCCTTGACACCCCGGAGAGCCGCCCGCTATTTGCCGCCTCCCCTGCCCGGGGGGCCGTAGCTCAGTTGGTAGAGCGCCTCGTTCGCAATGAGGAGGTCAGGGGTTCGACTCCCCTCGGCTCCACCAGGGCCCCCGTCGCCGCCGCTTCCGCCGCGGGTGGATCACCCCGCTTGAGGTCGCTCCGGCGTTGCCCGCCGTTCAGGGAGGGCCCGCTAGGGTCTACGGGCGATCGACGTCGCGAGCGCCCTCGCGCCCACGTCGCGTCGCCCGGCCCGGCGTTGGGGACCACGCCGGGCCGGTCATTCCCGCCGCGGGTCATCGCTCCGGTCGATTGACACCGCGCCCTCGCCAACGCACCGCGGGGCAGGTGTCCCGCGAGGAGGTGCGGTGTCCAGGCCCGGCCGCCATCGACGACCGCCCGACGTGCTGGACCTAGAGCGCGGGCGTTGGCCGTGGTCACGCGGCTATCGCCTCGCGCGGAGGCCCGCCGACGCCGGACTCGGCCGACCCTGGTGGGTGCGGCTGGGCGCGGCCGCCCCCTGGCGCGCGGAGGTGACGCTGGCGCTTGCCGCCGGCCTCTGTGCCGCCGTGGGGGCGCTGGGCCTCTGGTTCTGGGCGCGCGGCTAGCCGGCGGTGAGGTCGCGCAGCAACTCGGCGATCTGCTCGCCGTCGTAAGGCTTGGGCACGAAACGGCCGCCCGTGGGCAGGTCCTCGGTCTTCAGCTTCATCAGGCCGGAGGTGACGAGGATGGACACGTCCGGCCGCCGCTCGTGCACCAGTCGCGCCAGCGCCACCCCGTCGTAGCGGCCCGGCATGTTGACGTCGGTGAACACGGCGCGGACGTCGGGCCGGTGGTCGAGCTGGACCAGCGCGTGCTCGGCGTCGTAGGCGTCAATCACCTCGAACCCCGCAGCCTCCAGCGCCTGGATGGCGTCGACCATGATGAGCGGTTCGTCCTCCACGACGAGCACCGCGATCCGCGTGTCGGCCATGATCCCTCCAGTCCCCGCCGCCCGAACGCCGGGCCCTCGAGTCCGTTCGAGCTGAGCTATAACTTTTGTTGGGGTTCGGCCGAGGCGTCACACCTTCATGCGCTTGAACACGGGCTCGGGCAGGTGACGGATCACCGCCATGATCGGCGCCCACACCGGGCGGACGTAGACGATCTCACGGCCGCGTTCGTGAGCCGCAACCACCGCGCGGGCCACCTCCTCGGGCTGGGCGGTGAGGGGCTTGGGCAGCGCCATGCCGGCGGTCATGCGCGTGTCGACGAAGCCCGGCTTGACGGTCATCACGAGCACGGGCGACCCCGCGAGCCGGTGGCGCAGTCCCGACATCCAGGCGGTGAGGCCCGCCTTGGCCGCGCCGTACACGTAGTTGGTCTTGCGCCCGCGCTCGCCCGCGACCGAGCTCAGCGCGATCACCGCGCCGCCGCCGGCCGCGACGAGCCGCTCCGCCGCCTCGGCCAGGAGGGCGGCGGGACTGGTGAAGTTGGTGTCGATCACCGTGCGGGCGTAGGCGGGGTCGGTCTCGGCGCGGCGCTGGTCGCCGAGGAGGCCCACCACGCTCACCACCGTGCGCGGGAGCTCGGGCAGGGCGTCGAACACCGCGCGCGGGTCGGCGGCGAGCACGTCGAGTTCGAGGGTGCGCGCGTCGGCGCCCGAGCGCAGGCGCAGGTCGGCGGCGTCGCGCTCCAGATCGGCGGCGCCGCGGGCGGCGAGGATCACCGCGAGGCCACGGGCGGCGTAGGCTCGGGCGATCTCGCGCCCGATGTCGGAGCGCGCGCCGATCACCAGCACGGGGCCCTGGATGCGGGGATGATCGGTCAGAGGCCGAGCCTTTCGGACTGGAGGGAGCGGAAGCGCCGGCCGGGATCGACCCGGTCGCGCACGCGACGGAAGGCGGGGAGGTCGTAGCCCGCGAGCGCCGAAACGCCCGCGCGGGCGTCCTTGGCGAGGTAGGTGCGCCCGCCGTGGTCGGCGACCACCGCGTCGAGCTCGACGAGGAGGCTGAAGTTCTGGGCGGTGGCGGGGAAGTCGAGCGCCAGCGTCCAGCCCGGCATGGGGAAGGAGAGCGGGCCGGGTGCGGCGGGGCCGAGGAGCTTCAGCACAGCCAGGAACGAGCCCGCCCCCCGGTCGGAGATGCGGGTCAGAAGCGCGCGCAGCCCCTCGGCCGCGGCTGCGGGCGGCAGCACGCACTGGTGCTGGACGAAGCCCGCGGGCCCGTAAATGCGGTTCCACTCCAGGATGCCGTCGAGCGGATAGAAGTAGGTCTGAAGGTCGACCAGCTCCGTCCCCGGCCGGCCGCGGGCGTAGTACAGCGCGTTGAAGGCGGCCACGCTCAGCCGGTTCAGCGCAAAACCAGGGAAGTCGACGGGCACGCGGCGCGGGCGCTTGGGCCGGGGCGGGTGCGGGTCGGCGCCCGCGGGCAGCTCGTCCGCCCGCGCGTGCTCGCCGAGGTAGAGGAGCGAGCGGCCGAGCCGGTCGCCGCGCGACAGGCAGTCGATCCAGGCGACCGTGTAGGTGGCGTCGCGGTTGGCCTCGAACGCCTCCATCACCGCGGCGAGGTTGGGCGCTGCGATCGTGGTCTGACGGATGACCCCCGTCTCGACGGGCGCGAGCCTGAGCGCCAGCCGCAGGATCACCCCCGTCAGCCCCATGCCGCCGCAGGTCGCCCAGAAGAGCTCGGCGTCGACTTCAGGCGAGCAGCGCACCTCCTGGCCGTCGGCCAGGAGGAGGTCGAGCCAGAGGAGGTGGCGGCCGAACGACCCCGCGCCGTGGTGGTTTTTGCCGTGCACGTCGCACGCCGCCATGCCGCCCAGCGTCACGAACTGCGTCCCAGGGGTGACGGGCGCGAACCAGCCGCGTGGCGCAAAGGTCGCCACCACGTCGCGCAGCATGACGCCCGCCTCGGCCTCGAGGACGCCGGTCGAGGGATCGAAGGCCAGCATGCGGTCGAGCCGGCCAAGCCCGAGCACGCCGTGCGGATTGAGTGCGGCGTCGCCGTAGGCGCGCCCCGCCCCGCGCGCGATCAGCCCGCCGGCGGCGGCGCGGACCACCGCGTCGCGCACGTCGGCGCCGTCGCGGGCAGAGCGGAGCGGGCAATCCACGCGCGGGAAGCGGCCCCAGCCGGAGAGGAGCACGCGGCGCTACCCCGCCGAGGCGCCGGCCTTCAGCCCGGCGCGGCCCTGGGTGATGGCCTGCACGCTCGCCTCCACGAAGACGAAGCGCCGGTCGAGCCGGTATTTGATGAAATAGCCCAGCATGAGCCCGACCGCGCCGCCGATGTAGGGCGCGCGCGGATCTGAGGTGAGCGCCGCGGAGCCCAGCTCGGCCGCCCAGAAGATCACCGTCGTGGCGAGCCCCATTACGGCGTACAGCCCGAACTTGCGCACGTGCGCGGCGCCCCCGCCCTGGCGATCGCGGAAGATGAAGCGCTTGTCCAAGAGGTACTTGAACACGAGCCCGGCCGCGGTGCCCGCCAGGAGCTCGGGGGCGAGGAGGAGGCGCGCGGGCGTGAGCCGCACGGCCCCGGCGGCGGTGCGCACGAGCTCGCCCGTCCAGGGCGACAGGGCGGCGGCGGCTCGGACCACGCCCTGCTGCACGCCGAGGTTGACGAGCGTGGCCGCGCCCGCGAACAGCGCGTAAGTCACCGTCAACTGGGCCAGCGCCGCGCGGCGCCGGGTGGCGAAGCCGTCGAGCACGCGGCGGATCACAGGGCGAACGCCACCACGACGGCGCAGATGGCGCCACATAGCAGGCTCACCCGGTCGCGCACGGCGAAGACCACGGGATCGTCGTGCATCTCGCCGCGATGCATGGTCATCAGCATGCGGCTGACCCAGTAGAGCATGACGACGCAGAGCAGCCACAGCCGGTGGCCGAAGCGGTACATGGCGCCCACGTCCGGGCTGTTGAGGTAGAGCGCGAGCACGAGGACCGCGGTGAAGCCCGACGCCGCCGCCATGCTCTCCACCATGGGCAGGTCGGCCAGCCGGTAATCGCGGCCGGAGGGGTCGCCCTTGCCCTCGTTGATGCGGTCGACGAGTTCGCCGCCGCGCTTCACGAGCGCGAGGCTCAGGAACAGGAACACCGCCAGCGCCTCCAGCCAGCGGCTGAGCGCGACGTCGGAGGCGGCGCTCCCCGCCAGGAGCCGTGCGCCGTAGAGGCAGGCCAGCGTCACCGCGTCGATCATCACGAGGCGCTTCAGCCCGAGCGAGTAGGCCAGCGTCAGGGCGAAGTAGCCGCCCAGCACCATGAGGAAGCGCGGCGGCAGGAACAGCCCGACCCCCGCCGCCAGGAGGAGCAGGAGCGGCGCCATGGCCATGCCGTGCAGCAGCGGAACCGCGCCGCTGGCGAAGGGCCGCGCGCGCTTGCGGGCGTGCTCGCGGTCGGCCTTCAGGTCGAGGAGGTCGTTCACCACGTACACCGACGAGGCGCACAGGCTGAAGCTGACGAAGGCGGCGGCGCAGGCCAGGAGCTGGGGCAGGCCCGCATGGCCCGCGATCGCGGGGCCGAACACGAGCGCATTCTTCAGCCACTGGTGCGGGCGCAGGGCGCGCAGGTAGGCGCGCGCGCGCGCAGGCCGCTCGCCCACGACCTCGAGCTCTAGCCCGCCCCGCCCGAGCCTATCGGCCAGCCCGGCGCCGCTCGCGCTGACGTAGGCGCGGCGCGCGCGCGACCATACGGGCGCGTCCACCGCGTGGTCGCCCACATAGTCGAAGCCGCCCTCGCCGTAGCGCTCCACCAGCGCCTCGGCCTTGCGCGCGCCGGAGAGGTTGCGCCCGTCCTCGGTGCCCAGCACCGCGTCGAAGCCGCCCAGGTGGTCGGCGACCGCGCGCACGTACCGGACGTCGGACGCGGAGGCCAGCACCACGGGCCGCCCGGCGGCGTGCGCCTCCTCCGTCATGGCGAGCACGGCCGGGTCGTAGGGCAGGGTGTGGGCGTCGAGCGCCGCGCGGTCGGCCAACGCCGCCTTGAACGCCGCCTTGCCGCGCCCGAGCGCGCCCAGCGACTTGAGGGCGTGCAGCGGCTGCGCCGACAACAGCGCCAGGAACGACTCGACCAGGAGGTCTGACCGGATCAGCGTGCCGTCGAGGTCGACCACGAGCGGCACGGCGGGTCCCGCGGAGGCGGGCGGCCGCAGGTTCGCAGTCGGCGACGGTGGGGCGGCGAGGCTGTCCACGACTGTCCTGGGAGGTCGGCGGGCCTTCAGCCTGCCACGGCGCGGTGAAGGATCTGCTACCCGTTTTTTGCACTTGCGAACAGGGCCGCCAGGCCTTTCTCCCGCATGTGCGAACAAAGCCGTCACGAGGCGGGCGGCGGCTGGCAGGTCTCGCAGCAGAAGGCACGGCGCGCGGCGATCTCCAGCCGGCGCACCGGGCCGCCGCAACGCGGGCAGACGCCCTTGCCCATGATGTTGACGCGTTCGCGGTAGCGCCGCGTCGAGGGAGCCGCGCCCTCGCGCGTGACGATCGCCCCCAGCTCGACGCCCTGGCGCAGGAGCGCGGCCGCATCGTCCCACAGCGCATCGAACTGCGCGCGGGCGAGCTGGCGTCCCGGCGTGAGCGGGTGGATCCGCTGACGCCACAGGAGCTCGGTGCGGTAGATGTTGCCGATCCCGCCCACCACCGACTGGTCCATCAAGAGGGCGCCGACGCCCGTGCGCGAGCGCGAGATGCGCACCCAGGCGAGCTCGCGATCGGCGTCGGGGCGCAGGAGGTCGGGGCCGAGCCGCGCCAGGAGCCGTGCGCGCTCCGCCGCGTCCAGCACCTCGCAGGCCGTGGGGCCGTTGCAGTCGACGGTGTAGCCGGGCGCCTCCAGCCGCACGCGCACGGCGCCCACGGGCTCGGGCGCGCCGCCGGCGTAGGTGCGGAACTTGCCGAAGAGTCCCAGGTGCAGGTGCAGGGAGAGCGCGCCCAGGCCGTCGGCCGCCTCCGCGAAGGCGTAGAGCAGGTGCTTGCCGTGAGCCTCCACCGCCTCGCAGGTGCGCCCGTCCAGCCGCTCGGCCCCCGCGAGGAAGCGGCCCTGCGGCGAGCTCACGCTGAGCGCGTGGCCGACGAAGTGCGGGCGCTGGTCGCGGGCGGCGCGGTGGAGGGTGTGGCCCTCGGGCACGCGCTTTAGGAGGCGGTGGCGGCCCTGACGCGGCGGAGCGGGGCCACCTTGCCGGTCGCCGTGTCCGGGCGCGTTCCCAAGACGCCGTCGAAGTAGGCGATGGTGCGCTCGAGCCCCTCGCGCAGCGCCGTCTTCGGAGTCCAGCCGAGCTGGTCCCGCGCCCCATCGATCACCGGGCGGCGCTGGCGCGGGTCGTCGGACGGCAGCGGGCGGAACACAAGTTCCGAGCGCGAGCCGGTGAGCTCCCTAACCATCGCGGCCAGCTCCAGCATGGTGAACTCGCCGGGGTTGCCGAGGTTGATGGGCCCGGTGGTCCCTTCTGGGGCGTCCATCAGCTTGAGAAGACCGTCGACCAGGTCGTCGACGTAGCAGAACGAGCGCGTCTGCGAGCCGTCGCCGTAGATCGTCAGCGGCTCGCCCCGCAGCGCCTGGCAGACGAAGTTGGAGACCACCCGCCCGTCGTTGGGGTGCATGCGCGGACCGTAGGTGTTGAAGATGCGCGCCACGCGCACGCCCAGCCCGTGCTGGCGGTGGTAGTCGAAGAACAGCGTCTCGGCGCAGCGCTTGCCCTCGTCGTAGCACGAGCGCGGGCCGATCGGGTTGACGTTGCCCCAGTAACCCTCCGGTTGGGGATGCACCTCGGGGTCGCCGTAGACCTCCGACGTCGAGGCCTGGAGAATGCGCGCGCGGGTGCGCTTGGCCAGCCCCAGCATGTTGATGGCGCCCAAGACGCTCGTCTTGGTCGTCTGCACCGGGTCGAACTGGTAGTGCACCGGGCTCGCCGGGCAGGCCAGATTGAAGATGCGGTCGGTCTCGATCACCAGCGGCAGGCAGATGTCGTGACGCAGGAGCTCGAAGCGCGGGTTGGCCAGCAGGTGCGCGACGTTGGCGCGCGAGCCCGTGAAGAAGTTGTCGACGCAGAGCACCTCGGCGCCCTGATCGAGCAGGCGCTCGCACAGGAACGAGCCGATGAAGCCCGCTCCACCGGTGACGGTGACCCGCGTGACGCCCTGCATGTCGACGACTCAGCTCCCCCCGCGCTCGCGGCGCCTGGAGCTAAGCATCATCTTCTAAGTAGCGGAGATCAAGTCGCGGCGTGCTCGGCGGCGGCCTCGCAGAGGTAGCGGCCGTATTCCGCCTCGCCCATGTCCCTCCCCAGGCGCGCGACCGCGTCGGCGTCGACCCAGCCCTGGTGCAGGGCGATCTCCTCGGGGCAGGCGACCTTCAGCCCCTGGCGGTGCTCGATGGCCTTGATGAAGTCAGACGCCTCCAGGAGCGAGTCGTGGGTGCCGGTGTCGAGCCAGGCGAAGCCGCGGCCCAGCCGCTCGACGCGGAGGTCGCCGCGGTCGAGATAGGCCTGGTTGATGTCGGTGATCTCGATCTCTCCGCGGGGCGAGGGGCGCACCGCCTTGGCGATCTCCACCACGTCGGCGTCGTAGAAGTAGAGCCCCGTCACCGCCCAGTCGGAGCGGGGCCGGGTGGGCTTCTCCTCGATGGAGAGCGCGCGGCCCTCCGCGTCGAACTCCACCACGCCGTACCGCTCGGGATCGCGCACCTGGTAGGCGAAGACGCGCGCGCCGCCGTCGTGGGTCGCCGCGCCCTGCAGGATGTCGGACAGCCCCGCTCCGTGGAACAGGTTGTCGCCCAGGATCAGGGCGGAGGGGCCGCCCGCCACGAAGCGCTCGCCGATGATGAAGGCGTCGGCCAGGCCGCGCGGGTGAGGCTGCACGGCGTAGTCGAAGCGCACACCCCAGTCCGACCCGTCGCCCAGGAGGTCGCGCAGCAGCGGGGTGTCGCGCGGCGTCGAGATGATCAGGATCTCCCTCACGCCTGCGCGCATCAGCGTGCACACCGGATGGTAGATCATCGGCGTGTCGTAGATCGGCAGGAGCTGTTTGCAGAGCGCGCGCGTCACGGGCGCGAGCCGCGTGCCGGAGCCGCCGGCGAGCACTATGCCCTTCATCGCTCACTCCTCCCCGCCGGCGCCGCAGAGGGCTTCAACGTACGCGACCAAGGCGCCCAGGGCGCCCAGACGACCACGGGGAGGAGCCGGGCGAAGCCGCCCCGCGGTCGCCCGCGCCGCTCGCGCCACGCGCCGCGTCGCCCCGCCCACGCCGCCTTGTAGGCCCGCCACACCGGCCGGTGGAACCCTCGCCTGAACGCCAAGCCGAGGTAGAGCGCGTTGAAGGCGAGGTGAAAGGGCAGGAGCGCCCAGAACCAGGCCCCCGGCGTGTTGCGCACGAACGTCCAGACCCGGTTCCTGTGGCCGTGGAACAGGGTGAAGTCGCTCGCCCGCCCCGACACGCCCGACCCCGCGTGGCGCACCACGGCGCCCGATGCGCGCCATGACGTCCACCCCGCCATGCGCAGCCGCAGCGCTAGGTCGACGTCCTCGCAGTAGCAGAAGAAGGACTCCTCGAAGCCGCCGATGTCCACGAATGTCCCGCGCCGGTAGAGCGCCGCCGCGCCGCAGGGGCCGAGGATGGGGCCGTCGCCAGGCGCCCGGGCCGCCGCCCAGCCCTCCCCCGCCCGCCAGGCCAGACCCGCCGCGTGCCAGACGTCGCCCACCCCGTCGAGCCGGCCGGCGTCGTCGAGCCGGACCTGCAGGGAGCCGAAACTCGCCGCCTCCCCGTGCGCGTCGGCGGCGGCCACGAGCGTCGCCAGCCACGCGGCATCGGCTACGGCGTCGGGGTTTAGCAGCGCGATGAACTCCGCCCGGCTCGCGCGGGCGGCGCGGTTGTTGGCGGCGGCGAAGCCCAGGTTCGCGCCCGCCCGGTCCACTCGGAAGCGCGCGTCCGGCAGGTGCAGCCCGTCCACCGAGCCGTCGGCGGACGCGTTGTCGACCACCACCGCCTCGAAGTTGGCGAATCCTTGCAGGGCCAGGGAATCGACGCAGGGCTGGAGGTAGGCGCCGGCCTCAAAGGCCACCACCACCACCGTGACGCGGGGACCGCTCACGCGCGGTGGGCGGCCGCCCACTCGGCGAAGGTGGGCCAGGCGTCGTCGCGGGCGTTCACCACCGCCTCCGCCGGGCTCACGCCCCAGTCGATCGCGAGCGCCGGGTCACGCCACAGGAGGCCCTCCTCCTCGGCGGGAGCGTAGGGCGTCGTGACCTTGTAGAGGACCTCACAGTCCTCCTCCAAGGTGGCGTAGCCGTGGGCGAAGCCCTTGGGCACGAGGAGCTGCAGCCAGTTCGCCGCCGAGAGCTCGACGGCGACGTGGCGGCCGAAGCCCGGCGAGCCCGGCCTGCAGTCGACCGCCACGTCGACAATGCGACCGCGCGAGCACCGCACGAGCTTGTCTTGCGCCGCCGCCCCACGCTGCATGTGGAGCCCGCGCACCACCCCCCGCGGACCCGAGCGCGCGCAGTTATCCTGCACGAACGGGAGGTTGAAGCCCGCTTCGGCCAGCACCTGCGCCTTGAAGGTCTCGCAGAACACGCCGCGCTCGTCGCCGAAGCGGCGCGGCTCGACCAAGAGCACGCCGTCGAGCGCGGTGGGGGTGATCTTCATGGCGTGGGCTTAGAGCGCGGGGGGCGAGCGCCTGTCCACCCCGCCGGCGAGCGTGCTAGCGGGCGCCATGGCCGCACCCCCTCGCCGCGGCGCGGTGTTCTTCGACCGCGACGGTGTACTGAACCTCGACACGCGCTTCGCCTTCCGCCCCGAGGAGATCGCCTGGGTGCGCGGGGCCGCCGACGCGGTGCGCCGGGTCAACGCCGCGGGGCTCTGGGCCTTCGTGGTCACCAACCAGTCGGGGATCGCGCGCGGGCTCTACAGCGGCGAGGACGTGCGCGCTCTGCACCGCTGGATGTCGGACGAGCTGGCGCGCGAGGGCGCGCGGATCGACGCCTGGGAGTTCTGCCCGCACCACCCCGACCACGGGCCGGACTGCCGCCGCCGCAAGCCTTTCCCCGGCATGCTGGAGGATCTCGCCGCGCGGTTCGACCTCGATCCGGCGCTGAGCCTCATGGTGGGCGACCGCGACACCGACATGCAGGCCGCCGCCGCCGCCGGCGTGCGCGGCCTCCTGTTCACCGGCGCGGACGCGGGCGCCGACCTCGACGCCGCGCTCGCCCCGGCGCTGGCCGAACTCGCGTCCGCCGTCGGGTCCGACGGCTCCCGCGCTTAGGCCGCCCGCACGCTGGCCCCCGCGGCCCCCGCGAGTTCGAGAAGGTAGCGGCCGTAGTCGGTCTTGCCCATGGCGCGGCCGCGCTCGGCGGCCTCGTCGGGGGATAGCCACCCCTGGCGGAGCGCGATCTCCTCGGGGCAGGCGATCTTCAGCCCTTGCCGGTGCTCCAGCGCGCGAATGAAGGCGGCGGCCTCCGCCAGGCTGTCGTGGCGGCGCGTGTCGAGCCAGGTCTCGCCGCGCGGCAGGCGGCGCACGTCGAGCTCGCCCTGCTCAAGATAGGCGCGGTTGACGTCGGTGATCTCCAGCTGGCCACGGGCCGAGGGGCGCACACCGCGCGCGATCTCGGGCGCGCGGGCGTCGTAGAGGTAGAGGCCGGTGACCGCCCAGGGCGAGGCGGGGGCGGCGGGCTTTTCCTCGATCGCGGTTGCGCGGCCGTCCGCGTCGAAGCTCACCACGCCGTAGCGCGCGGGCTCGCGCACCCGGCTGGCGAAGACGCGCGCGCCCCGGGTGAGCGCAGTCGCGTCGCGCAGGTTGTCGGTCAGCGCCGCGCCGAAGAAGATGTTGTCGCCGAGGATCAGCGCCGCGGGACCGCCCGCAAGGAAGCGCTCGCCGATCAGGAGCGCCTCGGCCACGCCGCGCGACTCGGCCTGCTCGGCGTAGCTCAGCGTCACGCCGAACGCGCCGCCGTCGCCCAGGCACGCCTCGAACTGCGGCCGGGCGCGGGGCGTGGTGATCACCAGCATCTCGCGCACCCCCGCCAGCATCAGCGTGCTGAGCGGGTGGTAGACCATGGGCTTGTCGTAGACGGGCAGGAGCGCCTTGGCGACGGTGCGGGTGGCGGGGCGCAGGGCGGGCGCGTCGCCGGCCGCCAGGATGATCCCCTTCATGCGGAGGCGAACTCCATCTCGGCCATGCATAGGCTGAGCGCTTCGCGCCACGGCCGGGGGCGGAAGCCCAGCCGCTCGCGCGCGAGCGCGCCGTCCAGCCGCGAGTCGGCGGGGCGCACGGCGGGGGTGGGATAGTCCGCGGTGGTGATCGACCGCACTCGCGCCGACGGGCCGCCGTGGGCGGCGGAGGTCTCGAACACCGCCTGCGCGAACTCCGCCCAGCTCGCCTCGCCCTCGCCGCAGACATGCAGCACGGGGGCGCCGTCCAGCCCGCCGGAGGCCAGGGCGTCGGCGGCGAGGAGGCACGCCTCCGCCAGCTCGCGCGCCCAGGTGGGGCGGCCGCGCTGGTCGGCCACCACCGCCACCTCTTCGCGCGTCGCCGCCAGCCGCAGCATGGTGTTGACGAAGTTGGCCCCGTGCGCGGCGTACACCCAGGAGGTGCGCAGGATGACCGTGCGCCCGCCCGCCGCCGTCACCGCACGCTCGCCCTCGGCCTTGGAGCGGCCGTAGGCGCCCTGGGGCGCAATGGGGGCGTCCTCGCGGTATGGGCCGCTCCGCCCGTCGAACACGTAATCGGTGGAGACGTGCACGAAGGGCGTGGCGTCCGCCGCCGCGCAGGCGCGCGCCATGGCGGCGGGGGCGTCGCGGTTGAGCCGCAGCGCCGCCTCCGGCTCGCTCTCGGCGCGGTCGACGGCGGTGTAGCCGGAGGCGTTGACCACCGCATCCGGGGCGAAGTCCGCCACCGCCTCGGCGATCTCCGCGTCCAGATCGAGCGCGGGGTCGGCGAGGTCGAGCTCGGCGCGGCCGAGCGCGCGCACCTCGCGGTCGGCCTCGTGGGCGAGCACGATCAGCTCCTGCGCGAGCTGGCCGGAGCTGCCGAAGACGAGGAGCCGGCTCACGCGGCGGCCTCGGCTTCGGCGAGGGGCGCAGGCGCGGGCGCGGCGGGCAGGCCCAGCCGCTCGCCGCCGTAGCGCGCGCGGATCGGCTCCCACCAGTCGCGCCGGTCGAGGTACCAGCGCACCGTCTTCTCCAGCCCCGTCTCGAAGGTCTCCTGCGCGCGCCAGCCGAGTTCGGTCTCCAGCCGGGTGGCGTCGATGGCGTAGCGGCGGTCGTGGCCAGGGCGGTCGGGCACAAAGGTGATCAGCGCTCGCCGGGGCCCCTCCGCGCGGGGGGCGAGCGCGTCCAAGACGTCGCAGATGCGCTCCACCACCTGCAGGTTGGTGCGCTCGTTGCGGCCGCCGACGTTGTAGGTGCGCCCGGGCCCGCCGCGCTCCACGATCAGCCGCAGCGCCCGCGCGTGGTCCTCGACGTAGAGCCAGTCACGGATGTTCGAGCCGTCGCCGTAGACCGGCAAGGGCCGGCCCTCCAGCGCGTTCAGGGTGACGAGCGGGATCAGCTTCTCGGGAAAGTGGTAGGGCCCGTAGTTGTTGGAGCAGTTGGAGATCACCACCGGCAGGCCGTAGGTGTGCCACCAGGCCGAGGCCAGATGGTCCGACCCCGCCTTGGACGCCGAGTACGGCGAGCGCGGGTCGTAGGTCGTCTCTTCGGTGAACAGTCCCTCGGCTCCCAGCGAGCCGTACACCTCGTCGGTGGAGACGTGGAGGAAGCGGAAGCGCGCGCGCCTCTCGCCCTCCAGCCCGCGCCAGTAGCCGAGCGCCGCCTGCAGGAGCGTGAGCGTGCCCACGACGTTGGTGCGCACGAACTCGCCGGGGCCGGTGATCGAGCGGTCGACGTGGCTCTCGGCCGCGAGGTGCATCACCGCGTCCGGCCGGTGCTCTTCGAAGGCGCGCGCCATCGCGTCGGCGTCGGCGATGTCGGCCTGCACGAAGCGGTAGCCGGGCGTGTCGGCGGCCTCGGCCACTGAGCGCGGGTCGGCGGCGTAGGTGAGCTTGTCGAGGTTGACGACGGCGTCGCCCTCGCGGGCGCAGAGCCGCACCACCGCCGAGCCGATGAAGCCCGCGCCGCCGGTGACCAGGACCTTCAGGACAGCCTCCTCGAACACAACCCGGGCGTGCGCTCCGGCCCGGGAAGGGGGTGCGCATCGTCGCGTGCGTCCTAGACCGGACGGGCGCGCCCGTCTAACCCGCAGCCGGGGAGCGGAACCTCCGGCGGCCGGGCGGGGTCTCCGGCCGCGGCCCAGGAGTTTCCGCGTGCCCACCCTCCTCGTCACCGGCGGCGCCGGCTACGTCGGCAGCCACTGCTGCGCGGCCTTCGCCGACGCGGGCTGGACGGTCGTGACCTTCGACAACCTCGGGCGCGGCTGGCGCGACATGGTGCGCTGGGGTCCGCTGGTCGAGGGCGACATCCTGGACCGCGCGGCGGTGGACGCCGCCATGGCCGAACATCGGCCGGACCTCGTGGCGCACTTCGCGGCGCTCTCGTCGGTGGCCGAGTCGGTCAAGGAACCGGCGCTCTACTACGAGAACAACGTCACGGGCACCTGGACGCTTCTGGAGGCGATGCGCCGCCACGGAGTGAAGGGCATGATTTTCTCCTCCACCGCCGCCACCTACGGTGTGCCGGAGACGACGCCCATTCCGGAGGACCACCGCCAGCAGCCGATCAACCCCTACGGCTGGTCCAAGCTCTTCGTGGAGCGGATGCTCGCCGACTACGCCGAGGCCTACGGGATCCGATTCTGCTCCCTGCGCTACTTTAACGCCGCGGGCGCGGACCCGCAGGGCCGCATCGGCGAGCGCCACGAGCCGGAGACGCACCTGATCCCGCTAGCGGCCCGCGGCCTCCTCAACCCCGACTACCGCTTCACCATCTTCGGCACAGACTATCCGACGCGCGACGGCAGCTGCGTGCGCGACTACGTCCACGTGGCCGACCTGGGCCGCGCCCACGCGGCGGCGGCCGAGCACCTGCAGAACGGCGGGGCCGGGGGCTTCTTCAACCTCGGCACGGGGGACGGGGCTTCGGTGAAGGAGATCGCCGACGCGGTGGAGCAAGTCTCCGGCCGGCCGTTGACCCGCGCCTACGGTCCGCGCCGGCCGGGCGATCCGCCCACGCTGGTCGCCTCCAACGCCCGCGCGCGAGAGACGCTGGGCTGGCGGCCGGAACGCTCCGAAATCGCCACGATCGTGCGCGATGCTTGGGCATGGCATCAGAAACCGGAGTCGCTCGCGCCCGCGAGGGCGTGAAGGCGCGGCTGCGTGGGTCTCTGGGCGCCCGCGCCCGCCGGCTCCTTCCTGTCCTGACGGCGAGCGTGGCTGCGGCGAGCTGCGTCAGCGGCCCCCGTCCCTCGCCCGCGCCGCCGCCCGGCCCCGTCGCGGCGCTCCCGCCCGAAGCGCCGCCCGCCCCGCCGCCGCGCCCCTGCGGCGCGTCGGACGATGCGGCGCAGGTCGAGTCCGCGCGCGTCAACGCCCACTCGCTCGACACCCTGCCCTGGGCGGGGTTCGGCCGGGCGGAGACGGGCTGGGCGATCTACGCGCCGGCCGTGGCCGTCGAGGTCGGCTCCGCCTGCCCGGCCGACACGCCCGGGTTCGCGCGGGCGCTCCAGCGCTGGCAGCATGCCCAGGGGCTGGACGCCACGGGCGCGGTCGGTCCGGCGCTGCTGGACCGGCTCAAGGCCGTCTGGCAGGACCGCCGACCCTTCGTGGCGCTGCGGGCGCGGGAGGTCTGCCCTTCCCCGCCGCGGGACGCCGAACTCGACACCGCCGCCCCGTCCGAGGGGCTCGACGGCAAGCCCGTGCAGCTGCGCCGCACCGCCTTCTCCGCCTACCGCCGCATGGTGGCCGCTGCGCGCGCGGAGGTGGCCGAGCTCAGGCGCGAGCCGCAGGTGCTGACGCTGTTCTCCGGCTACCGCTCGCCCGCCTACGACGCAGCGCGGTGCGCGCGCGACGGCAACTGTCAGGGGATCGTACGCGCCGCCTGTTCGGCCCACCGCACAGGACTGGCCATGGACATCGACGTGGGGACCGCCCCCGGCTACGCGGTCGACTCGTCGGCGGACGCCAACCGGCTGGCCCAGGTGCACGGCGCCGCCTACCGCTGGCTCGTCGCCAACGCCCGCCGCTTCGGCTTCACCTCCTACGCCTTCGAGCCCTGGCACTGGGAGTGGACGGGCGAAGCGCCCTAGCCCACGCGCCGCGTCAGTCGGCGCCCTGGGCCTCGGCGGCGAGCTGGTCGGCGAGGTCGGCGTAGAAGGCCGCGCGCTCGCCGGCGACGGGCGTAGCCGGCGACGCTTCATAGTGCGGCGCCGTATCGGCCTCGAAGCGGCGCACGGGGCGCCCCGCCTCCGCACGGCGCATGAAGCGCGCCCAGGTCTCGGCCGGGGTCTCGCCGCCCTCCATGCCCGCCATCGGCCGGGCGCGATCGTTCCCCAGCCACACGCCCGCGGCGAGGTCGGGGGTGAAGCCCACGAACCAGGCGTCGCGGGCGTTCTGGGTGGTGCCGGTCTTGCCCGCGGCGGGGCGGCCGATGGCGGCGCGGCGGCCCGTACCGTGGTCGATGACGCCCCGCATCATGCCGGTGAGCTCGGCCGCCCGCCCGGCGTCGATCACCCGCTGGGCGTCGCCGTCGCTCCAGCGCCAGAGCACGTCGCCTCGCGCAGTGGCGATGGCGTCGACCAGGTGCGGCGGCCGGCGCACCCCGCCCGCACCGATCGCCCCATAGGCCGAGACGAGGTCGAGGAGGTGCACCTCGTAGGCCCCCAGCGCCAGCGGCAGGCGCGCGTCGCCGGGAACGGTCAGAAGGCCGAAGCGCCGCGCCAGCGCCGCCACCCGCCGCGGCCCAACCTCGAACGCCAGCTGCACCGCCACCGTGTTGATCGAGCGCGCGAGCGCGTCGGCCAGCGTCACCGGCCCTGCGAAGCCGCCGCCGAAGTTCTTGGGCGCGTAGGCGCCGTAGCGGACGGGGCCGTCGGTGCGCACGTCGGCGGGCTTGAGCCCCGCGTCGAGCGCGGCGGCGTAGACGATCGGCTTGAACGCCGAGCCGGGCTGGCGCAACGCCTGGGTGGCGCGGTCGAACTGGCTGTCGCGGTGATCGAGGCCGCCGACCAGCGCCGCGACCCCGCCGTCGGGTGCGAGCGCCACCAGAGCCGCCTGCGTCCCGCCGCGGCTCCGCGCCTGCCGCACCGCCCAACGCACAGCATCGGCGGCGACGGGCTGCAGCCGCGGGTCGACGGTCAGCCGCACCACGAGGTCGGGCGCGCGGGCGCCCTCCCGCGTGCGCGCCTCGGCGGCGGCGAGGTCGAGCACCCAGCCCCAGTCGCCTTCGGTCTGCGACGCGGGGGCGAGCTCGGCGGGGTGCGCCACGGCGTCCGCCTCCTGGGCGGGGGTGATCCAACCCTCGCCGCGCATGGCGGCCAGGACGAGGCGCGCCCGGGCGCGGGCCGCCTCCAGATCGCCCGTCGGGTCGAGCCGCGAAGGCGCCTTGGGCAGCGAGGCCAGGAGCGCGGCCTGCGCCAGCGTCAAACGGCGGGGATCCGTGTCGAAATAGGTGCGCGCCGCCGCCTCGATTCCATAGGCCCCCGCGCCAAAATAGATGCGGTTCAGGTAGAGCTCGAGCACGCCGTCCTTGCCGAGACGGCGCTCCAGCGCCTCGGCCAGGAGCGCCTCCTGCCCCTTGCGCTTGAGCGTCGGCTCGGGGCCGAGGAAGAGGGTGCGCGCCAGCTGCTGGGCGATGGTGGAGCCGCCCTGGGCCGCGTGGCCGACCCGCAGGTCGGCCATCAGCGCGCGCGCCGCGCCCGCCGGGTCGACCCCGCCGTGGCGGTAGAAGCGCCGGTCCTCCACCGCGAGAAACGCCTGGGGCACGTGGCGCGGCAGCTCGGACAGCGTGACCGGCGCGCCGTGGCGCGAGCCGCGCACCGCCACCACCGCGCCGTTGCGGTCGAGAAAGGTCATGCCGGGCGGACGGTTCAGCGACCACAAGACGTCGGGCGGCGGGAGGGCGGGCAGGTCGACCACCAGCAGCCGCCACAGGAACAGTGCGATGAGGCCGCACGCGAGCGCCAGCGCCAGCGCCAGGGTCAGGAGCGCGGCGCGCCAGCCCGGCCGCGCGCGGGGCGGGCGGGCGACGACCGGCGGCGGGCGGGGCTCCGCGCGGGTGGAGAAAGGGCGCGCGGTCATGGGACGGCGCGGGTTCGAGGGGCGGCGTCCACGGCTCCGGCGTCCGATCCTTGGCTTCGCGATCTCAGCTGGGCCGGCCTATATGCCGCGCGCACGACCATCCCGGCGTCGCAGCCACGCCCCCCACCATGCCCGAGAAACCCTTCTGGGAGGTCAAGCGCCTCGCGGAGATGACGCCCGCGGAGTGGGAAAGCCTGTGCGACGGGTGCGGGCGCTGCTGCCTCGTGCGCTTCGAGGACGAGGAGACGGGCGAGGTGATCCCCACCCGCGCCGCCTGCCGTCTCCTGGACTGCCAGACCGCCCGCTGCACCGACTACGCCGACCGGCGACGCCACGTGCCCGACTGCATCCAGCTGACGCCGCAGAACGTCGAGCACCTGACCTGGATGCCCGTCACCTGCGCCTACCGCCGGATCCACGAGGGGCGGGGGCTGGCGACTTGGCATCCGCTGGTCACCGGCGACCCCGACAGCGCGCGCAGGGCCGGCCTGTCCGTCGCGGGCCAGGTGTTCTCCGAGCGCGCGCTCGCCCAGGCGGAGGACGCGCTCGACTTCGAGGCCCCCGAGCTCCAGGCCGATCCGGACGACGAGGCGCGCTAGAGCGGCAGGAGCTCGCCCGGGCGCGCGGCGTCGAGCTTGAACGCGACGGACGGCGCGGTGCGGACGGGCGCGCGGCGCACCGCCTTGGCCGCGCGGGCCAGGCCGAACTTGGCGAGCGCGGTCGGGCCCACCCGATCCTGTACGACGGGATCGAGCCCAGCGGTGCGGCGGAGCACGCCGTTGGCGTAGATCACGTTGGCGCGCATCAGGGCCTCGGGCGTCATGAACTCGATGGAGAGGCTGACGTTGAGGCTGTCGCCGTTGACGACCCGGTGCGGAGCGTTCTGCTTCCAGGTGATCATGTCGCCCGGCTGCATGTGGAACACCTCGGCGCGGTCGTCCCAGGCGGGATCGAAGGCGAACTGCTCGGGCTTGTCCTTGAGCACGATCGCCTCCAGCTCCTCCGGCCGGACGAACGGCGCGTGGGGCGGATAGACGTAGAGCGTCTTCTCGCCGCGCAACCCCCACAGCATCACCAGCGGCACGTCCAGGTGATAGAACACTTGGGCGCGGGCCGAGGAGATCAGGAGCCCGAGGTCGCGCTTCAGCGTGCGCAGCCCGGGCGCATGACCCTCCACGTCGGCGAAGATCTCGTCGGAGAGGGCGGCGTAGTCGGGCAGGTGCTCGCCCACCGCGCGCAGGTTCAGCCAGATGCGCCCGGTCTGGGCGGCGTCCAGGAGCTGGCCGCCGGTCATGCCCTCGGCCGCGCCGCGCCGCCACGAGCGCCAGTCCACCGGGTCGTCGCCCATGGTGAACACGCCCAGCCGCTCGCGGGGGTAGAGGTCGAGCACGCGCTCCAGCCCGGCGTCGTCGAACATGAGGCGCTCGTGCAGGGCGTGGCGGAAGCGCAGGTCGGCGCGGCCGAAGCGGGAGGCGTTGGCGGCGTCCCAGTCGGTGATCACGGTCATCCGGTCAGTCCTTTGCGACGGGAGAAGCGGCGAGCCGACCGGCTCCCGCCACGGCGCGGGCGAAGCCGCACGCGCGGCCTGTCCAGGTGATGTCGGTCTCGGCGATGTGGTCGAGCCGGCTGGCGATGCGGCGCACGAGCGGCGCGGAGGCGAGCGCGGGCGTCCTCGCGGCCAGGGCGGCCACGCCCGCCCCCGAGGGCTCGGTCGCCGCGTCGGCGAAGACGGCCTTGTAGTCGTCCGACCCCGTGGAGAGCTCGTAGCGCGCGATCCCAAGCGCCGGCGCGAGGCGGACCGCCATCGACATGAAGACGAGCCCCGGCGAATAGGCGGCGAGCGCGGGGTCGTAGGCGGCGATCCACGGGTGGAACACCGCCCCCTCGCGCAGGCCGAACTGGCCGGCGACGAGCCGGCCGCCCGCGCGCAGGGTGAGGTGCAGGCCCGAGGCCTCCGCGCCCCGCAGGACGGACACCTCGTGCATGAGCGCGCGGCTCCAGGCCGGGGCCAGCACGTCCTCCGCGCCCGAGCCGAGGAGCTGGTCGCGCTGCCAGCCGAGGAGGCTGGCCAGCGCCTGCGCGTCGTCGTCGGCTCCGAAGGCGAGCGGCCCGACCTCGCGCTCGAGCTTGTGCTCCAGCCGGCGCAGGTTCTTGAACCGCTTGGCGCTGCCCGCGCGCAGCCGCTCCCAGGCGGCCTCGCCGCCGGCCGGATCGGAGGCGAGGAGATAGGCGGGCCCGGTCTCGCGCTCCACGTCGGCGAAGACGCCGTGCGGATCGACGAGGTGCGAGAAGCGGTACGCGCGCAGTCCCGCGGCGCGCAGGGCGTCGCGCCACGGCAGGGGTCGCCCCGGCCAGGTCAGGAGGGCGTGGGCGTCCGACCAGGGCGCGCCGATCGGGCGCGCCACGCCGCCCGGCCGCCGGTGGTGGGCGAGGAGGCCCGCGATCTCGCCGTCGTCGCGGGTGAACACGGCCACGGTCGCGTCGTCGCGGACGCGCGCGACCGTGTCGGCGAACTCGGGCGCGAGGAGCGGGCTCTGGAAGGCGGGGGAGCCGTCGAGCATGGCGCGCCACGCCGCGCGCTCCTCCGGCCGAAGGTCTTCGGGCCGTGCGAGGCGCGCGTGTAGCGCTGTGGGACGGGCGGACGAGGTCACGACGCACCTCCAGCAAGCGCCGGGCCGCGGCCGCCGCGTTTGTGAAACACGGGTGAAACGACACAGTGGTTGGAGCAGATGCGCCGCGCCGCTAAGAGGTCGCGGCTTTCCCCTCCGTCCGGACTGCCTCCTCCATGCGATCCCTCGTCCTCGGCGTCGCCGCCGTGGCGGCCCTGAGCCTCGGGGCGGCCGGCTGCAAGAAGAAGGCGGAGCCGCCGCCGCCGCCGCTCGTGACGGTCGCCCACCCCGTGCAGCGCGACGTAGTCGACTGGGACGACTTCGTCGGCCACTTCGAGGCGGTGGACAGCGTGGACGTGCGGCCGCGCGTCTCGGGCTACCTCCAGAGCATCGGGTTCCGCGACGGCGAGCTCGTGCGGCGCGGCCAGGTGCTGTTCGTGATCGACCCGCGTCCCTACCAGGCCGCGCTCGACCAGGCGCGCGGGCAGGCGGCGCGGGCCGACGCGACGCTGGCCGACGCGCGGGTCGAACTCCTGCGCGCGCAGCGGCTCTACGAGGCGCACGCCACCAGCCAGCAGGACGTGCAGACGCGCCAGACCACCGTCGGCACCGCCCAGGCGGACGTGATCGCCGCGCGCGCCGCCGTGGCCACCGCCGCGCTGAATCTAGGCTTCACCCGAGTGACCGCCCCGCTCGACGGCCGGGTGTCGGACCGCAAGGTCGCGCCGGGCAACCTCGTCACCGCCGACACCACGCTGCTGACCTCCATCGTCTCGGTGGACCCGATCCGCTTCACCTTCGTGGGCTCCGAAGCCGCCTATCTGAAGTACGAGCGCGCCAACGAGGCGGGCACGCGCGTGAGCTCGCGTTCCGCCCCCAATCCCGTCGAGATCCGCGTGGAAGGGCAGGAGGGCTATCCGGTGAAGGGCCGGATGGACTTCGTCGACAACGTGGTGGACCCGACCTCCGGCACCATCCGCGGGCGCGCGGTGGCCTCCAACCCGGGCGGGCGCCTCACGCCGGGCCTGTTCGGCCACATGCGGCTCCTGGGCTCGGGCCCCTACCATGCGCTCCTGATCCCCGACGAGGCGGTTCAGGCCGACCAGTCGCGTCAGACCGTCGACGTGATGGGTCGCGACGGCAAGGTCGAGGCCCGGGTGGTGCAGCCCGCCCAGCTGGTCGACGGCCTGCGGGTGATCGCCCACGGGCTGAAGCCCGAGGACCTCGTCATCATCGACGGGCTGGGCTCGGCCAAGGCGGGAGCCAAGGTGCGCACCAAGGAAGGCCGCATCACCGCACCTTCGCCCGGCAGCTCGCCGGAGGCGGCGCCCCCCGGCCCCGCGCCCCGGCCCGACGGTGAGACGCTGGACCGCGATCCCGCGCTGGGTCGCGAGCCGTCCGCTTCGCCCCCGCCCGTGCTCGCCCCGGTCCCCACGCCCGCGCGATGAGGTTCTCGCACTTCTTCATCGATCGCCCGGTGTTCGCCTGGGTGATCGCGATCCTGATCATGCTCCTGGGCGGGCTCGCCTACCCGACCCTGCCCATCGCCCAGTACCCGCAGATCGTGCCGCCGACGGTGACGGTCACCGCCCAGTATCCGGGCGCGAGCGCCGAGACCCTGCAGGACCAGGTGGCCGAGCCGCTGGAAGAGCAGATCAACGGCGTCGAGAACATGCTCTACATGAGCGCGTCGTCGACCGGCGACGGGCACATGACGCTGACGATCACCTTCGCCGTCGGCACCGACCTGAACAACGCGACGGTTCTCGTGCAGAACCGCATCCAGACCGCCCTGCCCCAGCTGCCGAGCCAGGTGCAGTCGCTGGGCCTGACCGTGCGCAAGGCCTCGCCCGACCTCCTCCTGGTCGTGCACATGTTCTCGCCGGACGGGAGTCTCGACCAGCAGTACGTGGCCAACTACGCCACCCTGCGCATCCTGGACCCGCTGTTGCGCGTCAACGGAGTGGGCGACATCCAGATCCGCGGCGCGCGCGACTACGCCATGCGCATCTGGATCGACCCCAACAAGGCCGCCGCGCGCGGCCTGACCGCCGACGACATCGTGAACGCTCTGCGCTCCCACAACGTGGACGTGGCCGCCGGCACCATCGGCGCCCCGCCCTTCGCCAAGGGCCCGCCGCCGGCCTTCCAGTACTCGGTGCAGACGGTGGGGCGTCTCCTCACCCAGCAGCAGTTCGAGGACATCATCCTCAAGACCGATGCGCAGAACCGCATCACCAAGGTGTCGGACGTGGCGCGCGTGGAGCTGGGCGCCGCGGACTACACGGTGAACTCCTACCTGTCCAAGAACACCGCCGTGACCATCCCGGTGCAGCAGCAGCCGGGCGGCAACGCCATCGCGACGGCGAAGCTCGTCAAGGCGAAGATGCAGGAGCTGAAGAAGGACTTCCCCGCCGGGCTCGACTACGCGATCGTCTACAATCCCACCGACTACGTGCAGGCCTCGGTCGACGAGGTGGAGAAGACGCTGATCATCGCGCTCGTGCTAGTGGCGATCGTGGTCCTGGTGTTCCTGCAGGACTGGCGCACGACCATCATCCCGCTGGTCGCGATCCCCGTGTCCTTGATCGGCACGCTGGCGGTGATGAAGGCGGCGGGGTTCTCGCTCAATAACCTGTCGCTGTTCGGCCTCGTGCTGGCCATCGGCATCGTGGTCGACGACGCGATCGTGGTCGTCGAGAACGTCGAGCGCAACATGAGCGAGGGGCTCTCGCCCCGCGACGCCGCCCACCGCACCATGGACGAGGTGGGGGGCGCGCTCGTCGCCATCGCGCTCGTGCTCGTGGCCGTGTTCGTGCCCTCGGCATTCGTGCCGGGCATCTCCGGCCAGTTCTACAAGCAGTTCGCCCTGACCATCGCCTCGGCGACGGTGCTCTCGCTGATCGTGTCCCTGACGCTCTCGCCCGCCATGGCGGCCTTGATCCTAAAGCCGCACAGCCACCGCAAGACACGGCCCAAGCCGTGGGAGCGTCCCTTCGCGGGCTTCACGAGCTGGTTCAACAAGACCTTCGACCGCACGAGCAAGGGCTACGGCCGAATCGTCAAGCGGCTGGTGCGGCTCGGCGCCTTGATGATCGTGGTCTACGTCGCGCTGATCGTCCTCACCGGATGGCGGCTCGTGGCGACACCGGTGGGCTTCATCCCGCAGCAGGACCAGGGCACGCTGATCTGCGTGGTCAAACTGCCGCCCGGCTCCTCGCTCGGCCGCACGGATGCGGTGTTGCACCAGGTGCTGGATCGCGTGCTCAAGGTGCCGGGCATCAAGGCGACCTCGGCCTATGCAGGGATCGACAGCTCGACCAGCGCGACCAACGCCTCCTACGCCTCCGCCTACGTCATCGAGAACGACTTCGACGAGCGCGGCAAGTACAAGGACCAGGCGACGCCCGTCATCCTGCAGAACCTGAACAAGGCGGTGCACGACATCCAGGGCGCGCAGGTGCGCTTCCTGCCGCAGCCGCCCGTGCGCGGCATCGGCACCACCGGCGGCTTCAAGCTGATCGTGGAGGACCAGGCCGGCAAGGGACCCGAGGCGCTGGCCCGCGCCGCCGACGCCCTGGTCGCCGCGGCCGCCAAGGACCCGTTGCTGACCGCGGTCTACTCGACCTTCGACACCAAGACGCCGCAGCTCAGCGCCGACATCGACCGTGAGAAGGCCGACACCCTGGGCGTGCCCACCCAGTCGATCCTGAACACGTTGCAGACCTACCTGGGTTCGACCTTCATCAACAACTTCACCTTCCTGAACCGCACCTACAAGGTCTACGCCCAGGCGGACAATCCCAACCGTCAGAACGTCAGCGACCTCCTGCAGCTGCAGACGCGGTCGAACTCGAACGTGATGACGCCGCTCTCGGCGGTGACCGACGTGCACACGCTGACCGGCCCGTTCCGGACGGTTGAGTACAACGTCTACGCCGCCGCCGAGATCAACGGCCAGCCGGCGGCTGGGCGCTCCTCCGGCGAGGCGCTGCAGGCCATGGCCAAGATCGCCCAGCGCACCCTGCCCGACGGCTTCGGCTATGAGTGGACCGAGCTCGCCTACCAACAGCAGGCGGCGGGCTCGACCGGTTCGCTCGTCTTCGTGCTGGCGGTGGTGTTCGCCTTCCTGCTGCTGGCCGCGCTCTACGAGAGCGTGACTTTGCCGCTGGCGGTGATCCTGATCGTGCCCATGTGCATCCTCGCCGCCTTCGTGGGCGTGAACATCCGCGGGCAGGACGACAACATACTGACCCAGATCGGCTTGATCGTGCTCGTGGGCCTCGCCGCCAAGAACGCCATTCTGATCGTGGAATTCGCACGCCAGGCCGAGTTCGAGCAGGGGCAGGACCGCTTCCAGGCGGCCGTCACCGCCGCGCAGGAGCGCCTGCGGCCGATCCTGATGACCTCCTTCGCCTTCATCCTGGGCGTGGCGCCCTTGGCTTTCGCAAAGGGCGCGGGGGCGGAGCTCCGCCAGGCGCTGGGCACCGCCGTCTTCTTCGGCATGGTCGGGGTGACGGTGTTCGGCCTCCTGTTCACCCCGGTGTTCTACGTGCTGTTCCGCCGCGCGTCGGAGTTCCTGCCCAAGCCCAAGGCCCCGCCGCCCAAGCGCGACGAGGGCGACGGCGACGCCAAGCCCGCGGGAGCGCACGGGTGAGCGCGCGCCGGCTTCTCCCCGCCGCCGCGGCCGCCCTGGCGCTGGGCGGCTGTGTCGTGGGCCCCGCCTACCGCACGCCCGACCGGGTGACGACGTGGCCCGCCGCCTTTGCGGAGACCACCGCGGCTGTCGCGGCCCAGCCGCCCCCGGGCCGTTGGTGGCGGCTCTACAACGACCCAAACCTCGACCGGCTGGTCGACAAGGCGCTCGTTCGCAACACCGACCTCAGGGTCGCCGCCGCCAATCTGGCGGAGGCGCGCGCCGTCCTGGACGAGGTGCGCTCCAACCGCCTGCCCGCCACCGCGCTCTCCACCAGCGCCTCCTATGGCCGCTCCGCCAACGGCGGCGGACTGACGGTGCCGAGTTTCGGCGCCGTCTCGGGCGGCACGACGGGCGGCTCGGGCGGCGGCGGTTCGGGCTCGAGCTCCGGCACGGGTACGGGCGGGACCACCTCCACCGGCGGCTCGGGCTCGGGCTCCGGCACGGGCACGGGCGGCACGACCTCCTCGGGCGGAGGCTCGGCCACGTCGGCGACCAGCGGCTCGGGCGCCGGGCGTTCGGGGTGGACCTACAGCGGCGCGTTCGACGCCGCCTACGAGGTCGACCTCTTCGGCCGCATCCGGCGCGCGATCCAGGCCGCGCGCGCCGACACCGAGGCCTACGCCGCGGCGCTCGACCTCGTGCGGGTGGACACCGCCGCCGAGACCGCGCGCGCCTACGCCCAGGCCTGCACCTACGCCCAGGAGGCCGACGTGCAGCGCCGCTCGCTCGACATCGTGTCGGGCCAGTACGACGCCACCGTGCGCCAGCGCGCGCTGGGGTCGGTGTCGGACTTCGAGGTGGCCAACGCGCGCACCCTCGTCGAGCAGACGCGCGCGCCGATCGCCGCCTACGAGGCCTCTCGCCGCGCCTCGCTCTACGTGCTGGCGGTCCTGACCGGCGACCGGCCCGAAGAGGTGGACGCCGCGGCGGCCGCCTGCCGCAAGGCGCCCCGCCTGATCGACCCCATTCCTGTGGGCGACGGCGCCGCCCTGATCCGCCGCCGGCCAGACGTGAGGGAGGCCGAGCGCCAGCTCGCCGCCGCCTCCGCCCGCATCGGGGTGGCGACCGCCGACCTCTACCCGACAGTGTCGCTCGGCGGCGCGATCTCGACGATCGGCAACAACGGCGGCGACCTCGTCTCGCGCTCGGGGGTGAGCTTCGGCTTCGGCCCGTTGATCTCCTGGAACTTTCCCAACCTCACCGCCGCGCGCGCGCGCATCCGGGAGGCCGAGGCGACGACCCAGGCCTCGTACGCCAACTTCGACGGGGTGGTGCTGAGCTCGCTGCAGAACGTGGAGACCACGCTGGCCACCTACGGCGGCGAACTCGACCGACGTCAGGCGCTGCAGGCGGCGCGCGACAACGCCCAGCGCGCCTTCGACATCGAGGGGGTGCGGCTGCAGAGCGGCGCGGTGAGCCAGCTCGACCTCTTTGTGATCGAGCAGACGCTGGTGAACACCGAAGCCGCGCTCGCCGCCTCGGACGCCGCGCTCGTGAACGATCAGGTCAGCGTCTTCAAGGCGCTGGGCGGCGGCTGGGACAACGCCGCGCCCGTGCCGCTGCCGCCGCTGCCCTCCAAGGCGAACGAGAAGGCCGCGCGCAAGGCCGGCTGAGGTCGCGGGGGAGCGGACGTGGAGCGGCGCGCGGGGGCGTGCTAGCGGCGTCGGGCAAGCGCCGCCGTGAGACGGCGCACCGCCGGGAGCCCGCCGCCGCATGAGCCTTCGCCGCCTCGCCCTCCTCCTCGCCGCCGCGCTGGCGATGCCGCTCGCCGTCGCCGAGGGGGCCCACGCGCGGGGGCTGACGCCCGAGGACCTCGTGGGTCTGGATCGGGTGAGTGATCCGCACGTCTCGCCGGACGGCCGGCGCGTGGTCTACGACCTGCGCCGCACCGACCTCGCCGCCAACAAGGGCGTGCACAGCCTATGGCTGGTCGGCGTCGACGGGCGTGGCGCGCCGGCGATGCAGCCGGGCTCGCAAGGCGCGAGCTCGCCGCGTTGGGGGCGCGACGGGCGGCTCTACTACCTCAAGGACGGCCAGGTATGGCGCGCCACGGCCGGCGGGACGGACGCGGCCGCCGTCACCGCCCTGCCGCTTGACGTCGACAGCTTCCGCCTGGCGCCTGACGGCCGGCGGCTGGTGGTCTCCATGGCGGTCTTCCCCGACGCGGAGGACCCCGCCGCCACCAAGGCGCGGGAGGATGCGCGCCGCGCCGACAAGGCCTCGGGCCGCGTCTACGACCACCTGTTCGTGCGCCACTGGGACACCTGGGCGGACGGGACGAAGAACCACCTCTTCTCGCTGGCGATCGGGACGGACGGCCGCGCGAGCGGGCCGGCGACGCCGCTCACCCCCGGCTTCGACGGCGACGTGCCGGGCAAGCCCTTCGGCGACGACAGCGACTACGCCATCAGCCCCGACGGGCGCACCGTGTGGTTCTCCGCCCGGCTGGCGGGGCGCACCGAGCCCTTCTCCACCAACTTCGACCTTTACAGCACGCCGATCGACGGCTCGTCCGCGCCGGTGGACGTGACCGCCGACAACAAGACCTGGGACGCGGGGCCCGTGCCCTCGCCCGACGGGCGCACGATCGCCTACCGCGCGATGAAGCGCCCGGGCTTTGAGGCCGACCGCTTCACCGTCTGGCTCCTGGACACAGCGACCGGCCGACGCCGCGAACTCACCGGCGCCTGGGACCGCTCCGCCGGCCCGCTGCAGTGGTCGGCGGACGGGCGGGAGATCCTGACGACCGCGGACGAAGACGGGCGCACGCGTCTGTTCGTGATCGACGCCACGACGGGCGCTATCCACCAGTGGGGCATGACGGCCGGTGAGGGCCACATCTCAGGGTTCGACGTCGCGCCGTTCGAGAAGGGTCAGTATGGCTCGGCCGTCGTGGTCCGCGACGGCATGGACGGCCCGGCGAACCTTTTCGTCGTCAACGCACCCGCGCCCACCCACGGCTACGGCGACCTGCAGCTCACCCACGTGAATGCCGAGAAGCTCGCGGGTGTCGAGCTCAACGACGCCGAGCGCTTCACCTTTAAGGGCTGGAACGGCGACACCGTCTCCGGCTGGATCGTCAAGCCGGCGGGCTACCAGCCAGGTCGCAAGTACCCGGTCGCCTTCCTGATCCACGGCGGGCCGCAGGGCTCCTGGACCGACAGCTGGAGCTACCGCTGGAACCCGCAGGTCTACGCGGGGCGCGGCTATGCGGTGGTGATGGTCGATTTCCACGGCTCCACCGGCTACGGCCAGGCCTTCACCGACGCGATCTCCGGCCACTGGGGCGACCGGCCGCTGGAGGACCTGCAGAAGGGCTGGGCGGCGGCGCTGGCCCAGGCGCCCTTCCTCGACGCCGGCCGCGCCTGCGCGCTCGGCGCGAGCTACGGCGGGTTCATGACCTACTGGATCGCCGGAGTGTGGAACGGGCCCTGGCGGTGCCTCGTCGACCACGACGGCGTCTTCGACGACCGCATGATGGGCTACTCCACCGAGGAGCTGTGGTTCTCCACCTGGGAGCACGGCGGCCCAGACGGGCATCTCCCCTGGCAGGACCCCGCCGCCTACGAGCGGTTCAACCCGGTCGACCACGTCAAGGACTGGGCCAAGCCCATCCTCGTGATCCACTCCGAGCACGATTTCCGCATACCGGAGGAGCAGGGGCTGGCCGCCTTCACCGCCGCCCAGACCCGCGGGATCGAGTCGAAGTTCCTGACCTTCCCCGACGAGAACCACTGGGTGCTGAAGCCCGCCAACTCGCTCCAGTGGCACCGCACCGTGCTCGACTGGCTGGACGCGCACACGCGCTAGAGCGGGAGACAAGCGGCCCCCGCCGCGTTCACCCTCGGCGGCGGAGGGGGCGGATCATGGCTGAAGCGGAGCGGGCGCCCCGGCGCGTGGTGATCGTGGGCGGCGGCGCGGGTGGGCTCGAGCTCGCCATCCGCCTCGCGCGGCTGACCCGGCCCGGCGACCGGGCGCGCGTCACCCTGGTCGACCGCAGGCCTACCCACATCTGGAAGCCGCGGTACCACGAGATCGCCGCGGGCCTCCTCGTGCCCTCGGAGGAGGAGGCGGGCTACGCCGCCCAGGGCCGCCGCCACGGCTTCGAGTTCGTGCTGGGCGAGGCGGAGCGGCTCGACCTCGACCGGCGAGAATTGCACTTGGCGGCCACGCCCTACCCTGCCGAAGACCCCGTGTCCGGCGCGCGGCCCGGCGATCTCCTGCCCGCGCGCGACCTGCCCTACGACACCGCCGTCCTGGCGCTGGGCTCGACGGTGAACGACTTCGGCACGCCGGGCGTCGGCGAACACGCCTATCGGCTGGACAGCGCCGACGAGAGCCAGCGGCTGCACCGCGCGCTCCTGGCGCAGGCGGCGCGGGTGCGCGCGGGCGTGCAGGACGCGGTGCGCGTGGTGATCGTGGGCGCCGGCACCACCGGCGTCGAGCTGGCCGCCGAGCTGCGCGCCGCGGCGGAGCGCCTCGCCCAGTACCGCAGCCTCCTGCACCGCCGCCAGCTCGTCCTGACCGTGGTGGAGATGGCCGACCGCGCCCTGCCGGGGTCGCCCGAGGACGTGTCGGACTACGCCCAGCGGCTACTGCGCGAGCACGAGGTCGACCTGCGCTTCGGGGCCAAGGTGGTGCGGGTGGAAGCCGACGGCGTCGAGCTCGACGGGGGCGAGCGGCTGGCGGCCGACCTCGTGGTCTGGGCCTCGGGGGTGAAAGCGCGCGCCCTGCGCGAACCGCCCGCGGGGCTGGCGCCCGGCAAGGCCGGCCGCGTGCGCGTCGACCCCTGCCTGCGCGTGCTGCGCGACGACGGTCGCCCCCGCGACGACCTCTACGCGCTGGGCGACTGCGCCGAGCTGCGCGCCGGCCCGCGCGGCACGCCCCTGCCGTCCACCGCCCAGGTCGCCCATCAGGAGGCGCGCCACCTCGCCCGCTCGCTCGCACGCCAGACGCGAGGGCGCGCGGCGCTGCCGTTCCGCTTCCACTACCGTGGCACGCTGGTGTCGCTGGGCGGGGCGGAGGCGGTGGGCGACCTGCCCGCGCCGGGCTCGCCCATGGGGCTGCGCGTGTCGGGCCTGGGCGCCAAGATCGCCTACGCCGGCCTCTATCAGGCGCATCTGGCCGAACTGTTCGGACCCCTGCGCACCGCGGCGCTGACGCTGAGCTCGGCGCTCCGCCGTTCGGCGCAGCCGTCCGTCAAACTCTACTGGTGACGCGGGCGGGCGTCAGAAGGTCAGCCAGCCGCCCTCGGTCAGCTGGCCGTTGATGACGACAGCGAAGTCCGCGTGGCGGTCGCCGTCCGCGTCCAGCATCAGCGTGGTGGTGTTCGACGCCGCATCATAGCTCAGCGCCGCCTCGCCCCCGCCGCCGTCGAAGCTCGCCACCCAATGGAAGGCGGCCTGGCCCACCGCGGCGCGCCCCGCATCGATCGCGCCGATCTCGACCGTCGCCCGGGTCGGGTCGAAGTTCAGGATGTGGTCGGGACTGGTGGGCGTCGAGTCCGTGTAGCCGGTGTAGGCGAAGCGGTCGGCTCCGCCGCCGCCGGTCATCGTGTCGGATCCGAGGCCGCCGACGATCAGCACTCCCCCTGGACTGATGTTGACGATGGTGTCGTCTCCGAGGTCTCCATAGATGACCGTACTGGGCAAGCCACCCGACACGGTGATGTGGTCGCTCCCCTGGCCCCCGAAGACGGTCCCCAGGGCATTGAAGGTGATCACGTCATCGCCGAGGTTGCCGAACACCATGCCGGCCCCGGCGGCCTCGTCGTCGATTACGTCGTTGCCCTGCCCTCCGAACAGGCTGGCGCCCCCGCCCAGCCAGCTCAGGTGATCGTCGCCCTGGTTTCCGAACGCCCAAGACGCTGTGTACATGCCGCTGATCACGTCGTTCCCGGTGTTTCCGAACAGCTCGTCAAACCCGGCGGCGCCCGCGGTCAACGTGTCGGCGCCCCCGCCGCCCGTCAGGGTGTCCCCGTCGGTGTTCGCGATGATCTTGTCGTCGCCCGGGCCCCCGACGGCGGCGTCTATGTGGGCGCCATAGGCGATGGCGACGTTCTGGCTGAGACCGCCGACGCTGGAGGCATATCCTTGGTTCAGATTGATCGTCGCGTTCTGGGCGAAGCCCGACACGTCCAGCGTGTTGTTGGTTCCGCCGTCCCATAGGGTGACGATCGGCTGCGTGTTTTGTGTGAAGTCGAAGAACGGGGCCGCCAGCCCGGTAATGTTGGAATGGAAGCCGAATACTTGCCCGCCCGAGAAGGTCGGGTCGGTCGGCAGCCCATAGATGCGTTGCAGGGCCGCGATGTCGGCCATCTGCGGGGTAACGGGATCGCCCTCTTCGCGTGTCCCGCTGACGCTGGTGATGGTCCAGTCAAAGCCGTAGGAGGCGGAAGGGTCGCTGTACGACATGATCGAAAGGGCGCGATTGTCGTCCGTGCCGTTCTGGATGACGCCCGTGGTGGTGCCGTCGTTGTAGGGCCCGGTGTGGCCCAGGCCCAGGATGTGGCCGAGCTCGTGCTCCACGGTCATCCACGGGTAGCCTCCATAGCCGTTGAAGCTGTCGCCCAAAGGGCCGAAGCCGCCGACGCTGGTGTCGATGTGCAGGCTGGCGGCGGTCGGCGTGCCAAGCTGGGCCGTACCAATCACGCCGGTATAGAGGCGCGTGGCCCCCGCCTCGGCGGTGCCGTCGGTGCCTCGGGTGATGGTAAAGTCTCCGCCGGTCGCCACCTGGCGGAACGACACGTTGGCGAGCGAAGACCAGAGCGCCATCGCCTCCTGGAAGGCGTGTTCCTCTGTCCCGGTCCAGTTAGAGGCAGAGGCGAAGCTGTAGGTGATGCTAGCGCCGGCCCCGGCGGTGGGCGCGCCGTACTTGGCCTCGTAGTCGGTCGAGCCGTATGTGGCAGGCGTGTTGTTGTTCCACGTCCAGAAGGAGGTCGGGTCGAGTAGGCCCTGTGCGTTGATCCCGCTCTCGTAGGTGACCAGGCTCTCGATCAACGGATAGCTCTGGGCCATGACGCACCTGCAGTGACTGCGCGGTCCTGGCGGAACCGCTCGTGATCGTACCGTGAAGCCCCGGGCTGAGACTAGCGCCGCCGCCCGGGGCTGGGGAGTGCGGCATGCTGCACAGCGGAGCCTTTCGCGCGGGTTGACCCCGGCATGAGAACCTTCACGCGCGCCGCTGGTTAGGCGGCGAATGTCGGCCGTCCAAGCTCCCCCCGCCTCGCCGCCCCGCTCCTCCGAGCCCCATCCCGCCGAGCCGCTCTCCCCCGGAGGACGCCCGGCCGAGCCCGAGATCGCGCCTGACGGTCGCACTCCACCGCCCGCCGCCGTGGCCGCACGGCTGGGTGCGGCGCTGGCGGGCGGGTGCGAGACGGTGGTCCATCTGGCCGACAGCGAGCGGCGCGCCGACGAACTGGCGCGCGCGCTGCGGGTGTTCGCGCCGGAGGCGGAGAGCCTCGTCCTGCCCGCGTGGGACTGCCTGCCCTACGACCGCGCTTCGCCGTCGCGCGAGGCCATGGGCCGGCGCATGGCCGTCTTGGCGCGCCTGGCCGAGCCCGCCGACGGGGCGCGGGTGCTCGTGCTCTCGCCCGAGGCGCTGGTGCAGCGCCTGCCGCCGGCCGAGGCGGTCGACGGCGAGGCGTTCACCCTGCGTGTGGGCGAGCGGCTCGACCGCACGGCGCTGGCGCGCTTCGGCGAGCGCACGGGCTACCTTCTCGACGACCGGGTGGACGAGCCGGGCGAGCTCCTCCTGCAGGGGGAGGCGGTGGACGTGTTCCCGCCCGATTGCGCCCAGCCCGTACGCGCCAAGCTCGACGCGGACGACCGCATGGTCGAGCTGGCGCACTTCGATCCGCTGACCCAGCGTACGACGAACGGGCTGGAGTTCGTCGTCCTGCGTCCAGCCTCCGAGCTCGTAGGCGACGAGCTCGACCGCGCCCCCGGGGCCGAGCACCGGCTACCCCAGCACTACCCCGCGCTGCGCACCGTCTGGGAGCTCGCGCCCGACGCCCACTGGATGGTGGAGCCCGCGGCCGTCGACCGCGGGCGCGACCTTCTGGAACAGGTGGAGGAGGCGCAGCGCGCTCAGCGCGACTTCGGGGAAGGGGGCGCCCGGCCCGCCGCCGCCACCGCGCTCTACCTCGCGCCCGAAGAGCTCGCGCGCGCGCTGGAGACGGCTGAGACCTTCGCGCTCGACCTGACGAAGCTCGCTCCCGCGCCCCGGCCGGCCACGGCGGCGAACCCGGGCCGCGCCTTCGCCGACGCGGTCCGCAGCGCGCTGGAGGCGGGCCGCCGCGTGGTGCTGACCGGCGCCCGCCACGAGCTCAAGGCGCTGGCGCGGGCGGCCCGGCGCGGGCTCGACCAGGAGCCCGCCCCCGCGGCGGACTGGGCGGCGGCGCGCGCGGCCTCCGGCCTCGTCGCGCTTGAGGCCGACCTCGGGACCGGCTTCGTCGACGAGGCGGAAGGGACCGTCGTGCTCGCCGCAGCTGACGTCTTGGGCGGGCGCGTGGCCACTCGCGCCGCCAGCGCCGCGCCGCTCCTCGCCGAGCCGGAGCTCAGGCCCGGCGACCTCGTCATCCACGAGGACCACGGGGTGGGCGTGCTGCGCGCGCTGGAGCGCGTGGAGGTCGACGGCGCGGAGCGCGACGCGCTGCGGCTCGAGTACCACAGCGGCGCCGTGCTCCTCGCGCCCGTCGACGAGGTGGGCCGCATCTGGCGCTATGGCGCGGAGGAAGGGGCGGTCGCGCTCGACCGGCTCAAGGGCGACGGCTGGAACAAGCGCCGAGCCGAGGTCTCCGCCCAGATCGACGCGGACGCCCGCGCGCTGGTGGAGCGCGCCCGCGAGCGCGACCGGGCTCGCACCGAGCCCGTGACGCCGCCCAAGGCCGCCGCCGCCCGCTTCGCGGCGCGCTTCGCCTTTCCCGAGACGCCCGACCAGCGCGACGCGATCGCCGCCATCGCCGAGGACCTCGCCTCCGGCCGGCCCATGGACCGGCTGGTCTGCGGCGACGTGGGGTTTGGCAAGACGGAGGTGGCGCTGCGCGCCGCCGCCGCGGTCGCGCTTTCGGGCCGGCAGGTGGCGCTGGCCGCGCCCACGACCGTCCTGGCCCGCCAGCACGCCCAGGTCTTCGCGCGTCGCTTCGAGGGCACGGGCGTGCGCGTGGCCCAGTTGTCGCGGCTGGTGGACGGGGCGGAGGCGCGCGCGGTCAAGGCGGGGCTCACGTCCGGCGAGATCGGCGTCGTCGTCGGCACCCAGGCGCTCGCGGGCGCGGGGGTGGAGTTCGCCGACCTGGCGCTCGTGATCCTCGACGAGGAGCAGAAGTTCGGGGCCAAGCTGAAGGCCGAGCTGCGCGGGCGCGCCCCGCACGTTCTGGCCATGACCGCCACCCCCATACCCCGCACCCTGCAGGCGGCCATGGTGGGCGTGCAGGACGTGAGCGTGCTCCTGAGCCCGCCCGCGCGGCGGCGGCCCATCCGCACCTTCCTGGCCCCCTTCGACGTCGCAACCCTGCGCACCGCCCTCCTGCGCGAGAAGCGCCGCGGCGGGCAGAGCTTCGTGGTGACGCCGCGGGTGGCCGACATCGAGCCCCTCCGCGCGCGGCTCGGCGACGCGGTTCCCGAGCTCGCGGTCAGCGTCGCGCACGGCGACCTGCCCGCCGACGAGGTGGACCGGGTGATGGTCGAGTTCGCCGACGGGGTGGGCGACGTGCTCCTGGCCACCAACATCATCGAGAGCGGGCTGGACGTGCCGCGCGCCAACACCATGCTGATCGAGCGCGCCGACCGCTTCGGCCTGGCGCAACTGCACCAGCTGCGCGGGCGCGTGGGCCGTGGGCGCGTGCAGGGCGTCGCCTATCTCTTCACCGACCCCGACGCCGAGCTGGCCGACGCCACCCGCGCGCGCCTGTCCACGCTGGAGGCGTTCGACCGGCTGGGCTCCGGCCTCGCCATCTCCCAACGCGACCTCGACCTGCGCGGCGGGGGCGACCTCGTGGGGGAGGAGCAGGCGGGCCACGTCAAGCTGATCGGCGCGGCCCTGCACCATCGGCTGATGGAGCGTGCGGTGCGCGTCGCGCGCGGCGAGGTCGAGGGCCCGGAGGTCGTGCCCGAGCTGCAGCTCGGCGAGGCGGGCGCCCTGCCGGAGAGCTACATCCCCGACGCGGTGACGCGCATCAACCTCTACGCCCGCCTGGCCAGGCTGGAGGACGCGGACTCGGTGGACGCCTTCGAGGAGGAGCTCGACGACCGCTTCGGCCCGCTCCCGCCCGAGGCGTCGGCGCTGATCGCCGGCGCTCGGCTGCAGCAGCTCGCGCGTGCGGCGCGCGTGCGCCGCGTCAGCGCGGGACCCGCGGGGCTGGCCTTCGACCTCACGCCCGAGGCCGAGGGGGCGGCGCGCACTCTGGCCGAGGGAGACGCCACGCTGACCTTCAAGCCGGGCCGGCTGGTGCGCGCGGGCGGCGACCCGCAAGCGCGTGCGGACGAGGCCGCGCGCGTGCTGGCCGCCTTGGGCTGAGGCGCGCGAACCTTCCCGCTCGCCATGCATTGGCCGCTCGGGGTTCAGCGAGGCGTGTACGCGTGACCCAGCGATCGGCCCCCGTCCTCCAGGCGCTCGCGCATGTGCGGCGGCGCCCGCCCATCGGCTTCGGCGCGCCCGGCCATGGCGCGGGAGCGGCCGCGGGGCGTGACGCGATCCGCGCCATCGGCCGAGCCGCCTTCGAGGCCGACGTGCTGACCCCCAAGGGGCTGGACGATCGCGACGAGCACGGCCAGGTGCTGCAGCGCGCCCATGCGCTGGCGGCCAAGGCGTGGGGCGCGGACCTGTGCCGCTTCTCCACCGGCGGTTCGACCCAGAGCCTGCACACGGCGCTGGCGGCGGTGGCCCGCCCGGGTGAGACGGTGATCCTCGCCCAGAACATCCACAAGGCCGAGGCGAGCGCGGCGGTGTTCGCGGGGCTCGACGTGCGGATCGCGACCGCGACCGTCGATCCCGACTGGGACGTGGAGCACGGCGTCACGCCCGCCGAACTGGAGCGCGCCTTCGCCGCCGCGCCCGACGCCCGCGCCGCGGTGGTGGTCAGCCCGTCCTACTTCGGCGTGACGAGCGACATCGCCGCGCTCGCGCGGGTGTGCCATGCCCGCGGCCGACCGCTCATCGTCGACGCGGCCTGGGGCGCGGCCTACGGCTTCAGCCGGCGCCTGCCAGACAGCCCGCTGAAGCACGGCGCCGACGTGGTGGTCAGCTCCGTCCACAAGACCATGACCGCGCTCGCCCAGGGGTCGGTGCTGCTCCTCAAGGGCGACCGGGTCGATCCCGAGCGGCTGGCGCTGGCCTACGAACTGTTCGAGACGACGAGCCCGTCGGTGCCGATCCTCGCCAGCCTGGACGCGTCGCGGCGCGAGCACGCGCTGCACGGCGAGCGGATCTGGGCGCGCGTGGTGCGTCGGGCGCAGAAGGCGCGCGAGGGGCTCGCCGCTATACCCGGCGTTCGGGTGATGGGCCGCGAGCGGCTGGACGGGGCCGGCGCCTTCGATCTCGACGAGACCAAGGTCGTGTTCGACGTCTCGGGCCTGGGCGTCACCGGCTTCGAGGCGGACGACTGGCTCCTGCGCCACCACCACGTGAGCGTGGGGCTGAGCGACGCGCGGCGGCTCCTGGCGATCTTCACGCCGGGCGTGCAGGCCTCGCACGGCCGCGCCCTGGTCCGCGCCGTCGCGGCGCTGGCCGAGGCGCGACGCGACCGCGGACCGACGGACGCCTTCAAGGCCGCCGCCGGCGCGCCGCGGCTGGGCGAGCTGGGCTTCGACATGGCCATGCCGGCGCCTCGCGCCTTCGCGGCAGAGACCGAGCTCGTGGCCTATGCACAGGCCGCCGGCCGCATCGCTGCTGAGCTGATCGCCCCCGCCCCGCCCGGCATCCCCCGCCTCGTGCCCGGCCAGAGGATCAGCGCCGCCCATGTCGACTGGCTCGTGCGCAACGTGGAGGCGGGCGTCTTCATCCTCGACCCCGCCGATCCGCACCAGCACGCCATCCGCGTTGTGGCCGAAAGTTAGTCAGCTAGCGTACCGGAACGCCGCGGCAGCGCTTGGGTTAGGCGAGTCCTAGATGCGAACCCCTCGCGTCTAGGTTGATCCAGGTTACCCGAGCCCTCCTCAATGTCGTTCGACGCCGAGACACCCGTTCGGGGAGACGCCGACACGTCGGCCGACCTGACCGAGCGTTTCCACGCCTTCATCCGCGACCGCGCCTTTCCGTGCGTCGGGGCCAAGTCGGCGCTGAGCAAGGGGCAGCTCAACGTGCTTCACGCGCGCGACCTGCGCTCCGCTTGGAACGACCTGCCGATCCACGCCGAGCTGCACGCCTTCGCCAGCCGCTACCGCGCCGAACCTCGACTGTTCCAGAGCTTCGCGGTGATCTTCGAAGGGCCGGCGGACCTCGACGAGTCCGGCTTCGAACGGCACATGTGGGCGCGCATCCAGTCGCTGACCGACAAGGACGTGTGGCGGGGCTCCGATCCCGACCCGCGGGTCGAGCCCGCGCCCGACAGCCCGCACTTCTCGCTCTCCTTCGGCGGGGAGGCCTTCTTCGCGGTGGGGCTGCACCCCCACGCCAGCCGCGAGGCGCGCCGATTCGAGCGGCCCGCCATCGTGTTCAACCTCCACGACCAATTCGAACGGCTGCGCGCAGACAATCTCTACGACAAGCTGCGTGAGACCATCCTCGGCCGAGACGAGGCGCTGCAGGGATCGATCAACCCCATGCTCGCGCGCCACGGCGAGATGAGCGAGGCGCGCCAGTACAGCGGCCGCGCGGTGGACGAGAGCTGGCGCTGCCCGCTGCACCGCCCGACTCCGGAGGCCGCGGACGATCACCTGGCCGAGCTGGTGGGCTGAGCGCCGCGTGGTCCACGTCATTCCGCCGCGCTCGGGCGCGGCCTTCACCCTCGACCGCGGCCAGCGGCTGACCGTGATCGACCCGCAGGGCGAGCAGGTGGCCGACCTCCTGGCCTTCAGCCGCCACGACCTGCGCGAGGTCCTCTCGTCGGGCCGCACGCTCGACTACGCCAGCCGTATCTATCTGACGACCGGCGACCCGCTCTATTCCAACCGCTCGCGCGTGCTCCTGCGGATCGAGGAGGACACGGTGGGCCGGCACGACTTCCTCCTGACGCCGTGCTCGGCCGACACCTTCCGCATCATCTACGGCGACGAGCACCCGCACCGGGGCTGCTTCGGCAACCTCGCCGCCGCGCTCGCGCCCTACGGCGTCGAGCCCGACGCCATCCCCACGGCCTTCAACGTCTTCATGAACGTGCCCGTGGACGGCGAGACGGGCGAGATCAAGGTGCTGCCGCCGAGAAGCCGGGCGGGCGACCACGTCACCTTCCTGGCGGAGGAGGACCTCGTCATCGGGCTCACCGCCTGTTCGGCGCTGCAGTCCAACAACGGCAGCTTCAAGCCCATCCACTACGAGGTGCGCTGAACGCGGGCGCCGCCGCTCGCCGACCGGGCTGCGACACCACGACTCGGGGGCTGCGCGCCTGTGGCGCCTCCCGCCGGCGCGCGTGCGCCCTCATGACGGTTCCGGCCAGCCCGGGAGTGCGCACATGTTCGACGGCGAGCTTCTTCCCCACGCCCTGCGCGCGCCCGGCGTCGGCGAGCTCGCCTTCACCGTCGAGAGCCTGGCCAAGAGCCCGACCCACAGCTTCACCAAGGCGGCGTGCGAGCGGCTCACCCTGCTGGAAGGCCTGGGCGTCGAGGGCGATGCGCACCTGGGCGTGCTCGACCAGCACATTCACCTCGGCCGCCCCGACGCCCCGCCCAACCTGCGCCAGCTGCACCTGTGGCCGGGCGAGCTGGTCGACGTGCTCCGCGCGGAAGGATTCGCCATGGCCCCCGGCGCGATCGGCGAGAACGTGGTCACCCGCGGGCTCGACCTGCTGGCGCTGCCGCTCGACACCGTGCTGCGCTTCCCGAGCGGGGCCGAGGCGCGGCTGACCGGCCGCCGCACCCCCTGCCGCCTCGTCGACCGGCTCGGGAAGGGCCTCATGCGCCGGCTCAAGGGCGAGGGCGGCTGGGGCGAGCGGCCGATCGCGGGCGTCATGGCGGTGATCGTGACGGGCGGCGAGGTGCGCCTGGGCGACGTGGGCCGGGCGGTCGAGCCCTTCGGCCCGCGACGCGAGCTGCCCGCGCTCTGACGGGTCGGCGCCGACGCGGGGCCGACCCGTCGCTCAGGTGTTGCCCTGCTCGTCCTCCGGCACGTCGTCGTGTGGGCCGTAGTAGAGCGCCGCGCACTCGGCCCGCAGCACCCCGCCCTCGACCGATATGTCGTCGCGCCAGGCGTCCGCGATGAAGCCCAGCGTGTCGATCTGGCGGTCCTCGAAGTACATGCGGTGCACGTCCTCGCGGCCGGCGCCGAACACCACCCGGCCGACCTTCGACCAGATCGACGCCATGGTGCACATGCCGCACGGCTGAAGGGTGGAATAGAGGGTGGCGCCCCGGAGTTCGCCGCTCTCGCGCCCGCGCCCCGCCGCGCGTATCGCCTCCATCTCGGCGTGGGCGGTGGCGTCCTCGTGGGCGGCGACGTGGTTGCGCTCGGCCGCGATCTCGCGCCCGTTCAAGACGAGGACGCAGCCGATCGGGTTGAGCGCGGGGTCGCTCCCCTCCTGCGTCGCCACCTCGATCGCGCGGCGCATCCACCGCTCGTCGTCCGCCGTCGCCATGCCGGTCTCTCCCTGCCGCACGCGCAAGCTCCGGTCATCGGGAACGTTCCCCGCGGCGCCTGCTTGACTGTGCATGCTGCAGGTCGCTCTTCCCTTCGCCGCCGTGGTGCTCGTCGGGCTGGGCATAGCGGTCGAGACGCCCACCAACGCCTTTCTGACCCGCACCTCATCGTCCGCGCTGTGGGCGGCGCTGGTCTCCTTCCTGGTCGGCGCGGCGATCCTGCTGGTCGCCTACGGAGTCACGCGGCCGAAGCTGGCGGACGGATGGGCGGCGCATACCCCCTGGTGGGCGTGGACGGGCGGGGCCTACGGCGCGGTGCTGGTGCTGCTGTCGGCCTGGGCCACGCCAAAGCTCGGCGCGGGGACGACGCTCGTGGTGATCGTGGCGAGCCAGGTAGCGCTGGGCGTCGCGCTCGACCACTGGGGCGCGCTGGGGCTGGAGCGCCATCCCGCCGGCTGGCTCAGGATGGCCGGGGTGGCGATGGTGGCGGGCGGCGCTCTGATGGTGGCGCGCGGCTGAACGCGCGTCAGCCCTCGCGCAGCCAGCCGGAGAGGCGGAACTCAGGACCCAGCGTGTCGCGCCGGCGCTCCAACGCGTCAGCGATCTTGGGGCGGCCGACCGTGTCCGCCCAGAACATCGGGCCGCCGGTGGCCGCGGGCCAGCCGTAGCCGTTGAGCCAGACTACATCGATGTCGCCCGGCCGCTGGGCCACGCCCTCCTCCAGGATCAGCCCGCCCTCGTTGACCATGGGATACAGCAGGCGCTCGCGGACCTCGTCGTCGGCGATCGCGCGCGGCGCGCGACCCTCTCGCGCGCGGAAGTCGGCGATGATCGCTTCGGTCTCCGGCGAGGGGGTGCGGTTGCGGTCGCTGTCGTAGTCGTAGAACCCGCGGCCCGTCTTTTGGCCGCGGCGACCGCGTTCGCAGAGCACCTCGCGCACCGTGGCCCCCGTGGAGGTCTCCGCCGACCAGCCGAGGTCCAGCCCCGCGAGGTCGGCCATCTGGAACGGCCCCATGGGGAAGCCGAGGTCGGTGAGCACCCGATCCACGTCGGCGAAGTTCGCGCCCTCCAGGATCAGCGCGTTGGCCTGCTCCTGCCGGCGCGCCAGCATGCGGTTGCCGATGAAGCCGTGGCAGACGCGCGCCACCACCGCCGTCTTCCCGATCCGCCGGGCCAGCGCCATGGCGGTGACGAGCACGTCGGCCCGCGTCTTCGCCCCGCGCACCACCTCCAGGAGCTTCATGACGTTGGCGGGCGAGAAGAAGTGCAGCCCCAACACCCACTCGGGGCGTCCGGTCGCCGCGGCGATGGCGTCGATGTTGAGATAGCTCGTGTTGGAGGCCAGGATGGCGCCGGGCTTCACGACGGCGTCGATCCGTCGGAAGACGTCGAGCTTCACCTCCATCGTCTCGAACACCGCCTCGATCACGAGGTCGCAGTCGGCCAGCTCTTCAAAGGCGAGCGAGGGCTGGAGGTGCGCCATGGCCGTCTCGACCTGCTCGGGCGTCAGCCGCCCTCGCTTGGCGGTGGCCTCGTAGTTCTTCCGGATGGTCGCCACGCCGCGGTCGAGCGCCGCTTGCTCGCGCTCCACCAACACCACGGGCAGGCCGGCGGAGAGGAAGTTCATCGCGATGCCGCCGCCCATGGTGCCCGCGCCCAGCACGCCCACGCGGCGCACGGGCAGGACGGGCGTGTCGGCCGGCGCGTCCTCCACCTTGCCGGCGGCGCGCTCGGCGAAGAAGGCGTGGCGCAGCGCGCGCGACTGCTCGCCCGAGACGAGGCGCATGAAGAGCTCGCGCTCGCGCCGGAGCCCCTCGTCGAACGGCAGGTCCACCGCCGCACGCACCGCCTCCACGCAGGCGGCCGGAGCCTCCAGCCCGCGCATCCGCCGGGCGTGGACGGCGAGGAAGCGGTCGAACACGCCCCGGTCGGCGCGCGCGGCCTCCAGCCGGTCGTCGCGGTCGCGGGTGCGGACGGGGATCTGGCCCGCGAGGCTTCGCGCCTCGGCCAGTGCGGCGGCGACGAGCTCGGCGGCGTCCACCATGCGGTCGACCAGCCCCATCGCCAGCGCCAGCGCCGCGCCCACCGGTTCGCCCGTGACGATCATGGGAAGCGCCGCCTCCACCCCGACCACCCGCGGCAGGCGCTGGGTGCCGCCCGCGCCGGGGAGGATGCCGAGCTTCACCTCCGGCAGGCCCAGCTTGGCCGAGGCGGCGGCGACGCGGCGGTGGCAGCCCAGCGCCACCTCGAGCCCGCCGCCCAGCGCCGTGCCGTGGATCGCCGCGACCACGGGCTTCGCGCAGGCCTCGATCGCGTCGACCACCTCCGGCAGGCCGGGCCCCTGGGGCGGACGGCCGAACTCGGTGATGTCGGCCCCGGCGAAGAAGGTGCGGCCGTCGCAGCGGATCACCACCGCCTGTACCCCGGCGTCCGCCTCCGCCGCGCGCAGTGCGTCGAGGAGGCCGGCGCGCACCGCGTGGCCGAGCGCGTTGACCGGTGGGTTATCGGCGATAACCACGCGGACGCCGTCGTGGGTCTCGGTGCGGACGAAGGGCATGGCGGGGCGTCTCCGAAACGGCCGCGGCGGCGCTCTCACGGCGGCCTGCGGGCGGTGGAGAGACTAGGGCGCGGGACGAGGCGCGGGCAAGCGTCTCAGAAGAACAGCTTGCGCAGGCTGATCCGCACGCTGCGGCCCGTCGGGTCGAGGTAGGCGGACTGGTAGCTGAGGGGCGTGGTCCCCATGGCGTCGCGCACCTCGATCCGGTCGTCGAACAGGTTGACCGCCGAGGCGGTGACCCGCACGCCGCGCAGCCACGGATGGCGGCGCACGAGCTCGGGCATCTGCCCGAGGTTGGCGAAGAGGCGAAGGTTCACCGTGGCGAGGTCGGAGAACTGCAAGGCGCCCACCGGCGCGCCCGAGGCGTCGGTCACCTGCGAGCCGCTGCGCCAATCGAAGCTCAAGCGCGCGCCCCAGCCCTTGTAGGTGTAGCCCGCCTGCGCCTCGATCTCCTGCTGGGCCGCCCCGCCCGTGGAGCCCGCCGCCGAGCCGTTCAGGAAGTCGAGCACGGGGCCGCCCGCCGCCACCCGCGTGCGGTCGGTGAAGAGCACGGTGTGGTAGACCGCGAGCTGCAGCCGCCCCCCGCCCGGCGGACGGAAGCCGCCCCCGCCGAAACCGCCGCCGCCTCCACTTCCGCGGCCGCTGCCTCCACGACCTCCCCCACCCCCGCCGCCCCGGGGACCGCCGCCCTCGCCGCCCTCGCGACGCCCGCCGCCGCCCGGGAACCGCCGCTGCGGCTGGGGCCCGATCGGGCGCGAGTAGTTCAGCCCCCAACGCAGCTCCGACCGGTCCTCCTCGGCGAAGTTCACCGGGCGCAGGTCCACGCTCACGAGGTCGCCCGCCCCGTCGCGGGTGAAGCGGTCGGGGAAGGCCGTCTCCAGCTCCGCGGTGATGGAGGGCAGGCTGCCGATGGCGTTTCTGATCCGGCTGGTGACGTAGTTGGCGGTGACGGTCAGGTCCTGCGTCTTGATGGGCTTCCAGGTCAGCCCGACCTTCTCCACCCTCCGCTTGTCCGCCTGCAGGCCCGTCGTCCCGCCCGAGAGGGTGGTCACGTCGACGGTCTGACCGGTCACGTAGTCGAACACGCGCACGCCGGGCGTCGCCACGACCGGGCCGCCGAGCTGAGCCTGGGAGGGCGCGGCCTGGTCGTCGGTGCGCGATACGATCAGGTTCAGCCCCGGCAGAGGCGTCCAGTTCAGCCCGTAGCCCACCGTGCGCAGCGGGCCGAAGTCCGACAACTCGTCCACCGCGGCGTTGACGTTGACGGAGACATCGCCCGCCCAGGGGAGCACGTGCTCGTCGCGGCTGGTCAGCGGCAGGTCGAGATTGATCTGAGCGTTCAGCGTGTTGCGCGATAGGTCGAGGGTGCGATCCGTCCCCGCGAACTCCGAGCGGGTGGCGAGCCAGCTCTGGGCGTCGCCGAGCTTCACGCTGGCGTAGAGCTGGCCGGCGGGCACGTCCAGGAGCGGCCCGTTGCCCAGGAACTGGATGTTCGCCCCGTCCGACACCGACTCGGCGCGGGTGTCGGGGGTGCGCGGCAGGTCGGCCGCGCCCAGCGCGGCGAACGGGTTGGCGGTGGGCGAGAACGCGGCGACCTCGGCCTGGAAGGTGGAGGCGTCCACCCCCGTCTGCGTGCGCGTGGTGCTGTCCGCGTGGTCGTAGGCGTCGGTCAATGAGAGGCGCCATTGGCCCAGGTCTTTGTTCAGCGTGGAGCCCAGGTGGGCGGTCCAGCCGTCGGTGGTCTGGGTCAGGGGCCCCAGCGCGCCCGCGTAGCGGTCGACGACCACGGGCCCCGTGAAGGGCGAGAACGGATCGCCCGCTGGGGTGAGGAGGCTGAACGGCGCGAGCCCCTGCTCGCTGTCGCTAGTGGTGGCCCCGAGCGTCGCGTTGCCCGTGCCCGAGACGCCCCACGGCAGGGTGCGCGCTAGGACGGCGTTGGCCGTCACCGACTGGGTGGCGGGGATGAGCGTGCGGTAGCGGCCCGTGTCGGTGAGGTTGGCGATCCCGGCCGTGGGCGCGAGCCCGGCCAGCGTCAGCGGCGCGCCGCCCGCGGGCACGCCCACCACCGTCGCCGCCCCCAGGGCCGGGTCCACCACGCCCCCGGTCGGCGAGACGATGTTCCCCAACACATCGTAGGGCGCCGACGGCGCGGGCTCGACGATGCCCCGGTCACTTTCCAGGAGGTTCGACTGCGCCGAGTACTTCAGGTCGAGGTTCAGCCGGTCGTCGCGCAGGATGTGCAGGAGGTCGCCCTCCGCCTGGCCCGAGACCTGGCCGCCCTCCGTCGGCCCGCCGAGCTGCCCCTCGGCGGTGATGGCGCGGAAGCGCCGGCGCAGCACGATGTTCACCACCCGCTGGTTGGCGGTGTAGCCGTACTTGAGCGACACCTCCTCCGGCAGGATGTCGACGCGCTGGATCGCCTCGGTCGGGATGTTCTGGATCTCGTTGAAGCCCGAGATGCGCCGGCCGTTGAGCAGAACCACCGGGCTCTCGCCGCCGCGCCCGCGGTCGCTGCGCGTCTCGGGCGAGAGCTCCGCCAAGAGCTCGGTCACGGTGGACACGCCGTAGGACTGGATCTCCGACGGGCCGAGCTGGATCTCGGGCTTGATGTCGCCGATCACCGCCCCGGGCTGCGGCCGCACGCGGCGCGCGCGCACCACCACCTCCGGTCCTTCCGACGCGTCCTCGTCGGCCACCGCCGCGGGGGCGGCTTGGGCGGGGGGCGCGGGCGAAGGCGACTGAGCCCGCGCGAGCGCCGGAAGCGCAGCGCCCCCGACGAACGCCAGGATGGCCGCACCCGCGCGCATACGCCGCCTCTCGACCACCGCCGCTCTCTCCATCGCCCCAACGCGAAGGCGCAGCTCCGGCGCTAATCACGCCTCGCGGCTGCCCGATGTCGGCGCTGCAAAGCTCGCGTTACGCGCGCGTGCGACGAGTCGGGTGCGGCGCCTGGGCCACGCCCGCGACGGGCGGCTCTGCTAGCGTCGAGGATCGGGACAGGGGCTTACGGGTGGACGAGCACGACAACGGCCTGCGGTCCGCGATCGGCCCCTTGGGGCTCGGCGCGGCCGTGCTGAACACGGTGGTCGGCGCGGGCATCTTCGTCCTGCCCGCGGCCCTGGCGCGGGAGGTGGGCGCGCGCGCGCCGCTGGCCTACCTCGCCTGCACCGTCGTGATGGGCTGCGTGGCGCTGTGCTTCGCCGCGGCCGGGAGCCGCACGCCCACGAGCGGAGGGCCGCTGGGCTACGCCGAGGCCGCGTTCGGCAAGCTGGCCGGGCTGATCGTCGGCGTGCTGATCTGGGTGGCGGCGGCGCTAGCGGCGGGCGGCATCTCGGCGGCGGTGGCGGACGCGGCGGGCGCGGCCTGGCCCGCCCTGGCCGCACCCGGACCCCGCGCTGCGGTGATCCTGGCGCTCCTGGGCGCGCTGGCGGCGACCAACATGGCCGGAGCCGCGCCGGGGACGCGGCTCGTGGGCGTGCTGACCGTCCTGAAGCTCGTGCCGCTCTTCGCCCTCCTCGCGGCGGGGCTCGTGGCCGGGCGGGCGGCGGCGGCCCCCCTCGGCGCGGGCGTGACCGACGCGGGGCGGCTCGGGCGCGCCATGCTGCTCGCCTTGTTCGCCTTCCAGGGCATGGAGACGGCGCTCGGCGTCTCGGGCGAGGTGCGCGACCCCGCACGCAACGTGCCCCGCGGGCTCCTGGGCGCCATGGGCGCGGTGGCGGCGCTCTATGTCGCGCTGCAGCTCACCGCCCAGCACCTCCTGGGCGCGGCCCTGCCGGGGGCGAAGACGCCGCTCGTAGCCGCCGCCCGCGTCGCCTGGGCCCCGCTCGGCCCCGTGCTCCTGGTCGGGACCGCGGTCTCCATGCTGGGCTACCTCGCCAGCGACGCGCTCTCCGCCCCGCGCACCCTTATGGCCTTCGGGCGTGAGGGCGTGCTGCCCGCGGTCTTCGGTCGGGTGAGCGCGCGTACCGGCGCGCCCACCGCCGCCATCCTGGCGCACGTGGGCGTGGCCGCGACGCTGGCGCTGACCGGCGGCTTCGTCGAACTCGCCACCCTGGCCTCCCTGGCGTCGGTCGGCACCTATCTGATCGGCTGCGCCGCGGCGGTGGTGCTGCAGCGGCGAGGCGTGGCGCGGGCCGGGGCGCCGCTGCGCGTGCCGGGGCTGGAGCTCGCGGCCGCTGTCGCGGGCGCGGCCATGCTGTGGCTCCTCCTCAACGCGCGGCCGGGCGAGGTGGTGGGGCTGCTGGCCGTCCTCGCCGTCTCCGTCGCGCTCTACTTCACCCGGGTGCGCCCCCGCGCCCGCCGCGCCTGAGCGCGGGCGTCACCCGCCGTGGGTGGCGCGCTGGATGCGCACGGCGCGCGCGAGGTCGGCCTTGATCGGCGCGCTGTCGGGATTGAGCTGGGCGGCCTGGCGCAAGAGGTCCACGGCCCGGTTGATCGCGCCGCGGTTCATCTGCAGGAGCGCCTGGCTGCGGAGCGCGCGCGCCTGGGCGGGATTGCGCGCAGGCGCGGCGGGACCTGGCGCGGGCGCGGCGCGCGGCGTCTCGGAGCCGGAGGGCGTGCGGCGGCGCGGCGCGGCCGCCGGCGCGGCCGGGCGCCGCACGCCCGGCACGAGGATGGTCATCCCCGGCTGGGCGAGGTTGGGCGCGGCCAGCCCGTTGTAGCGGGCAAGCGCGTAGAACAGCGTGCGGTCGCCCAGGTAACGCTCCGCCACCGTCTGCAGCGTCTCGCCGGCCTTCAGCTTGTAGGAAAAATTCGTGGAGCCGAGGAGCGCGGCCGGGTCGGCGTCGATCTGGTTCAGCAGGCTCTTCGCCCGCGCATTGTCGGGCTCCTGGCGCACCAACTCCTGCGCCTCCGCCCGCGCCTGGTCGCGCGCTCCGGAGTTGAGGAGGTCGAGGAGGTTTCGCAGCCGCTCGGCGGGCGTGAGCCCCGGCGTGGCGACGAAGCGCGGAGCGACGGGGGCGGGCGGCTTCGGCGCCGCGGCCGGTGTCTTGACGGGCGCGCTGGCCGGGGTGGTGGCGCATCCGGCCAGGACAACAGCCGCCGAGGCCGCCCCCGTCGCCGCCCAAGTCGCCGCCCACCGTCCGCGACCGCCCATTACGCTCCCCTCAAGCTTCGGAGGCACAAGGCCGGAGGCGGCGGCGGGTTCCGCTAGCGCTGTGGCGCGGCGGCGAGCGCCCCCGCGATCGCGGCGCGCAGCGGCTTGGGCCGGCCTTCGCCGTCGTAGGGGCACGGCCGCTGGGAGCGCCCGTCCGCGCGGGGCTGCTCGGTCTGGAGCCAGGAGGTCGGGTCCGTCAGGCCCCAGCACACCACCTCGGTCGCCTCCGGCCGTTGCAGGGTGAGGTCGAGATAGGCGCGGGCGCAGGCGCCGACGGCGGCGTCGCGCTCACCGACGGCGGCGGGCAGCCCGCGGTCGGAGACGTCCAGCTCGGTCACCGACAGCGTTAGGCCCAGCGCCGCCGCGTCGGCCAGAAACGCGCGCCAGCCGTCAGGCTCCACCGCACCGCGCGCGTGGGCCGCGCCGTCCAGGTGGCTCTGCAGGCCGAGTGCGTCGACGGGCGCGCCGTCGCGCTTCAGCCGGTGCAGGAGCGCCAGCACGCCGTCGCGGTGGCGCGCCCCGCCGCGCTCCCATCCCATGTAGTCGTTGTACACCAGCGGCGTGCGCGGCAGGGCGGCGCGCGCCGCGTGAAAAGCGACGTCGACGACCCGGTCGCCCAGGGCGCGGGTCAGCACCGTGTCGCGCACCCTGCCCGTGGCGGGGTCGATCGCTTCGTTGACGACGTCCCAGGCGACGAGCGTCCCGCCATAGCGGGCGCACACCGCGGTGATGTGGTCGGTCACGAGGCGTTCGGCGGCGAGCGCCGGGCGCGGCCCGAGGTCGACAGCGCCTACCCAGGCGGGGAGCCACTTGGCATTGAGCCAGAGGAGGTTGTGGCCGCGCACGCGCAGCCCCCGCGTCCGCGCCCAGCCGACGACGCGGTCGCTCCCATCCCACCGCAGCTCGCCCCGCTGCGGCTCGACCGCCGCCCACTTCAGCTCGTTCTCCGGGGTGACGACGCCGCAGTCGCGCGCGGCGAGCGCGGCGTAGGCCGGATCGCCCACCCCGCCCCGCGCGCCCGCGTTGATCGCCGTGCCGAAGCGCAATCCGCGGCCGCGCGCGATCGCGTCGAGCGAGGGCCCGGGCGTCTCCGCGCGGCCGCCCGCGGGCGCGCCGGCCAGGGCGAGGCCGCCCAGGAGCGCGCCGCGGCGCGTGGCCGTCACGGAATTACGGTGAGTTTGGCGCCCTTCAGCGTCGCCGAATCCGGACCTGCGGAGATCAGATAGGTCCCGGGCTCGACCACGCGCTTCATCTGCAGGTTCCAGAGGGCGAGCGCGTCACGGTCGAAGGTGAAGTCCAGCGTGCGGCGCTCGCCGGGCTGCAGGGTGACCCGCCGGTAGGCCTTGAGCTCGATCAACGGCCGCTCCACCGAAGCGGTGTCCTGGTGGACGTAGACCTGCACCACCTCGTCGCCCGCGCGGCGGCCGGTGTTGGCGACGTCCACCTGCAGACGCACCGGCTGGTCGGCGCGCATCACGGGCGCCGCCAGCCGCGGGGCCGAGATGTCGAAGGAAGTGTAGGAGAGCCCGAAGCCGAAGGGGTAGAGCGGCTTGGTGGTGTCGAACAGATAGCCCCGCCGCGCGCTCGGCTTGTAGTTGTAGAAGATGGGCAGCTGGCCCACGTCGCGCGCCACCGACACGGGCAGCTTGCCGCCCGGGTTGGCGCGCCCGAACAGGACGTCGGCCGAGGCGTGGCCCGTCTCCTGGCCGAGGTACCAGCCCTCGACGATCGCCGGGGCGTGGGCGGAGAGCCAAGGATCAGACACCGGGCGGCCGTTCAGGAGGAGCACGATCGTGGGCTTGCCCAGGGCCAGCACCTCACGCGCGAGCGCGTTCTGCTCGCCCGGCAGGTCGAGGTCGGTGGTGTCGCCGAGGTGCTCGTCGGCCCAGGCCTCGCGGCTCGTCTGTTCGTTGCCGCCCAAGACCAGGAGCACGGTGTCAGCGTGCTTGGCCGCCGCCACCGCCTCCGCCCGCAGTCGCGCGTTCACCGCCGGGTCGACCAGCTCGACGGCGTTCTGCGTCCACGAGCGGCTCTTGGTGATGCGCACGCCCTCGGCGTAGTCGACGCTGAACCGGCCGCCGGAGGTCCGCGCCTCCTCCTGCATTCCCTCGAGCACGCTCACCACGTGCTTGGGCTCGTCGCTGTAGCCGCCGATCGGCGTGTCGCGCGCGTGCGTACCGACGACGAGGAGGCGGCCCGTCCGCGCGGGGTCGAGCGGCAGAAGCGCGCCGTCGTTCTTGAGGAGCACCACCGCTTCCTGCGCCGCGCGCCGTGTCAGCGCGATCGCGTCGGGGGTGGCGGTCTTGCCCGCCGCCGCGTCGGCGTCGACGTAGGGGTGCTCGAACACCCCCGACTCGAACTTCATCCGCAGGATACGACGGACCGCGTCGTCGACGGAGGCCTGCGGCACGCGGCCCGCGCGCACCAGGGCTGGCAGATCGGCGTAGGCGGCGGGGTCGGGCAGCTCGACGTCGACGCCCGCATCCATGGCGCGCACCGCCGCGCCGGGGAGGTCCGGCACGATGTGGTGGCGCGCGATCAGCTCGGAGATCGCGTAGTAGTCGCTGGTCAACGCGCCCTTGAAGCCCCACTCGCCGCGCAGGACGTCGTGCAGGAGCCAGTGGTTGGCGTGGGACGGCACCCCGTCGATCTCGTTGTACGACGGCATCACCGCCTGGATCTTCGTCTCCCTCACCGCGCGCTCGAACGGCGGGAAGAAGTTGGACCGCAGCGTGCGTTCGGAGATGTCGGCCGGGCCGATGTTGGTGCCGCTTTCCGGCTGGCCGTGGCCGGTCAGGTGCTTCAGCGTGGCGTAGACGTGGTCGGGGGCGAGCGGCAGGGCGTCGCCCTGGAAGCCCCGCACCGCCGCGACGCCCAGCGTGCCCACGAGGTAGGGGTCCTCGCCGTAGGTCTCCTCGATCCGGCCCCAGCGCGGCTCGCGCGCCACGTCGACCACGGGCGCGAGCGCGATCTGCACGCCGCGCGCACGCATCTCGCCGGCGGCTGTGGCGAACACGCGGGTCAGGAGGTCGGGGTCCCAGGTCGAGGCGAGGCCGATCGCCTGCGGGAAGCTCGTCGCGCCGCGCGCGACATAGCCGTGCAGCGCCTCGTCGTGGAACAGGAGCGGTATGCCGAGCCGCGTGCCCTCCACCGCCCAGCGCTGGGCGGCGTTGGTGTAGAGCGCGGTCTCGCGCGCGTCGCGTCCCGGGCGGTCGTCTGTGGCGCCCGCGGGGCCGCCCTGGGGCGTGGAGCCGCGCCGGTCGGTCGGCCGGGTGATCTGGCCCACGCCGTGCGGGAAGGCCTTGGCCGCGCGGGCGGCGGAGAAGGCGCCGTCGGCGGTCTCCAGCGCGCGCTTGCCCTCCCACACGCCCTGCATTTGGGCGACCTTCTCCTCCAGCGTCATGCGCGCGAGAAGGTCCTCCACCCGCGCCGCGACGGGCTGGGCCGGGTCCTTGTAGGCGGGCCGCGACCCCTGGGCGGCGACCGGGCCCGCCAGCGCGAGCGCGGCGGCGAGGGCGGCGAGGCGGCGGCTCAACCCGTCATCTCCTCGAGCTCGCGCCCGCGCGTCTCGCGCACGAGGGTGCGAACCAGGAAGAACGAGATCAGCGCGGAGACGGCGTAGAAGCCGTAGGTGGGCGGCAGGCCCAGGTGGTTGGCCATCCAGGGGAAGCTCGCGCTGATGGCGAAGTTGGCGATCCACTGGGCGAAGCCCGCCACCGCCAGCGCCGAGCCGCGGATCTGGTTGGGGAACATCTCGCCCAGCATGACCCACATCACCGGCCCCCAGGAGAAGTTGAAGAGCGCCGCGTAGGCGTTGGCGCTGATCAGCGCCAGAAGCCCCATGCTGTGGGGCAGCTGCAGCTTGCCGCCCGCCATCACCCCGGTGGAGAAGGCGTAGGCCACGAGCCCGAGCGTGACGGCCATGCCGGCCGACCCGATCAGGAGCATGGGCTTGCGTCCGATGCGGTCGATCACCGCGATCGCCGCCAGGCACGACACGATCGAGATCACCCCCGACACGATGTTGATCTGCAGCGAGTCGGCCTCGCTGAACCCCACCGCCTGCCACAGCGTCGCGCCGTAGTAGAAGACGATGTTGATGCCGACGAGCTGCTGGAACACAGCCAGCATGATCCCGGCCCAGACGATGGTGCGGACACGGCCGGTCGACTTGTCCCGGAGGTCCGAGAGCTTGGGCTTGTGGTGGTCGGCGGCGAGGCTGGCGCGGATCTCGACCACCTTGCGGCGCGCCTCCTCCGCCCCAAACAGCCGCGTCAAGACGCCCTCGGCCTTGGGGTCGCGCCCCTTGACCACGAGGTAGCGCGGGCTCTCGGGGATGAGCAGCAGGGTGACCAGGAACACGCCGGCCGGGATGATCTGCGCCCAGAACATCCACCGCCATGCGGGGTGGCCGGCGATGATATTGGTCGAGGCGCCGGCGCTGTGGGCCAGGATGTAGTTGACCAGGAACGCCCCGGTCAGGCCGGAGATGATCATGATCTGGTTCACCGAGGCGAGCCGGCCGCGCATGCTCGCAGGCGTCACCTCCGATATGTAGATGGGCGAGATCACGCTGGCCGCGCCCACGCCCAGGCCACCCAGGAAGCGCGCCAGCATGAACACGGTCGGGTCGGTGGCCGCGCCCGCGCCGAGCGCGCTCACCAGGAACAAGATCGCCGCGCCGATCATCACGTTGCGCCGGCCGAGCACGTCGGCGAGCCGGCCGGCGGCGAAGGCGCCCGCGGCCGAGCCGACGAGGATGGCCGCGACCGCCAGGCCCAGCCCCTGGTCGCTCAGCGCGAAGGTGGACTTGAGGCCCTCCTGCGTGCCGTTGATCACCCCGGAGTCGTAGCCGAACATGAAGCCGCCGATGGTGGCCACGGCCACGATCGCGGCGATGAAGCCCAGGTTCACGCGCGCGCCGGGGCCCATCTCGCCCAGCCCGCCCGCCGTCGCCCCGACGGCTCCCGCCATAGCGTTTCCCTTTCCGGCGTCGGCGCCCAGCGGCGGCCGCGCTCCTCAAGCGTGTCCTCGCGCCCGGTTGGTCCCGGAACGTTGAGGCGACGCTATTGATAGCGCCACCAGGGCGCAAGCGCCCCGCGGCCGTCGGAGCCTCGACGCCAATTGGCGCGCGGGTCGGTCGCGTGTCATAGGCGGCCGTCGGCGAAAGGGAGCCAAGCGCGTGGACCTCACGGGAGCCAACCTGATCGCAGGAGCGTGGACGGCGGGCGGCGAGGCGTTCCGCGCCGTGTCGCCCGCCGCGGGCGAGGCGCTGGAGCCGGCCTTCACCGCCGCCGGCCCCGCCGAGGTGGAGCACGCCTGCGCCGCTGCGGAAGCCGCCTTCGACGCCTACGCCGCCACCTCGCCCGACGAGCGCGCCCGCTTCCTGGAGGCCTGCGCCGAGGAGATCGAGGCGATGGGCGCGCCGCTCGTCGAGCGGGCCATGGCCGAGAGCGGCCTGCCGCGACCGCGGCTCGAGGGCGAGCGCGGGCGCACCTGCGGCCAGCTGCGCCTGTTCGCCGCCGAGCTGCGCCGCGGCGACTGGCTGAGCGTGCGGATCGACCGCGCCCTGCCTGAGCGCGCGCCCCTGCCGCGGCCCGACCTGCGCCTCCTGATGCGGCCCTTGGGGCCCGTCGCGGTGTTTGGGGCCTCCAACTTCCCCCTCGCCTTCTCCGTGGCGGGCGGCGACACCGCCTCGGCGCTGGCGGCGGGCTGCCCGGTGGTGGTCAAAGGCCACCCCGCCCACCCGGGTACGGGCGAGATCGTGGCCGAGTCGCTGCGCCGCGCGGCCGAGCGGTGCGGCCTGCCCGCCGGCGTGGTCCAGCTCCTGAACGGGCCGGGCGTGGAGCTCGGCGGCGCGCTCGTGCGCGATCCCCGGATCCGCGCGGTGGGGTTCACCGGCTCGCGCGCGGGCGGGCTCGCCCTGGTGCGGATCGCCGCCGAGCGGCCTGAGCCCATCCCGGTCTACGCCGAGATGTCGAGCACCAACCCCGTGGTGCTAGCCCCCGCCGCCCTGGCCGACCGCGCGGAAGCGCTGGGCCGCGCCTTCGTGGGCTCCCTGACGCTGGGCGCCGGCCAGTTCTGCACCAACCCGGGGCTCGTATTCGCGGTGGACGGACTCGACCTCGACCGCTTCACGGACGCGGCCGCCGCGGCGCTGGGCGAAGCCGCCCCCGCCGTCATGCTCTCGCCGGGCATCCACCGGAGCTACGAGGCGGGCGTGTCCGAGCTCTCCGGCCACGCCGACGTGCGCGAGCTGGCGCGCGGCCGCGTGGGCGAAGGCGTCAACCAGGGGCGGGGTGCGCTGTTCGAGACCACCGCCGCCGCCTTCCGCGCAGACCCCAAGCTCGCCCACGAGGTGTTCGGGGCCTCCTCGCTCGTCGTGCGCTGCCCGGACGCCGACGCGCTCCTCGCCTGCCTGCGGGCGCTGGAGGGCCAGCTCACCGCCACCCTGCACGTCGACGCCGCCGACCACGCCTGGGCGCGCCCGCTCCTGCCCGTGCTGGAGCGGCGCTGCGGCCGCGTGCTGTTCAACGGATGGCCCACCGGGGTGGAGGTCGCCCCGGCCATGGTGCACGGCGGCCCCTACCCCGCCACCTCCGACGGCCGCTCCACCTCGGTCGGCACGCTGGCGATGAAGCGCTGGCTGCGCCCGGTGTGCTGGCAGGACGCGCCGGACGGGCTGCTCCCCGAGCCCGTACGCGCCGACAACCCGTGGGGCGTGCCGCGCCGCGAGGGCTGACGGGGGCGGACCCTCCCGCCGCCCGGCGCGTTCCCGCCGCGATCCGCAGGAGCCTTCCCATGCAGCAACGTCGCCTCGGCGCGTCCGGCCTCTTCGTGCCCGCGCTCTCGTTCGGCACCGGCACCTTCGGCGGCCGCGGCGAGTTCTTCGGGGCCTGGGGCTCCACCGATGTGGACGAGGCGCGCCGGCTGGTCGACATCTGCATCGACGCGGGCGTGACGCTCTTCGACACCGCCGACATCTATTCGGGCGGCGCGGCGGAGGAGATCCTGGGCGAGGCGCTGCAGGGCCGCCCGCGCGACGGCGTCTTGATCTGCACCAAGGCGACCTTCCGCGCGGGCGAGGGGCCGAATGCGGTGGGCTCCTCGCGCTTCCACCTGATCGACGCAGTCGACAAAGCCCTCAAGCGACTGCGCACCGAGTACATCGACCTCTTCCAGTTGCACGGCTTCGACGCGATGACTCCGGTCGAGGAGGTGCTCTCCACGCTCGACCAGCTCGTCCGCGCCGGGAAGGTCCGCTACACGGGCGTGTCCAACTTCTCGGGCTGGCACCTGCAGAAGTCGCTGGACGCCGCCGACCGCCACGGCTGGCCGCGCTATGTCGCCAACCAGACCTACTACTCGCTCGTCGGCCGCGACTACGAGTGGGAGCTGATGCCCCAGGCGCTCGACCAGGGGCTGGGCGCGGTGGTGTGGAGCCCGCTCGGATGGGGCCGGCTCACCGGCAAGATCCGCCGCGGCCAGCCGCTGCCGGAAGGCAGCCGCCTGCACAAGACCGCCGAGCAGGGGCCGCCGCTGGACGACGAATACGTCTTCACCGTCGTCGACGCGCTCGATGCGGTGGCGGCGGAGACCGGCAAGACCGTGCCGCAGGTGGCGCTGAACTGGCTCCTGCAGCGGCCGACCGTGTCGTCCGTCATCGTCGGCGCGCGCAACGAGGAGCAGCTGCGCCAGAACCTGGGCGCGGTGGGCTGGGACCTCACCCCCGAGCAGGTCGCCCGGCTGGACGCGGCGAGCGACCGGCCCAAGGCCTATCCCTACTGGCACCAGGACGGCTTCGCCGAGCGTAACCCCGCGCCCGTCTGAGCGCGGGTCAGCGCGGCGGCGCGGGCTTGAGCGCGGTGATGGCCGGCGCGGCGGCGGGGAAGAACGTCCCGGCCGCGCCGGGGAAGGCGACCGGGCTGCCGTAACCGTCGGCCGAAACCGCCTCCACGCCGAAGTCCCAGTCGTCGATCACCGCCCCCGCGACCACCGCGCGGGTGGCGGCGCCCGCCTCCTGCACGTGGCGCCACACGGGGTCCGTGGTGTCGCGCCACCACACGCGGTAGCGCGCGGCCCCCGGCGACGGTGACCAGGTGACGGTGGTGTCGTCGGAGAGCGCGCCGTCGATCTTCACGTCCGACGGCGGCGGGGGCGCGAGCGCCAGGGCGGCCAGCGCCACCGTGTTCAGCCGCGTGACGCGCGCGAGATACGGGAAGTCGACACCCGAGAGCACGTCGCCATAGGCGCGGCCGTTCTCCGTGCGCACGCGCTGGTGCTGGCGGTCCCAGTTCTCCGCCGCTTCCGTCAGCCGTACGGCGGGATAGCCCGCCTCCTGCATGGGGGCTTGGTCGCCGCCGCGGCTGTAGCGGTCGGCGCGCCACACGGGCTTGGCTGCGAGGCCCGGTGTGTAGACCTCGGCCGTGCGCTGGAGGAAACGCGACAGCTGGCGCGAGGGGCTGTCCACCTCGCCCCCCGTGGAGCGCCTGCGCCGCGCCTCCTCCGGCGTCTCCGGCGCACGGGTGCCCTCGGAGAACACCCGGACGTAGCCGTCGACGTGGGCGCCGTTCTGCCCGTGGGTGTTGCCCACGATGTCGTTGTTGAGCGCCGCCTCCACCCGCCAGCCGTGCGCCCGGACGTAGTTGGCCAAGACCTTGCCGCCGTAAAGCCCCTGCTCCTCGCCGGAGAGCACGGCGTACACGATCGTGGCGGGGAACTTGCGGCTCGAGAGCGCGCGCGCAGCCTCCAAGACCGCCGCCACCCCCGAGCCGTCGTCGTTAGCGCCCGGCGCGTCGGTGACGTCGTCCATCACGTCGTTCACCCGGCTGTCGATGTGGGCGGAGATCACCACCACGCGCGTCGGGTCGGTGGTCCCGCGCTGGACGGCCAGCACGTCCTCGATAACCCCGCCGTCGGCCGGCAGGCGTTCGCCGCGGAAGGTTCCGCGCGGGCGCTCCACCTGCAGGCATCCGCCGCACATCGCACCGATCTGCGCGAAGCGCCCCGCCGTCCAGCCCCGCGCCGCGCCGATGCCGCGGGTGGGCGAGCGCGTGTCGGAAAGCGTGTGGCGCGTGCCGAAGGCGACCAGCCGGGTGATCGTGGCGCGCAGCTCGGCCTGGCGCACCTCGGCGGCGACCGCCCGCAGCGCGGGATGCGCCGCCGAGCCTGCCGGCGCCGCACGCACCGCCGTCGCCGCCCGCTCGGGTGCGGCCCCGGCGACCGCGGGGGCGGCGAGGAGGGCTGCGGCGGCGAGGCGGGCGAGGCGCATGGGGCGGGGCTCCGGCGGTGACCGCCTCCCGAGTGGCGCGCGGGGGCGACGCTGGCAAGCGCGTTGACTTCGCCGGGGCGCGCCCGTCTCATCGCCGCGTCGAGGGCGGCGGGGATGATGCGGGCGTGACGGAGACGGCGGGCGCCTCGGCGCTTGAGGTGCGCGGCCTTCGCAAGAACTTCGGCCGCCCCGCGGTCGACGGGCTCGACCTCACCGTGCGCGCGGGCGAGCTCTACGCGCTGTTGGGCCCCAACGGCGCGGGCAAGACCACGACGCTGCGCATGGTGACGGGCCTCCTCAAGCCCGACGGCGGCGCGATCCGCGTTTTCGGCGTCGACGCGCTCGCCGACCCACCCGCCGCCAAGCGGCTGATCGCCTGGCTGCCCGACGAGCCCATGCTCTACGACAAGCTGACGCCGATGGAGTACCTCGAGTTCGTGGCCGGGCTGTGGGGCGTGCAGGGCGCCGCCGCCCGGACACGCGCCGAGGAGCTCCTGCGCTGGCTAGACCTGTGGGACCACCGCGGCGAGCGCTGCGAGGGTTTCTCCCGCGGCATGAAGCAGAAGGCGGTGCTGGCGGGCGCCTTGATTCACGAGCCGCGCCTTTTGATCCTCGACGAGCCGCTGACCGGGCTGGACGCCGGAGCCGCGCGCCAGGTGAAGGACCTCCTGCACCAGAAGGCGCGGGAGGGGGCGACCGTCATCCTCACCACCCATATCCTCGAAGTGGCCGAGCGCATGGCCGACCGCATCGGCGTGATCCAGTCGGGCCGGCTGCGCGCGGAGGGTACGCTGGCCGAACTGCGCGCGCGCGCCGGCGGCCGGGACTCGACGCTGGAGGAGCTCTTCCTCGATCTCGTGGGCCACCCCGACGCCGCCGTCCCGGCCGACGCCGCCCCGACCGCCGCGTGAACGCCCTCATCGCGCCGGGCTCCACGCTCTGGCTCCTGCGCCACGAGCTGCGGCTGGGCTGGCGCCAGCTCCTTCCCAAGCCCGGGCGCAACGGCGGCCGCGGCCGCCTGTGGTTCCGGCTGGTCGTGCTGGGCTGCGTGGCGGCGCTGGTGGCGACGGTGATCGGTGCGCCTCTGGCGCGCGGCGCGCACCGCACGCACTTCCAGCCTGGCGGGCCTTATTTCCTGGCGGTGGACGCCGCCGGGCTCGTGATCTTCACCCTGATGCTGGCGCAGGCGCTCAACGCCGCCACCCAGGTGCTCTACGAGCGCAACGACCTCGACCTCCTGCTCTCCTCGCCGCTGCCGGCTCAGCGCATCCTGACGGTGCGGGGGCTCTCGACGGCGGTCCTGAGTTCGCTCCTCTACCTCGTGTTGGCGAGCCTCGTCGTCGTGCCGCTGGCGCTGGTGGGCGAGCCCCGATGGCTCGCGGCCTACCCCGTCATCCTGTGCCTGGGGCTCCTCGCCGCCTCGGGGGGGCTGCTCCTGGCCATGGGGCTGTTTGCGGTCCTCGGCGCGCGGCGGACGCGGCTGGTGGCCCAGGTGCTGGCGGCGGTGATCGGGGCGGCGGTGTTTCTCCTCTTCCAGGCGCGCAACCTGCTGCCGCGCGACCAGTTCGACCGCCTCTCCGCCCGGCTCCTGGCGTTGGTCGAGGGGCCGGTGGACGCCACGTCGCCGCTGACCTGGCCGGGGCGGGCGGCGGCGGGCGAGCCCCTGCCGCTCATCCTCACCATCGCGCTGAGCGGCGCGGCCTTCCTTCTCGTCAGCCGCGCGCTGGGCCGGCGTTTCGGAGCGAACGCGGCGGCGGCGAGCGGGGCGGGACCGGCTCCCTCCACCGCGCGGCGCGCCGCGTCGGGCGGCGGCCGGACGAGCTTCGCCGGCGGACCCTTCGCGGCGCTTGTGCGCAAGGAGCGGCGGCTCCTCCTGCGCGACCCCTGGCTGATCAGCCAGGTGCTCTTGCAGGTGGTCTACGTCCTGCCGATCGGCTTCGTGATCCTGCGCAACGCCGGCCTGCACATGCAATTCGCGGTGGCGGGCGGGGCGGCGGCGTCCGTCTTCATCTGCGGCCAGCTGGGCGGCAACCTGGCCTGGGTGACGGTGGCGGCGGAGGACTCGCCCGAGCTCCTCGCCACCGCGCCGGTGACGCCCTGGACCGCCATGCGCGCCAAGCTCCTCGTCGCCTTGGCCCCGGTGGCGGCCATCGCGCTGGCGCCGGTGGGGATCATCGCCAGCCTGTCGCTCCCCGCCGCGCTTATGGCGACCGCAGGCTGCGCCGCCTCGGCCGGGAGCGCGGCGCTCCTCAATGTGTGGTGGGCGCGGCCCGGCCAGCGGCGCGACTTCAGGAAGCGCCGCCAGGGGTCGGTTCTGGTCAACCTCGCCGAGACGGGCGCGCTCTTCCTGTGGGGGGCGGCCACCTGGCTGGCGGTGGCGGGCCAGCCCTGGGCGCCCGCTCCGGCCGCCGCAGCGCTCGCGCTGGTGCTCGCCATGCGCCGCCCCGTGCGCTACCGCGCCGAGGGCGCGGAGTAGAGGGGCTCGGTCCGCCTTGCGGCGGGCGACTGGGTGCGGTGTTCGTTGCGATTATTCAGTGAGCGCCGAGGGGGCCGCCGTGCTCGGTCGCGTCAAGGGACGCTTCGCTCTCCGCTGACGCTTCGCCCTTGACCCGCCCTGCGCGCGACGGCTGACCGGAGGGGTCGGGACGCGGGGCGTCTCTTCGATAGTTCGACAACGCCTCCGGCGGGTCGAACACAGGGCTTCACCTGTGAGGGTAGCGGCTAGGGCGACCGTCGAGCCCGAGCGGCTCGGTCGCTTCAGCGAGCGCCGCCCGCCGATGGCAGGCTCCGGCAGGCTACAGCCCTATGTTCGACGCGGGCCGCAGGCCGAAGTCGAACCAAGGAGAAGGGACGCCCCGCGTCCCGACCCCTCCGGTCAGCCGTCGCGCGCAGGGCGGG
>CAXTAO010000017.1:0-61457 GCA_964242625.1 uncultured Caulobacteraceae bacterium | reverse complement strand
ATGGAGCAGCTGGCGACGCTCGGCCGCCAGGCGGAAGTCGACACCCTGCCGATCGTGGCGGGCCAGTCCGCGCCGGACATCGCGCGCCGCGCGCTGCAGGCAGGGCGGCTCGGCGGCTATGACGTCGTCATCCTCGACACCGCCGGGCGCACCACGCTCGACGAGGCGATGATGAACGAGGCGGCCGAGATCGCCCGCATCGCCCAGCCGACCGAGACCCTCCTGGTCGCCGACGCCCTGACCGGCCAGGATGCGGTCAAGACCGCCAAGGCCTTCCACGAGCGCCTGCCGCTGACCGGCCTCGTGCTCACCCGCACCGACGGCGACAGTCGCGGCGGCGCGGCGCTCTCCATGCGCCACGTCACCGGCCTGCCGATCAAGTTCCTGGGCGCGGGCGAGAAGATCGACGCGCTGGAGGTGTTCGACGCCCGGCGCGTGGCCGGCCGCATCCTGGGCTCCGGCGACATCGTGGCGCTGGTCGAGCGCGCGGCCGCCGACTTCGACCAGGCCAAGGCCGAGCGCATGGGGAAGAAGCTGGCCAAGGGCCAGTTCGACCTCGACGACCTCCACGAGCAGCTGCAGCAGATGAAGAAGCTGGGCGGCGTCGGCGGCATCATGGGCATGCTGCCCGGCGTGCGCGGGATGAAGAAGCAGTTGTCCGAGAGCGGCTTCTCGGGCGAGGCGGGAGACAAGATGTTCGCGCGTCAGGGGGCGATCATCACCTCCATGACGCCGGCCGAACGCCGCAAGCCCGACCTCCTCAACGCCTCGCGCAAGCGGCGCATCGCCAAGGGCTCGGGTGTGGACGTGGCGGAGGTGAACCGCCTCCTCAAGCAGCACCGCCAAATGGCCGACATGTTCAAGAGCATGAGCCGCGGCGGCGGCCAGGGTATGATGAAGATGGCGGCCGCGCTCGGCGGCCTCGGCGGCGGCGCGGCCGGCGGCGGCATGGGCGGCGGCATGCCCGGCCTGCCCAAGGGCTTCACGCCTCCCGGCGGCGGCCGGGGCGCCGGGGCGGCCGACCTCGCCCGGCTGAAGGCGCTGGGCGGAGGCAAGCTCCCCAGCCCCGGCGACGCCGCCGCCCCGCCCGGCCTGGGCGGCCTCGATCTCTCCAAGCTGGGGGGCCTCGCCGGTCTTCCCGGCGCCTCACCCTTCAAGAAGAAGTAAAGCTCAAAGGACCGACGAGACCACCATGCTGAAGATCCGACTCTCCCGCGGCGGCGCCAAGAAGCGCCCGTACTACTACATCGTCGTGGCCGATAGCCATTCGCCGCGCGACGGCAAGTTCATCGAGCAGGTGGGCAGCTACAACCCGCTGGTCGCCAAGGACAGCCCCGAGCGCCTGAAGCTCAAGACCGAGCGCATCCAGGAGTGGCTGCGCAAGGGCGCCCAGCCTACCGACCGCGTGGCGCGCTTCCTCTCCACCGAGGGGCTGGCGACCTGGGAGCACGGCAACAACCCGCAGAAGGGCGCCCCCGGCAAGAAGGCGCAGGAGCGCGTGGCCGAGCGCGCCCAGCGCGAGACCGACCGGCGCGAGGCGGAAGAGGCCGCGCGCGCCGCCGCCGCCGAGGCCGCCGCCACTCCCGCCGAGGAGCCGGCGGCCGAGGCCGAGCCGGCCGCGGAAGAGGCTTCCGCGGAGGCGTAAGCCGCCATGGCGGAGCGCGCGCCCGAACGGGCGGCGGGGCTCGTCCTCGTCGGCCGGGTCGCGGGAGCGTTCGGGGTGCGCGGCGAGCTGCGCATCACGAGCTACACGCAGGAGCCTCTGGCGCTCCTGGGCTACCGCGACCTCCTGGACGCGGAGGGCCGTCGGGTCCTAACGCTTGCGTCCGCCCGGCCCGGCAAGGGGCCGGAGATCGTGGCGCTCGCGCCGGAGGTCGCCTCCAAGGAGGCCGCCGATGCGCTGCGCGGCGCGCGCCTGCACGTGCCGCGCAGCGCCCTGCCCTCGCCGGAGGAGGACGAGTTCTACCTCCACGACCTGATCGGCCTCCTCGCGGAGACGGCGGACGGCGCGCCGCTCGGCCGGATCAAGGCGGTGCTGGACCACGGGGCGGGCGACATCCTCGAGATCGACCCGGGCGGCGGCCGGCCGAGCCGGCTCCTGCCCTTCACCCGCGAGGTCGTGCCGGAGGTGCGGATCGCCGAGGGCCGGCTCCTGGTCGTCGAGCCCGTGGAGGTGTCGGCGCAGGCGCCGGACCCGAGCGCCTAGCCGCCGCCGGCCGCTTGGGCGTCGCGCAGCGCGCGGCCGCCCTCGTCATACACGAAGGGCAGGAAGGCGTAGCGCGCGCCGCGCGTCACCGGCGCGACCGCGTGCAGCGCCGCGCACGGGAACACCACGCACCAGCCCGCGGGCGCCTTGTAGCCCTGCGTCGAGTACTCGGGGAACGACACCGCCCCGCCCTCGAAGTCGTCATTGAGGTTGATGGAGACGGCGAAGCGACGGTGCTGGGTCGCGCCCTGGCGATTGTCGCGGTGGGGGCCGAAGTGGCCGCCGTCCTCCGCGGCGTAGCAGCCCACGATGTGGCGCTCGATATAGCCCGCGCGCATGAAGAACAGCTTCTCGATCTCGGGCAGCACGCGGCGCGCGATACGGGCGTTGGTGGCCTGGTGGAGCGCTCCCCCGGGCTCCAGCGTCACGTCCTTGCGGCGCTTGAAGCCTGCATCGAGCACGCCCTGGCCGTCGCGATGCACGCCCGACTCGTGGCCGCCGCGGCGCTCGTACTCCGCGATCAGCGCCCGACGGAGCCCGGGCTCGAACACCTGCGGCAGGATCAGCACCGGCGCGGGGCGCGAGAGGCCGCCGAAACGGTCGGGCGGCGGCAGGGCCGCCACGAAGTCCAGCACCTCCGCCGCTGCCGAGGGCCCGAACGGGACGACCCTGAGCACGTGCAGCGAAGGGTCGACCACGATCCACAACCGTCGCCCCGCGATCGGCGCTCCCGGCGCCGTGGCCTCCGGCGCAGCCCCGCACGCCCGGCTCATGGCGAGGTCGAAGTCCAACGCGAAACGCAGGCCCGGCTCGTGGTTGCGCAGCGCCTCGCGGTCGGCGGGAGAGACGGTGACGCCGAAGAACGAGGCGTGGCGGTCGTCGAACAGTGCGCGACGCCGCCATACCGTCTCCAGCGCCGCGCGACCCGCTTCGTCCTGCGCGGTGAGAAAAAACGCGAAGACCTGGTAGCGGCCGGCGAAGGTGTCGAAGCCGAAGCGCGCTTTGTCGCCACACGCGCCGATCAGCCAGGGAAAGGCGTCGCCGGGCAGGAGGGCGCGGTAGGTGGTCGTCCCGAGGGTCGTAGCGGCCTCGGCGGCCGGCGGCGCGTCCAGAACCTCGCTCATCCGCGCACCCCCGAAGCGCCACCAACAAGCTGAGCTGTGCACCGCACCTGGACGGAATCGTGGCGGCGTCGCGTTCGGGGCGCGGCTGTGAGGAGCCGGGCCGCTCGCGATCAGGAAATCTGCGGCCGCCCTCCCCTGCCGCTCACCACGCTCCAGCTTATCTGCAACAGCGTCGCGCACAGTCGCGGCGAGGAGAGACCAAGATGAGCAAGCTCGACGGCAAGGTGGCGCTGATTACTGGCGGCACCACCGGCATAGGCGCGGCGACCGCGCGCCTCTTCCGCGACGAGGGGGCGACGGTGATCGCCACGGGCTCCAGCGCGGAGTCGATCGCGCGGGTGCGGAACGACCTCCCTGGGGTGGAGCTGGTCGCCGCCGACCAGGCCGACACGGCGCGCACCGCCGCCCTGGCCGAAGAGGTGCGCGCCAAGCACGGCCGGCTCGACGTCGCCTTCATCAACGCGGGAATCGGCTACTTCGCGCCGCTCGAGGCCGTGGATGAAGCGTTCTACGACCGGCAGTTCAACGTGAACGTGCGGGGCGCCTTCTTCACGGCCAAGCACTTCGCACCGCTGATCCCCGCCGGGGGATCGATCATCTTCACCGCTTCCACCGCCGCCTCGTCCGGCTTCGTGAACGGGGCGGTCTACGCCGCGACCAAGGCGGCGCTTCGCTCGTTCGCGCGCTCGCTAGGAGCCGAGCTCGCGCCCAAGGGCGTGCGGGTCAACGCGGTCAGCCCCGGCCCGGTGGAGACGCCCATCTTCGGCAAGACGGGCATGAGCGAGCAGGAGATCGCCGGCTTCATGGAGGGCATCCTGACCCAGGTGCCGCTCGGACGCATCGGGCAGTCGGACGAGATCGCCCGCGCCGTCCTGTTCCTGGCGGCGGACGCGACCTTCACCACGGGCGGCGAGCTCATCGCGGGTGGCGGCATGGTCGACATCTGACGCGTGGAGCGCCCGCGGGGCGCGTGCTAGCGGTCGCGCCAGAGCTTGGGCGGAGCGCGTGCATGGACATTCCCGCGGGCGAGATCGCGCTGGGCCAGGGCGAAGACGGCGCGCCCGTCACGCTCCGGCTCGACCGCGCCAACCGCCACGGGCTCGTGGCGGGGGCAACCGGCACGGGCAAGACCGTGACCCTGCAGGTCATGGCCGAGGCCTTCTCCCGCGCGGGGGTGCCAGTGTTCTGCGCCGACGTGAAGGGCGACCTCTCCGGGATCAGCCGCGCAGCCCAGCCCTCCGACAAGCTCGCCGCGCGCGCCCAGGCGGTGGGCGTCACCCTCCAGCCCGCCGCCTGCCCCGTCATCTTCTGGGACCTGTTCGGCGCCGAGGGCCACCCGGTGCGCGCGACGGTCAGCGACCTCGGCCCCGTGCTCCTGGCGCGCCTCCTCCAGCTCTCGGACGTGCAGACGGGCGTGCTGAACGTCGTCTTCCACGTCGCCGACCAGGAGGGCCTGCTCCTCCTCGACCTCGACGACCTGCAGGCCGCGCTCCAGCACGTGGCGGAGAACAGCAAGACCTACGGCGCCCAGTACGGGAACGTCGCGCCGGCGAGCGTCGCCTCCATCCAGCGCGGCCTCCTGCAGATGCGTTCGGCCGGCGGCGAGCACCTGTTCGGCGAGCCGGCGCTGAAGCTCGCCGACCTGATGCGCACCGACACCACCAGCCGCGGCATGGTGAGCGTGCTCGCGGCCGACAAGCTGATCCAGGACAGCTCCCTCTACGCCGTCTTCCTCCTGTGGTTGATGAGCGAGCTGTTCGAGGCGCTGCCGGAGGTGGGCGACCCGGACCGCCCCAAGCTCGTCTTCTTCTTCGACGAGGCGCACCTCCTCTTCACCGACGCCCCCAAGCCGCTCCTCGACAAGGTCGAGCAGGTGGTGCGGCTGATCCGTTCCAAGGGGGTGGGCATCTACTTCGTCACCCAGAACCCGCAGGACGTGCCGGAGACGGTGCTGGCGCAGCTCGGCACGCGGGTGGAGCACGCGCTGCGCGCGTACACGCCGTCGGAACAGGCGGCGCTCAAGGCGGCCGCGTCGAGCTTCCGCGCCAACCCCGCCTTCGACACCGCCGCGACCATCCAGGCGCTGGGCGTGGGCGAGGCGCTGGTCTCCTCGCTCGACGAGGCGGGCGCGCCCACCGTGGTTCGCCGCACGCGCATCCGCCCGCCCGACTCGCGCATGGGCCCCGTCACCGCCGACGAGCGCGCGGCGACCGTGCGGGGCAGCCCCGTGGCGGGCGTCTACGACCAGGCCGTCAATCGCGAGAGCGCCTACGAGGTGCTGAAAGGCCGCACGGAGGCCAAGGCCGAGGCGGCGGGCGCGCCGGCCGCCCAGCCCCCCGCCCGCGCGGCTCCGGGGAAGCCCTCGCTCGCCGACGCCATGCTGACCTCCGCCATGCGCGCGGCCAGCTCATCCCTCGGTCGACAGGTCGCCAACCAGGTTGGCCGCGCGCTGATCCGCGGGGTGCTGGGCAGCCTCAGCCGCGGACGCTAGCGCGCGTACCTCTGCGCCACCGCCTCGTACCGGTCCCACACGCGCCCGTCGGCCAGCGAGCGCAGGAGCTTCAGGTATTCCGCATGCGACCAGGCTAGCGGCGTGGCCGAGCCGGTGCCCTGGCCGGGGCGCTCGGTCCCGCCGCTCGCGCCCACGCCGTCGTAGACCTGCTCGGGCAGCATCAGCCCGTCGTTGGCGAAGAGCTCCATGCCACGCACGTAGGTGTCGCGGATGCGCCGTTGGTCGGCGGGCGCAAGCGCGCCGCCCAGCGTGGCGCGCGCCACCTCATAGGTCCCGCGCTCGCCGGTGAAGATCGGCCACACGCGGCCGCGCTGGTCGGGGCTGTCGCGGCCCTCGGGCGTCACGCCGCCGAAGCCGCGCCCGGTGGTCGTGTCCTCGCCGTAGCCGTCCCAGCCATACCGGCGCCAGCCCGGGTAGGCCCCCGGCTCGCCGGGGACGTGGAAGAGGTAGTGGATGCGCGCATCCGCGGGCAGGTCCACGTCGTCGATCACCGGCAGGCTCGACAGGATCGACGGCGCATCCGCCCGGCGCACACCGTAGCGGACGAGCTCGAGGAAGCCCGCGTCGACCATCCTGTCCTGGGTGACGGCGGCCTTGCCGTTGCGGCCATCGACGAGCGCGTGACCGTCGGGCCGCCCGTCGGGAGAGATGCGCACGAAGTAGCGGTGGCCGCCCCAGGCCCCGTCGGTGGTGAAGCTCGTGGACTCCACGCCCGCCGCATAGCGGTCGGCGGCGGCGCGGTAGCGGGCGGCCGAGGCGCGGTCGCCTGCCCCCTCGGCGAGATCGGCCGCCGCGACTAGTCCGGTGATCTCCGCCGCGGTGGTGGAGGGCGAGTAGCCCGGCTGCTCCTCCCAGCGCTCGGTCTGCGTCTTCGGCGGCGTGACCGTCCCCTCGTTCGGCGTGGCCAGGCGGAAGTCGACCCGGCCGCCCGCGACGAGGAAGTCCGCCGCGGGCTTCAGACTTGCTCGGTAGAGCGCCGTGGCGTGGGCGGGCGTGATCCAGCCCGCGCGCAGGAGCTTGTCCGCCAGCATGATCGGCATGGCGGTCTGGTCGAGCTGGACCGAGGTCCACTCGGGCGTTCCGTCAACGTGGGTCTTCTGCAGGAACCAGCCCGAGGCGCCGTGATTGCCTGGCGTGGTCGGCGTGACCTGCACGGTGTGGAGGTAGTCGAGCGCGCGCACGGGCGTGGCGCGGTCGCCCAGCGCCATCAGCGCCGAGGCCACCTGGTAGAAGTCGCGCGGCCACACCGCCTTGTAGCCCGTCTGCGGGGTCGAGGCGGCGACGGTCTCGCCCCACGGGTTGGACAAGGAGGCGATCAGCGCGCCGGGGTGCGTCTTGTCCTCCTGCGCCTTCAAGACCATCGCGCTGGCGTAGGCGAGGCGGCCGCCGTCCTCCGCCTCCTTCGCCACCCGCGGCAGTTCGGACAGCCCCGCGAGGTAGTCGGCCCAGCCGGCGTGACGCCCCTCGCCGCCGACATAGGCGGCCAGGACCGCGTCGTGCCCGCGCCGCAGCGAGCCGGCGGCGGCGGCTTGCGCCTGCGCCTCTGTCGCGCCGAAGCCCAAGACGATGTCGTACACGCGCTCGCCTCCGGCGGGGGTGGGCGCGAGCCGCGCCGAGAGCGCCACGTCGCCGGGCCGTTCGCCCGTGGTGTCGTAGGGCGTGAGCCGGCCGTCGCGCTTCAGCTGGGTCTCGCCGTCGGACGCGCCGACGAAGCCCACGGAGGCCGCCTCGAACGGGCGGGCGGCGACGATCACCAGGTGCGCGTCGCCCTGCCAGGCGTGGAGCGCGCCGCGCGCCGCCTCCGCCCGGTCGCCCGGCCCCGTGCCCGCCATCTGGGGGTCGGCCAGGAGGTAGGGGGTGAGGGCGCCGCCGTGCGAACGTACGATGTAGCGCACCACCACCGCGTCGGCGTCCGGATCGGCGAACACCTGCGTCTCCACCTTGAAGCGGCGGGCGGGGTCGGTGGCGACGAGTCGGTAGGCCAGGGCGCGGGGCCGCCCCTGCGCGTCGGCGACGAGGTACTCCGTGCGGCTCGCGCCCGCGTCGGACGGGAAGGCCGTGAAGCCCTCGCCGACCAGGGCCAGCTTTATCTCCCGCAGCTGGGCCTCGTGGATTAGCCCCCACATGACCTCGGTAAGCCGTCCTCGGGCGATGGAGAACCAGACGCGCGAGCGGGCGCGCCCCGGTCCGTAGGGCGCATACGCCGTGCCGATGCCGGTCTTGCCGGCGTAGGCCCAGGTTCCCGCCCCGCCCGGCGCGCCCGGCGCGACAGCCGCCTGAGCGGCCCCGCCGCCCATGGCCATCACCGCCGCCACGATCGCCGCCGACGGCCTGCGCGCGCCCATGTCACACTCCCGTTTTCATCGCGCGCCACATTTTGCATTACAATGGAATAATGCCGGACGAGCTTTGTGCGCGCGAAATGACTGCGCTGTCATTCGCAATCCCGCGTCGCCCTGAAAGGCTGAGCGAAAGTCCTCAACAAGGCAAGGGTGAGACGTGTGCGCCACACACGGCGGCGCGCGAACCGTGGCGACGGTTTGTCGCTTATCCGGCCGATTGGCAATGCGACAGCGAGGGCGTACGGACCGCCTTACATTCCGTTCCACGCTCTGTCCGAGCGCGGCGCATCGCCAAGGGCCGTCAGAGCCCGCCAGGGGAGGTCATATGTCGTCAGCTCGCACCCGAGCCTCGTCGCGTCCGCGCATTTCGGCGGGCCTGTTCGCTGGGGCCAGCGCGCTGGCCGTCGCGCTCGCCGCCCATGCCCAGCCCACCCCGACCGAGCAGGCGACGCCCTCGCCCTCGACCAACGTGCCCACGAGCCAGGTCTCCGGCGACGCCAACCCCGTGGCCCAGACCCAGCCGGTCGAGACCAACGCCGGCACCGGCATCGTGGTGACGGGCTTCCGCTCCTCGTTGCGCAACGCCATTCAGCAGAAGCGCTCGTCCGACCAGATCGTGGAGTCGATCTCGGCGGAGGACATCGGCAAGCTCCCCGACAACTCCATCGCCGAGTCGATCGCACGCCTGCCCGGCATCACCGCCCAGCGCCTCAACGGCCGCGACAGCGTGATCTCCATCCGCGGCCTTGCGCCCGACTTCACCACCACGCTCCTGAACGGGCGCGAGCAGGTCTCCACCGGCGACAACCGCTCGGCCGAGTTCGACCAGTATCCGTCGGAGCTGATCTCGGGCGTAGTCGTCTACAAGACGCCCGAAGCCGGCCTCGTGGGCCAGGGCCTCGCCGGCACCGTCGACCTGCGCACCATCCGCCCGCTCGACTACAAGCAGCGCGTGCTGCAGTTCAACGCGCGCGGCGAAGAGCAGATCTTGGGCGACAACAACGAAGACGGTTACCGCGTCAGCGGCACCTACATCGACCAGTTCATGGACGGGAAGCTCGGCATCTCGGTAGGCGTGGCCCACGAGGAGTCGCCCAACCTGCAGACCCGCTTCAACGACTACGGCTTCGCCACCCTGGCCAACGGCCTGCTCACTCCAGGCGGCGTGGTGACGGAGGCCTACTCGGGCGACCTCACCCGCACGGGCGTCGCGGTTACGGTGCAGTACCGCCCCAACAGCCACTTCACGAGCACGCTGGACGGCTACTACTCGGACTACACCAACCTCCTGACCTACCACGGCCTGGAGCAGGGGCTGGCCTACGGCGGCGGGCCGAACGGAACCACCCCCGCCCTGCAACCCGGCTATACCTCGGACGGCACGTTCGTGACCTCCGGCCAATACAACAACGTCTACACCGTCCAGCGCAACGACCTGAACCGGCGCCAGGCGAACCTGCTCTCCATCGGCTACAACGCCGACTACAACGACGGCCCCTGGCACGTGGTGGCCGACGTCAGCTATTCGGGCGTGCGCCGCCGCGATCGGCTGGGCGAGACCTATTCCGGCACGGGCCGCAACTTCACCGGCGCGCCCGACAACGTGGGCTTCACCGTCGCCCCCGACGGCCAGATCACGCTCAGCGAGGCGGCCAACCACGCCGACACGAGCCGCATCCTGCTGACCAGCCCTCAGGGCTGGGGCTCCGACGTGGTGCCCGGCGGCCAGGACGGCTACCTCAACGAGCCGCTCGTGCGCGATCAGCTCCTCGCCTATCGCGGCAGCGTCACCCGCACGGTCGACGAGTGGGGCGTGCACAGCATCGAGCTGGGCGGCAACTTCACCCACCGCTTCAAGTCCTACACGCCGGACCAGTACTTCCTCGGGCTGAACGCCAACCTGGCGGACCCCGCGCACCTGACCAGCGTGCCTTTCCCCACGAGCGTGTTGAACGATCCGGCGGACCTGAGCTTCGCGGGGCTCGGGCCGGCGGTCAGCGCCGACCCGGAGGCGCTCTTGGGCAGCGGCCTCTACTCCTTCCTGCGCAACCCAAACGCCGACGTCGCCACCGCCGCCTGGAAGATCAAGGAAGACGTGTCGACCGGCTGGCTGAAGGCCAACATCAACCAGCCGCTCCTGGGCGGCACGCTGACGGGCAACGCGGGCCTGCAGCTCGTCTTCACCGACCAGCAGGGCACGGGCGTGCTGGCGACGGGCGCGCCGATCATCGCGCGCAGCTCGGTGCACGACGGAGTGAACTACTGGGAGCCGCTGCCCAGCATCAACCTGTCGTACCGCCTGCCCGATCAGGGGGACGTGATCCGCTTCGCCGTAGCGCGCGAGCTCGCCCGCGCCCGCCTCGACCAGCTGACGCCTTCGGTCAACTACAGCTACAACAACGACCTCGCCAGTTCGACCGACCTGGCGCGCTCGCCGTTCAGCGGCGGCGGCGGCAACATCCGCCTGCACCCGTACGTCTCGGACGCGGTAGACATGTCGCTGGAGCACTACTTCGGGCGTGACGGCTACATTTCGCTGGCCGGCTATTACAAGTACCTCGAAACCTACATCTACGACTCGAGTCAGCTTTTCGACTTCTCCGAGTACCCCGTGCCGCCCGGCAACACCCAGCCCGTGCAGCGCCAGGGCTTCGTGACGATCCCGGAGAACGGCTCGGGCGGGAACCTCTACGGGATGGAGGTCACGGTGGTGACGCCGATCGCCACCCTCCTGGGCTTTGGCGACCGCTTCGGCATGCACCTGAACGCGCCGTGGCTCGACGGCTTCGGCGTGTCGGGCTCGACCTCGTGGACGGAGAGCACGGTGCGCCCCGGCGGCCCGCTCAACCCGCCGGGCCCCCTGCCCGGCCAGTCGAAGTGGGTCGGCAACGGCACGTTCTACTATGAGAAGTACGGCTTCTCGGCGCGCGCCAGCGTGCGCTACCGCTCCAAGTTCCTGGGCGAGGTGTCGGGCTTCGGCGACGCGCGCACTTTCAGCGAGGCGACCGACGAGACCATCGTCGACGCCCAGGTCGGCTACACCTTCCAGACGGGCCGCCTGAAGGGTCTGGGCCTCCTCCTGCAGGGCAACAACCTGACGGACGAGCCCTTCATCACCTACGAGCAGGGCGACCCGCGCCGGATCCTGTCCGAACAGACCTACGGGCGGCGCATCCTGTTCGGCGCGTCCTACAAGTTCTGAAGACCGGCGTTCCTCCCCGCCGCCACCTCGGCCCGCGACGTCTGACGTCGCGGGCCGCTTTCGTCTAAGGAGCGCGCATGTCGCCGCCCCCGCCCGCCGCGCCGCGCCGCATCGTCGTGGTGGGCGGCGGCACGGCGGGGTGGATGTGCGCCGCCGCCCTCGCGCGCTTCCTCCCCCGCGACTGGCGCGTGACGCTGGTCGAGTCCGACGAGATCGGCACGGTCGGGGTGGGCGAGGCCACCCTTCCGCAGCTGCAGCTCTTCCTGAGGGGGCTGGGCATCGCCGAAGACGACTTCCTCCGCGCCACGGGGGGCACGTTCAAGCTCGGCATCTCCTTCGACGGCTGGACGCAGCCGGGCGACAGCTACCTCCACAGCTTCGCCCCCGCGGGGCCCGGCCGCGGGCTCCTGCCGTTCCACCCCTACTGGCTTCGCGCGCACGCGCACGGCTGGGCGGGGCCGCTCGACGAATACTCGCACAACAGCGCCGCGGCCCGCGCCGGGCGCTTCGCCCGCGCGACCGGGCTGGGACGCCCGGCGCTGGCGTACGCCTTCCACATCGACGCCACGCTCCTCGCGCGCGCGCTGCGGGCCTTCGCCGAGGCGCGCGGCGTCGAGCGGCGCGAGGGACGAATCGGCCGCGCGGCCCTGCGGGCCGACGACGGCTACGTCTCGCACCTGGAGCTGGCCGACGGCCGTCGCGTGGAGGGAGACTTCTTCCTGGACTGCTCGGGCTTCCGCGGCCTCGTCATCGGCGAGGCGCTCGGCGTGCCGTACGAGGACTGGACGCGCTGGCTGCCGTGCGACCGGGCGCTGGCGGTCCCGTCCGCCCGCGGAGAGGGCGCGCTCGCGCCCTTCACCCGCGCCATGGCGTCCAGCGCCGGCTGGCGCTGGCGCATCCCGCTGCAGCATCGCACGGGCAACGGCTACGTCTATTCGAGCGCGCACATCTCGGACGACGACGCCCGCGCCGAGCTCCTCGCCGGGCTGGAGACGGCCGCGGTAGGCGAGCCGCGCCCCTTGCGCTTCACCACCGGCCGGCGCGCGCGCTTCTGGGAGAAGAACTGCGTGGCGATCGGGCTCTCCTCGGGTTTCCTGGAGCCCCTGGAGTCGACCTCGATCCACCTCGTGCAGACCGCGATCGCGCGGATGCTGCAGCTCCTGCCGGGCGCGGAGCGCGTCGCGGAGCCCGAGATCGCCGTCTACAACCGCCAGGCCGGCTGGGAGATGGAGCGCATCCGCGACTTCCTCGTGCTGCACTATCGGGCGAACCGGCGCGAAGGCGCGTTCTGGGCGCTATGCCGCGAGCTCCCCGTGTCGGACGCGCTCCGCGAGAAGCTCGACCTCTACGCCGCGTCGGGCCGGGTAGTGCGCGACCAGGACGAGCTGTTCACCGAGGCGAGCTGGCTGCAGGTCCTAAACGGTCAGGGGGTGGAGGCGCGCGCCTGGCATCCGCTTGCCGAGGGGCTGGATCCGGCGGAGTTGCGCGCCTTCGTCGACGGCGTGCGCGCCGCGGCCGCCGCGGGGGTCGACCGCCTGCCGCCCCACGCCGACTACATCGCCCGCACCTGCCCGGCGACCGCCGGCCTGGGCTGACGGCGCGTCCGGCGGCGCGAGCGCGCGTCGCCGGGGAACGCGCCCCGACGGCGGGAGGCTTGCGCGGACCGGCGGCTGGGCCGACACAGCGCCCGTCTTCGTCCCGCAGGAGCGCGCCTTGGCCCCCATCCGCATCGGCATTCTGGGCTACGGTAAGATCTCGCGCGACCAGCACGCGCCCGCCATCGCAGCGAACCCCGACTTCCACCTCACCGCCGTCGCCCACGCGACCGGCGGCGACACGCCCCCGGGCGCCCAGGTGTTCGAGGGCGTGGACGAACTCCTGGCCCACGGCCAGATCGACGCCGTGGCGATCAACACCCCGCCCGGCCCGCGCCGGGCGCTCGCCGTCCAGTGCCTCGGGGCGGGCAAGCACGTTCTCCTGGAGAAGCCGCCCGCCGCCACCGTCGCCGAGGTGGGCGCGATCGCCGACGCCGCAAAGGCCGCCGGCCGCGTCGCCTTCACCACCTACCACGCCCAGCACAACGGCGCGGTCGCCCGCGCCGCCGAGCGCCTCGCCGGCCAGACGATCACCAAGCTCGACGTGGTGTGGAAGGAGGACGTGCGGCGCTGGCACCCCGGGCAGGACTGGGTGTTCGACGCAGCGGGCTTCGGCGTGTTCGACCCCGGCATCAACGCGCTGTCGGTGCTGACGCGCATACTGCCCGCGCCGATCTTCGTGACGAGCGTCGACATGTCGATCCCCAAGGGCCGCCAGGGCCCGATCGCGGCCGAGGTGGCGCTGGCCATGGCGGGGGTTCCCGACGGCGCGCTCGCCCTGCACCTCGACTGGCGCCAGACCGGCCCGCAGACCTGGACGGTGGCGGTGGAGACCAAGGCCGGGCTGAAGCTCACACTCGAGAACGGCGGCGCGCGCCTCCTCGTCGACGGCGAGCCGCCCTTCGACGGGCCGGACGACCACGAGTACCCCGACCTCTACCGCGCCTTCGCCGACCTGATCTCGCGGGGCGAGTCCAAGGTGGACGTCGCGCCCTTCCAGCTCGTGGCCGACGCCTTCATGGTCGCCAAGCGCACGGAGGTGGAGCCGTTCAGCTTCTGAGCGGCCTCACCGCGCCGTCCAGCCTCCGTCCATCGACAGGTTGGCGCCGGTGACGTTGGCCGCCGCGTCGCCGCACAGGAAGACCACGAGCGCGGCGACCTGCTCGACCGTCACGAACTGCTTGGTCGGCTGCGCCTCCAGGAGCACGTCCTGCATCACCTGTTCGCGGGTGAGGCCGCGCGCCGCCATGGTGTCGGGGATCTGCGCCTCGACGAGCGGCGTCCAGACATAGCCCGGGCTGACCGCGTTGACGGTGATCCCGCTCGTGGCGAGCTCGAGCGCGGCGGTCTTGGTCAGCCCCGCGATCCCGTGCTTGGCCGCGACATAGGCCGACTTCATCGGCGAGGCGACCAGCGAGTGGGCGCTGGCGGTGGAGACGATGCGGCCCCACCCCGCCGCCTTCATGTGCGGGACGGCCGCGCGCATGCCGTGGAAGGCGGCGGAGAGGTTGATCGCGATCACCCGGTCCCACGCCTCGGCCGGGAAACTCTCGATCGGCGCGACGTGCTGGACGCCCGCGTTGTTGACGAGGATGTGCGGGCCGCCGAGTTCGCGCGCGGCGAGTTCGACCATGGCGGCGATCTCGTCGGGCCGCGTCATGTCGGCGGGCGAGTGGATCGCGTGCACGCCGAACTCGGCCGCGATGCCCGCGCGCGCGGCCTCAATCGTGTCCGCCTCGCCGAGGCCGTTGAGGCATACGTCGCAGCCCTCGGCGGCGAGTGCGCGGGCGATCGCCAAGCCGATGCCGCTTGTGGAGCCGGTGACGAGCGCCGTGCGGCCGCGCAGGCTCACCGGCCGCGCCTCACGCCTTGAGGCAGAAGATGAGGCCGGCGACCACCGCCAGCGTCTCGGTCGCGTCGCGCACGGTCACCGTGTCGATCCCGGCCTCCGGCACGGGCGCGTCGTTGCCGCCGGGGTAGGTGGCGTCGCCCAGGAACAGCATCTCCTCGACGGGTATGTCTGACTCCTTGGCCAGCCGGTGCATGGCGTAGGCCTTGTCCACACCCTTGCGGGTGATGTCGATCGAGGTGGAGCCGCCGAGGTTGATGGAGAGCTCAGGCAGCTCGCCACGCAGCGTCTTCTGCAGCGACTGGCGCTTCTTCAGGTCGGGGTCCCAGGCGGATTTAGCGTCGAGCGGGGCCTCCTGACCCAGGCCCGAGAAGGTGACCTGGCTACCTCGGTCCTCGATCTGCTCGCCCCAGATCTTCTCGCCAGTCAGGCCCGCGTCGTGCACCGCCTTGGTCAGGGCGTCGCGGATCTTCCGGCTCTCCGCCTCGTCGAAGTTGTCCGCGTACACCGCCGCCCAGGTCTTCCCGTCGGGCGCGCGGTAGAGCTTGGAGCCCGTGGTCGGCATGATCCACAGCCGGCTCACCTGGGCGTCGGCCGGCAGGCGCGAGACCACCTGCTTCTCGAACTGCGGCCAGTCCCCGCCGGAGATCACGGCCACTTCGGCCACCGCCAGGAGCCGGCCGAGCGTTGCGGCCATGTCGTCCTTGAGCGGCTGCTTCGAGAGCGCCAGCGTGCCGTCGAGGTCGAAGGCGACCAGGCGTTTCATGCGGAAGAGACTCCTTGTCGGGGTGCGATCGCGGCGATCACGCCTTGGCCGCGGGAAGCACGAAGCGGTCGATGGCCGCGGCCACGCCGTCCTCGGTATTGGGGGGCGCGACCTCGTCGGCGCGGGCCTGCACCTCGGGCGCGGCGTTGGCGACGGCGATCGAGAGCCCCGCGCGGTCGAACATGGCCACGTCGTTCCAGCCGTCGCCGGTCACCGCCACCGCCTCCAGCGGCACGCCATAGGCGCCCGCGATGGCGGCGAGCCCGTCGCCCTTGTTCGCCTTGGGCGCAGTCACGTCGAGGTAGTAGACTTGGCTGCGGGCCACGGTGGCGCGGTCGCCCAGCGCCTTCTGCGTCTCGCGCTCCAGCGCCGCCAGCCGGTCGTGGTCGTCGCTGACCGCCACCATCTTGTCCACGCGGTCCAGCACGGCGTCGAAGCTGTCGACCACGACCGGCTCCTGGGCCGCGGTGATGCGCTCGCTCGCGGTGTGCGGGTTCTGCGTGTCGGTCGTGTGCCAGCGATCGTCGGCGAACACCCACACCGTCGTCCAGTCCTGCCGCAAGCGCCCCAGCGTCTCGCGCGCGACGTCGGGCGCGAGACGCTCGGCGACCAAGACCGTGCCGTCCGGCCGCACGATGGAGCCGCCGTTAAAGGCGCCGACCGGCCCGTCGATGCCGAGCTTCTGCGCCAGCTCGCGCACGCCGCTGAGCGGGCGCGCGGAGATCAGGCTCGTCTTCACCCCCGCCGCACGCAGCCGGGCGTAGGCGTCGATCACCGGCGACCCGAGCGACTTGTCCTTGCGGATCAGCGTGCCGTCGACGTCGGACACGAAGAGGCGGATAGGCATGCCGCTCACCCGATCGCCCCCCAGGCGCGGCCGTCGCGGGCGAGGAGCTCGTCCGCGCCCTTGGGCCCCGCCGAGCCCGCCGGATAGTCCTCAGGCGCGCCGTCCGCCTTCCAGGCGTCGAGCAAGGGCTGCACCGCGCGCCAGCCGCCCTCGATCTGGTCGGCGCGCTGGAACAGCGTCTGGTCGCCGACCAGGACGTCGTAGAGCAGGGTCTCGTAGCCCGTCTGCCCCGCCAGCTTGAAGCGGTCGGCGTAGCGGAAGGTCATGGCCACCGGCGTCGCCTCCAAGACCGGGCCGGGCATCTTGACGGTGAAGCCGAGGCTCAGACCCTCGTTGGGCTGGATCTGCAGCCTGATCTGGTTGGGCGGCAGGGCGTCGATGTCCGAGCCCTGGAACAGCGCCAGCGCCCGGTCCTTGAAGGTGAGAACGATCTCGGTGTCGCGGGCCGTCAGCGCTTTGCCCGTGCGCAGGTAGAAGGGGACACCGGTCCAGCGCCAGGTGTCCATCAGGACCTTCAGCGCGACATAGGTCTCGGTCGTGCTGTCCTTGGCGACATCCTTGGTGGCCGCATAAGGCTCGACCTTCTGGCCGCCCGCCTCGCCCGCGCCGTAGCGGCCGCGCACGGCGTCGGCGGGATCGACCGGGCGCACGGCGTCGACCGCCTTGGCCTTCTCGGTGCGGATCGCCTCGGCGGTGAAGCTGTTCGGCGGCTCCATCCCGACCAGCGCCAGGAGCTGGAACAGGTGGTTCGGCACCATGTCGCGCAGCGCGCCCGTGCCGTCGTAGAAGGCCCCGCGCGAGCCCACCGAAACCACCTCGGCGGCGGTGATCTGCACGCTGTCGACGTAGCGGTTGTTCCACACCGCTTCGATCAGGGGATTGCCGAAGCGCAGGATCATCATGTTCTGCACCGTCTCCTTCCCGAGGAAGTGGTCGATGCGGTAGATCTGCTCCTCGCCCGCGCGCTTAAGGATCTTTTCGTTCAGCGCGTGCGCTGAGGCGAGGTCGGAGCCGAACGGCTTCTCGATCACCACGCGGCGGAAACCGTCGTGCTCGTCCAGGAGCCCCGCTTCGCCTAGGCTGTCGACGATCGGGCCGAAGAACTTGGCGGCGACCGCGAGGTAGAACACGGCCGCGCCCTTCAGCTCGCCCGCGATCTCCTTGAATAGGTCGGGGCTCGTGAAGTCGCCCTCGACGTAGGTCACCCGGTCGCGCAGCCAGCCGTAGGCGTCCTTGTCCTCGACGAACTCGCCGAGCGCGTCGCGCAACTCGTGGCCCGAGCCATCGGAGTGCCCGATGCCGATGAGCTTCAGCCTGTCGTCCAGGAGCCCCGCCTCGTGCAGGTTGACGAGGGCGGGGGCGAGGAGCCGCCGCGTCAGGTCACCGGTCGCGCCGAAGACGACGAGGGTGGCGGGCGGCGCGCGCTTGGGGGTGCTCAACGGTCCGCCGCCTACTGCGGGATCTCGACGTGGCCGCCGAAGCCGAAGCGCATGGCCGAGAGCAGCTTGTCGCCGAAGGTGGTGTCCACTCGGCTGCGGTAGCGGGCGTAGAGCGCGGCGGAAAGCACGTTGGCCGGCACCGCCTCCTCCATGGCCGCCTCGATGGTCCAGTGCCCCTCGCCCGAGTCGGCCACCTTGCCGCGGTAGTGGTCGAGGTTCGCGTCCTCGGCCAGGCCGATGGCGGCGAGGTCCAGGAGCCAGGACGAGATCACGCTGCCCCGCCGCCAGACCTCCGCCACGTCGGGCAGGTTGATGTCGAAGCGCTGGTCGTCGGGCAGCTTGTCCGAGCTCTTGCCCTTCAGCACGTCGAAGCCCTCGGCGTAGGCCTGCATCAGCCCGTACTCGATGCCGTTGTGCACCATCTTGACGAAGTGACCGGCGCCCGCGGGTCCGGCGTGGATGTAGCCCCGCTCGGCGCGGTCGTCGGTGGTGGTGCGGCCCTTGGTGCGGGGGATGTCGCCATAGCCGGGGGCCAGGGCGTCGAAGATGGGGTCGAGCCGGCGCACCACCTCCTCATCGCCCCCGATCATCATGCAGAAGCCGCGCTCCAGCCCCCACACCCCGCCGGAGGTGCCGACGTCGACATAGTGCAACCCCTTCTCGCGGTACGCCTTCGCCCGGCGGATGTCGTCCTTGTAGAAGGTGTTGCCGCCGTCGATCACCACGTCGCCGGGGGCGAGCTGGCCTTGAAGGTCGGCGATGGTGCGCTCGGTGATCTCGCCCGCGGGCAGCATCACCCACACGATGCGCTCCCCCGCCGGCATGGCGTCGAGCGCCGCCTGGAGCGAGTCCGCCCCCGTCGCGCCGTCGGCCGCGAGCGCCTTCACCGCGTCGGCCGACTGGTCGAAGCCGACAATGTCGTGGCCGTGCTTCATCAGCCGGCGCCCGATGCCGGCGCCCATGCGGCCAAGGCCGATCACTGCGAGACGCATGCGTTCAGTTCCTTCGTGATCGTTGGGGCGTCAGCGGGCGACGGCGGCGGCCACGGTCGAGGCCAGGGCGGAGAGCCCGCCCCCACCCTTCTTGAGGTGCGCGCGCAAGACGCGCCGACCGCGCTCGACCAGGACGTCCATGTCGCCCTGCGCCTGCATCTCTTGCACCACGCCGAAGGTCGCCTTCTGCCCGGGGATGTCGAGGTCGGGATCCGGGTCGCGGGTGACGACGAGGAAGACGCCGGTGTTCGGCCCGCCCTTGTAGGCCTGGCCCGTGGAGTGGAGAAAGCGCGGCCCGAAGCCCGCGACGGTGGCGGCCTTCGTCGCGTCGCGCACCGCCACCCGCATGCCCTCGATCAGCCGCGCGTCCTCGTCGTCGCGCTGCACGTACGCCAGGAAGCCTGCGTAGTCGCCGGCCTTGAGGCTGGCGAAATGCGCCTTGAGGAGCGCGGCCGCATCGCCCTGCGCGCTCGCGCCCTTGGCGGCGTAGAGGGCGAAGTCGCCCGTCTCAGCGGCGACGGTCTGCCCTTCCATCTCGCCGGTCTTGTCGTAGCCGTCGATCAGCTTGCGGGTGGCGACCTTGGCGGCCTCCACGTCGGGCTGGTCGAAGGCGTCGATGCCGATGATCGCCCCTGCGACCGCGGTCGCCACCTCCCAGCGGAAGAACTCCTGTCCCACCTGCTCGGGCCGGGCGACGTGGATGGTGACCAGCGGCTGGCCCGCGTCGACGAGCGCCTTGAGCTTGGCTTCCAGCGCCTCGTCTTGGTCGCCCTCGAGATGCAAATGCACGAACAGGCGGTCGGAGCCGTACACGCCCGGGTCGCCCGCGGGCTCGAGGTCGACCGGCACGACGCCGTGGCCTTCCTTGCCCGTCGACTCGGCCAGGAGCTGCTCCAGCCAGGCCCCCACCGGCTCCAGCCCCTTGGAAGGCAAGAGGGTGAGCTTGTCGCGCCCGGCCACCGCCGCCTCGCCGATCACCGCGCCCAGCTGGAAACCGGGGTTCTGCGCGGGCGGGGTGTCGCCGCCGCAGGAGAGCACCATGGGTGCGGCCGCCTCGAAGAAGGCGTGCACGTCCATGCCCATGATCGCAGCCGGGACCATGCCGAAAGCCGACATCACCGAATAGCGCCCACCGATGCCGGGGTCGCCATAGACGATCTGGGCGAAGCCGTCGGCCTTGGCGGCCTGCTCGAGTTTGGAGCCCGGGTCGGTCACCGCCACCCAGCGTGAACCGTCGCGGCCCGACAGCTCCCAGAAGTAGGCGCGCAGGAGCTCGGGCTCCATGGTCGAGCCCGACTTGGAGGAGTTGATGAAGATCGCCTCCCTGGGGTCGATCTTGCCGGCGACCTCGGCGATCTGGCCTGGGTCGGTGGTGTCGAGCACGTGCAGCTTGGGGCCGCCGGTCGCGCCGCCGAACATGGTGGCCAGCACCTCGGGGCCGAGGCTCGATCCGCCCATGCCCAAGAGCACCGCGTCCTTGTGGCCGCGGCCCAGCCCCTGCAGCGCCTCGATCGCTTCGGGCGGCGTCTGCTGGCCTCGCCCGGCGGCGAGCCAGGCGAGCCACTTGCCTTCATCCTTGTCGGTCCAGAGCGTCGCATCGCCCTTCCACAGGCGCCGCGGCCAGCCTTCGGAGGCGGCCTGCTTCAGCCGGGCGTCGACCTTTGCCTGGAGATCGTCGGGCAACTTGGCCTCGAAGCTGTCGAGCCGGTCGCCCAGGATCGCCTCGCGCTTGCCGGCGACCGCGCCCAGGAGCTGGTCGGCGGCGTCGGCGAACTGGCGAACCCCGTCGATCACGAGCGCAGCGGTCACCTTGTCGAGGCCGAGGCCCAGGCGCTCGGCCTCCGCCAACACGTGGCGCGCCTCGTCCAAGCCGTCGCGCAGGGTGACGGTCGCCGTCCCATGATCGCGGAAAGCGTCCATGGTCTTGGGCGGCATGGTGTTGACCGTGTCGGGCCCGATCAGGTCGTCGACGTAGAGGGTGTCAGGGTAGGCGGGGTCCTTCACGCCCGTGGAGGCCCAGAGCAGGCGCTGGGGCATGGCGCCCTTGTCGGCCAGCGCCTTCCAGCGCGGGGAGGCGATCATTTCCTCGTACCAGGCGTAGGCGGTCTTGGCGTTGGCGACGGCGACCTTGCCGCGCAGCGCCTTGAGCGCGTCGGCCTCGGCGTCGCCGTTGTGCACGCGCTCGTCGATCTTCTTGTCGATCTGGCTGTCGATGCGGCTCACGAAGAAGCTCGCCACCGAGGCGATGCGGTCGATGGGCTCGCCCTTGGCCACGCGCGCCTCCAGCCCCGCGAGGTAGGCCTCGGCCACCGCCTGGTAGGCCTCCAGCGAGAACAGGAGGGTGACGTTGATGTTCAGCCCATCCTCGATCAGCTGGCGGATGGCGGGCGTGCCCGACTGGGTGCCCGGCACCTTGACCATGAGGTTCGGCCGGTCGACCGCCTTCCACAGGCGCCGGGCCTCCTCCACCGTCGTATCGGTCTCGTCGGCGAGGTAGGGCGAGACCTCCAGGCTGACGTAGCCGTCGCGCCCGTCCAGCCGGTCGTACACGGGCCGCAGGTCGCCCGCCGCGGCCTGGATGTCGAGGATGGCCTGGCTCTCGTAGGTGTCCTGGACGCTGGCGTCGCCCTTGGCGAGGAAGCTCTGGAAGCCCTCGTCGTACTTGTCGCCGCTGCCCATCGCCTTCTCGAAGATCGATGGGTTGGAAGTGACGCCGGTCAGCCCGTCCTCCTCCACGAGCTTCTTCAGCCCGCCCTCCTTGAGGAAGCTGCGGTCGACGAAATCGAGCCACACGGCTTGGCCGCAGGCTCCGAGGTCCTGGAGACGGTTGGTCATCACGCCTTCGCCTTCTCGATCAGCTCTTTGGCCTTCGCCACGACTTTCTCGGTCGTGAAGCCGTACTTCTCCTTCAGCTTGGCGAGCGGGGCCGAGGCGCCGAAGGTGGACATGGTGATGGTGTCGCCGAAGTCGCCGACGTAGCGGTCCCAACCGAGCTCGGACCCCTGCTCGACCGCGAGCCGCGCCTTGCAGGCGGGCGGGATCACCCCGTCGCGGTAAGCCTGGTCCTGCTTCTCGTAAAGGTACCAGCTAGGCAGGGAGACCACCCGCGCCCTGATCCCGTCGGCGGTGAGCTTCTCGTAGGCGTCGGCCACGAGCGGCAGCTCGGAGCCTGTGCCGATCAGCACCACCTCCGGCTCGCCCTCGCAGTCGCCGAGGACATAGCCGCCCTTCATCACGCCCTCGGCCGAGGCGTATTTCGTGCGGTCGAGCGTGGGGATGGCCTGGCGAGAGAGCACGAGCGCGGTCGGCTCGTGGGTGTGGGTCAGCGCCACGCGCCAGGCCATGGCCGTCTCATTGGCGTCGCCGGGGCGGATCGTGTCGAGGCCGGGCGTGGAGCGCAGCATGGCCAGCTGCTCGATGGGCTGGTGGGTCGGCCCGTCCTCGCCCACGCCGATCGAGTCGTGGGTGAACACGAACACGACCGGCACCTCCATGATCGCCGCCAGCCGCACGGGTGGGCGCATGTAGTCGAGGAAGACCAGGAAGGTGCCCGTGTAGGAGCGCAGGTAGGAGAGCGCCATGCCGTTGGCGGCCGAGCCCATGGCGTGTTCACGCACGCCGAAGTGCAGGTTGCGCCCGGCGTAGTCGCCCGGCTCGAACGAGCCCGCGCCCTGCCACTTGAAGTCGGTCTTGGTGGAGGGCGAGAGGTCCGCGGCGCCCCCGATCAGGCCGGGCAGGCCCTGGCCGATGGCGTTCAGCACCTTGCCGCTGGCGTCGCGGGTCGCCATGCCCTTGGCGTCGGCGGGAAATGTCGGGAGCTCCTTGTCCCAGCCGTCGGGCAGCTTGCCTTCGCGCAAGAGGTCGAAGGCCTTGGCGTGGTCGGGATGCTGCTCGGCGTAGCGGCGGAACATCTCCTGCCACGCCTCGCGCGCGGGCGCGCCGCGTTCGGTGACCGCCCGAGTGAAGCTCTCCTTCACGCCGTCGGGCACGAGGAAGCTCGAGTCCTCCGGCCAGCCGTAGGCGCGCTTGGTCTCGGCGATGAGGTCGGGCTCGGCCAGCGCCTCGCCGTGCGCCTTGCCGGTGCCGGCCATGGGCGAACCGTAGCCGATCACCGAGTGCACCACGATCATGGTCGGCCGGTCGTCGGTCGCCTTGAACGCCTCGATCGACTTGGCCACCGCGGCGGTGTCGTTGGCGTCGTCGACATGCAGCACATTCCAGCCGTACGCCTCGAAGCGCTTGCCCACGTCCTCGGTGAAGGCGAGCTCGGTCGAGCCCTCGATCGAGACGTGGTTGGAGTCGTAGATCCAGCAGAGATTGCCGAGCGCGAGATGGCCCGCGAGCGAGGCGGCCTCGCTGGCCACCCCCTCCATCATGTCGCCGTCGCCGCACAGCACGTAGACGTCGTGGTCGAACAGCGGGAAGCCGTCTTTGTTGAACCGCGCCGCCAAGACCTTGGCCGCCATGGCCATGCCGACCGAGTTGCCGCAGCCCTGGCCGAGCGGGCCGGTGGTGGTCTCCACCCCCGTGGTCATCCGGTACTCGGGGTGGCCGGGCGTCTTCGAGTCGAGCTGGCGGAAGGCCTTGATGTCGTCGAGGCTGACCGCGGGCTTGCCCGACTTCTCCCCGTGCGAGTCGATCTCCTCCACCCCCGCCAGGAACAGGGTGGCGTAGAGCAGCATGGAGGCGTGGCCCACCGAGAGCACGAAGCGGTCGCGGTTGGGCCAGTCGGGCGTCGTGGGATCGTAGCGGAGGAACTGCGTCCACAGCGTGTAGGCGACGGGCGCGAGGTCGAGCGGCGTGCCGATGTGGCCGGACTTGGCCTTGGTCACCGCATCCAGGGTGAGGGTGCGGATGGTGTCGATCGCCAGACGCTCGGGCGAGCCGTCCTCCTTCATCGACGGCGCGGCGGCGGCGGCGTGTTCGATCATTGGGGTCTCCGGCGTCACGGTCTCGGGAGCGAGGCTCAAGGGCGCGCCCCCTTTAGCGAGGGGCGGCGCCGGTGGACAGGGTGTCGCACCGTGGCGGCGTTCACGACATGGCGCCCAGGAGCCCGTCGAGGTCGACGGTGGCGAAGGCGGTGAAGTTGTCGGCCACGCCGTAGGGCAGGAGGAGCTCGCGCCCCCGCACCATGCCGCCGCACGAGTAGACGACGTTGGGCACATAGCCGTCGCGGTCCTTGCCGTCGGGCTCGAGCAAAGGGTTGGCCAGGCGCGCCAGCACCTTGGACGGGTCGTCCCGGTCGAGGAGCGAAGCCCCCATGCAGTAGTTGCGCACCACCCCCACGCCGTGGGTCAGGACGAGCCAACCCTCCTCGATCTCGAGGGGAGAACCGCAGTTGCCCATCTGGATGAACTCCCAGGGGGCTTTGGGCGGCAGGATCACATCGCCGCCGTCCCACCGGCCGAGATCGTCGGAGTACAGCAGCCAAACGTTCTCGTTGTCCTGGCGGCCCAGCGCGGCGTAGCGGCCGTTCACCTTGCGGGGGAAGAGCGCCATGCCCTTGCTGTCGGCCAGCTTGCCGGTGACGCGCTGCAGATCGAAGCGCGTGAAGTCGTGGGTCTGCAAGAGGGTCTGCCGCACGTCCGACCCGTCGAAGGCGGTGAAGGTGCCGCGGACGCTCGTGGAGCCGTCGTCCTCGGTGAAGTCGACCAGCCGCACGTCCTCGATCCCGCGCCCCTGCTCGGGAAGGAAGGGGAAGATCACCGTCTCCGAGATCGAGCGCGATCGCGAGCAGTCGAGGGTCGCGCGGCGCACGCCGTCGGCGTCCTCGTGGCGGTCGACGATCGGGCCGACCGCCACCGGGCTCGCGTCGTCGATCTCGACCGACCCGTCCGCGCGCCACACCCCGGTGCGGAACGTCAGGGAGGAGACGTGGCCCTCGCCGATGCCCCGAAGCGAGAGCACGATCCTGAGGTCGCCCTCGCCCAACCCCGACTGGTCGGGGTGACGCGCCGCGCTCGGGTTGAACAGGGCGGCGGACTCGAACGAGAACTCCTCGGTGAAGTAGGCGCCGATCAGGAGGCGCTGGTCGCTGTTCAGCGACGACACGTCGACGCCCAGGTCCTGCAGCTCCTCGAAGCGCTCCTGCAGCCGGCCCTCGACGTCGAGGTGGCGCTCGTCGAGCGAGTTCATGACCGTCTTCAGCTCCTGGGCGCAGGCTTTGGGGCTGAGCTCGAGCACGCGGCCGACGATCCGCTGCACGCGCGACTTCTCGCCCGGCTTGGGAGCCGTGGCGTCACCCGGGCCGAACGGCCGCATGACCGTGCGTCGGGGATCCGGGCGCAGGAGCACCTCGCGCGGCTTCAGGTAGGAGGGCATGCCGTCTCCGCTCGCGCCGTTCGCCTGGATCGGCGGCTGCTGTGCGTGCTGCAGCGCGGAAACTCGCTCGGCGGCGGCGCGATCCCCTGGCCGGCGTGACATTTGTTAGACGCAGGCGCGTCGCGAGTTCGAAAGCGGCTCGGGCGAGCTTGGCGCTAGGAACGCCGCGCGACGGGCTCGGTTAGCCGGACGATCCCTCGACCCGCGGAGCCCCGGCATGAATTCCAGCGACGCCGTTCCCGACGACGCCCGCAAGCACAAGGCCGACCGGGATCATCCCGACGAGGCGGTGACGGTCAAGGCGGTGACGATCGGCAAGCCGCGCGAGGAGGTCTACGCCTTCTTCCGCCGGTTCTCGAACCTCGGCCGCTTCATGGAGAACATCGAGCGGATCGACGAGTTGGACGAGCGCCGCTCCCACTGGGTGGTCAAGGCGCCCGCCGGCCGTACGGTGGAGTGGACGGCGGTGGTCACAGCCGACGAGCCGGGCCGGCTGATCGAGTGGCGCACCGAACCCGGCGCCGAGGTCGAGAACCACGGCAGGGTCGAGTTCCGCGACGCGCCCGGCGATCGGGGCTCCGAGTTGCACGCAGCCATAGTCTACAAGGCGCCGGGCGGCATCCTCGGCAAGGCGGCCGCCGAGCTCTTCCAGATGGAGCCCGGCCAGCAGGCGCACCGCGACCTCAGGCGGCTGAAGCAGCTCCTGGAAACCGGCGAGATCTCCACCACCGCCTACCCGGACGCGGCGCCCCGCTACAAGAAGGCCGACGCCACCGAAGACGCGCGCGCGTCCGAGACGCGCTGAGCCGCCGCTTCCTCCCCGCCCGCACCCAACGCCCTCGGAGTTCCAAGCCCATGCGCGCCGTCACCTGGCACGGGAAGCACGACGTCCGCGTCGACACCGTGCCCGATCCCAAGATCGTCAACCCGCACGACATCATCATCAAGACGACCGCCACCGCCATCTGCGGGTCGGACCTGCACCTCTACGACGGCATGATCCCCACCATGGTCTCGGGCGACATCCTCGGCCACGAGTTCATGGGTGAGGTGGTGGAGGTCGGGCCGGAGGTTAAGAACCTCAAGGTCGGCGACCGGGTGGTGAACCCCTTCACCATCGCCTGCGGCCAGTGCCACCACTGCCGCACCCACTTCTGGAGCGCGTGCGAGAACTCCAATCCGTCGGACAAGGCGCCGATGATGGAGGCGCTCTACGGCTACGCAGGCTCGGGCCTGTTCGGCTACTCGCACATGATGGGCGGCTACGCCGGCGGCCAAGCCGAGTACGTGCGCATCCCGTTCGGCAACGTGGGGCCGGTGAAGATCCCGCACGGGCTGGACGACGAGCAAGTGTTGTTCCTCTCGGACATCTTCCCGACCGCCTACCAGGCCGCCGAGAACTGCGGCATCCAGCGTGGCGACACGATCGCCGTGTGGGGCATGGGCCCCGTGGGCCAGCTCTGCGTTAAGAGCTGCTTCCTCCTCGGCGCCGAGCGCGTGATCGCCATCGACCATCGCCCCGGGCGCCTCGACCTCGCCCGCCAGTCGGGCGCGGACGTCATCAACTTCGAGGAGGTGCGCGTGAACCAGGCGCTCTCCGAGATGACGGGCGGACGCGGCCCAGACCACTGCATCGACTGCGTGGGTCTGGAAGCCCACGGCTTCTCGGTCGACAACGTGCTCGATTTCGTCAAGACGACGCTGAAGATCAGCTTCGACCGCCCGCACGTGCTGCGCGAGGCGATCGTGGCCTGCAAGCCGGGCGGCACGCTGTCCATCCCCGGCGTGTACGGCGGCCTCCTCGACAAGGTCCCGTTCGGCGCGGCCTTCGGCAAGGGACTGACCTTCAAGATGGGTCAGACCAACATGCACAAGTACCTGGCCCCGCTCCTGGAGCGCATCCAGAAGGGCGAGATCGACCCGTCCTTCATCATCAGCCACCGGCTGTCGCTGGAGGACGCGCCCTCCGGCTACAAGAACTTCCACGACAATCAGGACGAGTGGACCAAGGTGGTGCTGCGGCCGAACTGACGCGACGGCGCGCGCTCCGTCCCAAGCTCCGCTCATCTCGGCGGAGGCGGAGGCGGTGCGGCTTGAGAGTTTCGGGCACTCGATCTGTGAGCGGAGCGCCATCGTGCTCGGGCGCATCAAGGGACGCTCCGCTCTTCGCCCTTGACCCGCCCTGCGCGCGACGGCTGGTCGGAGGGGTCGGGACGCGGGGCGTCCCTCGTTCTTGTTCGACAACGCCTCCGGCGGGTCGAACACAGGGCTTCAGCTGCCAGGGTTGATGGCTGGGGCGAGGGTCGAGCCCGAACGGTGGTGTCGCTCCAGTGAGCACCGCCCGCCGATGGCGGACTCCGGCAAGCTACAGCCCTGTGTTCGACGCGGGCCGCAGGCCTAAGTCGAACTACCAAGAAGGGACGCCCCGCGTCCCGACCACTCCGAAACAGCCGTCGCGCGCAGGGCGGGTCAAGGCAGCGGCGGAGCCGCTCCTGCGTAAGCGGGTCGCCTTGACGCGACCGAGCACGGCGGCGCTCAGCCCACCAGCGGAGCGCCGGAGACACCATCCAGGCGATAGAGCCCGCCGGCAGTCTGCGGCGCCGCCTCCGTGGTGATGAGCGGGGGGAGAGACAAAGCTTCCCCCGCGCCCAGCCTCAGTGCGCGGAGCCGGGTTCGGCCATGCCGCGGTGCATCTCGGCGAGCTGGATGTCGGGCAGGACACGGGTGGCGGCGGCCTGGAGCTTGTTCTTGAGGCCCGCGACCACGTCGCCCTCGCCCTTCATCAGGGCGTCGATGCCCGCCTTGGCGACCATGGCGGGGTCGTCGCGCTTGGCGTCGGGCGCGCCGACCTTGGTGTCGGTCAGGTCGGCGCGCTCGAAGAACTCGGTCTCGGTCGCGCCGGGGAGGAGGGCGGTCACCGTCACGCCCGTGTCTTTCAGCTCGTTCCTGAGCGCGAAGGAGAATGACTGCAGGAAGGCCTTGGAGCCGTTGTAGACCGCCTGGAACGTGCCGGGGATCATCGACGCCACCGAGGAGGTGATCAGGATGCGCCCCTCGCCTGCGCGGCGCATGTCGCCGCCCAACGCATGCACAAGCGCGAGGGTGCCCTTGATGTTGGTGTCGACCACCTTCATCGCGTCGTCGAGGTTCTGGTCGAGGAAGGCGTGTCCGAGGCCGATGCCCGCGTTGGCGGCGAGCACGCCCAGGGGGCGGCCCGCTTGGCGCGCTGCGGCGGTGAGGCGGTCCACGCCCTCGGGGGTCGAGAGGTCGAGCTCCAGCGCCTGCACCACGCTCCCGCCCCCGCTCTCCACCGCGCTCTCCGCCTCGCCCAGAGGGCGGTCGGCGGCGAGGAGGAGGTCGAAGCCGTGCTCGGCGAACTGGCGCGCGAGCTCCAGCCCGATGCCGCTGGAGGCGCCCGTCACGAGGGCGAGGGGTCGGGCGTCGGCCATGATGGGTCTCCAAAGATCCGGTGAAGACCAAACCGGCGCGATCCGGGCGCGTTCCTAGCGCTCCGCTTGTCTTATCCGCGCGCCCGGGGCTTCCCACCTCGCCACGGCGGCGGTTACAGGCCCGCCGGGGACGGGGCGCGCGCGTGGACACCAAACCGCTGATCGGGCTGGCGGGCGTGGTGGTGGCCGTCTCCTTCTCCGAGCTCAACGATCAGGTCGGCAACCTGGCGCTCGCCGACATAGCGGGCGGGCTGGGGATCGGACAGGACGCGGCGGGCTGGCTACGCACGCTCTACCTCCTGGGCTACGTCATGGGCGCGATCACCGGCCCCTCGCTGGCGGTGATCTTCACGCCGCGGCGCTTCCTCCTGGGCGGCGTCCTCCTGACGGTGGCGACGAGCCTGCTGTTCGTGGTCTCCGACGCCCTGCCCCTGCTCTACGGCGCGCGCCTACTGCAGGGGGTGGGCGAGGGCATGATCATCTCCAACCTGATCGCGGTGGCGCTGCGCGCGCTGCCGCCCGCGATCCGTCTCTACGGGCTGATCTTCTACGCCATGACCGCCACGCTGATTCCGGCGCTGGCCACCTCGCTCGCGGCGCTGTGGACGGGCGTTGCGGGGGACTGGCGGCTGATCTTCATCCAGTCGGTCCCGCTGGCGGTGGTGGCGGGCGTGCTGATCTGGGAGGGGCTGCCAGACCAGCCCATGCAGCTCGGCAAGCTCCGCAGCTACGATTGGCCGGGGCTGGCGCTGGGGGTGCCCGCCTTCGGCTCGCTCGCGGTCGTGTTCGGCGAGGGCGAGCGGTTCGACTGGTTCAACTCGCCCGTCATCACCCTCCTGGCGCTCACGGGCGCGATCACCCTGCCGCTGTTCGTCTGGCGCGAGCTCGTCGCCGATCCGCCGCTGATGGGGCTGGACCTCCTGAAGCGCCGCAACCTGCTGTACCCGGCGAGCGCGCTCGTGATCTTTATCGTGCTGGGGCTCTCCGCGAGCCAGGTTCCCGTCACCTTCCTGCAGACGGTGCAGGGCTACCGCCCCGAACAGGCGCACTGGGTGACGCTGGAGATCGCCGCCGCGCAGATCGTGCTCCTGCCCGCGGTCGCCTGGCTGCTCGATCAGCCGTGGGTCGATGCGCGGGTGGTGGGCGCGTCCGGCCTCCTCCTGATCGCCGCGGGCTGCCTGGGCGGTCTTCTCGTCGACGGGACCTGGACGCGCGACCAGTTCGTTCCCTTGCAGGCGCTGCAGGCCGTCGGCCAGCCGCTCGTGGTCATGCCGCTCCTCCTGATCGCCACCAATGCGCTCACTCCCGAGGAAGGGCCGTTCGGCTCGGCGCTCGTCAACGCGCCGCGCGCGCTGGCGGAGGCGGGGGGCGCCGGACTCATCGTGCTGGTCGGGCGGTTCCGCGGCGCGCTGCACCGCGACCGCCTGCTCGATCAGATCGGCCAGACGCGCATCTTCCTCGCGCACGCGCACGGACTGCCCGCCTCCCTGCTGCACCCCGCCACGGGCGGCCGAGGCCCGGGCGCGGCGGCGCTGCAGGCGCTGGGCGCGGCGGTGCAGCGCGAGACGGCCGTGCTCACCGCCGTCGACACCTACATCGTGATGGCGGCGCTGGCGGGCGTGCTCTTCCTCATGCAGGTGTTCATCCCCGAGCGGACCTATCCGCCGCGCATCGCTCTCGCCGGACAGGGCTGACCCATGGCCGACGACACGCCCGGACCCGCCGCCGCCTCCCAGGGTCCCGCCGGTTCGCCGCCGCCCGAGCCCAAGCCGAAACCCAAGCTGTGGCCTTGGATCGTGGCCGGCCTCGCCCTCGTGATCCTCGTGGGCGTGACGCTGTGGATCGTGCTCGCCCCGCACCGGCTGCAGCGCACCGACGACGCCTACGTCACCGCGCACATCGCCACCGTCGCGCCCCGCGTGGCGGGCCAGGTGGCGGAGGTGGCGGTGGGCGACAACCAGCCGGTGCGCGCCGGCCAGCTCCTGCTGCGGCTCGACGACCGCGACCAGCGCGCCGCTGTGGACCAGGCGCAGGCGGCGCTCGCCAGCGACCAGGCGCGGGTGGCGGAGGCGCAGGCCCAGCTCGCGCGCCAGCCCGCCGTGATCGACCAGGCCCGCTCGCAGGTCGCGTCCGTCTCCGCCCACCTCCAGCTCAGCGCGACGGACGCGAGGCGGTTCGCCAATCTCGCCCGCACGGGGGCGGGCACCGCCCAGCAGAGCCAGCAGTCGTTCACCGCGCGCCGCCAGGACGAGGCCCAGCTCGCCGGCGCCCGCGCCGACGTGCGCGCCCAGACGCGCCAGCTCGACGCCCTGCGCGCCACCGTCGCCGCAGCGGGCGCGCGCGTCGCCGCCGACGCCGCCCAGCTGGCCCAGGCGCGGCTGAACCTCGGCTACACCCGCGTCGCGGCGCCGGTGGACGGGGTGGTCGACCAGCGCCAGACCCAGGTCGGCGACTACGTCGCGGTCGGGGCGCCGGTGATGACCGTCGTGCCTCTCGGCGGCGTGTACGTCCTGGCCAACTTCCGCGAGCTGGCGCTGCGCCACATGCGGCCCGGCCAGCACGCGCGCATCCACCTGGACGCCTACGATGTCGACCTGGACGGGATCGTGGACAGCGTGGCTCCCGCGAGCGGCGCAAGCTACAGCCCGTTGCCGCCCAACAACGCCACCGGCAACTTCACCAAGATCGTGCAGCGCCTGCCGGTGAAGATCGTCTTCGCGCCCGGCCAGCGGCTGGCGCTCCTGGCGCGCGTCGGCATGTCGACGGAGGTGGCGGTCGACACCGGGCTGGAGGACGTGGCTGGAGAGCAGCGCGGCCGTGATGCGCGGGTGACGGCGTGGCGCTGAGGGCGGGCGCGGCGCTCGCCGCCGTCGCCCTCCTCGCCGGCTGCACCGTGGGCCCCGACTTCCGCGGGCCGCCCCCCGCCTCGCCCCCGCCGCAGTGGGGGTCCGAGCCGCAGGACACGCCCAGCCGCACCACCGCCGACCCCGTCGACGAAGCGTGGTGGGCGAGCTTCGGCGACGCCGAGCTCACCTCGCTGGTCGGCCGCCTCGCGCGGGAGAACCTCGACCTGCAGGCCGCCGCCGAGCGGATCGTGCAGGCGCGCGCCGAGCGGCGCGCCGCCGCCGCCCAGGGCCTGCCGCAGATCTCGGGTCGAGCCTCCTACCAGCGCGAGCGCGAGAGCAAGAACGGCATGACCTCGCTCCTCGAGCCCGCGCCGGGCGCGCCGCTCGAGTTCGACCTCGACCAGACGCAGCTCCAGGCCAGCTGGGAGCTCGACCTCTTCGGCCGGGTGCGCCGACAAGTGGAGGCGCAGGGGGCCGAGGCGCAGGCGCAGGTTGAGGCGCGGCGCGGCCTCCTCGTCGCCGCCTCTGCCGACCTCGCCGACGCCTACCTGCGGCTGCGGGGCGTGCAGGCGCGCGAGGCGGTGGTGCAGCGCAACCTCGACGCCGCCGAGACGCGCAAGCGCTTGGTGCGCGACCGGCTGCGCCAGGGCGTGGCCACCCTGTCGGACATCGCTCAGGCCGACGCCCAGGCGGCCGCCATCGGCGAGGACCTGCCCACGCTGCGCGCCGAGGAGTCGCGCCTCGTCAACGCCGTCGGCCTGCTTCTCGCCCTTCCTCCGAGAGCGCTGGAACGCGAGCTCAGACCTGCGCCGGGGGCGCCCGCCGCGCCGCAGCCGCGCGAGCCGCCGCGCGTGCCGACGGGGCTCCCCGCCCAGCTCCTGCGTCGGCGCCCCGACATCCGCGAGGCGGAGGCGCGGCTGCACGCCGCGACCGCGCGGGAGGGCGTGGCGGTGGCCGACTTCTACCCGGACGTGACGCTCACCGGCGGTTACGGAAATGAGTCTCTCTCGACCAACCACCTGTTCGACGCGGCCTCGCGCATGTTCATGGCGGGGCCGGCGGTGAGCCTGCCGATCTTCCAGGGCGGGCGGCTGCGCGCGGTGCTCCAGCTGCGCCGAGCCGAGGCGCGCGAGGCGGCGCTCAGCTACCGCCGCACGGTCCTGAACAGCTGGCGCGAGGTCGACGACGCCCTCACCGCCTACGCCGAGCTGCAGCACCGCCGCGCCAACGTGGAGGGCGTGCGGCGGGACGATCGCACGGCGCTGCGTGTCGCCGAGCAGCGCTACCGCCAGGGCGTCGAGACCTTCATCGACGTGACCGCCGCCCAGGCGGCCGTCTTCCGCGACGAGGACGCGCTGGCCCAGGTGCAGACCGACCTGGACGCGGCGCTCGTGCGCCTCTACCGCGCGCTGGGCGGGGGCTGGGCGCACGCCGAAGCTGAGCGCTCGGGAACCCTGCCGCCATCCTGACGCGAACCGGCCTCACAAATCATGTTGCAGTGCGAAATTAGCCTTGACCGCCGTTAACGACGGAGCGATTGAGGCGGCTGCGGGTTTGTGGCGCGCGTAGCCTATGCGCCGGGGCATCACTTCAACTTTAGGGGACATCCAACCATGAAGGTTCTTCTCGCGGCCGCGGCCGCCACCCTGGCGCTGGGGGCCACCGCCGCCCACGCCACCGATTACAACCTGGGCACCCTCGGACCTGGAAACACTTCGGCCGCGGCCGTGGTGCTGAACGATCCGGCTGGCACCAGCACCGACAACTTCTACTTCACGCTGACCCAGTCGTACGACGAATATACCTCGGCCGGCTTCATCCAGGGCGGCCCTTTCAGCATCACGTCGGCCGACCTGACGCTGTTCGACTCGAGCAACACGGCTCTGACTACGACCGGTATGTTCGATCCTAACTCGACCGTGTCCCCGACCCTCAGCTACTCGCTGGGTGCCGGCACCTATCACATCGCGGCGACGATCACCGTTCCCACCGGCAAGACCGGCGCGTACGACGTGATCGCGACCGTGTCGCCGACCTCGGCGGCTCCGGAGCCCGGCACCTGGGCGCTGATGTTCGCGGGCGTCGGCCTGGCCGGCTTCGCGCTGCGTCGCCGCCAGGGTTCGGCCGCCCTGGCCTGAACCTCGGCGTAAGCTGAGACACGACGAGGCCCGGTCGGCGCAAGCCGGCCGGGCCTTTTCGCGTGCGCCATGCCGCGAGCCTTGCCGCCCCGACCGCATCCGCTCTAGACAGACGCCCGCGCGGGCGTGGTGGAATTGGTAGACGCGCCGGACTCAAAATCCGGTTCCGCAAGGAGTGTCGGTTCGAGCCCGACCGCCCGCACCAGCCGCGATCGCGGGCGCCTACAGCCGCCCCTTGCGGAACCGCTCCGCGGCCTCGTCCCGCGCCTGTTTGCGCAGGCGGCCCGGTTCGGCCTTGTCCACCGTGTCGCCCGGCGCGGTCATCACCTCGTTGGCGAACTCGAGATCCAGCATCTTCATGCGCTTGAGTTCGTCGCGCAGGCGCGCGGCTTCCTCGAACTCGAGGTTGGAGGCGGCGGCGCGCATGCGGGCCTCGAGGTCGCGCAGGGTGGTCTGGAAGTTGGAGCCGAGGAAGGGCTTGGCGGCCTCGCCGACGCCGCCGGTCGGCACCGTCACGCGGTCCTTCTCGTAGGGGCTGTCGAGAATCTGGGCGATGTCGCGCTTGACGCTGGCGGGCGTGATCCCGTGCTGGAGGTTGTAGGCCTCCTGCTTCTCACGGCGGCGGCTCGTCTCGGCCATGGCCCGCGTCATCGAGCCGGTCACCTGGTCGGCGTAGAGCACCACGTGCCCGTCCACGTTGCGGGCGGCGCGGCCGATGGTCTGCACGAGCGAGGTCTCCGAGCGGAGGAAACCCTCCTTGTCGGCGTCGAGGATGGCGACGAAGCCGCACTCGGGGATGTCGAGCCCCTCGCGCAAGAGGTTGATGCCGATCAGGACGTCGAACACGCCCAGCCGCAAATCACGGATGATCTCGATGCGCTCCACCGTGTCGACGTCCGAGTGCATGTAGCGCACGCGCACGCCCTGCTCGTGCATGTACTCGGTGAGGTCCTCGGCCATGCGCTTGGTGAGCACGGTCACGAGCGAGCGATAGCCGCGGGCGGCGGTCTCCTTCACCTCGGCGATGCAGTCGTCGACCTGGGAGAAGCCGGGCTTGGCGACCGGGCGCACCTCGACCGGCGGGTCGATCAGCCCGGTGGGGCGGATCACCTGCTCGGCGAAGACGCCCCCCGTGCGGTCCATCTCCCACGGCCCGGGGGTGGCGGACACGTGCACCGTCTGCGGACGCATTTTCTCCCACTCCTCGAACTTGAGCGGGCGGTTGTCCATGCAGGACGGCAGGCGGAAGCCGTATTCGGCCAACGTGCGCTTGCGGGCGTAGTCGCCGCGGTACATGCCGCCGATCTGGGGCACGGTGACGTGGCTCTCGTCGATGAACAGAAGCGCGTTGTCGGGGATGTATTCAAAGAAGGTGGGCGGCGGGTCGCCGGGAGAGCGGCCGGTGAGGTAGCGCGAGTAGTTCTCGATGCCGGCGCACGAGCCCGTAGTCTCGATCATCTCGAGATCGAAGGTGACGCGCTGCTCGAGCCGCTGGGCTTCGAGGAGCTTGCCGGTCTCGGTAAACCACTCCACGCGGTCCTTCATCTCGCGCTTTATCTGGCCGAGCGCCTGGTTGAGCGTGGGGCGTGGCGTGACGTAGTGGCTGGCGGCGTAGACCTTGACCGCGTCGAGGTCAGCGGTGGTCTTCCCCGTCAGCGGGTCGAACTCGCGAATGGATTCGACCTCGTCGCCGAAGAAGGACACGCGCCAGGCCCGGTCCTCATAGTGGGCGGGAAAGATCTCGAAGGCGTCGCCGCGGCGGCGAAAGGTGCCGCGCTCTAGGCTCTGGTCGTTGCGCTTGTACTGCAGGGCGACGAGGTCGGCGCGGAGCTTGCCCTCGTCAAGCTGGTCGCCGACCTTCACGGTGAAGGTCATGGCGGTGTAGGTCTCCACCGACCCGATGCCGTAGATGCAGGAGACCGAGGCGACGATGATGACGTCGTCGCGCTCCAAGACCGCCCGGGTGGCCGAGTGGCGCATCCGGTCGATCTGCTCGTTCATCGAGCTGTCCTTCTCCACGAAGGTGTCGGTCCGCGGGACATAGGCCTCCGGCTGATAGTAGTCGTAGTAGGAAACGAAATACTCGACGCTGTTGTTCGGGAAGAACTGCTTAAATTCGCCGTACAGCTGAGCGGCCAGCGTCTTGTTGGGCGCGAGGATCAGGGCCGGGCGCTGAGTGGCCTCGATGATCTTGGCCATGGTGAAGGTCTTGCCGGAGCCCGTGACCCCCAAGAGCACCTGGTCGTGCTCGCGCGCCTGCACGCCTTCGACCAGCTCGGCGATCGCGCGCGGCTGGTCGCCGGCGGGCTGGTAGGCCGAGACCAGCTGGAAGCGCTTGCCACCCTCGGACTTCTCGGGTCGGGCGGGCCGGTGCGGCGACCAGGCTTCCTGCAGATGGTCGGGCAGATCGATGATGAAAGGCGTCGACGCCTCCGCTACGCCGGCCGGCGGCGGCGCGACGTCGGAGCCGACCGGCGCGGGCGCGCGGGACCGGGAGGTGCGGGCGGCGGAACGCGGCATGAACGGAAGTTAGGCGCTCGGCCGCCGGGTCGCCAGCCGCAAGGCCGCCGCTTAGCCACACCGAGGTCGTTTCGAGGCGGGCGCATCCGCCTACGGCCGCCCGCGTTCGAGCGTGGCGGTCGGGTAATCCCCACCTCAAACGGACACACGTCGATGAAGCTCGCAGCCCTGGGCCTAGCCGCCCTTCTCGCCTCGCCGTCCGTCGGCGGGGCCGCCCTGGCCCAGCCCATGCCGCCTCCCGGCGCGTCGCCGGGGATCCCCAGCGACCAGGCCGTGGACCCCGCGCCCGGTGCGACGCGCCCCTACCTCGGCCACCCCGGCGCCTTCTACGACCCGGTGCAGCGACTGCAGTCGCTGGACGCCCGCGCCGCCGCCCTGCCGCCCGCCCAGATGCGCCGCGTCCGCTCCGACCTCCGCGCCATCCACGCCTTCGCCGACACCCAGCGCCAACGCCATGGCGGCGAGCTGCGCGACTGGGATCGCGAGCACATGAACGCGCTGATGAACGACCTCGTCGCGCGCTTTCCGCAGCTGCGGGGCTGAGGCGCGCGTCGGGCTTGCGGCTCAGCGTGGGTCCGACCCGTCCTCTCTGGCGTCGGAGCCGCCGGGCGGTGGGGGCCCGGTGATCTGGTCGAAGCGTCGCTGCTGGTCGGGGGTGAGCTGGCCGTAGAAGCGTCGGATCGCCTCGGCGCGGCGGGCGAAGTCGGCCTCGCCCCGGCTGAGTTCCTGGGCGGTGAAGTCGAGCCGCTGCGGCGTGGTCATGGCGGCGAGTCGACGCACGCCGTCCTCCTCGCGCCGGCGGTCGTCGGCGGTGGGGAGGGTCGCGCCGAGGTAGTCACGCAGGGCGGGGGCTTGATCGGACCGGAGGCGCAGCGCCCGCGCCAGCTCGGCCGGAGAGCCCGGCCCCCGCGGTCGCGGCATGTCGGGCCGTCCCGCTCGCGGCGGCGTCACGGGCGGACCGCGGTAGACGCCGGGCGGACGGGCTCCGTCCGCGCGCCGGTCGAGGGGCGCCGCCTCTTGGTCGCCGAGCGCATCGGGGGCCGAAGCCGCGCCCGCGTTGGAGGGGGCCTGCCCGCTCATCGCGCCCGGCTGGGCGGCAATGGCGGCGAGGGGCGCCGCCGTCAACGCCGCGATCAGGAGGGCGGCGCTGAGGGGCGGCATGGGACGGCTCCGACGGGTCACGCCTCCGCAAGGCGCGGCGGACCCGGCGGTTCCCCGGCCCTGGCGCGGCGCGAGTGCGCAGCCTGGATTCCCGGCGCGGTCGCGGGCACACCGAGCGCATGAGCGCGCGAGACGCCGAGGATCGATCCGCCAGGGCGTTCGGGGGCGTCACCCTGGGCGACGTGCGCGTGCCCGGGCGCGTGTGGGCCGCGCCCATGACCGGGGTCAGCGACCTGCCGTGCCGCGAGCTGATGGCCGGACTCGGCGCCGCCTATGTCGCCACCGAGATGGTCGCCTGCGCCGAGATCGCCCGCGGGCGGCCCGACGTCGTGCGACGCGCGGCGGTGGGCGACGGACTGCCGCTGACGGTGATCCAGCTGGTCGGCGCCGACCCGGCCATGATCGCCGAGGGTGCGCGCGCCGCCGAGCGCGCGGGCGCAGACCTCGTCGACCTCAACTTCGGTTGCCCGGCCAAGGAGGTCACTGGCGCGCGCTGCGGCTCGGCGCTGATGCGCGACCTCCAGGCGGCGGAGCGGCTGGTGGCCGCCGCCGCCAATGCGACCACACGCCCGGTGACCGTGAAGATGCGGCTGGGTTGGGACGACGCTTCGCGCAACGCTCCCGAGCTGGCGCGGCGGGCGGCGGCCGCGGGAGCGCGGGGCTTCACCGTGCACGGTCGCACGCGGGCGCAGGGCTACGGCGGCCGGGCGGACTGGTCGGCGGTGCGCGAGGTGGTCGAGGCGACGCCGCTCCCCGTGGTCGTCAACGGCGACGTGACGGGCCTCGACGCGGCGCGCGAGGCGCTCGCAGGCTCGGGCGCGGCGGCGGTGATGGTGGGGCGCGGCGCGTATGGCCGCCCGTGGCTGCCGGCGGCGCTCGACCGCGCGCTGGCGACAGGCGCGCCGACGCTCGTCGAGCCCGATGCAGCCACGCGCTATGCGCTGGCGGTCGGCCACCTGCGCGCCGCCCTGCGGTTCTACGGCGACGCCCTCGGCCTGCGCGTGTTCAGGAAGCACCTGGGCTGGTACGTCGAGGCCGCGCCGACGCCCGCCGACGCCGCCGCGCGCCGGGCCGCAAAGGCTCGCCTATGCCGGCTGGATGATCCCCGCGAGGTGGAGCGCGCGCTCGCAGCGCTGTGGCTCACGCCCGCCGACGCCCGCGCGGCCTGATGAGCGACGCTCCGGCCGCCCCTACGCCCCGCCGCTCCCTGGCCTGGGCGCGGGCGCGGCGGCCCGAGCTGAGCCAGGCGGTGCGGATGATGGCGGGGGTGGCGGTCGCCTTCTCGTTCTACGCGGTCCTGCGGCTGCCCCAGGGATACTGGGCCGTCTTCACGGTCGTGATCGTCACCCAGGGCTCGATCGGCGGCACATTGGGCGCCGCCTCGGACCGGATGATCGGCACGGTGGCCGGCGCGCTGGTGGGCGGGGCGGCGGCGGCGCTGAGGCCGCGCACGCCGCTGGGCCTCGGCGCAGCCCTCGTGCTCTGCATCGGGGTGACCGCCTACGCGGCGGCGCGCTCGGCCAAGCTGAAGGTGGCGCCGGTCACCGCCGCCATCATGCTGCTGAGCCAGTCGGGCGGGCTCTCGCCGGAGATGGCCGCCCTGTACCGGGTGGTCGAGATCGCCTGGGGCGGGGTGGTGGGGGTGTTGGCCACCGTGCTCGTGCTGCCGGCGCGCTCGCACGAGCTCGTGGTGGCGCGCGCGGCGGCGGCGCTGGAGCGCATGGCGGACCTGCTCGACGCCCAGGCGCAGGCGGCCGCCGCCAACGTGGCCCTCCCGTCGCCGCCCGAGCACGTGGGCCTGAGGACCGAGCTCGCGGGCGTGGAGGCCGCCCTCTCCGACGCCGAGCGCGAGCGCGCCGCGCGACTGGCCGCCCACGCCATCCCCGCCGCCGTGCCGCGCACGCTCTGGCGCGTGCGCAACGACTTGGTGCTGATCGGCCGGGCCTTGCAGACGCCCCTGCCCGCCCCGGTCGCGGCGGCGCTCGGGCCCGCGGCGGCGGCCCTCCTGCAGTCGGAGGCGGCGCTGGCGCGGCGCTGCGCGGCCGCGCTGCGCGAGGTCGCCCCGGCGCCCCGCGACGACATCGCCGCGCGCCACGACCAGTTCACCGAGCGCTTCGAGGCGTTGCGGCGGGAGGGGGCCACGCGCACGCTCGACTTCGACGCCGCCGGCCGGGTGTTCGGCCTCGCCTTCACCCTGGAGAGCCTGCATCGCGATCTGGCGGACCTGGCCGACCGCGTGGACGAGGTGGCGACCGGGCGCCCGGCGCGTGGACGACGCAAGCCTGCAGCGGGTGCGGCGGACGGGGCGGACCCGACCGGGTCCGCCCCTCCCCCTCGCCCGATGCGACACGCGCCGACGGCGGCGTCGCCACGCTCGTGACCCGCGCAAGGCGCGGCCCGACGCCAGGAAAGACGACGCGCGACGCCCCCGTCAAAGGCTGAACGCCGGCAACCTACGCGTAACCTCGATTTGTTGCACCGAAGCAACAAAACCGGACGTTCATGACCGCAACTTCATGGGCTAAGCCGTAAAAGCGCCCCCGCCCACGGCCATCGCGGGCCGGGTTCGCGCGCGCTCGCCTGGTCGTCAGGCTGTGTTCACTTCCGCCCATAGAGATGCCGCCCCATGAGCGCGACCTCCACCGGCTCCAAGCCCCCGGCCTCCGCCGGCGCGCCCGCGAAGACGCGCGGCTCCGCGCGCGGCCGCTGGGCGCTCCTGGGCGTGCTGATCGCGGCCGTGGCGCTGGCGGGCTGGATCATCTGGAACGCTCGTGCGCAGAGCGCGGCGGGCGCTTCCGGCGGCGGCGGCGGCGGAGGCAGGGGTGGCGGTCGCGGGGGCTTCGGCGGGGCCACCTCCGTCAACGCCGCGCGCACGACCACCGGCGACATGCCCGTCTACATCGACGCCCTGGGCACGGTGACCCCACCGGCCACGGTGACGGTGCGCACCCAGGTGGCGGGCCAGCTCCTCGACGTCAGCTTCCGCGAGGGGCAGGACGTCACCAAGGGCCAGCTCCTGGCCCAGGTCGATCCGCGCCCCTACCAGGCGGCGCTGTCGCAGGCGCAGGGCGCGCTGGCCCGCGACCAGGCCCAGCTCGCCAACGCGCGGCTGGACCTCACGCGCTACACGACGCTCTTGTCGCAGGACTCGATCGCGCGGCAGACCGTCGACACCCAGCGCGCCACCGTGCGCCAGCTGGAGGGTACGGTGGAGGCGGATCGAGGAGCGGTGCAGTCCGCGCGCGTGAACCTCGGCTACACCCGCATCACCGCCCCCGTGTCGGGGCGGGTGGGCCTGCGCCAGGTCGATCCCGGAAACTACGTCTCCAACGGCGACAGCAACGGGCTCGTCACCATCACCACCATCCATCCCATCGATGCGGTCTTCACCGTGCCGGAGGACGAGGTGGGCACGGTGATGGCGCGCTCGGGCGGGGGCGCGCGGCTGGCCGCCACGGCCTTCGACCGCACCAACGCCGTCGCGCTCGACGAGGGCTACCTCCTCACCCTGGACAATCAGATCGACACGACGACCGGCACGGTGAAGGCCAAGGCGCGCTTCCCCAACAGCTCGGGCAAGCTCTTCCCAAATCAGTTCGTCAACGTGCGGCTCCTGGTCGACACGTTGCGCGGCGTGGTGCTGGCGCCGACGTCGGCCATACTGCGCGGCCAGAACGGGCTGTTCGTGTGGGCGGTCGACCCCGACCGCACCGTGCACCAGCGTTACGTGAAGACGGGGCCGGCGGCGGGCGAGAGCACGGCGGTGACGTCGGGGCTGCAGGCGGGCGAGACGCTCGTCACCGACGGCTCCGACCGGCTGCGCGAGGGCGGCGAGGTGCTGCTGCCCGGCGACTGCCCGCCGCCCGACGCGGGCGGTCATGGCGGACGGCGTTTCGGCGGCCAAGGCGCCGCGGGCGGCGGACATCGGCGCGGCCAGGGCGGCGCCAGCGGTCAGGGCAAGCCCGGCGTCGGCCCCGACGGCCAGCGCTGCACGCCGACCGCCGTCAGCTCGGGCGCGGGCGGGGCTCAGCGCGGCCAGCAGCGGATGCAGGCCATGCTGGCCCAGCTAAACCTCGACCCCGCGCAGAAGAGCAAGGTCGACGCCATCGTCGCCGCCGACCAGCCCAAGATGCGCGCAGCCTACCAGAGCGGCGACATGCAGACCGCCACGCGGATGCGCCAGGAGATGACCGCCGGGATCGAGGCGGTGCTCCGCCCCGACCAGCGCGCCAAGTACGTCCAGCTGCAGCAGCAGCAGCGCAGCCAATTCCGGGGCGGCGGCGGTCCGGGCGGCGCGCTCCCGCCCGCGACGCCGGCGCCGGCCGCGCCTCCGGCCCCGGCGGGAGGCGAGCCTTCCGCCGCCCAGCGCGCCCGAGGCGGGGCGCCGGCGTCCGACCTGCCGCCCGCGGCCGCGCCGACCGCCGCCTCCGGCCCCCGCGGCTCGCTCAAGGGGCCCGCCCCGGCCGACAGCGCGACCAACCCGCCGGCGGGCGGGGCTGGAATGGCGGCGCCGCCACGCGGCGGTGGCGGCCGCGGCGCGGGCCGCATGCAGGCGATGCTCGACCAGCTGGGCCTCGATCCGGCCCAGCGCGCCAAGGTCGACGCCATCGTCGCGGCCGACCAGCCCAAGATGCGCGCGGCCTACCAGTCCGGCGACATGGCCGGCGCCGGCGCCGCGCGGCAGGACATGACCACCCGCATCGAGGCGGTTCTCCACCCCGATCAGCGCGCCAAGTACGAGAGCCTGCGGTCGCAAATGCGCGGCCAGGGAGGCGGCGGCGGGCCGCCCGGCGGCGGCTGATCCGGTGAGCGACCTCCCTCCCCGGGGCCCCCGGTCGGGTCCGCCCCCGGGCGACGACACGCCGAACCGCGACAGCGCCCGCCGTGGCGACGACACCGGCGCGCCCGGCCCGCGCGTCGCCGCGTCGTCCGAAGACCTCGCCCGCGCGCGACCTTCGGCCGAGCGGCCCGACGCCGATCTCGACCGAGCCGGGGCGTTCAGCCCGTCGCGACTCTTCATCATGCGGCCGATCGCGACGTCGCTCCTGATGATCGCGATCTTCCTGACGGGGGTGGTGGGCTTCCAGTTCCTGCCGCTCTCGGCCCTGCCCGAGGTCGACTACCCCACCATCCAGGTGCAGACCTTCTATCCCGGCGCTTCGCCGGAGGTGACCACCTCCACCATCACCGCGCCCCTTGAGCGCCAGTTCGGCGAGATGCCGGGGCTCAAGGTGATGAGCTCGACGTCATCGGCCGGCGCGTCGGTGATCACGCTCCAGTTCACCCTGGATCTCACGCTCGACATCGCCGAGCAGGAGGTGCAGCAGGCCATCAACGCGGCGGGCAACCTCCTGCCGTCCGACCTGCCGAACCCGCCGGTCTACGCCAAGGTCAACCCCGCCGACGCGCCGATCCTGACGCTGGCGCTCACCTCCTCCACCCTGCCGCTCACCCAGGTGGAGGACATCGCCGACACCCGGCTGGCGCAGAAGCTCAGCCAGGTGGCGGGCGTGGGCCTCGTGACGGTGTCGGGCGGGCAGCGGCCGGCGGTGCGCATCCAGGCCAACCCCCGCGCGCTCACCGCTTACGGCCTCTCCTTGGAAAGCCTGCGCACCGCGATCAGCTCGGCCAATGTCAACGGGGCGAAGGGCTCGTTCGACGGCAAGGAGCGCGCGTTCAACATCAACGCCAACGACCAGCTGCAGGAGGCGAAGGACTACACCGACCTCGTGATCGCCTACCGCAACGGCGCGCCCATCTACCTGCACGACGTGGCCGACGTGATCGACGGGGCGGAGAACAGCCACCTCGGCGCCTACGCCGACACCACCCCCGCGGTGATCCTGAACATCCAGCGCCAGCCGGGCGCCAACGTGATCGGCGTGGTGGACCAGATCCAGCACGTGCTGCCGGGGCTGACCTCAACGCTCCCCGCCGGCGTGAACGTGCGGCAGATGACCGACCGCACCGTGACCATCCGCGCTTCCGTCGAGGACGTGGAATTCGAGCTCGGGCTGGCCATCGCGCTCGTGGTGCTGGTGATCTTCGTCTTCCTGCGGAACGTGCGCGCGACGATCATCTCGGGAATATCGGTGCCCCTGTCGCTCGTCGGCGCGCTGGGGCTGATGTACCTCCTCCACTTCAGCCTCAACAACCTGACGCTGATGGCCATGACCATCGCGACCGGCTTCGTGGTCGACGACGCCATCGTGATGATCGAGAACATCTCGCGCCACCTCGAGGAGGGCGAGGACCCCAAGACCGCCGCCCTGCGCGGCGCGGGCGAGATCGGCTTCACCATCATCTCGCTGACCGTGTCGCTCCTGGCCGTCCTGATTCCGCTCCTCTTCATGGCTGACGTGGTGGGGCGGCTGTTCCGAGAGTTCGCGGTGACGCTGGCGATCACCATCGTGATCTCTGCGATCGTGTCGCTGACGCTCGTGCCCTCGCTTTGCGCGGTGTTCCTGAAGGCCGAGAAGGCCCCCAAGCCCGGATCGCTCTCGGAAAAGAGCGAGCACGCCTTCGACTGGGTGATCGCGCGCTACGACCGCGGCCTGGGCTGGGTCTTGGCCCACCAGGGGCTGACGCTGATCGTGGCGGTGGCGACCTTCCTCGTCACCGCGGGGCTCTATCTCGCCATCCCCAAGGGCCTGTTCCCCACCCAGGACACCGGCGAACTCACCGGCGTGATCGAGGCGCCCCAGGCGTCCTCCTACCAGCGCATGATGGTGATCTCGCGCGACGTGGCGGGGCAGATCCTGGCCGATCCCGCGGTCGCCAGCGTCTCGACCTTCGTGGGCGTCGACGCGCAGAACGTCACGCTGAACAGCGGCCGGCTCCTGATCGAGCTCAAGCCGCTGAAGAGCCGCGACAGCGCCAATACGGTGATCCGCCGTCTTGGCGACGAAGTGGGCGCGCCCGGCGTGCGCCTTTTCCTGCAACCCGTGCAGGACCTGACGCTCGACAGTTCGTCCGGCCGCACCCAGTACCAGTTCACCTTGGGCTCGGCCGACCAGAAGGCGCTGGACGACTATTCCGAGCGGCTGGTCGACAAGCTGCGCACGGTGAAGGGGCTCGAGCAGGTCTCGTCCGACGCGCAGAGCCAGGGGCTCTCCGCCTACATCAACGTCGACCGCGACACGGCGGGGCGCCTGGGCATCAGCCTCTCGTCGATCGACAACATCCTCTACGACGCCTTCGGCCAGCGCATCGTCTCGACCGTCTTCACCCAGTCGAACCAGTACCGCGTGATCCTGGAGGCGCATCCCAACTTCCAGCAGGGGCTCGACTCGCTGAAGGGGCTCTATCTCTCCTCGTCCTCCGGCCAGCCCACGCCGCTGTCGGCGATCGCCACCGTCGAGGAGCGCCCCAGCGCGCTCCAGGTCAGCCACATCGGCCAGTTCCCGGCCACCACCATCAGCTTCAACCTGGCGCACGGCCAGAGCCTCGGTTCGGCCGTCGACCTGATCACCAAGGCGGAGGCCGACACCGGCGTGCCCGCCTCCATCTCCACCAATTTCTCGGGCGCCGCCGCGGCCTACCAGGCGTCGCTATCCAATGAGCTGTGGCTGATCCTGGCGGCGATCGTGGCGATCTACATCGTCTTGGGCGTGCTCTACGAGAGCTTCATCCACCCGATCACCATCATCTCCACCCTTCCCTCGGCGGCGGTGGGCGCGCTCCTGGGCCTGATGCTGACGGGCCAGGACCTCGGCGTGGTCGGCATCATCGGCATCGTGCTCCTCTTCGGCATCGTCAAGAAGAACGCGATCATGATGATCGACTTCGCGCTCGACGCCGAACGCAACCAGGGGCTCAGCCCCGAGCAGTCGATTCGCCAGGCCGCGCTTCTGCGCTTCCGTCCGATCATGATGACGACCTTCGCCGCGCTCTTGGGCGCCTTGCCGCTGATGCTGGCGGGCGGCTACGGCGCCGAGCTGAGGCGCCCGCTCGGCGTGTCGATCGTGGGCGGGCTCCTGGTCAGCCAGGTCTTGACGCTCTTCACCACGCCCGTCGTCTACCTGGCGTTCGACCGGCTCGCCACGCGCTTCGGCCGGCGCGATCCCGAGAGCCCCGCCCGCGACCAGCCGGAGGATCCGGGCCCGAGCGGCCCGCACGACGCGCCGGGCCGGGCGCCCGTGGGCGCGCCCGCGTGAACCCCTCCGCGCTCTTCATCAAGAGACCGGTCGCGACCATCCTCCTGACGTTGGGCGTGTGCCTCCTGGGGATCGCCAGCTACTTCGTGCTGCCGGTCGCCTCGCTGCCCTCCACCGACCGTCCGACCATCTCGGTGCAGGCGCGCCTGCCGGGCGCGAGCCCGGAGGTGATGGCCACGAGCGTCGCTACCCCGCTGGAGCGACGGCTCGGCCAGATCGCCGACGTCACCGACCTCACCAGCCAGAGCCAGCGCGAGCAGACGCGCATCACCATCGAGTTCGGGGCCGACCGCGACATCAACGGGGCCGCGCGTGACGTGCAGGCCGCGATCAACGCCTCGGCCTCGGACCTGCCCGCCACCCTGCGCAGCCCGCCGACCTACAACAAGATCAACCCGGCCAACGCGCCGATCATGATCCTGAACCTCACCTCCGACTCGCTGGCCCTGCCGCAGGTCTATGATCAGGCCTCGCTCGTGCTGCAGCAGAAGCTCAGCCAGATCTCCGGCGTGGGCCAGGCCGACGTGCAGGGAGCCTCCTCGCCCGCGGTGCGCGTCGAGCTCAATCCCATGGCGCTGACGCACTACGGCATCGGCTTGGAGGACGTGCGCGCCGCAATCGCCGGCACCAACGCGCGCCAGCCGCTGGGCGCCATCCAGTCCGCCGGCCGTCAGCTGCAGGTCTACACCAACGACCGCGCCGACAAGGCCGACCAGTACCGCGACCTGGTGATCGCCTACCGCAACACCTCGGCGGTGCGGCTGCGCGACGTGGCCGACGTCGAGGACGGGGCGGAGAACACCCGCAACCTCGGCCTGTTCAACGGCAAGCCGTCGATCGTGGTCCGCATCCAGGCCGCGCCGGGGGCCAACGTCGTGGCGACCGTCGACCGCATCAAGGCGGTCCTGCCTTCGCTGCAGGCCTCGCTGCCGCCCACCATCCGGCTGAACGTCAGCCTCGACCGCACCCTATCCATCCGCGCGAGCCTGGCCGACGTCGAGCGCACCCTCCTGCTCTCGGTCGTGCTCGTCGTGCTGGTGGTGCTCGTCTTCCTGCGCAACGGGCGCGCGACGCTGGTGCCCGGGGTGGCGGTCGTCACCTCGCTCCTCGGCACGCTGGCGGTGATGTTCGCCCTGCACTTCAGCCTCGATAATCTGAGCCTGATGGCGCTGACGGTGGCGACCGGCTTCGTGGTCGACGACGCCATCGTGGTCCTCGAGAACATCACGCGCCACGTCGAGGCCGGCATGCCGCGGTTCGAAGCGGCGCTTCAGGGCGCGCGCGAAGTCGGCTTCACCGTCATCTCCATGTCGATCTCGCTGATCGCGGTGTTCATCCCGATCCTGATGATGGCGGGCTTCATCGGCCAGATCTTCCGCGAGTTCGCCATCACGCTGGCGGCGGCGATCATGATCAGCCTCCTCGTCTCGCTCACCACGACGCCCATGATGGCGGCCTACCTCGTCGACGAGCCGCAGGGGCCCGGCACGGTGGCGGGCGAGCGGGCCGACGCGCAGGCGCCCCGCCGACGAGGGTTGTGGCGGCGTGGCTGGTCGGCGGTGTCGCGCCGCATCGAGGCGGGTTTCACCTGGGCGCTGGAGACCTACGAGGGCTCGCTCGACTGGGCGCTGGACCATGGCCGGATCATCCTCCTCATCCTCTTGGGGACGGTCGCGCTCAACGTCTACCTGTACACCGCCGTACCCAAGGGCTTCTTCCCGCAGCAGGACACGGGCGTCCTGCAGGGCGGCGTGCAGGTCGACCAGGCGTCGTCGTTCGCGCGCACGCGCACCAAGTTCGTGCGCCTCGTGCACATCGTGCAGACCGATCCCGCGGTGGCGACGGTGACCGCCTTCTCCGGCCAGTCCGGCGCCTTCATGTTCGTCGCGCTCAAGCCTCAGAAGGACCGCCCGGGCGTCACCTCCGACGACGTGATCAACCGCATCCGCCGCCGGACGCTGACCGTCTCGGGGGCCCAGCTCTTCCTGCAGAGTTCGCAGGACATCCGGGTCGGCGGGCGCCAGTCCAACGCCCAGTACCAGTACACGCTGCAGAGCGACGACGATCAGCTTCTCAAGACCTGGTCGCAGAAGCTCCTGGTCGAGCTGCAGCGCCGGCCCGAGCTGACCGACGTGAACACCGACCAGCAGGAGAGCGGGCTCGAGACCTACGTCACCGTCGACCGGCCGACCGCCGCCAAGTTGGGCGTCACCGCCAGCCAGCTCGACGCCAACCTATACGACGCCTTCGGCCAACGGCAGGCGTCGACGATCTACAACCCACTGAACCAGTACTACGTCATCATGGAGGTGGCGCCGCAGTTCCAGCCGGGTCCGGAGGTGCTGAGCGACTTCTACGTCCAGCCCGCCGCCAACGCGCCCTGGTCGGACGCGACCCCCGTGGTCGGCTCCGCCGCCTCCGCCCAGCGCCTCTCCAGCGCCGCCGTGAGCGCCAACGCCGCCGTGCGGCAGGGGGCCAACCGACCCTCCACCCTGGTCGCCGTCAGCGGTGGAGCGGCGGCCAACTCCGACACGGGCACGATCGCCGGCCCCGCGGGACCGAACGTGCAGACCTCGACCGCCACCTCGGGGTCGGGCGGCGGAGGCGGCGGCTCGCCCGCGGGCGGCCTGTCGGGCGCGACCAGCACGGCCGGCGGCTCCGGCGCGGGCTCCACCTCGACGACAGTGGGGCTGACGGGGGGCGGCGGCGGCCAGACCTCCGCGGGCGGGACGGGCTCGGCCAGCGGCGCGTCAGGGGCCAGTTCGCCCCTGTCGGGCGCCGGGTCGGCGCGCACCACCACCGGCGGCGGGGCCTCCAACATCGCCCAGACCGGCAGCGCGGTGTCCACCCAGGCCTCGCGCATGGCGCCCCTGACCGCCATCGCCAGCTCCGCCCTGTCGTCGACCCCCACGTCGGTCAACCACCAAGGCTCGGCGGTGGCGGCCACCCTCTCGTTCAACCTACCCCCGGGCGAGAGCCTGTCCGACGCCCAGCGCGTGATCGACGACGCGGTGCGCACGATCCATATGCCCAACACCGTCCAGGGCAGCTTCAAGGGCACCGCGCAGATCTTCGCGGACACGCTCAAGTCTCAGCCGGTGCTGATCCTGGCGGCTTTGGGCGCGGTCTATATCGTGCTGGGCATGCTCTACGAGAGCTACATCCACCCGCTGACCGTGCTTTCCACCCTGCCTTCGGCCGGCGTGGGCGCGCTGCTCGCGCTGATGCTGCTGCACGTCGAGTTCGACATCATCGGCCTGATCGGGATCGTGCTCCTGATCGGGATCGTCAAGAAGAACGCCATCATGATCATCGACTTCGCGCTCACCGCCGAGCGCGACGGGGGCCTTTCGTCGCGCGAGGCGATCCGCCAGGCGTCGCTCCTGCGCTTCCGGCCGATTCTGATGACGACGCTGGCCGCCATACTGGGCGCCCTGCCGCTCGCCATCGGCGCGGGCGAGGGCGGCGAGCTGAGGCGGCCCCTGGGCGTGGCCATCGTGGGCGGGCTGATCGCCAGCCAAGTGCTGACGCTGATCACCACGCCCGTCGTCTATCTCTACCTCGACAAGCTGCGCCACATCCGCCGTCGGCGTGACGAGGTCCCCTCCCCCGACCCGGCGCTCGTGCCGCCAGCCGCCCCGCGCGGCGGCCCCGGCGCGCCCGTCCCCCAAGGAGGCTGACGTGGCCGCCCGCTCCCGCCCCGCCCGCCTTCTCGCCTCCGCGGGCGTCGCCGTCTCCCTCGCCGGCTGCACGGTCGGGCCGAACTACCTGCGCCCCGCCGCCCTGCCCGCCGGGCAAGCGCCGCCGAGCGCGTTCAAGGAGGAGGCCGGCTGGCGCCCCGCCCAGCCCATGGCCGAGCTGACCAAGGGCGCGTGGTGGACCGCCTTCAACGATCCCACGCTGAACGACCTGGAAAGCCGGGTCGAGGCGACCAACCAGAACATGGCCCAGTTCGCCGCCAACTACCGCCAGGCCCGCGCGACGGTCACCGAGGCGCGCTCCGAGTTCTTCCCGACGCTCACCGCTTCGCTGGGCTTCAGCCGCTCGGGTTCGTTCGGCTCCGGCGGCCAGACGGTCATCACCTCCGGCACGGGTGGGGTGAGCACGACGACGGGCGGCGGCGCGACCGGAACCACCACGGGCACGACCACGGGCACGAGCACCACCACGGGCGTCAGCACGTTCAGCAACACGAGCGGTGGCGCCGTGAACCGTTTCAACGGATCGCTCGACGCCTCCTGGGCGCCCGACCTCTGGGGCCGCATCCGCCGCACGGTCGAGCAGGCGCGCGCCAACGCCCAGACGAGCGCCGCCGACCTCGCCAACGCCACCCTCTCGGCCCAGGCGGAGCTCGCGGTCGACTACATGCAGCTGCGCTCGCTCGACGAGCAGGCGCGCGTTCTGCGCGAGACGGTGGTCGCCTACCAGCGCTCGCTGAAGGTGATCGGCAACCAGTACAACGCGGGCACCGTCGCCCGCTCGGACCTGATCGCCGCGCAGACCCAGGTCCTGAACACCCAGTCGAGCCTCATCGACCTGCAGTCGAGCCGGGCGGCCTACGAGCACGCCATCGCCGTCCTGACCGGGCAGGCGCCCGCGGCCGTGTCGCTCGCCGTGGCGCGCCTGCCGAGCGCCGTGCCCGTCGCGCCCGCGGGCCTGCCGTCGGCGCTCCTGCAACGCCGCCCGGACATCGCCGCCGCCGAGCGCGCGGTCGCCGCGGCCAACGCCAACATCGGCATCCAGGTCTCGGCCTACTACCCAGACCTGACGCTCTCCGGCTCGCTCGGATCGTCGGCGAACGACTTCGGACGGCTGTTCAACGCGGCGAGTTCGGTGTGGTCGCTGGGCTCTTCGGCGGCGGAGACGCTGATCGACTTCGGCGCGCGCCGCGCCCGCGTGGCCGAAGCGCGCGCGGCTTACGACGCGAGCGTCGCCGCCTATCGCCAGACCGTGCTCACCGCCTTTCAGGGCGTGGAGGACCAGCTCGCCGCCCTGCGCGTGCTGCAGAGCGAGGAAGCGGTGCGCCTGCAGGCCGAGGCGAGCGCGCGCCGCGCCCAGGAGATCGCGCTCAACCAGTATTCCGCGGGCCTCGTCGACTATACGACCGTGATCACCGCCCAGGCCCAGGCGCTTTCCGCCTCGGAGGCGGTTGTGACCACCCGCGCCCAGCGGCTCGTGGCCAGCGTGACGCTGATTCAGGACCTCGGCGGCGGCTGGACGGCGGGCGACCTCCCGCCCAGCTGAAGGCGGGCTGCGGGCGGGCTCGCGCATGGTTCATGCGCCTGATATGCCTTCTCCCCACGAAACCGCGCCAAGGACGTGCGCGGAGTGGCTGCGCGGAGGCGAGACGTGCCCGAAACCCTCGACGCGGTGGACGCGCGCATCCTCGACCTGATTCAGCATGACGCGAGCCTCTCGGTCGCCGAGATCGCCGAGCGCGTGGGGCTGTCCTCCTCGCCGTGCTGGCGTCGGATCAAGCGGCTGGAGGACGCGGGCGTGATCCGCCGCCGCGTCACCCTCCTCGACAACGAGAAGCTAGGGCTTGGCTTCGAGGTTTACGCCGAGGTGCGGCTGACCACGCCGACCAAGGAGAACCTCGCGGCCTTCGAGGAGGCGGTGATCGCCTGGCCCGAGGTCGCCCAGTGCGCCACCGTCACCGGCGGCATGGACTATGTGCTGCGGGTGATCACCCGCGACATCCACGGCTTCGACGACTTCCTGCGTGACCGGCTCCTGGCGCTGGGGCTCGTCCAGAATGTCGAGAGCCGCATCGTCATCCGCTCGGTGAAATCCACCACCGCCGCCCCCCTCGGCCTGATCAGCCCGCATCTCGCCTAGGCTGAGGGCCGAGAAAAAAGGGCCGCGCCCTGCGGCGCGGCCCAAGTCATTAGGGAGGAAACGCCCGAAGGCGTATTCGTGGTAAACCCTCCGGCGCTGCGGTGCACCACAGATTTGCGAAGTCGGCGGCCTGAAAAGGTCGGCGCCCGCTTTGTGGGCCGTCGCGCCTATGCGGCGAGCGCGAAGACGGCGGTCAAGCGAGCTCCAAGGCCATGGCGATCGCCTCTCCGCCCCCAATGCAGAGCGAGGCGACGCCCTTCTTGCCTCCCTTGCGCTCGAGCGCCGACAAAAGCGTGCATACCACCCGCGCGCCCGAGGCGCCGATGGGGTGGCCGAGCGCGCACGCCCCGCCATGAACGTTCACACGGTCGTGCGGAAGGCCGAGCTCGCGCATGGCGATCATGGCGACCACGGCGAAGGCCTCGTTCACCTCCCAGAGATCGACCTCCGTCGCCGACCAGCCCGCGCGCTCCAGCACCTTTCGCATGGCGGGGACGGGCGCGGAGGTGAACTGCGCCGGGGCCTGGGCATGGGCGGCGTGCGCGCGCACATAGGCGACCACCGGCAGCCCCAGCATCCGCGCGGTCGACTCGCGCGCCATGACGAGCGCGGCGGCGCCGTCGGAGATCGAGGACGCGTTGGCGGCGGTGATCGTCCCCTCCTTGGAGAAAGCGGGCTTGAGCGTCGGGATCTTCGCCGGATCGGCCTTGGCGGGCTGCTCGTCGCGCGCGACGACCTCCACCCCCTTGCGGCCGGCGACCTCCACCGGGGTGATCTCGCGGTCGAAAGCGCCCTCGTCCTGAGCGCGACGGGCGCGGCCGAGGCTCTCCACCGCATAAGCGTCCATCGCCTCGCGGGTGAACTGGTGCTCGCGCGCGGCGTCCTCCGCAAAGGCGCCCATCAGCTTGCCGGGGGTGTAAGCGTCCTCCAGCCCGTCCAGGTACATGCTGTCGGAGATGACGTCGTGGCCGATGCGCGCGCCGCCGCGGTGCTTGGCCATCAGATAGGGCGCGCCCGACATGCTCTCCATGCCGCCCGCCACCACCACCCGCGCCGAGCCGGCGACGAGCGCGTCGTGCGCCATCGCCGCCGCCTGCAGGCCCGAGCCGCACATCTTGTTGACGGTCACCGCCTCCACGCCGAGCGGCAGGCCCGCGCCCACCCCCGCCTGGCGCGCCGGCGCCTGGCCCAGGCCCGCCGGCAGGACACAGCCCATCAGGATCTGGTCGACGCGCTCGCCGTCCAACCCCGCGCGCTCCAGCACCGCCTTCACTGCAGCCGCGCCAAGCGCGGTCGCCTTGACCGAAGACAGCGCGCCCTGGAACGCCCCCATGGGCGTGCGGGCGTAGGCGGCGATCACCACGGGATCGTGCGCGGCGGCGGCGGCTTCAGGCATGATCGACCTCGGCTGGCGGAAGCGTCGATATAGTCCGCGCCGCCGCACGTCGCCACGCGCACGACCCTGCCGCGCTCCACGAAGCTGAACCGTAGGCGCGCTGGCGGGTTTCGCTCCCGTTCAGCTTCGCGCGGCTAGGCGTCGAGCGAGCCTCTCGGAGACCCGCCATGACCCCCTCCGCCGCACGTCGCGCCGCCACCGTCGCTTTGGCGCCGCTCTTGGTGCTCGCCGCCTGCAACAAGCCCGCTCCCGCGCCGGCCGCAGCCGCCGCCCCGCTCGCGGCCCTGCCGATGACCGACGCGCCCGCCGCGCCCTCGGCCGACGCGCCTCCCGCCCGCTCGCTCGCCCCCGCCCCGCCGGTGCGGGTCGCGCGCGTGCGTGACCCCCGCGCGCGCTATGCCTATCTCGACCGCGCCTACGCCTACGGCTACGGCTATGGCGACGCCCCGCCCGACTACACCTTCAGCTACGGCGGCGTGGACCCCTACGCCTGGCGCGCCGACGACGGGAACTACCGCGTGGCCGAGCCGCTGGGCGGAGGCCGCTGGCGCTATTTCTACTACGAGCGGGGCGCGAGCCGCCCCTTCCTGATCCGCGACCCCGACTACGCCTACGGCTATTCCGACGGCGCGCTGGCGGTGGTCTACGGCCCGGGCGGCGAGGTCGTGCCGGACGACGACTACGGCCCGCGGCTGGGGATCGCCGCGGCGCTCCTCGCGCGGGCGGTGGGGCTCTACGACGCCTCGCGCGAACGGTCGGACTGGCGGGCGGTGTCGCGCGCCGACTGGGACCGCCGGCAGTCCGCCTTCTCGGCGGAGCGCGCGCGGTGGTCGGCGATCCAGGCGCAGAACGCCGATTGGCGCGCCTACCATGACGCCAACGCCGCCAGCTATCAGGCGCACTTCGCCGACGAGCGCGTCCGGCGCGAGGCCGAGGCCGCACGCTTCGCCCAGGTGCAGGGCGATGCGGGCGGAGCCCGGCGTGACTGGGCCGCCGCCCGCCAGGCGCAGACCGTCAACGTGCGGGTCGACCCCACCATCAACGTGCGCGACGGCGCGCCGCCTCCCGCTCGGCCCGACTTCGACCGCCGGGGTCCGGCGTTCGCCGCCGACCCGTCCGGCCGCGGGCCCGGACCCGGTCTCCGCCCCGGCCCCGGCCCCGGCCCCGGGAGGGAGGGAGGACGTGGCGATCGCATGGACCAGGGACCCGGCGTGAATCCTGGGGCTCGCTTGGATCGCGGACCCGGCGGTCCGGGAGACGACCCGCGGCGCGCCCAGGCGGAACAGGCGCGCCAGGCGGAGCACGACCAGCAGCGCCAGGCGTTCCAGCAGCAGGCGCGCGACCAGCAGCGCGCTCAGGCGGAACAAATGCGCCCGGCCCAGCACGACCAGCAGCGGCAAGCGTTCCAGCAGCGGGCGCGTGAGCAGCAGCACGCTCAGGCGGAACAGATGCGCCAGGCCCAGCACGACCAGCAGCGCCGGGCGTTCCAGCAGCAGGCGCGCGACCAGCAGCGCGCTCAGGCGGACCAGGCGCGCCAGGCCCAGCACGACCAGCAGCGCCAAGCATTCCAGCAGCAGGCGCGCGAGCAGCAGCGCGGGCAAGCCGAACAGGCGCGCCAGGCCCAGCACGACCAGCAACGCCAGGCGTTCCAGCAACAGATGCGCGAGCAGCAGCGCGGGCAAGCCGAACAGGCGCGCCAGGCGCAGCACGAGCAGCAGCGCCAAGCGGTCCAGCAAGAGGCTCGCGGGCAGCAGCACGCGCAGGCGGAACAGGCGCGCCAGGCCCAGCACGCCCCGCCGCAGGGGCATGCAGAGGGGGCGCACGGCGGTCCTCCCGGCGGCGGCCCGCACGGACCCGGACACGGGGGAGGCGGCGACCATGGCCCGGGCGGCGACCATGGCCCCGGCGGCGAGCACGGCCGCGGCGAGCGTCCGTGACGTCGATCCGGTCCGCTTCGGCTAGGCCCTAAGCGTGCGGGCGATGAAGCCGCCGCCCAGCACGCGGTCGGGGTCGGCCGGGTCGTAGAGCACGCAGGCCTGGCCAGGCGAGACGCCCTCCTCCGGCCGCGCGAACACGACCGTGGGCTCGTCGCCCTCGATCACCAGCCGGGCGGGGGCGGGCGCGGCGGTCGAGCGCACGCGCGCCAGCACCTCCCCGCCGCCGGCCGCCGCCGCCGCCAGGGAGGCGTGCGGCCCCAGCCAGTTGGGCTCGGCGAGCGTCAGGGAGCGGGTGAGGAGCGCCTCGCGCGGGCCCACCACCACGCGCCGGCGCGGCGCATCGAGCGCGGTGACGAAGAGCGGCTCGCCGACCGCCACGCCCAGGCCGCGACGCTGGCCCACGGTGTAGCGGGCGACGCCGCCGTGCCGGCCGAGGGTGCGGCCGTCCTCGTGCACGATCTCGCCTCCGCCCGCCGCCTCGGGGCGAAGCCGCTCCACAAGGCGGGCGTAGTCGCCGTCCGGCACGAAGCAGATGTCCTGGCTGTCGGGCTTGGCGGCGACGGCCAGGCCCAGCTCGGCGGCGACCGCGCGCACGGCGGCCTTGGGCAGGTCGCCCAGAGGAAAGCGCAGATAGCCCAGCTGCTCGCGCGTGGTGGCGAAGAGGAACCACGACTGGTCGCGCGCGGGCTCGGCGGGCCGCCGCAGCTCGGGACCGTGCGGCCCCGCGGCGCGGCGCACGTAGTGGCCGGTCGCGAGCGCCTCGGCGCCCAGTTCGCGCGCGACCTCCAGGAGGTCGCGGAACTTCACCGTCTGATTGCAGCGGATGCAGGGTATAGGCGTCTCGCCCCGCAGGTAGCTGTCGGCGAAGTCGTCGATCACGCTCTCGCGGAAGCGGCTCTCGTAGTCGAGCACATAGTGGGGGATGCCGATGCGTTCGGCGGCCATGCGCGCATCGCGGATGTCCTGGCCCGCGCAGCAGGCGCCTGAGCGCTTCGCCGCCGCGCCCTGGTCGTAGAGCTGGAGGGTGACCCCCACGACGTCGTAGCCGGCGCGGGCGAGAAGGGCGGCGGCGACTGTCGAGTCGACCCCACCCGACATGGCCGCCACTATCCGCGCGCCCGGAGGGAGGCCCACCGCCGCGACCGCCGCGGCCTGGGCCTGCGCCAGTGCGACCGGGGCGACGACGCCGGGCGACGGGGCGAGGGTGGCGGACATGAGCACTATCTAGGCGCGTCGACCGGCGAAGACGAGCCGGCGGCCGCGGCGCGCGTCCTCGAGCAGGCCCAGACGCCCAAGGGGCCGCCGGCGAAGCGGCGGCAGTCCAACCCGGGATCGGCCGCATCCGCCCGGGGCAGGCCCGGTCGGAAGCGTCGCTCGGCCGTGCCCGGCACCCGCACGTCGTAGAGCCAGAGCAGCGCGTCTCCGGGCCGGGTCGTCCGGGCGAGGAGGCGCGCGTCCGGGGGCGTCCGCGGATCGTAGCCGAGGTCGACCACCTCGACGGGGCGCCTGGCCCGGTCGAAGAAGAAGCCCCAAAGCGCACGGCTCTCCTCCGGGGCCAGCGCGCGGGCCGTGGGGTTGTCCCACACCACCGCCACGCGGCGGGCGTCATGGGCGATCAGCCACTCGGAGGCGGTCTGGAATTCGTAGGCGCGCCGTTCGGCGGGCCTCTGCGTCCACGCGAGATGGGCGGCCGACCCGGCCGTGAACAGGAGAACCGCGATGCGGCCCAGCCGCGCCCCCTCCGACGAGAGGCTGCGGCAGGCCAGCACCAGCGCCAGGAGAACGCCGGGTCCGAACACGGTGAGGTACCTGGGCGTGAAGCTCGGCCGCACGAAGCCCAGGGCGATCACCGCCGCCGCCCCCACCACCGACGCCAGAGCGGCCAGCCACAAGGCCCCTTCGCCGGGAGAGAAGCCGGTGGGCCTACGCCCGAGCGCACGTTCCACCGTCACCCCGCCGACGACCGCCACGACGACCGCGGCCACCACCGGCCAGCCGTCGGCTGCGGCGTCCAGCGCCTGCTCGAGCAGCCACGGGTCCATCGGCGGGTACCAGGCGACGTCCGGCCGGGCGAACACGAGGACGCGCGGAGCGTGCACGGCCATCCAGGCCAGCGCCGGCGCGAAGGCGAACGCGGCCGGCCACAGTCGCAGGATCCGCAGCCTGAGCGCGGCGAGGAGGACCAGCCCCTCCGCTGCGGTCAGCACCAGGCCATGGTAGTTGGTCAGCGTCGTCAGGCAGGCGGCCCCGACCCAGAGCGCCGCGCGCGTGCGGTCGGGCCGGCGCAGCAGCCGCACCAGCGCGATCAGCTGCAGCACCGCGAGGAGGATCAGGAGCGAATAGGCCCGCGCCTCCTGGGCGAACAGCACCGCCTGGCTCCACAGCGCCACGACCGCGGCCCAGGTCAGGCGCTCGGGCCCGGACAGGCCCGGCGTGCGGATCAGCGCCGCCGCCGCGGGCGCCAGCAGAGCCGCCACGAGGCTGGGCGTGCGCAGGGCGATCGCCGACAGGCCGGCGAGCTTCACCCAGCCGTGCATCAACACAAAGTAGAGCGGAGGATTGACGTCGAGCCACGCCTGCCGCGCGAAGGCGGAGAACGGATGCGCGGCGGCGACCGCACCCGTCCACGCCTCGTCGAGCCAGAGAGGCCCGCGCGCGTCGACCACCGCCTTCAGCACCACCGATGCGGCCAGGCACACGAGCGCCAGGGCCACCTCCGCCAGGCCCAGGCCGAAGGCCGCCACGTCGCGTCGGCGTACGGGCGGCGCCTCGACCGGCTCCGCGGTGTCCGCCTCGAACGCCTGCACTGTCGCCCCCGTGCGCGGCGGTGTGGCGCGCCAGACCCGCTGTAGCCTTTCAAACGTCCAAGGCAAACGCGCGAAGGCCGGCGTCATCGGCCGTTAACCTTCCCCCGGCGAAGCTATATGACGGTCCTGCGACAGGGCGGGACGAAGTGGGAGGCCGCCATGAGCGAGCAGACCCCGGCGCCTGCGGACATCGGCTTCCGCTGCGCGATCCAGCTCATCTGCACCGCCGAGCGATTGCGCGGCGAGGCGCGGGGCTTCAACAGCTCTCTACGTCGCTCGCTGGAGAGCGTGGCCAAGCTGCACTCGGACGACGCGCTGGCGCTGATCATGCGGGGCGTGCAGGCCTGAGGGCGACGCGCGTGCGCCCGGCTTGCGCCCGCGCGACGGGCGTACGAGATGCGCGCGTGTGAACCTCCTCCTGCGCATCGATGCGGCCCAGCTCGCCGCGGCGGACGTCGTCGTGGCGTGGATCTGGAACACGCTGGGCGTGCCGCGGCGCATGCTGCTGCGCATGGCGCTGGTGGGCCAGTTCACGACGCAGGGCGCGGCCGAATTCATCGCCGAGGGCCGGGTGGAGCTGCTGACGCTCCTCGCCGGCGCGGTGGTGATGGGGCTCTACCACCTCAACGACATGCGCTGGGGCGCCAACCCCGAGATCCAGCGCGCCTTCACCCTGATGCGTCGCGAGCGTCCGCTCGCCCGCTTCGTGCGCGGCGCGGTGTGGATCCTGGCCGCCTTCGACATCTGGCGGGCCGTGGGCTCGCCGACCCTGCCGCTCGACATAGCGTCGACCGTCTTCTTCCTGGTCTTCATGCTGGGCGGCGACGCCCTGACGCCGCCCGGCCCTCCGCGTCGCCGCGAGCCAAAGCGCGAGCCCGCGTTCGGTAAGACGCAGCCGGTGAGGCCCTGAGCGCTAGCGCCCCGGCCAGAGGGCGAGCGTCGTGTCGACCACCCCCTGCAGAGTATCGCGCGACGCACCCGCGCCCGCCTGCACCGAGAGGCCCCGCAGCACGGTGAAGAGGTAGCGCACGAGCGCCGCCGGATCGACGCCCGGCGAAAGGTCGCCCTCCTCCCCGGCCCGTTCGAACCGCTCGAGCATCTGACGCTCGGTGGCGGCGAAGCGTTCGGCCAGCTCGGCCTTGATCGAGGCCGCCTCCGGACCGCCCGCCACCGAGCTGATCACGTGGAGGCACCCGCGCGGGCCGCCGTCGCCGCACTGCATTTCCAGCGCCTGACCCAGCATGCGCTCGGCCACGCCACGTGCGGTGGGGGCGGCCAGCGCCGCCTCCATGAACGCCGTCTTCTCGCGCCCGTAGAGGTCGAGCGCCTTGCGGAACAGCGCCTCCTTGTTGCCGAAGGCGGCGTAGAGGCTGGGACGGGTCACGCCCATGGCCTCGGTGAGGTCGCAGAGGGAGGCGGCCTCATAGCCCTTGGTCCAGAACACGCGCAGCGCCGCGGCGAGCGCCGCTTCCGTGCAGAACTCGCGCGGACGGCCGGGACGGACGGGAGCCTCGACTTCCATACCAGGCGATATAGAAACTGCCGCGGCGCGCGTCCAGCCCGTCCCAACACGTCGCTACCGTCCGGTACAGAAATCGCTTGACGGCGGTTACGCCACCGCCCTATTTCCGCACCGTACGGTACAGTACGCGTTCGACATCAGGTCGGACGGCTCGGTTCGGACGGTTCCCATGGCTCACGACGCGCGCTTCGGACTGCCTCTCTCGCTCGAGGAGGCGCTGCAGGCCGACCCATCCCCGGAGGCGGCGACGCTGGTCCGCATGCTGGCCGACGCGGACCGCCCCCGGCCCGCATCGCGCCCCCACGCCTGGCGCGCCTGGGCCGCCGGCGCCCTTGCGGCCATTGGCACGGCCGGGGTGGCCCACGCCGGGGCGGCGACGCTCGAGGGGCGCTGGACCATGGCCGCGCAGGGGTCCTCCTTCTCCGAAGCGCTGAGCGGCCCCGCGCCTGACTCGGCCACCCTCGTCGTGTCGCGCGACGACGGCCGGCGCCTCACCTACGAGGTGGTGGAAAGCCGCGGCGGGGCGGAGGTGGCGCGCGGCCGCTACGACCTGTCGTTCACGGCGGCCCCGTCCACCACCACCGTCGACGGCGTGCGCCGGCGCGTGGAGGCCCGGCGCGACGGCGCGGGGCAGGTGGAGGTGCGCGCTCCCGCCGTCCGCGGCGTGCAGGCAGTGATCCGCCTGCGACGCAGCGAGCCGGACGTCGCCGTTCTGGACCACGAGGTGGAGGCGCCGGACGGCGTGGTCCGCGTCGAGGAGATCCGCTGGGTGCGCGCGCCCGAACAGGCGTCGCCCTGGCGCACCGCCGCCGCCGAGGAGGAATGACCATGATCTGCTGCACTCAAACGTCCACGCCGGTGCGCGTCGTGCCCGAGCTGGGGCTCGACGCGCTCCTCGCCGACCCGCTGATCCGGCTCGTGATGGCCAGCGACGGCGTGAGCGAGGCGACCATCCGCGGCCTGCGCGGCTCGCGTCGGAGCGGGGGACGCGCTGGCCAGCCGGCGCTCGTCCAGTAGTCCGGGGCCGGGCCGGATCCGCGAGGACCCGGCCCGCCCCGAGCCTCAGCGCAGTCCGCCGAGGACCGCGCTCAGCGCCGCGTAGAGCAGGCCCGCGATGGTGATGGCCGCGGGCAGGGTCAGCACCCAGGCGAGCGCGATGTTGCGCACCGTCGACCACTGCAGCCCCGAGCCGTTGGCCACCATGGTTCCCGCCACGCCGCTCGACAGAATGTGGGTGGTGGACACGGGCAGGCCCAGCATCTCGGCCCCGCCGATCGTGACCGCAGCCACGATCTCGGCCGAGGCGCCCTGGCCGTAGCTCAGGTGGTCCTTGCCGATCTTCTCGCCGACGGTGACCACAATGCGCTTCCACCCGATCATGGTGCCGAGACCCAGCGCGATGGCGACGCTGATCTTGACCCAGGTAGGGATGAAGCGCGTGCCGCCGTCGAGGAGGCCCTTGTAGCCCTTCAGCGCCTTGGCGTCGGCGGGAGACATCGGCGTTTTGTGCTTCTGCAGCGAGCCGATGGCCGAGCTCACGAGGTACATCTCGTTGCGGACGTTCTGAGTGACGGCGGCGGGCACCTTGCGGATGGCCCCGGCGCGCTGGATCTGGTCGCCGATGTCCGTCGACAGGCGCGACAGGGCGGCGGAGACCTCCGGCTTGTCGAGGCCGCCGCTCGTCAGCGCGCCATCCACCGTGCGGCGCGCGGCCGCCACGTCCACCACCGGCGGCGCGCCGCCGGCTCGGCCGCCGAACACATGGGACGCCGCCGCCGAGCTCTGCAGGAAGGCGGGGGTCGCCTTGTCGGGCATGGTGCGGTTCAGCGCATAGGCGGTCGGGGCCACACCGATCAGGATCAGCATGATGATCCCCATGCCCTTCTGACCGTCGTTGCCGCCGTGCGCGAAGGAGACGCTGGTGCAGGTCAGGATCAGGAGGCCGCGAATCCACCACGGCGGCGTCTTGGACGGGTCGGCCGGCTGGTAGAGCTGCTTGGCCGGCACCACCACCTTGAGGATGAGGAGCAGCAGCGCCGCCAGCACGAAGCCGCACACAGGGCTGAACAGCAGCGCCTGCAGCACCTTGCCCGCCTGCGACCAGTCCACGCCCTGCGCGCCCGAGCGGCCGTGCAGGATCTGGTTGGCGAGGCCCACGCCCAAGATCGACCCGATCAACGCGTGCGAAGAGCTGTTCGGCAGGCCGAACCACCAAGTGCCGAGGTTCCAGATCACCGCCGCCAGGAGGAGCGAGAAGATCATGGCGTAGCCGCCCGCCGAGCCCGTCTGCAGGATCAGCTCGACCGGCAGCAGGGTCACGATGCCGTAGGCCACAGCCCCGGTGGAGAACGCCACCCCCAGGAAGTTGAAGAAGCCCGACCAGACCACCGCGAAGAGCGGCGGCAGGCTCTGGGTGTAGATCACGGTGGCCACCGCATTGGCGGTGTCGTGGAAGCCGTTCACGAACTCGAAGCCCAGCGCGATCAGGAGCG